>JBMSGH010000013.1:0-88064 GCA_049415445.1 Bacteriovoracaceae bacterium | reverse complement strand
GAACTAAAGTGAAGTAACATGAAATACGGGTAAGGAGATAACGTCTCTAAATCATTCTTACTTTTGGGAATCCTTAGGTATTTAGTTGATGGTGTTTAAGCATCGGGCAGTTCTGGCATGCTATAGCTAACCTTTTATTTCTATTAACTTTTGTGCGGTGAAAAATGAGTTCTACCTCGCCGCTAGCTATGACTTTTATCAAAAGGAGGATAATAAGCATAGTAGCTGGATATAATCCTCCTTGTACAATACCTTTTCTAAGGCTTATCGAAGTGTATGTATATTAAATTCTAGTGCATTGTTTTAAGTCTACTGTTATATTAGTGGTCACATATGCCCTGCCAACTTTATCACCTCTATAAAGTAGGTGTTTGTTGGTGTTTCTAAGTTTACTTAAAACTGTATAAACTTTGTTCTGACAATTATAACGATGACCAAGCTCACTAGCATCATCTCCAGCTTTGCTAAAGGTCGCCTTCACTGCTTGCATAGATCCGTTTAATTTAACGGTACTTGATGTGTAAAAAGTCTTGTTGTTGATTAATTTAAAGATATTCGCAACACCAGGCATTTGTGTATGCTCAGCTGAGTTATCAACGTTGATACTCCAACTTACAGGGCCTCCTGGGATGTTAGCTTTTTGGATAAAAGAGCTTTGCCCAACGGGTGTATGTCCAGAAACTCTTACATTAATACCTGCTTTTGAAAGTTTTAATGTTGCCTGCTGATGGTCACCCTCAAGAATATCAAAGGCATTCCCAGAGTCTTCTCCATTGGAGTTTCTGCCTAATACAACACTATTTTGATTAAAGGAATATTTACCATCAAGGAGAGGTTCTTGGTAAAGGATCAGGTCATTACCAGCAAACTTCGCATGACTTTTTCCTTGTCTATTTGCATTTTTTTGGGTCTGTCCATAGTGACCTTTTTCAATAATGATTTTTAAGTTGTCTGTTTTAAACTTGTTTAAGGCCCTAATCCAGTTATCAATATCTCTTGAAGTATTTATGTTATAAGAATTATATCTACCATTAGTTAAAGGGACTTTACCTAGGCTGTCTGGTCCAATATAACCATGACTTAATAAAAGATCATTGTATCTAACAACCATACTAGATAATTCTAGGTATCTTCTTAATAAGCCTCGGGAAGGACCTCCGGTATTATTTTTATAAGTTTCGACATCTTCTCTTAGACTTTTAAGGATTGTTGTTATCCACTGGTTATAATTACTTTGTCTAAGGTTATCCAAACCTAATTCTTGACTTCTAAACTCCATGGCCTTAGGCGCACCAAAAGTACCACCAAAATATTTATTAAATAATCCATTAAAGTTTTTACTTGCAATTAAACCTTTTGCTTCTTGAATAGGGAACTTACTCATTGTGAACTTATAAAAGTTATCTGGTACTATCTTTCCATCCTTTGAGAATTCTTGTAGCCATCTGAGTTTATTAATCTCTCTGTTGCCTGGAACGAGAAAAACATCATTGATATAAACTTCTTTTAAATAGACAAGGTCTCTTAGAATTCTTATTGTATCGTTTCCTTTATCGACAGCATCACCAAGGAAAAAGAAACTACAATTATTATTAAGCTTTAAAGATTGACGAGATCTCATTTGTTGAACATTTTTGAAACCATTTAGATTTTTATTGATTGGAGGACTATAACCTTGGAAACACCCACTGGTTTTTATAAAAGTATCCCACTTTTCACCGTTGCCTTCTAAGTCAGATAAAAAGATAAGTGTTTTAGCATTTAAAGAAGAGCTTAATAATAAAAAAATGATTAGGTGTTTTACCATGATAACTAACTCCATTGGGGGATTGAAGTATAGTTTAGCACGGATTAAGTTTAAAATGATTAGATAACTAGCCTTTTCTGGCCTTTTTAAGTTTCTGATAACTTTTGATAAGTTTTTTATGTTTATCAATATTATTTATATCGTTATTTATTGGCCCTAAACCAAAGAATTTTAATTCCCCTTCAATGCAAGACTGAATGTTTGCAACCAGTTCTTTTCCAAAAATTTTGTTTAGGTTTATTATGTAATCCTCTAATTCAAGCTTCTCATCCAAAGAAATATCAAGAAGAGTGTTTAGCCCTTGGTAGAACTTTTTCCTCTCAGGCAAGCTGTCATTGTAGGCCACAAAGAGTTCACTTATCTCCTTGGCCTCTTCCAACCGAGATAGGGATAAAAGCAGTAAAAGTTTCAGCTCACCAACAGTAAGTTGCCCCCAGTTGGTCGTTTCTTCAAAGGCTATACCTATAAGCTCAGAAATGGCCATATGATCATCTAGACCACTTTCTTCGAGGTCTTCATATAGCTCATTAAGCTCTTCATTATCTAATGAGTGTAGGTTAAGAATCTGCTCCCTGAATTCAAGAGATCGATTATGATTATCCCAAATTAAATCGCTACTTTCATAAATCTCTGAATAATCAGGCACAAGGACTCTACAGGCATAGGCACCAAGATCTGTATAATCTGCGATATAGACTTCTTTTTCAAGCTGTTTAAAGATCTCCATGAGGTAGTCATACTCTTGTTTCGTAGATCCAGAAAAATTCCAGTGATGAAAATTATAGTCCGACTTTTGCGAAAAGAACTTCCAAGAAATGACACCTACGGAATCAATAAAGTGATCAATAATATTATTATGCTCACTTACTGCCAATGAGTTAAATGAGGGGGCCATAACATCGTTGAGCCCTTCAAAACTTCTGCCTTGAAGAAGCTCAGTTAAACTTCTTTCAAGAGCGATCTCAAAACTGGGGTGAGCACCAAAAGAAGCATAAACTCCACCATTTTTAGGATTCATTAATGTCACACACATGACAGGGAATTTTCCGCCAAGTGAAGCATCCTTTACGAGTATGGGAAACCCTTTATCCTCTAAAGTTTTAATCCCTTCATAAATATTAGGGAATTGCTGTAAAACTTCCTTAGGAACATCAGGTAAAGTGAGCTCTTCTCGGATGATTTGATTCTTTACGGCCCGTTCAAATATTTCAGAGATGGCCTGTACTCTTGCTTCATATTTTGTATTACCTGCACTCATCCCGTTTGAAACAAAAAGGTTACCAATGAGGTTGACAGGTATGAAAACCTCTTTTTGATCCGATTGTCTTGTGAATGGTATGGAACAAATACCTCTTTCAATATTTCCAGAGTTTGTATCAACAAGATGTTTAGGCGATAGCTCTCCGTCAGAGTTATAAATACTAAGAAGGTAATCGTCCATTAGGTCTTCTGAAAAATGAGGTGTTATAGGAAACCATTTTTCATTTGGATAGTGAACGAATTCCGATTCAGCGATTTCTTTTCCTAAGTAATAATCATTATAAAAATAGTTATTACTAATTCTTTCTATATATTCGCCTAGGGCCGATGCTAAGGCAGCTTCTTTTGTGGACCCTTTTCCATTTGTATAACAGATAGGGGAGTCAGCATCCCTAATATGGACAGACCATACATGAGGAACAAGATTTCTCCATGAAGCTATTTCTATATTAATACCAAGGTTTTCAAGAACCGATGTCATCTGAGAGATGGTTTCTTCTAAAGGTCTATCCTTACCAGGTATATTGGTTTTAATTTCGGGGTCTAGTTTAAAGATGTTATTTGAATTTGATCCAAGAATATTTTTTGCTTCAATGATAAAGTCTGGAGAGTTTTGTATGACTCTTTTTACAGAGCATCGGTCCATTGCTCTAAGGATACCTTCTCTGTCCTTTGCGGAAATACTTTCTGGTAGCTCAATTTGAAGATGAAGAGTTTGCTTATACCGATTGTCTGGATCGACAATATTATTTTGAAATATTTTAATATCTTCTGTAGGAATTTCTCTTGCCTTACAATAGATTTTAACAAAGTAGGCGGCACACAGAGCGGATGAGGCCAAAAAATAGTCAAAAGGGCCTGGGGCCGTACCATCGCCCTTATACCTTATAGGCTGATCGGTAATAACTTTGAAGTCATCAAAGCTGGCCTCAAGTCTTAAATTATCTAAAAATCGTACATCTACTTGCATGCTAGGGAGATAGCACTAATAACTATTTTTGAGTAGGGTAAGGAAACAATTACTCGACCTAGAGCTACCTAAGGTATTGAAAACTCTAGGATAGCTTTTTAATAAGAGGAAGGCCCTTATAAAGTCGGATTATAATATAGGCCGTGGTTCCCATACTACCAAAACATATGAATAAGATTAACCAAACAGCTCTTGTGAGAATTTTAGGTTCTAAAACGCAGACCCAGAGCCAAAGAATAATTTGATTAATGTAGAAATCTACAATGGTGGCCTTGAACCACATAGGGCTTGAGCTCCACCCAAATTCGGTGAAAAGGTTTTGCTGAAGGCCTGCCCATATTGTAGTCCCAAGCATAAGTAAAAAGAGTACAAAAAAACCACCAATCTTAAATTCTTTACTCATCCTCTCCTCCATAAGTTAAAAATATCAATAGCTTAATACTTAATGTCTAGTTCTTGTCTAATCATATAGTGTGCTCATTCCTATATTATACCTTAAAAGGAGTAAGCATGAAGATTCTTATAACAGGTGCCTCAGGTTTAGTAGGCCAACAAATGTTGGAGAACTTTTTTGAATCAGGAATAACAGATATTAGGGTTCTAACAAGAAATAAAAACCAAGAGTTTGCATTCCCTGTTGAAGTATATCAATGGGATCCTGCTCAGGCCCAATTAGGCCCAGAGGCCCTAGAAGGTGTTGATACAATTATCCATCTGGCCGGTGAGAGTGTCGCTGAAGGAAGATGGACCCAAAATAAAAAAGATAAGATTCTTAACTCCCGAGTAGATTCGACAAGACTTCTTATGGATACCATAAGAACTATGGATAAGCCGCCTCGAAAGTTTATTAGCGCTTCGGCCATTGGCATTTATGGCAACTGTGGAGATGAGGCCCTAGATTCTCAGAGTAAAGTTGGTGATGGTTTTTTAGCAGATGTTTGTAAACAGTGGGAAGAATTAACGCTAAATCATGGTATTGAAGGTCTCGAGTCACAATTGATTCGAGTAGGTATTGTACTTGCCAAAAATGGTGGGGCCCTCAAAAAAATGCTTCCACCATTTAAGATGGGAGTAGCGGGAAACCTTGGCAATGGTAAGCAGTATATGAGCTGGATCCATATTGAAGATTTAGTAGAGCAGTTCAAGTTCTTATTAGAAGGAAATGGAACTCAACAAATTTACAACGGTGTATCACCCGGTGCTCTAACTAATGCTGCTTTCACAAAAACGCTCGGTAAAATTTTAAGAAGGCCCACATTATTTCCTGTTCCTAGCTTCGCCTTAAAGCTAATTTTTGGAGAGATGTCACAGATTTTATTGAATTCTCAAAGAGTCATACCCAATGAATTTGTTAAGGATGGATTTAAATTCAAGTATCAGGACTTAAAGTCGGCCTTGGAGAATATCTTAGAACATGATTTAAACGGAGAGAGAGTTCTTAAAGTCTATCAATACATTGACATGCCTCTAGATAAAGTTTTTCCTTTTTTCTCAAATGAAAATAATCTAGAAAAGATCACACCCGAGTATTTGAAATTCAAAGTTCTTGGGAAAAACACTCCAACCTTAACCAAAGGAACTCTTATTGATTATAAACTAAAGGTTCATGGAATTTCACTTAGCTGGAAGTCTAGAATTAATGAGTTTATATCACCAAAAGTTTTTGTTGATGAACAGTTAAATGGCCCTTATTCTAAATGGGTCCATACCCATAATTTCTTTGAGATGCCTCATGGTACTCTCATAAAAGATCATGTAGTTTATAAAGTACCACTGGGGGCCTTAGGAGATATAGTGGCAGGTCTGTTTGTTAAAAAAGATTTAGATAAAATCTTTGGTTACAGGAAAAAAGTAATAAAAGACATTTTTAAAGAGGAATAATAGGTCGTGAAAAAAAAATGTAGTATTTTTTGGTTAAGAAGGGACTTGAGGCTAGAGGACAACCATGGTTTATATATGGCACTTAAGTCTGGTGAGCCTGTGTTATGCCTATTTATCTTTGATTCGAAAATATTAGATAAACTTAATGATAATGATGACGCGAGGCTGGGTTTTATCCACTCAAGTTTAAAAATTCTTAAAGACGAGCTTAATTCCATCGGTAGCGATATCCTCGTAGAGCATGGTGACCCAACAGAGATATGGAAAAAAGTGATTAGTAAATTTGACCTTCAGTCAGTTTACTTTAATGAGGACTATGAGCCTTATGCCATATTAAGGGATAAACAAATTCAAGCTCTGCTTAAAAAACAGGGAGTTGAAAGTTATGGTTTTAAAGATCAAGTTATATTTGCTAAAAATGATATCTTAAAAAATGATGGTAAGCCTTATACCGTCTATACTCCCTATAAAAGAAAATGGCTTGAAAATCTAACACCAAAAGATTTGGCGAGCTTTAATAACAAAAAGTATTTTGATAATTTCCTAAAGATTAATAATTTGAGCTTTCCATCATTAAAAAAGTTAGGCTTTGTAAAATCCTCTATTTCAATTCCTTCCACTAAAGTTAAAAAAGCTATCATTCAAAACTATGATAAGCGTCGAGATATCCCTAGCGTTGATGGTACATCATTACTAGGGATTCATCTTCGGTTTGGAACGGTTAGCGTGAGAAAGTTGGCCCAAAAAGGTTATGAGCTTAATGATACTTGGTTAAGTGAGTTGATTTGGCGGGAGTTCTTTATGCAGATCCTCTGGCACTTTCCTCATGTTGTTAAAGGTGCTTTTAGAGATAAGTATAATAAAATCAAATGGAAAAATGACAAAAAAGAGTTTGAAAAATGGTGCCAGGGAAAGACAGGTTATCCCTTAGTGGATGCAGGCATGCGGGAGCTAAATCAAACAGGTCACATGCATAATAGAGTAAGAATGCTTGCCGCAAGCTTTCTGGTTAAACACCTTTTGATTGATTGGAGGTGGGGAGAGCGATACTTTGCCTCAAAGCTTTTAGATTTTGACTTATCCTCAAATAATGGAAACTGGCAGTGGGTAGCTGGAACCGGTTGTGATGCAGCGCCTTACTTTCGTGTTTTTAATCCCGAAACACAACAGAAAAAATTTGATCCAGACTACAACTATATTAAAAAATGGGTACCTGAATTCGAAACAGACGACTATCCATCTCCTATAGTAGATCACAAAATGGCGTATCATAGGGCACTTGCGGCCTATAAGACAATTTAAAACCTATTGTATTTGATATAAATAGGTGCTAGTCTGCCTTATGAAACCAAAGTTTGAGGGTGAAAACATGTCTTTATGGCAATTAAATAAAAATCAAAAGGCAGAAATTATAGGATTCTCCAAAGGTCTAGATACTAAGTTTCAAAAAAGACTTAATGATATGGGGATCTTTCAAAATGGCCAAATCTCATGCTTTTTATCAACACCTTTTAAGGGCCCTAAGCTCTACACGATTGAAGGCACAGT
This sequence comes from Bacteriovoracaceae bacterium, assembly GCA_049415445.1. Taxonomy (GTDB): domain Bacteria; phylum Bdellovibrionota; class Bacteriovoracia; order Bacteriovoracales; family Bacteriovoracaceae; genus JAURDE01. The sequence continues at coordinate 80,598 of JBMSGH010000013.1, read as the reverse complement.
TCTCTCCCTTACTTCAGAGTTGGCCAGCCTTATTCAAGTCAAGCCTCTTAACTAATTAACGACACCATCTATTGTCTTTATTGACCTTGGGTGCTAGTGTCACCCTGGTAAAACTAATGTTTGAGTAGGTAAACAATGGATCAAGTTCTTTTAATCGGAAAACCAAATTCAGGAAAAAGTCTTTTATTCAATAGGCTCACAGGTCTTAACCAAAAAGTGGCCAATTTTCCAGGCGTAACAGTTGAAGTGAAAAATGGTGAAATGGATGGAATTAAGGTTATTGATTTTCCAGGACTCTACACATTAGATGCTCTGACTAAAGATGAAGAAGTTGCTATTGAAAATCTTCGTAAGTCTTTTGAAGGAGAGCATAATAAGAAACCTTCTATTGTATGTATTCTAGATGCCACAAGACTTGAGAGATCCCTCGTTTTAGGGTTACAGGTACAAGAATTAGCAGCACAAATGAATTGCCCTCTTATATTTGTTATCAATATGATGGATGTCATCTTAAGTAATAAAATTAATTTTAATCTTAAAGAACTTGAAAATAAATTAGGCTCAAAAATTATTCCAATATCAGCGAGATCAAAAGTTGGTCTAGTTGAACTAAAGCAATCCATAAAAGAAATGGTAAGTAGGCCTGAGAGCTTCTCTGCCACCTCACCATCAGAAATAGCTGAAATGGGGCACGTGAAAGTGGCCCGTGATTACGCTCAAAAATGGGGCCCCAAAGGAGATGTGATTCTTAAAAACCAGGGTTTCTTAGATAAAATTTTTCTATCTGGATTTATGGGTGGAGTTGTATTTTTTATTATTATGGCGTTTCTTTTTCAGGCCATTTTTACTTGGTCTGTACCGGCCATGGATTTTATTGAAGAAGTGATAGGTCAGCTAGGAACTTTTGCTGGAGGACTTGTCTCTCATACCATGCTTAAAGATTTTATTCAGGACGCTATTTTTGGAGGACTCGGCTCTTTTCTGGTTTTTGTTCCACAAATATTTGTTTTAACATTTATTATTGGGATTCTTGAAGATAGTGGGTATCTTGCTCGTGCCGCTATTATTTGTCATAAGCCTTTTAGTTTTTTTGGGCTCAACGGAAGAAGCTTTGTTCCATTTCTTTCTGGATATGCCTGCTCTATACCTGCCGTCATGGCCACCAGAACAATAGAGTCATCCAAAAAAAGACTTCTTACTATTTTTACTATTCCATTAATGGTTTGCTCTGCTAGGCTCCCAGTCTACGCTTTACTAGTAACGGCCTTTATACCTAATACAATGATCATGGGTGGACTTTTTAATTCTCGTGGAATGGTTTTTTTCGGACTGTACCTTTTTGGAATTCTTACAGCTTTAATAGTGAGTGCTGTTTTATCCAAAACAACTTTTAAAAAAGAATCAGATTCGCCTTTTTTAATAGAGTTACCTCCTTACAGAGTGCCTCATTGGAAACCACTTATTCAAAAGGCCCTTACAAGCTCAATGCAATTCGTAGCAAAGGCCGGTCTTATGATCTTCTCTGTTACGGTTGTTATTTGGATCCTAGGGTATTTTCCTAATGGTGCAGATCAACTTGAGACAAGTTGGCTTGCATGGATTGGACAAAAGTTTGAATGGTTTTTTAAACCTCTTGAGCTTGATTGGAAGTATGGTGTTGCCATCATTGTATCTTTTCTCGCCCGTGAAGTTTTTGTCGGAACCTTAGGGACTATGTTTGGTATTGAGGGTGCTGATGAAAATATTGCTGGGCTTGCCGATAATATTACGGCCTCAGGTATGTCGCTAGGCGCAGGAATATCGCTTATTATTTTTTACTCTATTGCACTTCAATGCGTTTCAACATTGGCCGTTATAAAAAAGGAAACAGGCTCATTAAGGTTTGTGATCTATCAGTTTCTTTTTTATATGGGTCTGGCCTATCTTCTTTCATGGATAGGGTTACACGCTGTCAATTATTTCTTTTAAAAAGCTATTGTAAGCTGAATTAAAGAAACTTATCATCTATCTAGAATGTATATATGTATATGCCATGCAATATGTATGGATGATATTGTTAAAGAAATTGAAAAAGATCCTCAAAAAGGGATCGATGATGTGTTAAAAAAGTTTAAAGTTGGAAGTGATTGTGGAAGCTGTGATGAGGTTGTTATGCAGTTAAAAAAAGAGCTTCTAACAAAACAAAATAAATGAAAAATTATATTAATATCCCTACACTTTATATAAGGAGTTCACTATGAAAGGGGACACCATTGTCATAAAAGGTCTACAGCAGGCCCTTACAAACAAATTAACTTCTATTAACCAATACTTTCTGCATGCTCGGATCTTTCAAAACTGGGGTCTCGGTGAAATTGGAGAGTTTGAATATAAAGTTTCAATTAAAAGAATGAAACAGGCCGATGATCTTATTAAAAGGATTCTGTTCTTAGAGGCCTTACCTAACATTCAAAAATATGGAAGTGTTCGAATTGGCGAAGAAACAGAAGAGATTATTAATTTGGATTTAGAAACTGAAGTGGAGCATTGCGATCAGTTACGTGAGGCTATCAAAGTTTGTGAAACCAAAAAAGACTACGTAACACGAGAACTTCTGACTGAAATGTTGGAAAACGAAGAAGATCATATTGATTGGATGGAAACTCAACTTTATCTAATAGAAAACTCAGGGATTGAAAATTACCTTCAATCGCAAATGAAAAAGGATGATTAGAATGAAAGGGAATAAAGAAGTACTAGATGCACTTAATAACCTTCTGATGGGGGAATTAACTTCAGTTAATCAATACTTTATTCATTCTGAAATGCTTAAAGATTGGGGACTGAATAAAGTCTTTGAAAGATTCAAGCATGAGATGGAAGAAGAACAAATGCATGCAAGAAAAATTATTGAAAGAATTCTTTTTCTTGAAGGCAAACCCAATATGAATAAATTGGAAAAAGTTGTTCTTGGGAAAGACATCAAAGAAATTTATCAGCATAACTTAGACTATGAAATGACTATTAGAAAAAGGCTTCAGTCCACAATAGCATTAGCGGAAAAAAAGAACGACTACGTAACAAGAGATCTTCTTTCTTCACAACTTCTTTTTGATACTGAAGAAGATCATGTCTACTGGCTTGAAATTCAACTAGGTCTCATTAAAAGAATTGGTATTGAAAACTACCTACAATCACAAATGGGCTAAATGAATAAATTAATACTATTTTTTCTTTGTATACCCCTATATGCTCTGGATTTTCCTTTTGAACAAAAGGATATGAAGTTAGTAGGTAAGGCCCTTTTAGAATACTCTATTTTTGGCTTTGATGTTTACGAGCTCTCTTATTATAAAAATGAGCAGGGAAATAAGTCCCTTTTGATTCTCGATTATAAAAGAGATCTTAAAAAAGAGTATTCAATTAAAGGCTGGGAAGTAGGTTTTGAAAAAAATATTCAAAGAAAAGAGTATTATAGCGATTCAATGAATTGGCTCAAAGAGAATACACCTGCCGTTAAAGAGGGTGATAAACTTTTTATTTATCGCGAACCTAATCTTGTAAGGATCTATAAAAATAAGCAACTCTTGGCCGAAAAAAATGATAATAAAACGGCAGAGATTGTTTTTAGACCTTGGTTAGGTCAATACCCCGTCGATGAAGATGTTAAAAAAAGTTTATTAGGTAAAGATTAAATGATTCTATATGAAGTAAGTATAACAGTAGAAACGGATATTTTGGAAACCTATATGGATTGGTTAACTGATCATGTCCAAGAAATTTTAAAATTAGATGGGTTTTCGAGGGCCGAAGTCTGGTGTGATAAAGATAGTAATAATCAAATAATTTGCCATTATCACCTTGATACCGAAAAGCATCTGGAAGACTATATCAATATACATGCACCTGCTCTTAGGGCCGATGGTATGGAGAGATTTGAAGGTAAGTTTGAAATAAACAGAAGAATTGCTCGTCTTATTTCTCGATGGTCTCGTTAATAATCTGATCTACTTTTGCTGCAAAAATAAAATCACTTTCTACTAAAGCATTAATTTTATGAGTCCAGATTTCAATATCAAGATGGCCAAAACCAATATGAAGTTCAGGATGGTGCCATTGTTCATCTGCAATTTGTGCAATCTTAAGAGCAAGCTCCATAGGTGCTTTCATCTCGTTAAGCTTTAACTTCCTCAAAAGTCGTGTATTTTCATGAGTAAGTTCCCATTGAGGATCTATATCTTTTTTGAATCTATTAATTTCTTCAATGGGTAGGGGGGGAACGCCACCAGAGCAGGGAATACATTTTTTTTCATGTAATTTCATAATAGTTTAAAATATCGATGTTTTCTAAATCCTATATCAAACATCGACAGTGTTTAGTTTGAATCTTTTTATACTTTTATTTTAAAAGTATATGGATTAATTACAACCTTAAAAAATTAAAAAAATAGATAGAGATACTAAGTACTGGAAATCGTATTTATCAAAAGCTTATATAGTCGGTTATTCTGAGCGGATTTGGGCCTCATAAACAAACTCACCCCTAAGGCTTCGTTCAATATAGCTAACATATTTTTTAAGTAACTTTGGGTTTTTTTCAATTGTCGTCTCAATAAAGCTTCTAATCGCCTCAACAGTTTTTTCAACATCCTTAACCATAAGACCTTTAAGTAATGTTGCCAGTGCCGATTTAGGACTTACTCTAGAGTGATAATGAAATAGGCCATCTTGATTAAACTGGGCAAAACCATTTACTGAATTAGCTGAATCACTTTGAACCATATACCACATGGCCCGATACCCTTGCGGTGTCTTTTTAAAGTCACTTCCATGAACATAATAACCATTAGGAATAGGCCAGGGAAGATCCATGATGTACTCAGTGTGGACTTCGGTAGCAGATATATGTTTAATAGGGCGTGATTTTAAGAGGTTAGGGACATAATCCTTTTGTATATCTAAGGCCAAAAATAAGGCCAATGACTCTAGAGGCGACGCTTTAACAGTAGAGAAGACATCTATGGATGGCCATGGCGCGTTATCAATAGGGGTTAGCTTGACCACAATTTGACCAGAGGAAACTTTGCTTTTTTCTTGCGGACTAAGCTCGTCATATGTGATAGCTTTTGCCGCGATAGGTAGCCAAAATAATAAGCAAATGATAATTCTCATAAGCGTTATTAATAGATTTTCGGGGTATTTATGTCTAGCAAAAAAAACGATAAATCTTCTATACGACTCTTTGAAAGTAATATCTTAGAGTCATTTACACATGTCCATCCAATAACTCCATTATTGCTTTGGACACCCATTGTTTTATTTTTATTTTATAAGTCACATACAACTTTTCACCATAGTGCAGTTATTAATATTACAGTTTTTGTGGTTGCGGGTCTGGTTTGGACTCTAACAGAATATGTACTGCATCGTTATGCTTTTCATTATCCTGCAAAAAGTGAGTGGGGAAAGAAAATCATCTATCTCTTCCATGGCATTCATCATGATGATCCTGACGACGCAACAAGATTGGTAATGCCTCCACTTCCTGGGCTACTTATCATGTTTATGATTTCAAATTTTTTCAAATTATTCGTACCGGCCGAATATTTTTACCTCTTTATGGGTGGATTTATCTGTTTTTATCTTTGTTATGATTATATTCATTATGCCACTCATCACTTTAGAATGACTTCTAAAGTTGGACGTTATCTTAAGTCTTATCACCTTAAGCATCACTATACGAAAGATCCTGTAAAATATGGCGTTTCAAACCCCTTGTGGGATTATGTTTTTGGCACAGTTGAAATGAAGGAAAGCTGGATCAAAAAATGAAAACACTGGTTATACTTTTACTAACGTTCTCTTTTACTTTAAAGGCCCAAGAAAATATTGCTTGGAATGATTTTAAGGAATCATTCGTAGATATTTTTAAGGCCTTTCCATCTCAGTTTCAAACAAAAAGTAATGCTTATGCATTAGGATTGGCCGTACCATCTCTTGCTTATTCTTTTGATCAAGATGATAGATTAAGTGCACTTTTTAGAAGTAAAGAAGATAAGTCTGCCTATAACTTTATGGCCGACCTTTCGATAGCAGCTAATTTTCCTATTATTCCATTTGGGTTTTACGCTTGGGGACGATCAAATGATGATGAAAAAATGATTAAGTTCTCCAAAGAAGTTTTTGTGGCCACCTACTTGGCCGCTTGGCAAACAATAATTCTAAGCCTCGCTCCTATAAATAAAAGACCGAATAATAATGTGAGCTTTTGGGAAGAAAGCTTTAGAGGAAGCTCATCTTTTCCTTCTGGTCATGTCATTCCTTTTGCCGTTGTGACTTTAAAAGCACTTCAGTTCTACGGACCAGCACATGCCATTCTTCCAGGTATCATGACCTTTATGACCGCGTATCAAAGAATCCAAGAAGGAAAGCATTATATTTCTGATGTCGTAGGGGGACTCTTCTTATCTTTTTTTGCCTCAGAAGGAACAAGACTCTATTCAAAACACTCTCAAAACCACCCATTTTACAAAGCAATTTTTGAGCATGAAGTAAATGTTTCTTTTATTAGAAATAATGGTAGTCCGGGGCTATTGGCCAGCTGGACTTACTAAAGCCAGCTTCTGTCTTGGTAATCAGTAAAGGCCTTCTTTAGAGAAACTTGTAAACTATCTTTATAATCAGTTCCTAATTCGATAATCGACTTTTCAGAGTCTACCTCCCAGCAAGAGGGAATAAGCTCTCTGGTTTTATCTGGAGTGAGTCGAAAATCAAGAGGGAAGAACTTTGATACTATGTAAGCACACCAGGCAACTATATGGATGAAAAAATATGGTAAAAATAATTTGTAAAACTTCTTCTCATTAAAAATACTACTTATTTCTTTGATCAACTCATCAAAGCTAAAAGACTTATGATGAGCAAAGAAGAATATATCCCAGTTCGATTTTATCTCTTGTTCAGTGATCCGTTGAATACCTGCCACCAGATCATGAACAGATACAAAACTATAGCGCTTAGTTAATCCATCTGTTCCTGAAATAAGGACAAGTCCAGATTTAACCATCTTAAAAACCTCTAGCATCGCAGGGTCTCTAGGGCCAATAACAACAGGAGGACGTACAACAACTTTTTTCCAAGAATCTTTTCCTAGATTTTGTAAATAAGATTCTGCGGCCAATTTACTTTTCCCGTAATGCGAGACAGGTCCTTCTTGGTCATTTTCTTTTTTCTTAATACCTTTTTGACTTGGCCCACTGGCAGCAAGAGAGCTGATGAGAATAAACTTTAAATGGGGATTATGGGACTTTAAATCATCAACTAATATCCTTGTGGCCTCAGCATTGACCTTATAAAAATCAGCAGGTTTGTAAGAGTGAACAATTCCAGCAAGGTGAACGACAACATCGATATCCTTTGGGACTTCATAAATCCATGAGTTTGGAGCACTCGTAGATAGCTCTCCAACAATTGGGATACCTTTAATAGAGAACCGTTTAAACTTTTCAATTGTTCGTGTGAGACAGTAAACTTCATGGCCGGCCTTATTTAAAGACTCACATAGAAATGAGCCAATAAACCCTGAGCTGCCAGTAACAAAGATTTTCATATTAGAGCTCTTTTTCAAAGACCCTATAAGTTTTATAAGGATCTGCTCCCATTAATTGAAGAGGCTTATTCATGGGTAAGTTGTCTTCTAGAATCCAACTCATCTCAATCTCATTATATCCTGCCTCAATGATTTTTTGATGGGCCCTATTATATAAAATGGGACCAAGACCTAAGTTACGGTATTGCTCTTTAACACCAAGGGTAATAACACGACAACGGTTAATATAATTCTTGGACCTCAGAAGCTTAAAGATACCAAAAGGAAGAAGCTTACCAGAGGGAATATTCTTAAAGACTTGGTTAAAGTCTGGTAGGGCAACAATGAACCCTGCCGTCTCACCCTTAACCTCGACAAAAATAATAAGATTAGGATCAACAATAGACTTGAGGTCTTTAGCTGTATGAAAGAACTCCTCATCAGTCATGGGAACAAAGCCCCAGTTCTTTTCCCACGCACTATTATAAATATCGTGCATTCTATTTATTTCATTATCCCAGTCATTTAAATTAATTTTACGATAACTTATTCCATGTCTTTTTTCTGCACGTTCAGAGATTCGAACAATTTTTTCCGGCATTTGGAAATCAGTATCGAGACGATAGGCGATTAAATCTTTGGCCTTGGTAAATCCGTATTCTTCAAAAATAGATCGATAAAATTGAGGGTTATAAGTCATCATCAGTTGGGCCGGGTCTTCAAAGCCCTTAATAAGAAGACCTGTTTCATAATTGGTTGAAGGGTTAACAGGACCTAAAACCTTTGTGGCCCCTTTTTGTCTTAACCATTCTTCGGCCTTTTTAAATAATTCAAAGGCAACTTCTTTGTTTTCATGACACTCAAAAAAACCAAAAAAACCAACATTGGTATCCTGAAATTTATTATAGGCATGATTATAAACGGCCATTATTCTGCCTAAAACACGATCACCTTCTAAGGCCAGCCAGCTTTGAACTTCAGAAGTTTTATAAAAAGGATGTTTTTTTTCATCAAGGATTTCTTTAACCGTTAGCTTAAGTGGTGGTACCCATGATTTATCGTTTTTATAAATCTCCCAGGGTAAATTAAGCATTAAGCTCTTGTCTTTTTTACTTCTTACTTCTCGAATTAAATACTTCATAAACTCTACTGATTATGCCTTTCTGGAATATCACATACCTTCTTAGCGAGTTTAAACTTCTCCAGGACGTACTCAAGGTCTGATTGTTTATGGGTGGCCATGTAGCTTGTTCTAATCAAAGCTTCACCCTTAGGAACAGCTGGTGAGATTACCGGAGTACAGAAGATTCCTTGATCTTTAAGAAATCTTGTAACTTCCATGGCCTTAAGGTCATCACCAACAAATATAGGAATAATTGGGGTCTGTGAATTGTATGTATAAAACCCAAGGTCTTTGAATCCTTTTTTCATGAAAGCAACATTCTTCCATAGGTTTTCATGAATAGAGCCATCGGCCAAAACAATATCGATACATTTTGAGACTGTTGCTACGGCAGCGGGGGGTAATGCGGCCGAAAACATAAAACTTCGTGAAGTATGCTTAATATAGTCCATGATATCTGCGCTACCAGAAATAACACCTCCGATAGAAGCGAATGACTTAGAGAAGGTACCCATATTTAGGTCCACCTTATCAGTAAGATTAAAGTGGTCCATAGTACCTCGGCCTCGCTCTCCTAATACACCAAGTCCGTGGGCATCGTCGACGTATACCATGGCCCCATACTTTTGTGCTAACTCAATAACATTAGGTAGCTCTAAGACATCTCCAGTCATTGAAAAAACCCCATCAGCAACAATCATCGTTTGCTTAAAGCGATTGACGTTACTTTTTAGAGCGTCTTCAAGGCTTTCCATATCGTTATGCTTGTACTTAAAAGTTGTTCCCATAGCTAAACGGGAAGCATCGATGATGGAGGCATGGTTTTCAGAGTCAAAAAGCATGCAGTCTTTAGGCCCACAGATTGAGCTTATGGCACCAAGGTTTGCCTGCATGCCTGTAGCATAAACAATGGCCTTATCATGGCCTAGATATTTTGCGAGCTTTTCTTCAAGTTCTTCGTGGATAGTTAAATTACCATTAAGGAATCGAGAACCAGTACAACCTGTACCAAATTTATCGATAGCAGCTTTGGCGGCCTCTCTAACTTCTGGGTGATGGGTCAGCCCAAGGTAGTTATTGGAGCCGATCATAATTTGTTTTTTGCCATGAACTTTTACACTATATCCATCGGTTTCTTCGATTGGGGAAAAAAACGGATATAAATCGTTATCTTTTAGAAATTTGGCCTTGGCCATAATCTTATTTTCTGCGAATGGATTAACCATAAAAATTCCTGTTAAGTTGAGACATTCGACCCTACCTCATATCGCATAAAAATAAAAAACCTTTTTTGGCAAAAGGCAGTATAGGAAACGAAGCATAAACTTAAATTCTTTTCAATTTTCACGTACTTTAGGGTAAAAGTGGTTTTAATATACCAGATGGATGCGCTGTGTTAATAGGTAATGTAGAAAAACTCAAAAGCGAATTAAAAGATAAGGTCCAATATCAGTTTTGTGTTCGTCCAGATCCACATGTTGACGGTATTGAATTGATGGATATGAACCCACTTATTGGGTCTAAAATAAGATTAGAGTTTCTCGGAGAGATTAATTGTACTTTCTGTGGAAGGGAAACAAATAAATCATTCTCGGGTGGATATTGTTTTCCTTGTTCACAAACATTAGCGCAATGTGATCTTTGTGTATTAAGACCTCATACTTGTCATTATGATGAGGGAACATGTCGTGAACCAGAGTGGGGTGAAAAGAATTGTATGATACCCCATTATGTTTATTTATCTAACACTACGGGAGTAAAGGTCGGTATTACACGACACACTCAAATACCAACAAGATGGATAGATCAAGGTGCTATTGAGGCCGTACCCATATTAAAAGTAGCAACTCGCTATCAATCAGGTGTATTTGAAAAACTTTTTTCTCAGGAGGTAGATGATAAAACCAACTGGAGAAGCTTGATTACAGGCAAATTAACTCAAATTGATCTTGAAAGTACAAGAGATCGACTTTTTGAGACACTTGGAGAAGAGTTAGATGAGCTTGAAGAAAAGTTTGGTGGGGACCAAGTTGAAATTTTAGAAGATGAAACTGTTACCCAAATAGACTATCCCGTTGAGCAGTATTGCTCAAAAGCTAAATCACTTAATCTAGAAAAATTACAAGTTATTGAAGAAAAACTTTTAGGTATTAAAGGACAGTATTTTATATTGGAATCTGGCGCTATTAATATTCGAAAATACATTGGCCATAAAGTTAAAATAGAAGGTTTAAAATGAAAGACAGCACACCCCGTATAATTAAACTAGAAGACTACCAGGCACCAAACTTTTTTATAAAAGAGGCCTTTATTGAATTTGACCTTCATGAAGAAAAAACAAAGGTTAAGGCCAAATATAAAATAGAAAGAAATACTAACCAGCCTCCAGGTCCACTAATTTTTAACGGGGAAGAATTAGAGTTAATTTCATTAAAATTTAATGAAGAACGTGTAAAAGATTATCAACTTGATGGAGAAAGTTTGAGCTTCAATCCCACGGGAGATCAGTTCGAGGTTGAAGTTGAAAACTATATTAACCCAACAACGAATAAGGCCTTAGAAGGTTTATATAAATCGGGTGATATCTATTGTACTCAAAATGAACCAGAAGGTTTTCGTCGGATTACTTACTTTGTAGATCGACCAGATAACATGACTGTTTTCACAACTAAAGTTATTGGAGATAAAAATAATCAACCCATACTTTTAAGCAATGGAAATTTAATAGAGTCAGGTGATTTAGATAATGGCCGTCACTTTGCCACGTGGAATGATCCTTTTCCCAAGCCAAGTTATTTATTTGCTCTTGTAGCAGGAGACCTTGGCCTAATTAAGGATACTTATACAACAGGGTCTGGAAGAGAAATAGACCTGCGCATATATTGTGACAAAGGTAATGAAGATAAATGTCATTGGGCCATGGAGAGTTTAAAGAAATCCATGAAGTGGGATGAAGATAGATATGGCCTTGAGTATGATCTCGACATTTATATGATTGTAGCAGTTGATGCTTTTAATATGGGGGCCATGGAAAATAAAGGTCTTAATATTTTTAATACGAGTTGTGTTTTGGCCGATCCAAAAATGGCAACAGATGGCAACTTTATGACAATTGAAAGTGTTATCGGTCATGAATATTTTCATAACTGGACTGGAAACCGTGTGACTTGTAGAGATTGGTTCCAATTGACATTGAAAGAAGGACTGACAGTTTATAGGGATCAAGAGTTTAGTGCTGATCTTAACGATCGGGCCGTACAAAGAATAAAAGATGTCTATAGATTACGTGAGGCCCAGTTTCCAGAAGATGCCGGCCCAACATCTCATCCAATCAAGCCCAATCGTTATATCGAAATAAATAATTTTTATACTGCAACTGTTTATGAAAAAGGCTCTGAAGTCATCCGAATGATTGAAACACTTTTGGGAAGAGATGGTTTTAGAAAAGGAATGGATAAGTATTTTGAGCTATTTGATGGTCAAGCTGTTAGAACAGAGGACTTTATTCACTCAATGAGTGTGGCCAATGATAACTTTGATTTCTCTCAATTTAAAAGATGGTATTCACAGGCAGGTACACCTAAGATCAAAGTAAGAACTTCTTATGATCAAGAGAATAAAAAGTTTTCCTTAAACATAGAGCAGAAGCTCTCTGACTCCCAAGAAGAATATTTTATACCTTTGAAATTGGCCTTCCTTTCTCAAAAGGGTGATGAAATGTCACTCTCTCATGAAAAGGTAATTAACGGTGATGTACTTATTATATCAAAAATGAAGGAAGACTTTGTTTTTAATAATATAAATGAAATACCAATTATTTCTTTAAATCGTGATTTTTCTGCACCTATCATTATTGATTCAGATCTAAGTTTTGATGATCATCTGCATTTACTTAGGTTTGATAAAAACCTTTTTAATAAATATGAGTCAGCACAAAATATTTATAAGAAAATCTTTTTTGATAGATTTTATAAAGAGCAGTCACAGGATTTTCCTAAAGAGTTGATTATCGCTTTAAAAGAAGTTCTTAATGATTCAACTATCAATGAATCATTTAAGGCGCTTCTTCTGTCATTACCAACTTATGAGTCTTACTTTGCTGATCAAACTCCTATTAATGTAGAGAAAACTGTTTCCATTGCTCATAAAATGAAAAAGCAATTGGCCATGGCATTGGAAGAAGATCTATTTCAAATATATGATTCTTTAAATACAGAAAAAGAGTTCGTCGTAAATGCTAGTGCCATGGGTAAACGCTCATTGAAGAATACTGTTCTTTATTTTTTAATGGAATGTGATGGTGAAAAAGCAGTTCAGTTATGTAAGCAACAATATAAAAATGCATTAAACATGACTGATGAAATATCTTCTCTTTCTTACTTGGTAAATCACCAAATAAATGGATTTGAACAAGATCTTGATTCATTTTTTAATAAATGGAAGCATGAAACACTCGTTATGCAAAAATGGATGAGGGCCCAGGTTGAACCTAAGACTGACTGGGCCTATAATATCATACCAACGGTCGAAGAAACTGAAGTTTTTGATATTACTATTCCTAATATTGCTAGGGCACTTTATGGTGCATTTGCTGGAAACGTTACTCAGTTTCATCACCCGAGTGGAAGAGGTTATAAATTATTGGCCGATAAGATTATCCAACTTAATAAAATTAACCCACAGGTCGCGGCCCGTTTAAGTGGAGCATTTAAATTATTCGCTAAACTAGATACAGATCTTAAGAAGTTAATGGAACAAGAGCTCGTGAGAATTAAATCAACACCACAGCTATCTAAAAATGTTTTCGAAATAATTTCTAAGATTCTTGATCAAAAATAGTTGCTCTATAGAGTCGGGTATTGGTCAGATAATCCTAGGTGAATTTTTTTACAAGGTGAGTTAATATTTCATAAAGAGCTTTTTGAGGTAATTTATGGAAGAAAATGATACTGGCGAGCAAAGTTCAATCTTAGATCTTTTTGAAATCCTTAATTCCGTAAGTCGTTTAGAAATACTTACTCAAAGAATGGCCACACTTGTCTCTTACCTCTTCTTTAAATCAAATGATGATAGTGAGAGGAAAGTAGACTTGGCTTCCTTAAAAGATAGTTATGAGGACTTTCATAAGGAATGGATATCAATAACTCAAAGTTCTGATACCTATGTCAAAAATAATAAACGTCTTTTTTATCTTATTTATGATGATGGCCAATCTAAAATAAAAACTTTTTTAAATGATCTCAATACAGTTTTAAAAAAATTGGAGGAACACAACTCAATAAGCGATCGAGAATTTGAAGGATTATCTAAAAGCTTTATGAGTACAATTCCACATATGCTAGGTGAAATCCACACTCAGTTTTTTCATGAAGGAAAGAAAATAGTTGAATTAGATGAAAAAAATTATCTTATGGTTCAAAAAGATATTTTAAAAATTCTGAAAAATATTACTGAAATTGCCTCAAGTTCTAGAATGATCTCTTTTAATGCCCATATTATAGCTGAGCGGGCAGGTGGAGACATTGGTAAAGAATTCTCAGTCGTGGCCGAGGGAATCTCCAAGCTTACCAGAAGAACAAATGATCTTGTTGATAAGGCCATGGAGATTATCGAATTAGAGCAATAATCTAAATTTAGGCGCTAGGCTGTGGCGCCGCTCTGTTAATTAATTTTTTTTTTGAGTGTAAAACACTTTTACCCTCTGCTTTAAGGTCCTTAATTGCTTGGACGATTCTATTTGACATAGAAACTTCGCCTTTTTTCATCCAGGCCCTAGGGTCATAGTGCTTTTTCGAACCAACTTCACCTTCAATTTTTAAGACTTTGTCGTAATTATGCATCATGAACTCAACGACAGGTCTTGTATAGGCATATTGTGTGTCCGTATCAATATTCATTTTGACGACACCATAATTGAGTGTTTCATGAATCTCATGTAATTCAGAGCCTGAGCCACCATGAAAAACAAGCCAGTGGCGAGATTGTTCACCAAGCTCATCAATGACGGCCTGTTGACCATCTTTTAGAATTTCAGGTCTGAGTTTAACATTTCCTGGCTTATACACACCATGAACATTTCCAAAAGTGGCGGCATACATAAATTTACCGATAGGACCGAGCTCTTTTGCTACAGCAACCATTTCTTCGTTAGTCGTGTAGAGTTTTTCTGCAGAGACGTTTTCGTTATTTACTCCATCTTCTTCTCCACCAACGACACCTGTTTCTACTTCAAGAATGATTTCACTTTTGGCACATCTTTCAAGAAGCTTTTTTGAGATTTTGAGGTTTTCATCAAGTGGAAGCTCAGATCCATCAAACATATGGCTATTAAATAGGTTAGGCATTCCTTTTGCTCTTCTTTTTTCAGTCTCTTCGATAAGGGGCACTAAAAAAGAGTCAACAAGTTCGGCCTGACAATGGTCTGTATGTAAGGCAATAAGGACATCTACTTTTTCAGCAACAAGATGAATATGTTGAGCAAGGGAGATGGCACCGACAACCATATCGTTGGCAAATTGTCCTGAAGCAAATTTACCACCACCAGTAGAGACTTGAATAATACCATCAGTCTTCATTTCAGCGAAAGCTTGTATGGCCGCGTTTGCAGTAGATGTTGAGGTCACATTAATTGCAGGGTAGGCGAAACCATTTTTTGCTGCATTGTCCAGCATTTGACAGTATTGTTCATAATTGGCCACTGGCATATCGAAGATCTCCTTTAAGAATTAAATAGGACAGAATTTAACCCTATTTGGCAGATAAAAGCAATATTAACTCGTCGAGTAAATAGGGGCTAAATGCCCCATCTTTAATCAATTTGATCCTCACAGTTTTGACATTCAACTGGAGCTGGAGTTCCTCCATTGGTTAGATGGGTAAACCATTCTAGAAATGAAACCCCTTCATTAACAAGACTATAATATTCTTTAGATGGAATAAAAGAATGCTCCAGTCCTGCGGCGGTGAAAAAAGTATAATTACTAAGATTATGAGTAAGGTGTAGGTTGCTTTTAGAGAGTGTTTTATAAAAAAGTTCATCAATATCAATGTCGTCTGACTTTTCAGCCTCTTCTTCTTTCATAAGTTCTAAGAAAAAGATTTGTCCTTGATCATGAGAGAAATTAAACTGGGAAAATGTATAATCTGGATAATGGTCTCCTACAGCTTTATAAATATCAGATAAGTCTTTATCCATCCAGTTCGTTTGAAAATCACTTAGTCCAGGAATCCAAGTAGGGATATTTTTAAGTGCATTCCAGTTAGAAAAACTATCTTGAAAAAACTTCTGTGTTATAACACCTGCTCCAGAATCACCCATTTGGGAAATTGTAAAAGCAGTTTTTTTATATCTTTCTATGATCGTTGGTGCCCAATAAACTGAAGCATAACTTCCTGCACTTGTACCTGTGATGAGCACTTTTTCTGGTCTTTTTACTCTTTCAAAAATCCAACTTAAAGCGGCACGGGCATTAATGGCACCTTTAAAATGGATTTTAAATTCTTTTTCACCTTCACCAAAACTAACAACATTATCACCCCAGTGAAGATCGCCTGTACAATAACCAACAACGAGATGGGACCAGTCACCAACAGGGTTTTTTTCATTATCTTTTAAATATATTCCATTTGCACCCTTAACCTCTCCTTCCATAGGGTTATTATTATTTCTAAAGGCGGCACGACGACAACTTTTTTCACTCCAACATGCACCTCCACCAACGAAATCAATGATTAGTTTTGTGGGATCTCCTTCTTTAAAATAAAAAGAGTATGGAGCGCCGTATGCACATGTCGTTTTTCCACCTGGAAAAACTTCCCACCATCCTTTGTCTTGGTGATAAACTTCACGAGGCTCTGGACTAAATGCAAATGCAGAATTAACAACAATAAATAATAAAAATAAAAACTTCATTTTTTCTCCTGTTTAAGATTGTTCTATAAAAAGTTATTTTTTTTTTAATGAAAAGATTGTTAGGGACAGTTATGTCGGGACGGCCTTGAAACTCTTTTGCTCTTGGATTAGTCTTTGTCAAAACCACAAAGGAGTTTATTAATGAAAAAGAATTTTATAATTTTAAGTTTATGTTTAATTTTTAGTGGCCAAATATTTGCTAAGGGTGATTATCACTTAGTTAAAATTATAAGTGAGCCGGAGAATAATAAGATTCATAACTTTCTTCTCAATCTCGATGAAAATAAAGATATTAACTCTATCGTGAGAACAAGTGGAAGAGATAGACAAGAAATTGAAATGGATATCCTACAACAGGGTGATTTTGTCCTTCTGAGTCAATCTGGTAGAGACGTAATTATTCTTCAGTGTCCCAGATGTGACTCTGTTTACGGGGGAGAGCTAGGGATTAAATATTTGAGAAATGGACTAAACATGAAATATAGAACCCTCAAATTAACGCTGAGAAGAAATTATGATGATTGGGGCCTATTTCATGGAGAAACAAAGGTTAAGAGCCTAAGAATAAAAACGCGAAAAGTTTTAGGACAAGTTATTGGGATTAGAAAGATCCTTATCAATAAATGATATAGAAAATATCTAAAAGTTTTATTGATTTTTAAACATTCAGTTGCTTAACCCTTTGTTCCGATAATGCTATAATAGCGAAAATTAAAAGGAACTTTGAAAATGGCAAAGAAGAGTATGTCCGGTGTAAAAAAGCGGTATTCTATAGAAAAAACCGATAAAAAAACGCTTAAGCAGTGGTACTCACTGCTTAAGCTGGGTAGATTTCTAGATGAAAGGGCCCCTAATTATCTTAAACAGGCCCTTGGTTGGAGTTATCATGCACCCTATGCAGGACATGATGGTATTCAACTCGCAATTGGACAGAGTTTTGTTTTAAATCAAGACCATCTATTTCCCTACTATAGAGATATGCTCACTTGTTTAAGTGCAGGTTTGAGTGCCGAAGAAATAATATTAAACGGTATATCCAAAGATACTGATGTTGCAAGTGGTGGACGTCATATGAGTAATCACTTTGCAAAGCCTGAGTGGAATATACATAACGTTTCTTCTTGTACAGGAAATCACGTTTTACATTCTGTTGGGGTTGCCAGAGGAATTAAAAAATATAAACACACTGGTGTTTCTATAAGCTCACAAGGAGAGTCTTCAACTTCTGAAGGCTATGTCTACGAGGCCATAAACGGTGCCAGTAGAGAAATTCTTCCATGTATTTTTGTCTTTCAAGATAATGGCTATGGGATATCTGTACCCAAAAGAGAGCAAACGGCAAATGAGTTTGCGGCCGATAATTTTTCAGGTTTTAAAAATCTAAGAATCATTCATTGTGATGGAAAGGATATTTTTGATTCAATGAACGCCATGGCCGAGGCCAGAGAACACGCTCTTAGTGGTGCTGGCCCTGTTATTGTGCACGCCCATTGTGTTAGAATTCATGAACATAGCAATAGTGATAAACATGAGCTTTACCGTGATGATAAAGAAATTGCTGAAGCTTTAAAGCAAGATCCTTTTAAGCATTTTAGAGAGTTACTAGTTAATAAAAAGGTTTTCAGTGAAGCTGACCTAGATAAAATAGATGAAGAAATGAAGGCCCAAATGCTCGATGCTCACCAAAAGGCCGTCGCAGCACCAAATCCTTCAGCTGATTCTATTTACGATTTTGTCCTACCGCCTGAACATAAGTGCTCAATCTTTCCAACAGGTGAACATCAAGAAAGTGGTGAGGCAATTAAGTTTATAGATTCTCTAAATCAGACTTTAAAAGAGGAATTTCGTCATAACCCCGATACTTTTATTTGGGGCCAAGATATGGCCAACAAAGATAAAGGAGGCGTTTTTAACGTCTCAAAGGGAATGCAACAAGAGTTCGGCCCTGAAAGAGTTTTCAATGCTCCTATAGCTGAAGACTTTATTGTGGGTACAGCAAATGGCATGAGTCGTTTTAATGACAAAATAAGAATAGTAATTGAAGGGGCCGAGTTTGCTGATTATTTTTGGCCGGCCATGGAACAATTCGTGGAATGTACTCATGATTATTGGCGAAGTAATGGCCAGTTTTCTCCTAATATAACTATTAGACTTGCTTCAGGTGGATATATTGGAGGAGGTCTTTATCATTCACAAAACTTAGAGGCGACATTAACAACTTTTCCTGGTGTTAGAGTTGTTGCCCCGTCGTTTGCTGACGATGCTGCAGGTTTGTTACGAACTTGTATGAGAAGTGAAGGACTTTCAGTCTATTTAGAGCCTAAGGCCTTATACAATTCAAAGGATGCCATGAGTGTCGTGCCTAAAGACTTTGAAGTGCCTTTTGGAAAGGCCAGAGTAAGAAAAGAAGGGAGTGATTTAAGTATTATTACTTACGGTAATACTGTTCATCACTGTCTTAAGGCCGCAGAAAAATTATCAAGTGAAGGATATAGTATTGAGGTTTTAGATTTAAGATCTCTAAGTCCACTTGACTATGATGGAATTTCTAAGTCTGTACAAAAAACAAATAGGGTATTAGTTGTTCATGAAGATAAGGTCTTTTCCGGTTTTGGTGGAGAAGTTGCCTCATTTATAGCCGATGAACTTTTTGAGCATCTAGATGCTCCTGTAAAAAGGCTTGGCGCCACATTTACGCCAGTAGGTTTTAACCGAATTCTTGAGCGCGAAATACTTCCCGATGAAAATAAGATTTATCAAGCAATCTTAGATCTTCTTAAGTATTAATGATCTGATTTGATAGCGTAATGACAGTTTTCCACGAGTATTTTTAATGGATTATCATGGGGGTATTTTTCTAAAAGTGGCCCTAGCATCTTAAGTGCTTTACGTGGTCTTTTTTCACTAAACTCATGAAAACCTTTCTCGTATGCTCTGATGTCTTTGGGATGATCGTAGAAAGGGTGGTTCTTATCAAGGATTTCAAAAGTATTGAAATATATTTCTTTTCCAGCAAGCTTAAGGCGGTCAATAGGGCGGTACTGAAACTCTTTAAGTTGCTCTTGCGTAAGCGCCCCAAGCGTAAACTCACTTACATGAAGTTGAATGCCATAATGTTTACACAGCTTTTCAAGTCTTGAGCCTAGATTCATATGCTCACCAATGGCCGTATAGCTAATAACATTGTCACTTCCCATATTTCCAACACTACAAGCACCCGTATTTAAACCTATCCCGTGCTCAATAGCAGGTAAACCTTGCTTTAAATACTCTTCATTAAGCTCTGGCAAGGCCTCAATCATCTGTAGTGAGGAACAAAGTGCACGGTAAGCGTGATCTTTAACCTCTATAGGCGCTCCCCAAAAGGCCACAATGGCATCACCAATATATTTATCAAGTGTGCCTTTGTTATTAAATATAACTTCAGTCATTCTACTCATGTATTGATTGAGGTATGAAGAGAGCTCATCAGGATTTAACTTGGCAGCAACTTCCGTGAAGTTTCTGATATCACTAAAAAATACTGTGATAACTTTATTTGTACTACCAACTTTGGCATGCTCAGGATGGTCTAGCATATCATCAACGACATCAGGAGATATGAAACGACGAAATGTATTACGAATTTTCTTTTTTTCTTTGGTGGTAGCATAAAACTCTACAGTTGTACCCCATAAATAACATGCCAGAATGGATAGCAGGCAAAAGAAGAGTTTAACTTCAAAGCCTTCAGGAGTGAGGTAATAGATGTCGGCCAAAAGTAAACTTGAAGTCATTGTAATGGCCACTAAAATATCTAACGTGGCACTTTGAAATGTCATTATAAATATCATCAAAAAGCTTGTACCTAAAAGAATTATCCATGAAAGGTATGTAGATTTACCACTAGGGCGAAAGTGTTTTCCATCGAGCATCATATGGGTCATATTCATATGGAAGTAGACACCTGGTAAGTCTGACTTTATAGGAGTGTTTCTGAGGTCGTGGGCCCCATAAGCTGTTGAGCCAATGAAGACAATCTTGTCTTTAAAAAGATCTTTAAGATTAATATTTGATTTTTCTTTAAGAAAGTCGGAGACGGATATCCTTTTGAATTGATTACTTCCTCCTAACCACCGAACTTTGGTCTCTCCTTTAAAATTAATATTATAATAAGAGTAATCAGTTACAAGGTATTTTTCTTCTGAGTCAGATAGGTCTATGATGGCACTTTCACCCATGTAGGCTTGATATATAATAACAGGGAATGAGGCGAAGTGAACGCCGCTTATATTAGCGACAAGAGGATACATTCTAAATACACCATCTCCATCTTTTTCGGCCCTTATAAAGCCAAGAGCAGGTGAAGCGTTCAATAGACTATCGAGAGGATATACGGATTTAGATAAATAAGAGGGAAACAAGTTAATATTTTTATCCTGTTTGGCCTTTAACATAAAATCAAGCATTGTGTCAGGAATACTTTCAAAAGAATTTTTTGAAGAGAGAGTAACACCATAGGGGAGAATAACCTTATTTCCTTTTTTAGATTGAAAATACTTTATTGCTTGAGAGAAGTTTTCATCAGGGGAATTTCCCTGAAACCTTTTTTCTGGTTCTGAAAAAAAGATATCAAATGCAATGATTTTCGCTTGAAGGCCACTGAGTTTGGTAACGACATCGGCCCAGATATCACGAGAAAAAGGCCAGCGCCCAATTTCTTTTAGTGATTTATCGTCAATTTCAATAAGAACAATTCTATCTTCGACCCTCTTTTTATCTAGTGTTTTTCTCATCCTCCAATCATAGAACCTATCTTCGAAAAATGAGCTATAACCAGTTAGGTCTTTGAACTCTGAATTTCTCATTTCTCGATTAATTGTGGCAAAGAAGATACTAGTTGTGCAGAAAAGGACAATGAGGATCATGCCTGAAAACTTAAGAATGTTTTTAAGCACTTCGCCTCCTAAAAATTATACTTAAGATCAAATAAAAACTCACTCTTGCTATAAGCAAAAGTGTCCTTATCTTTTGATGTCTTTTTCTGATAAGAGTATCCAGAGACTATTTTAAAATTTTTACTTACCTCTCTGGATAATTTAAATCCAGGTGTAAAAGTTTTTTCAGTCCCTCTTGTATCTTGGTTTTCAATAGTATCGAGAAAGGAAATTGAAAAATATGGGTTTAAAGTATATTTAGGCCAAATACTAGGCCAAATATAATCCACTCTAAAGAGATAGTTGTCAGAACTTGAATTAGAATCACTGACTTTAGTTAAGTCTGCTTGAAAAGTGTAGACAAGGATTTTTCCTGATTTGAGTATGTGAATTTGGTTTAGAGAAAGTGTTCTTGTATTGTTGTTTTGTTGACTTGTATAACTTTTTAGACTTTTAATTTTAAACTTAACCGTAGTTTGACCAAAATCAAAATATTTAAACTTCTTTCCAATTCCTAAAAGCTTATAGCGACTATTATAAATCCTCTCCTTGTTAGAGAGCCTATCTTTAGCACTATATTTGTACTCTAAATCGGCCAGGACGGATGAGGGAGAATTGAAAGCTTTTGTTTCCCAGCTAAAATTAACATTCGCCTGAATGTCATAGGTGTCGTTGGTGTGAACGACACTTTCATCTCTGTTGGTATGATACCTTTGTTCTATTTTGAGAGAGGGAGTAATAATATATTCTTTTTCTAGAATATAACGATAAGACCCTTCAATAGAGGTATTATGGTAGAAAGAATCAGTATTGGTTGATCTTGTTTCAGGCGTATCAGACTCGAAAATAATATTACTGTCATAAACAAGCTTGTGAGAAAGACTTAAATCCCAGTCTCGCTCTTTAACACGCCTTCCATTTTTCATAAGGTATGGATCGAGCCCAAGTTTTTGTTTTATGTTTCTTAATTGCTCATCTATTTTTGCGATCAAAGAACTTTTTCTATCGGTAACTTTGGCCAACTCTAGATCGGGAATGATTTTATCTTGGGCGATTTGTTTTATATTTTTGTTATTTTGCTCTAAGTTAAAACGAGACACAGCTCTTTGAAAATAAGCTATTTGTCTTAGATTTTTATCCTTGGTGTTAAGCTCAATAATTTGACTAAAATATTTAATGGCCTTTTTATGCTCTTCAAGAATTTGATAAATATACCCTACATAATAAAGAGAGTTTATTTTTTTATAGTCCTTTTTAATAGAGATTTTAAACCTTGTGATGGCCTTATCAAGAGCGTTAGAAGCATAATAGGCCTGTCCTAACTCGTAATGAATATCTTTAAATTTGGCCCTTTTGCTGATGGCTTGCTCGTAGTTTTTAATAGCGAGGTTAAACTTTTTCGTCCTAGCGTAGGAAATTCCTCTTAAATAATAGTTTTCTGCATTTAAGGGAAGCTTATTAAGAATATTAAGCGCATCTTGAAACCTCTTATCTTTGACTAGGTTTTTAACAGTATTAAGGTTAGAGAAGGCCTGAGTAGAGTATGAAATTATAATAAAAATGAAGATTTTTTTTAACAAGATACTACCCTTTAAAAACTGATTATTATCTAGTAAATATTATAAAGGCTTAATTTCAATTTGGGAAAATTAGAGGCTATTAAGGGCCAGTTTCATCATTGTTAAATATTATCTTTAACCGAGTATAGTTGTTTGGATTTTGGATAAGCTCTGTTATTTCTTCTGCATTTTCTTCGGCTTCTTGTTCAATTTCTTCTACGGTCTCGCTTATAAGCTCTTCAAATGCAGTTTCATCAATAAAAACTTCTTCAAATGTTATAGGATCATCTTGCTCAACTATAGTCGATGTTGGAAGTCTTTCTATTTCCTCGGAGCCTTCAAGTAGAAGCTCTGAATCACTTATAAAAGTCTCTTCACTAACTCCTGGTGGAATAGGATCTCTAAAAGTTTGCTCTTCTTTAGTTTCTTGAGTCTCTTGAGTCTCTTGCTTTGTTTGTTGATCGTCTTTTGTCTCTTCCTGTTGATCACTTTGGTCTAGCTCTGGTTGAGGAAGAAAAGAATTAATATCTTTTTGAAGACTTTCAAACTCCGTTTTTGGTATCTCTTTTGGTGGAGGTGGGGGAGTGGCTAATTTAACAAAAGTTCTCATTCCTTTTTCAACAAATACTGCTTGGGCACTATTGAGGGCGCGATCAAGCTCTTCTGGTTTGATAAAGGCCGTTATATCTTTGATATTTACCATCGCTACAATCCCTGTAATAACGTCAAGGTTTGTGTTTCCAGAGAAGGGGTTAAAACCAACGATAAAATCAGTTCCTCTAACACCCATGGCAGCATTTTTTGTTTTAATGAACATTTTACTTTTATTGTCGCCTTGGTCCTCGAGGAGATCTTTTTCAACCTTAGATCTAATCTGTCCTTTTATTAAAGAAATAATGCCGGCCTTATCTTTTTTATAGCTAGCAATTTTCATATTTGAGCCGGGCCCTATATTGATGGAGGACTTATCTTTAAATAAAAGCTTGGCAAAACTTTTGGTTTGAGTAATGACTTCGCTTCCTTCTTCAATCCAATCACCTTTGCTGAGCTTCTTTTTAAGTCCATTTACGTCTACATGAGAGACATCCCCACGCATAAGAATTACCTTTGCCACTTGAGCACCAAAGAGTTGTCCAGAAAATAAAATAAAGAAAATTAAGTATTTCATTGATTTTGCTTTCGGCTCCTTTTATCTAGGCCTTAAGTTATTATACGTGAAGACAGAGGATGTGGACTTCCCTTCCCTTTAATTAAGCAGTTTTGATTACTTGATATAATCGCCTTAGTTTAAACTGATAACAAATCTTGGCTTTATTGTAATTTCAATAGGTTGGGCCTATCTTTTGATGTCTAAAGGAGCAGTGTAAGTATCTGTTTTAATGGGAGTGCTTTGGAGAGTAGGTCTTGGAGCTACAGGTCTTGGTAACCTTTTAAGATGCTTAAATTGGTGGCGCTCTAGTTTAGGCCTATTTTTATTAAACTTTTTCTCATTGAGCTTATTTTTATCAAGTGGGTTAAACTCTAGAGCTTCTTCAGCACCGTTCTTATTTTTCTTAAACTGATGAGGTCTTTTTTTACTTCGTTCTTTTTTAATATTGCCATTGTCTTTATGCGCATCTCTTTTAATAAAATCCATCTTTCTGACTTGAAGTTGATTAAGGATTTTCCTTGGGATTTTCGTTGGTTTAGAGGGCGGAATCCTTCTATTAATAACGGAACTTCTCATACCTGGTTTTACTAAAACGGCAGACTTTTCAAGTAGCATTCTATCAAGCGCTGCACTTTTAATATCTTTCATGTTTACTTTTTGTGCGTGAATCATAGCGACTTCACCACTGATAACATCAAGCTCAGTCTTTTTAGTAGAGGTATCAAAATTAACGATGAAGTCTGTTCCTCTCACGCCTAGGGCCGCATTTTCAGTTTTGATGAAAAGTTTACTTTTGTTTTTATCTCGGCGCCATTTAAGATAGTCTTTCTTAACAAGGGTTCTTATCTTTCCTTTTACCAAAGAGAGGATACCGGCCCTATTTTTAGGGTAATTATTAATTTGTAGTTGGGAGTTAGCTGCCAGATTAAGAGAGCTTCTATCATCAAAGACGATACGAACAAAAGATTGATCAAGAGTTTTTAGGGTACTTTTATCAAATACAGAATCACCTTTTTTGAGATAGCTCTCTAGGCCATCTTCCTTTTCCATAATAACTTCACCCTTAATTAATAAAACAACCCCGACACTCGATGTTTCAGCAACAGAAGTTTGAAAAGATATCAAGGATATAAATATTAATAAGAGTCTAGATTTAATCATGCCCAACCTATATCGGATTAAAATACTATGAAATTAATAATATCAGGATCTTAGGGTTGAACCTAATTATAGGGTCTTAGCTGATTTAATACTTAATAGATCGCCAAAATTTAAAGGATTTGAGAGAGATTTTCTGGTGGCCGCCCAATCATGGCCTTGTTCTCATTAAATAAGATCGGTCTTTCCATAAGGACTGGGTTTTGTGCCATAAGAGTGATGAGTTCTTTTTCTTCTAAACATTTTTTATAGGCCGCTTCTTTAGTGCGAGTAAACTCTAGAACTGATAGGTTTAACTTTTTTGATAAAGATTTTATTTCATCTTCGTTAAGAGGCTCTTTTAGGTACTCTCTTACTTTAAAGTTAATATTTTTTTCCTGTAAAAGTTGGAGCCCTTGTCTGCTTTTTGAGCAACGTGGATTATGAAGATAAGTATACATTTCAACTCCTAGAAAATAGTCATTCCAAAATTGACCATAAAAATATGGTCTTCAATATCATTTCCGGCCGACTCAGTAGCAAGTATTTGCACTGATGTATTATCTGATGCGTCCACGAGGGAGACATCATGTGCTCTAAAGTATCCGTACATAAACTCTAAGTAGACGGGATGTTCTTGTTTATAATTTAGAATTTCTTCTATACCAAAGGCGAAAATACCACCTCGAGATATATAGGTGAGTTTATAGTTATCTTTAAAGGTTCCGCCCGAGGTTCTATATTCTTCAATTTTAACTGTTTTAATGGACCAAGTAGGGCCAAAGTTAACATAAAAATGCCAGTTTTTCGCAGGTGTAAAATCAGTTATGTATTTGATCAATGGACCAAAGGAAACAGTACGTAATACACCATTTCCAACAATAGTGGTGTTATTGGCCTCAAATTCAATTCCTTTGGCCTTCCCAAAGAAAACATGTGAGGAAATATTAAATTCCCACTTTGTTAGCCTGTAACCAAAGTGTGAGTTAAAGCCATAGCCTACGAAAGTGTCTTCAGTATTATTTTTACCTTGAACTGTATTAACACTTATTCCAACACCACCTTTTAAGGCCAATTCATTTTGGTAAGCATATAAGGGGGAACAGAGAAAGAGAGCTATGAAAAGAAATTTTAACATTAAAATTCCCCCACAAGTAATAGCCCAACTCTGTCATTGCCATCCCATGTTGGAGTAATGTTGACCTTACCTTCAAAAAACCAAAATAAAGTCGCAGGGTTAATGAGGTGACCGAAAAACTTACTAAAGGGGTTACCCTGATTGAGTAAATAAAGACTTAATGTTTCAATACCAATTCCAATAATAGATCCAAAAACTGGTGTTTGATAAAGGTCTTGAATTGAGGCCGGCTCAGTATAAATTTCAATAGTGAATTCAAAAAGAGTACTGGATATAAATGTCATGGCCAAAGATTCGATACGGCTATACCCATTGGCCCGGTAAAAAAGAAAAAGCTGACTACCACTAAGAGGGTGAATAATCCAATTCCAAAAAGGTTCATCGCGATCAAAGACAAGTTCTCCAAAATTGTCCTTATAGTTTCGAAAGGAGCCTTGGTTTCTAAATGTTTTGGGTTGGGTGAGAGGGTAAAGAACCCAACTTAGTCCATAAATAGCACTAACAAGCTTTAAACTTTCTTTAAAAGTATGTTCACGATCAATATAGGTATAAAGAGTTTGTGGAACTCTTTTTTTGGAGGTTAAGTCGATAATCTCTTTTTTTGGCAAATCGGCCAAAAGAGGGTAATCATGAGGTGATAGCGATGCATATGCGCGCCCCGTTATCGTGAATATGAGTAGAAGAGTAAATACTTTTATCATTTTCATTAACAAAGATAATATTTGTGGGTAATTGATTAGCACAGCTCGTATATGAAACAAAGGAATAAGGTGATGACTACAGGCATTAAAGAGAGGTTCGCTGAACATGTTAAAAGTCTACAAAATCAAATAACTGATGAGATCAAACGAATCGATGAGAGTGTCGAGATTAAACAAGACCTCTGGAAACGAAATGATCATATCGGTGCAGATGGCGGAGGCGGAATAACAAGGGCCTTTAAAGGAAAAATCTTTGAAAATGCTGGAGTTAACACTTCCGAGGTTTACGGTGAGATGGCGCCAGAGTTTTCTCGCTCCATCAACGCAAGTGACAATAACTTGTGGGCCACAGGAATCTCACTTATTATTCACCCCTTTAACCCTAGAGTTCCAACTGTTCATGCAAACTTTAGAATGATTCAAGGTGGAGATAAAATTTGGTTTGGTGGAGGAGCTGATTTAACACCTTATTATCCCCATGAAGAAGATTTTGAATATTTTCATAATATTTGGAAAGAATGTATCACTCCCTACGGGCATTATGATGATTGGAAAAAGCAATGTGATGAGTATTTTGTAAATCATCATCGAGAGTCAGAAATGAGGGGAGTAGGTGGATTTTTCTATGACCACTTTAACTCAGGTGATTTAGAAAAAGACTTTAAAATGTTCACTGATATATCTTCACACTTTATAAAGTCTTACTTTCCACTAGTAGAAAAAAGAATGAATGAGGCCTATACAGACGAGGATGTAGATTTTCAGTTGTTTAGAAGAGGACGCTATGTGGAGTTTAACCTCTTACATGATAGGGGAACGACCTTTGGCCTTAAGTCTGGGGGAAGAACAGAGTCCATTTTGATTAGTCTACCGGCCAGATGCAAATTTGAGTATGGCTATCAACCTCAAGGTGTTCATCAAAAAATGATGGAGTACTATACACCAAGGCAATGGGTTTAAGCTGAAAGGATAGAGTTTTGGGAGTGTTTTTTACACTGCTTTTTATAATTCTCCATCATTTCAGGTAGTCTTTGACCAATTAGTTTTTTGATTAAGAACTTAGGCGCCATACCGTTGATTTCAACTTCATTGGTGTAAGTGACTTCAGTTTCTTTTGGCCCGAGTGTCTTTAACTTCCAATGACCAGAATTCTTTTTGAATAGCTTTCCTTCTTCAAGTTCCCAATGGATATAATCCTTTTGCGAAAAATCTACCCAAACACAAAACTTGAAATGGATCATTATTTTCATATAAAAGACCACTTTTGCTTTTTGACCATTGTTTTCAATGACTTTAATTTTCGTGACCGCTGGTTCAAAGCTAGGGATCTGCTCAAAGTTGGTAATTACATCAAAAATTGTATTATGGTCAGTACTAAAGACTTGGGTAATACTCGCTTGTGGCATGGGAAACTCCTTTTCCCAATTTTAACAAAATTTTAGAATTCTGGGGCAATATAAACCTGAATATTTTCATTGTTGAGTTCATCTCTCAAGATAGCCTTGATTGCTTCAAGAGTACCAGTCGTCGAACTCGGGCACGTTCCACAAGCACCCATATACTTGATCACAAGAGCTTCATCTTCAAAGCTGAGGCATTGGATATCCCCACCATCACCTTGAAGGCCAGGCCTAATGGTGCGATCAAGGATTTGTTCGACTTCAAGAAGTTCTTTGGAGAGTTTACTTCTTCTGTCCGCTTCTGGGTCAGGATCATAATAATCGGGATTATGTGTATTAATTTTTTCCTCTATACATTCACTTATCCTAGGCTCAACCTCTTCCCAGTCTTCATAACTAAATTTTGTAACGGTAATAATATTTTCAAAAAAGTGGAGTTGATCAACACCCCTAATTGTGAATAAAGCACAGGCCAACTGATTCTCTTTACACTCTAGTGGTGAGCGGTAATAGGAATTACCCTCATTTTTTACTTGTTGATTTAAAATGAACTTTAAAGCATTTGGGTTTGGTGTTGGTTCAATTTGAATATTTAACTCTTCCATATTTTTCTCACAAAAATTCTTTGGTTTTTTTAACGGCCTCAATAAAAGAATCAACTTCTTCTTTTGTATTGTAGATAGAAAAGGAGGCCCTGATAGATGCGATAATATTAAAAAACTTCATTAAAGGTTGAGTACAGTGATGTCCTGTTCTCACTGCAATACCTTGTTTATCGAGTAAAGTTCCCACATCATGGGGATGGGCGTTTTCAAGGCAAAAGGCCAGAACACTACATTTTTGATCTGCTTCACCAATTAAAGTGATGCCTTCTATGTCTTTTATTTTTTTGGTTGCGTAGTCGAGAAGTTCATTTTCATAATTCTCAATCTCTTCAAGACCTAACTCAGTTACAAAATCAATGGCATCTTTAAGGCAAATAGCTCCAGCAATATGAGGAGTTCCCGCTTCAAATTTAAAGGGAAGTTTATTGTAGGTGGTTCTTTCAAAGCTAACAGCATCAATCATGTCACCACCACCTTGATAAGGAGGCATTTGATTGAGAAGTTCTTCTTTACCGTAAAGAACTCCAATACCTGTTGGGCCATAAATTTTATGACCACTAAAGGCCAAAAAGTCGCAATCGAGCTCTTGAACATTAATTTTTTTATGAGCAACTGCTTGAGCAGCATCAACACAAAAGTATGATCCAACATCATGGGCCATTTTAATCATTTCTTTAATGGGATTAATGGTCCCTAGGCTGTTAGAAATATAAACAATAGAAACCATCTTAGTGCGCTTACTAAGAAGTTTTTTATACTCTTCGAGAATGATCTCGCCTTTATTATTAATAGGTACTTCTTTTATAATAGCACCAGTTTTTTCAGCAACTAATTGCCATGGAACGATATTTGAATGATGTTCCATGGTAGAAAGAAGTATTTCATCACCAGGTTTCAGAAAAACTTCACCAAAAGAGCTGGCCAACAAATTAAGTGAATCTGTTGTTCCTTTTGTAAAGATCACTTCATGATCAAACTTAGCACCGATAAATTTTTGGATAGTACGCCTTGATTCTTCGTACTTCACAGTACCTTTTTCACTTAATGTGTGAACACCACGATGAATATTGCTCGTTTCTTTACTATAATGCTGATTAAGAGCATTGATAACTCTAAGTGGTTTAAGCGTACTGGCCGCATTATCAAGATAGATAAGATCATTTCCGTTGATTTTTTGATCTATGCAAGGGAATTGAGATCTAATTTTTTTTACGTCCAAAGCCATTTTAGGTCTCCTCAAAGTGGCCAAAATCTTGTTCTTCTAGCTTATTCACTAATAGTTTTGTGAGCCATTGACGAAGATCTTGATCTTTAAGTTTTTCGATAACCTCAATACCAAAGCCTTGGCAAAGAAGTTTTTTTGCCTTTTGCTCGTTAATTCCTCGTGAGGTTAAATAGAAGATTTCATCTTCGGATAATTGTCCAACGGTTGCTCCATGAGCACACTTCACATCATCTGCGTATACCTCTAGAGTTGGCATTGTATTGATACGCGCTTTTTTAGATAAAAGAAGATTTTTACTAAGTTGTTCTGAGTTTATTTTTTGGCTGTCTTGAGGGACATGGATAAGACCTGAAAAGACACCTCGCGACTCCTGATCAAGTATCCCTTTATAAAGCTGGAAAGAATACGTATGGGCCTGATTGTGATTTATTGTTGTGTAGACATCATTATGCTGAGAACCTGTTAAGGCGAAGACTCCATCTAAATGAGCGGTGGCCCCACTTGCATTAAGGTTAACGTTAATGTTTTGTCGGTGGACTTTGGCCCCTAAGTTTATGGTCAGAGAGTAAAAATGAGCGTCTTTTCCAACTTCACTGTTTACATTAGAAAGTGCTTGGGCCTCATCATTAAAGTTTTGAACTTGAGTATAATAAGTGATGGCGTTATCATGACATAGTATTTCATGAGAGCAGTTATAAAAGGCATTATCACCGTCGGAGTATTCAACAAAGTTTACTTCAGCAAAATCTTCGACAACCGTTTTTATTCTGGTCAGGGCCATTTCATTATTTTGGGCCGTGTAACGGTTCATCAGAAGGATAGGGGTAGAGACTTTGGTCTTTTTTGCAACTGTGATTAATAGAGTTTTTGTCTTGAATGAAGCATTCATTGTATCAATAGGGTTATGAGTATCCCAATTTTCTGTCTCTATCTCTTTTAAAGTAATACCTTCTGGAAGGTTTGAACTGACTAGATCTCCATTATTGAGAATAACTCTATGTTCAAAAGGTGCCTCTATAAGTTTTGCTTGTTCCGTATTGTTTTGAACCAGTGACTTAGGTGCCCAAAACTTTTTAGAGATATCAGTAAATTGCCAGCCTTCCCAGCTTTTATCTGGTATCCCAAGTTTTTTAAATTGTTCAAAGGCCTTGGCGTTTTTAATTTCAAACTTTTCAAAGGCCTTGGTTGATAAAACTTCCACAATAATCCTCTTCCTAGTTAATTAACCAGTCATAACCCTTATCTTCGAGTTCAAGGGCCAGCTCAGGGCCACCAGATTTAATAATCTTACCTTTATGGAGAACATGAACGTAATCAGGCTCTATATAATCAAGTAATCTTTGGTAATGGGTAATAAGAACAATCGAGTTGAACTTACTACGTAGCTTATTAACTCCACTGGCAACAGTTTGAAGTGCATCGATATCTAGCCCAGAGTCAGTCTCATCAAGAAGAGCTAGACGAGGATTTAAAACGGCCATTTGAAGAATTTCATTCTTCTTTTTTTCTCCTCCAGAAAAGCCCTGGTTAAGAGGACGATTAAGAAATGAGGGATTCATACCAAGCATTTCAATTTTAGGTTTAAGAAATTCTCTAAACTCTTCTTCATCAACGGAGGATGTTCCTTGATGTCCACAAATGGTGTTGTAAGATTCCCTTAGAAAGTCAATATTACTCACACCTGGTACTTCAATAGGGTACTGGAAGCTTAGAAAAATACCTTCTTTGGCCCTTTCATCAGGTTCAAACTCTAAAAGGTCTTTTCCTTTCCCATTGATTTCATAAGTCACAGACCCCTCAGTAACTTCGTATGAAGGATGTCCGGCAATTACTTTGGATAAAGTACTTTTTCCAGAACCGTTAGGCCCCATAATAGCATGAACTTCTCCACGTTTAACTTCGAGGTTAATTCCATTGAGAATTTCACTATCATTAACTTTGGCATGTAGGTTTTCAATTTTAATCATAATAAGCTCCGACTTATCCAATACTATTTTCTAATTTCATTTCAATTAATTTTACGGCCTCTACGGAAAACTCCAGAGGGAGTTCCTTAAAGACCTGATGACAAAATCCGTTAACAATCATTGATACACATTTTTCCATATCAAGACCTCTTGATTGGAGGTAGAAAAGCTGATCTTCGCTTATCTTTGACGTAGAGGCTTCATGCTCTAATGTTGCAGTTTCATTTTTTACGTCGATATAAGGAAAGGTGTTGGCCCCAGCACGATCTCCTACGAGCATAGAATCACATTGAGAATAGTTACGTGAGTTCTTAGCAGAAGGCATGATTTTAACAAGGCCGCGATAGTTATTGATTGATTCGTCAGTAGAGATCCCCTTGGAAATAATGGTACTTTTTGTGTTTTTTCCAACGTGAATCATTTTAGTCCCGGTATCTGCTTGCATTTTGTTGTTTGTTAATGCAACCGAGTAAAAGGCACCTTGGGAGTTGTCACCAATAAGAACGCAACTTGGATATTTCCAAGTAATAGCGGAACCGGCCTCAACTTGGGTCCAGCTAATTTTAGAATTCTTTCCTAAGCAGTGTCCTCTTTTTGTTACAAAGTTATATACTCCACCTTCACCTTTTTTATTTCCTGCATACCAGTTTTGAACTGTTGAATACTTGATTTCAGCGTCATCAAGGGTTACTAACTCAACAACGGCAGCATGAAGTTGATGTTCAGGTCTTTCAGGGGCCGTACAACCTTCAAGATAATTTACATAACTACCTTCATCAGCAACGATTAAGGTTCTTTCAAACTGTCCCGTCTCTTTAGCATTAATTCTAAAGTAAGTAGATAGATCAAGCGGGCAGGTAACACCTTTTGGAATATAGACAAATGAACCATCACTAAAGACGGCCGCGTTGAGGGCCGCATAGAAGTTGTCGGAATGGGGGACAACGGTACCAAGATATTTTTTTACAAGCTCAGGGTGTTCTTGGATGGCCTCACTGATAGAACAAAAGATAACACCAACTTTTTCCAATTCTTCTTTGTGTGTCGTTGCTACAGATACACTATCAAAAACAGCGTCAACGGCAACACCAGAGATTCTTTTTTGTTCACTTAATGGAATCCCTAATCGTTCAAAAGTTTCTAATAGTTCAGGATCAACTTCATCTAAATTAGTTAAAGATTCTTTTTTCTTTGGGGCGGCATAATAATATAAATTTTGAAAATCAACTTTAGGATAATCTAACTTGGCCCAAGAAGGCTCTTTCATTGTTAGCCAATGACGATAGGCCTTAAGTCTATATTCAAGCATCCAACTCGGTTCATTTTTTTTAGCAGAAATAAGTTTAATAATTTCCTCATTAAGTCCTTTTGGAAATTCTTCAGTTTCAATATCAGTATAGAAACCGTACTTATATTCTTTTTCTATGAGGTTGCTATCAGAGCTCATGGTGATTCCTTAATTTGAACATATGGAGTTTCTCCAAAAAGTATGTCTTTGATCGTAAGGTTATAAAGAAACTCAGTGAGTTTCATATTTAATCTCTCTACAGGGCCTATAATATTGCAGCTATTATGAAGGCCACATAACCCTTTATGAGTCATACAAAAGCTGGCCGGGGTACTACCTTCGATAATTTCAACCATCTCCATATAGGTGATATGATCGAGGTCTTTTATGAGGCCATATCCACCTTTAATTCCCTTAACAGATTTAAGGATGCCGTTATGGTTTAATGCCTGCATAACCTTAGCAGTTGTATCGAAAGGAATTTTGAGTTCATCACAAATCTCACGAGCAGATACCAATCTACTAGGATTTGTGTCACCCATATAGCGAAGGACCATAAGTCCGTATTCGACTTTTTTATTAATCTTCAGCATTTTACTTCCTAACTAACTCAGGCGTTATACCAAAACTAGGTCAAAATTAAACCTAATTTAAAAAAATAAGTTAAAAGTTGCCTTATTTAAGTATAGCATAAAATAGGTCAAAATTTAGCCTATTTTAAGTGTTTGAAATTACATTCTTTCAGGGGCTTCAATCCCTAGTAATTCAAGACCTTTTTTCATCGTGAGCCCAGTAATATGGGCCAAGAGGAGCCTCGTCTCTTTTAAAGGTGATGGAGCACTTCCAATAGGGCATTCTGCATAGAAGCTATTAAAGAGTTTTCCAAGCTCAAAAAGGTAGGTACATAGAGTGCTAGGTTTAAGGCCTAGACAGCTTTGTTCAACGATATTATTGAAAGTATTGAGTTTAAGAAGAAGGTTAATTTCTTGCGGTTTCTCAAGAGCGCCCCATTCAACTTTACTGTCTGAATCAAATTCTAGCTTTTTACAAAGAGAAGCGATTCGAGCATGAACATATTGGAGGTATGGGCCCGTTTCTCCATCAAGCTTAAGCCATTCATCTAAATCAAAAACAATTTTACGTATATTATCAATACGAATCATTCCGTATTTGATAGCACCATTGGCGATGACATCAGCTGTTTGCTCAATTTCTTGATCGGTCCATATTCCCTTATATTTTTGAAGGTAGTCGTCCTTAATCTTTTTTTCCATATGATGGATAAGTTCCATAAGAGGAACAATATTTCCTTTTCTAGAGCTCATTGCTCCATCAGGAAGCTCTACAACATTATATTGAAGGTGGTGACAATCCTTGGCCTGTTCAAATCCCATAAGTTCAAGCACTTTAAAAACTTGTTTAAAGTGGTGAGATTGACGGTCATCAACAACATAAATATTTTTTTCGATTTTAAATTCTTCAAACTTTCTTTTGGCCAAAAGGACGTCTTTAGTAGAGTAGAGACCAGTTCCATCTGATTTTAAAAGTATGCAAAATCCTAGTTTATACTCAGAAAGGTCCACTCCAATAGCGCCTTGGTCTTCTTTAAATAAACCTTTACTTTGGTAATCTTTAATCAGGGCAACTGAAGGAGCGTCCATTTCGGACTCATAAAACCATCGGTCAAACTCTACTCCTGCCCAATCATAGGCCTTATTCATCAATGATAAGGACCATTGTCTTGTTTCCTGCCAAAGCTCATAGTAAGGGCCATTACCATCATGGAGTTGTTTTAATATTTCCGTAAGCTCTTTTCTATTTTCTTCTTCTTGGTCAGTTCCAAGTTGGTCTTCTAGTAAATTATTGGCCTTGGTATAAATTTCACCTAGCCATTGACCCTTGTCATGTTCAGGTGCTTGTAATTTATTCTTATTAAGATACCAAAGACATTTGGCCACATGAGTACCTACATCACCAGGATATGTTGCTGTGATAACTTCATGACCAGCGTATTTATAAATTCTGGCCAGAGAGTTTCCTAAGCATAAGTTTCTCATATGTCCTACATGTAGAACTTTATGAGTGTTTGGCTGTGAGTACTCTATCATTGTTTTTTTAGACTCAGAAACTAATGCCGTCTTAAAAAACTCTTCAGAGACAACGGCATTACTTATTAGAGGTCCAATTTTTGAGATTTTGAGAAAAAAGTTCAAATAGGGACCCATGGGAACAATTTTTTCTACAAGTTCATGCTCTTCTAAAGTTTCAGATAATTCTTTGGCAATTTGTGGTGGACCTTTTCTGAGGGCCTTGGCCAGAGGAAAACAGGCAAAAGCAATATGTCCCATGTCTTCTTTAGGAGGTGGGGTAAGAAGCTTATATACCTCTGGGGCACTCATCTCTATATCAGGGGAGAGATTTGTTAAGGATTTCTGAATCCATTCCGAAATGCTTTTAAAGATCTGGTTGTGCATGACGATAGCCATAGATAAGCCTCCTAGTGAGTCTTTATATAGTTTTTAACACCGTGTGGAAAGTATTTATGACCTTATTTGTATTTCTTTTATTAAGTCTGTCGGTTTTCTCTGAGGATCTCGACAGACATGTTGGTCATCAAATAACAGAGACCTATTCTTCAGGTCCGTATCTTATTTATGATTGTAAAAAAAGAAGTTTCATTTGTGTCGACTTTCTTAACTTTGAGAGTTGTACAAAGGATAGAGACTTCGCCAAAAAACAACGTTATTTAGATATGCCATGTGCACCACTTAAAGAGTTTGAGCATTTTCAGTACTGTAAAGAGACCCAATACAGAATGATTCATAATATATCATCTCGAGATTTTTGTTATGTCGATGGATCAATATTGGGGAACTAGAGTTTTTTAACCATTAGTAGATGAGGGCCAATACCTTCGATTTCGAACTCATCACCAATTTTTTCAAAACCATTTTTAAGATAAAATCCCGCGGCCTCTTTTCGCGCGTTACACCAGACGAGGTGGCATTGGTTTTGTTTTACAATAGGAAAGCCTCGGTTAAGCAGGGCCGCACTTAAACCTTGTTTTCGATATTCTTCAAGAGTGGCCATTCCTCTCAAACGGAATTGATATGGCTCATCAAACATAGGATGCCTTTCAAAGAAAAAAGAAGCAATGCTGACAAGCTTACCATCTGAGTATGCTCCTAGGTGAAAAGTTTGATCGTCGTTATCACCTTCAAACTGACAATCACTTTCGTCACCATTTGGCCTTAAGATCTTTTGGCGAATGCTATATGTATCACGATGATTTATTCGTCTAACTTCCAAGATAATTCCTATGTTAAGTTAGCCAATATAGGTGAACAGATAGAAAAAGTCACGTGACTTAGTAGCTACGCGAAATTCTAAAAAGATGTTTCATGCCAAGTTCCGTTAATGTACTAGAGAAAATTTCAAAGATGAGGGCCGGAATACCACTATGAGCTCCTTGCCATTTTGCAGTGAGAGTAAATAGGCATCTTTTATTTTTCATTTCTTTTAAATGAATTTTTCCTTCAAGACCCTTAAGGAATCCAGCATCAAAAGTGAATGGATAGGCCCCCGCTTTTTTTATTCGTGGAATTTTAAATTTTAGACGCATCGAAAAAGGAAGGAGAGTATGATCTAGCAAGAAGTTAAGAGTTTGATTTTCATAGGTACTTTCAGACACAAAGCTTAAAAAATCTTTATATTGTTCGTATAACGAAAGCTTTCTCATAGCGTAAACACAGTTTTTTGGATGTAGGCCTTGGCCATGAAGTTCAAAAGATTGAACTTTTCCATTTTCCATGTCATTTACACTTGAGGAAGAGAATATCTTTCCCGACTGAAGTAATCTGATTCTTTTTGAATTTAGTCTAATATTGTTGGGAAAGGCTTGTTGTAAGGTTAAAAGCGTTAAAGCAAAAAAAGTGAATATTTTTATCGGTTTAATTGTTTTGTTCACTGCGCCTTTTCACAAGTTCAATTTGTTCTTTAATGTTGATATATCGCTTAATATTTAGGAAGGCACATGGCAATAAAAAAAGTGGAGCGTCGTGGCAAGGCTGAAGATGCTATTATTGAAAGCAAAGATCAAAGGTGGCACTGTCGTAACAGAGTTACTCTCGTTTTTGGCTCTAACCACCCTGAAGAGCTTGATACCTACATTTACACAAAAGATGGACTCGAATTTAAAACAGTAAAATTTCATCAGGCCAAAAGTAAGGCGGTAGAAGAGATACTTGATAACTGTATTGATGAGTTCTATCGAGGACATGTAACTGAAATTCATACTTGGCTATCTGATGATAAAAAATCCGTCATTATAGAGGATAACGGAATAGGGTTTCCCATAAAAAAAATACCGGCCGTCTACACCGAGTTTAGAACGGGTTCTAAATTTAAAGATGAGGAAACGGACTCCAAAGGTTTTCTCCACCGTACCTTAGGACAAAACGGATTAGGGGCAGCGGCAACATGTTTAACATCAGACTCATTTAAAGTGACAGTTAAACATTATAATGCCAAGCAAGAGCAAACGATTACCTTTATTGATGGTGCTCTTAAAGCGAAAAAAGGAAAGGCCAAGAAGTTTAAAGGTCACTCAGGTGTTAGAGTAGAACTTTCATTGGCCAATGAGGTTTATAAAAATAATAAAATCGATGAAGAGCTTTTAAGAAAAAGGATCATCGATCTTGCCTATAATAATCCGGGCCTTACTTTTTATTTGAATGACGAAAAGTATATTTATAATAAAGGGCTGTATGAACTTGCCGAAAGACTAGGAAAAGAAAAGGCCCAAAACTTTGGTACATGGTCTGATACGTATGAGATGGTTTCTCCGCGAAGTAAAAAGAAACTTAAGGGAAAAATAGATATTACCCTTAATCTTGTTATAGATCCTGAGTCAGAGGACAGAGAACGATTTATTTCTTTTGCCAACTCAACCCCCACTTTTGATGGAGGTTTTCATCATGATAGGATTAAAAGGCTGTTCATCAATCTGATAAAAGATAAGTTGGAAAGACAGGCCAAAAAAGAAAAAATGTCTATTGTTGATAATGATATTTTGACAGGAATGACTTTTGTTATCGGTATTACGATGCCTAATCCTAGGTTTGAATCACAGACCAAAAGAAAGCTTGTTAGAGATGGTAATCTAGAAAAGACAATCGAAGCCTTTATGAAAAAGTTTTTTGATAAGTGGTGGAGAAAGAATAAGCCTTATGGAGAGTTGATAATAGAGCGTGCTAAAAGTCGACATAAATATCAAATGTTAAAGGACGCCTCTAAAAAAGCTAGGAAGCAAAAGAAAAAAAGAATCGAAAAACTTCTTGATGCAAATGAAAGAAAAAATAGAGATAAATGTACATTGTTTATCTGCGAAGGAGACTCGGCCATTGGTGGGCTTCGATCAGCAAGAAATAAGCTGTACCAAGGGGGAATTGCTCTTAAAGGTAAACCAATGAATGTTTCTCAGGCCTCCATTAAGGACATTTTAGAAAACCAAGAGTTTTCAGATATTATGGCCTCGATTGGACTTGCGATAGGTCAAGAGCCTGAGTGGGATAAACTACGTTATTCAAAAATCGTTTTTTTGGCCGACTCGGATGTCGATGGTGGTCATATAAATACTTTGTTAACGAACTTCTTTTATAGTTTTTGGCCTCAGCTTTTTCAAGAAGGTTGTATCCAGATTGCTAAGGCCCCTTTATTTGAAGTTATTACTGATAAGAAGAATCTTTATGTAGAGTCGCAAGATGAACTCGATAATCTTAAAAAGAAAAAAGGAATTAAGATTAAAGAAATCCAGCGAAATAAAGGTCTTGGTGAAATGTCTCCCGAAGCATTTAAGCATGTCATGAATAGAGAAATGTACACTATTATCGATGTTGAAGATGCTAAAGAGGCCAAACACACTCTAAATATTTGTTTTGGTAAGGATACAAGTTTAAGAAAAAGTCTTTTACTTGATCATGAAGACTATGAAGGGGGCAGTGAAAAGAAAGCTCCTGTTAAGAAAAAGAAAGTGGCCAAGAAAAAAGTAGCTAAGAAAAAAGTAACCAAGAAAAAAGTAACCAAGAAAAAAGCAAAAAAGAGAAAGTAGATGGAAGAGCAATATTTACACTCGATGGAGAGTATCCCTTTAAGTACAATCGTTAAGCGTGAGTATCGTGATTATCAAATCTATACTTTGATGGATCGTGCAATCCCATACCTTCAAGATGGTCTTAAACCAAGTCAGAGAAGAATTTTATATACCTTATGGAAACATCAATCCAAAGGACTTATGAAAGTGTCTTCTGCAACAGGACTTGTGTTAACCCTTCATCCTCACGGACCAGCATCTGTGGAATCGGCCATCGTAAATATGGCCCAAGACTATACCTTTTCTAATAACTATCCTCTGATTGATAAGAAAGGATACTTTGGTGAAAGAATGGAGCCGACACCTGCTGCATCTAGGTATATTGAGTGTAAGCTGGGAGAGATAGCGAAATTTTTACTCTTTGATGACTTGGATCAAGTAGAAATGGTCCCTAACTATGATGAAAAAGTAATGGAGCCTGTGGCCCTTTTACCTAAATTACCTGTTATGTTACTCAATGGTTCAGAAGGTATTGGTACTGGGTTTTCTTCTGTTATTCCTTCTTTTAATCATAAAGACATCGTTAACTCTATTATTGAGTTTGTAGAAAAAGGAAAAGCAAAGAAAATTAAACCTTTTGTTAATTATTACAAACAAAAAATAGATGTGGATAATAAAGGTAAACTCACTTTCCCAATAAAAATAGAAGAAAAGAAAGGGAAAATTGTTATTACGGAGATTCCTAAGAACTATGACTCTTCTAGAATTTATAAATATTTAGCTAAATTTATCGAACAAGATTTTATCAAAGATTTTATTGACTCTTCTGTTGATAATGATATTTTTATTGAACTTTTATTTAAAAGGGGAGCTCAACCTTCACTTGAAGAAGTCGTTAAGACAATGAGCTGCTCAACTTCTTCAAGCCCGAATTACACTCTCATCAGTGAAAGAGGGATAAAAATATTTGATAAACCTGAAGAGATTATAGAAATCTTTGCTCAGAAAAGATTGCAAGTTGTACGTCGACGTTATGAGCTTCGTTGTAAAGATCTTGAAAACAAGATTAGACAGAATAATGAGATTATTAAATTTATCAAAAATAAAGAGTATGAGGTCGCTACGAAAAAGAAAAATAGAAAAGACTTTGTTGATTATCTAGCAAAGAAAAAATACCAATATAATGAGTACTTGGCCGATATGCCGATTTATAGGATGACCAAAGAGGAAGTCGAAAAAAGAAAGCTCATGGTTAAAGGAGATACGGCGACCCTTAAACAATATACAAAAATTGCTAAATCTGCTGCTCTTGTAAAAAAGAAACTGATTGAAGAACTCAGGGAAGTTGAAACGAAGCTTACAGATTGGCTAAATAAAAAGGCCAAAGAGAAGAAGCTTCTCTATGAGCAACTTCAAAAACGTAAAAAGACTAAGTAAACAACTCATCTTTATCAGAGACCTTACCGAAAAATTGTTTTGTAATGAATAAAGGTCTCTGATATCCTTTAGTTAGGGTAGTACCCAAATCATTGACTGAATTTTCATGGAGGAAATGAAATGAGCCTTACCAAAGCAGATATTGTTGAAAGAGTCTACAAAGAGGCCGGTTTTTCTAAAAAAGAGGCCGCGGACTTAATCGATATGGTCTTTAAAATCATCAAAGATACTCTTTCAAAGGGTGAGAAGGTTAAAATTTCTGGCTTTGGAAATTTCTCCATCAGAGATAAATCAACACGAACAGGAAGAAATCCTCAGACAGGAGAGGCCATGGCCATCTCGGCAAGAAGAGTTTTAACTTTTAAGCCAAGTCAGGTTTTGAAAGAAGACATTACTTCTAGATATGCTCATAGAATTGATAATGAGGGTAAAGAAGATGCTTCGGTTTCTCCTAAGGAAGGCCCAGATAGAGCACTTAGTTCTTTTATCTCTAACTCTGAAGAAAAGTAGGGGGGGGACGTGTCTAATCCAGTAAATATACCTAATAAAGAGTTATTTAAGCTTAATGAAGTTTGTGGTTTGTTGGGTGTTAAGCCCTATGTCCTAAGGTTTTGGGAATCTGAATTTCCTGAAATTTCTCCTCAAGTGACTGAAGATGGAGTTAAGCAATATTCTCAAGAAGATATCGAGGCCGTTGCTTTAATTAAAAAACTTCTTTTTGATGACAAGCTGACTATTGAGAAAGCAAAAGGTGAAATAGCACTTCGGATGATGAATCATAAAGGTAACCGAGGTCCACTTCCCCTAGGCGAGGAAAAAGTAAAAGAAGCTAAAGAAGAGCAAGTAGAAGAAATTAAGGTAGAACAAGATAAAGTTGATTTGCCAGATTTAGAGAAGATAGTTGTCGCTAAAGAAAAGCTAGAGAAAATAGTGAATTTAACAAAGTCTCTCGAGAAGCTGAATTACTGGAATTAAGTCACTCTGATTTTCACCAAGATGAGATTTAATATTTTGTTGGCCATCTAAAATGATGGCCTTCATTTTTTGAAAATACTTAGAAAGAACCTTTTTTACTTCAACATGATCATCTTCATATAACTTATCAAGCTCTTTGAGTTGTTCCTGAAGGGCTTCAAATAGTTGCACGGGAGAACTGATCCATCGGTTTATCTCCTTTTCATGTTCACCTAAATTGTCATCGGCCAACTCAGAAAGATCGTCAATAAGCTGGAATATAAGCCCAATAGACTTACCCATTCGCATATATTTTTTAAGTTCTGAATAACTCATTTTGTCTTCAGATAAAGCACGTCCTCCAACAAGAGCACACTGTATAAGCCTCCCAGTCTTAAGAAGGTGAGTAAGAAGCAGATCAGCTAATCCAGAGTTAATTTGACCACTCATATCGTATGCTTGCCCAAGAATAAGACCTTTAGGTCCTAGCGCCCAGGTACAGAACTTAAGGATATTCATTGATTGTGGATGCTTAATTTTGGTAAGAGATTGGTAAGATGCACTTAAAAGCGCATCACCAGTTAAAACTCCCATCCACTCACCATATGCCTTATGCGTAGAAGCTCGTCCTCTTCTCATATCATCATCATCCATAGATGGTAGATCATCATGAACAAGGGAGTAGGCATGATGAAACTCTAAAAAAGAGCAGAAATGATATATGTCCGCTAGGTTTTGAGAATCCCCACCTTTATCTAAATAAGTGGCCATGGCCAGCTTTGGTCTAAAGAGTTTACCAGCTGGAAGAACTGAATAATTCATTGCTTCATTTAGCTTAACTTTAGAGCTTATGTTTATGTTTGCCGTTAAGCTCTGCAAATTATTTGAAAGTGCTGCTTCTAGTTCTGTATTACTCATGCAGGGCTTATAACAAGGTTGTAAGATGTTGGGAAGATTTTATTGAAATGAGGGCCTTGGGCCACCCAAAGTACCTGAAATCGTGAGTGTAAAGAAGCCTTTGTCGTCAGTTTTTTTACCGCCAAGAAAGAGATTTAATATAGGCATAGTTCTTTGAAAGTCGGGAGAAACTTTAAGCTTTCCCTTTAGGTTTAGCATGGAGCTAGGCATGTAACTTGGAGAGAGTGTAATAGTGCCACTTATTTCTGAGATTATGGGACTATTGGCATCACCAATAATAAGTTGCTTTATATTAAGAACATTCTTTTTTTCCATAACGGCATTTAGCAGTATATTACCGATTGGTATATTATTGAGATTAAATCCCTTTATCGTTTGGGACGGAATAGTAATATTATCTGAATTAAGAGATATATTTCCACTCTTAGGGCCCTTATCATCAAGGACAATGTGCGAGTTCAGCTTAATAGTACCTAGAATTTCTAATTCAGGTATAAGAGGGGAGAGAGTATTTAAATCAATGGTGGAATTATCGATATTAACTATGTTATCTCCAATGCCTAAGATTCCATTAATATTTAAATTTGTATCAAGATGTTTGACTTGAGAACTGATTTTAAGACCTGGAGGAACAAGGGTAGGTCTTGTTAATGCCAAACTAAGGTTGCTGAGAGGAAGAGTTATATATGGGTTCCCAAAGCACCTTCCTAGTATCTCTGGGTCTTTGAGGTTGTATTTAAAAATAAGATTTTTAATTTTAAGTGAAGAAAAATTTACAGGACATTGAGTATTATTTTTTAAAGAATTGCCAAGAAATGCAGTCAATTTTTCTTTGGCCGAAAAGTTTGCAAAGAAGCCAAGAATTAAAAAGACAGTGGTCAAAAAAATAATTTTAATCGTGCTAGAGGTCTTACTATAAATTTGAGGATCTAATTCGTAATTTTCACTGGATACTTTTTTTCTCATCATTTTGAAGCCGCCTTTCCAAAATGGATAACATGCATCTTCCCTTTGAGTAAACTAGTTTTAGGGTCCTTTTCAATTTGGATTTGAGCAATCTTAACTTTCTCTCTATTAATAAGCTTATCAGTTAGAGATGATAGTAGTTCTGGTGTGATTCCTTTAATAGAAATATCAATATTGCTTTGAACTAAGTTTTTAGTAGGGCTATGTTGTTTGAAGTTAAGAAATTCTAATGATTTTGAAGGTATTTTTCCTGCTGGAAAAAGAGATAGAATTTTACTCTCAAATTCATTTTTAGTATTGATCTTGGACTTGGATAAAACTTCTGACTGAATTTTATGGGAGTAATTATTTTTTTCGAGAAAAGAAGATACTGAGCTTATGATATGGCGCTTATCGTT
Organism: Bacteriovoracaceae bacterium; assembly: GCA_049415445.1. Lineage (GTDB taxonomy): Bacteria > Bdellovibrionota > Bacteriovoracia > Bacteriovoracales > Bacteriovoracaceae > JAURDE01. The sequence goes on along the minus strand of JBMSGH010000013.1, from coordinate 36,146 downwards.
TACATGTTGAGAGGATTGATAATTCTTATAAGCGACATAAGAAAACCCAGCAATAGGGAGCAGGACAACAATAATGGCAAAAAGTTGATTGATAACTTTTTGGATTTCTTCATCTAGAGAGGAAGTTTGTTCAAAGATATTTTGAAATGCATGCTGAGATAAAAGATTATCAATCCCTTTGAATAGAGACTCATCAATTTTTTTAAGAAGTGATTTTTCTTCCATAAACTATATTCCGTTGTATGTTAATTCAAAGCTTTTATCACCCTCTTTGTAGGTAACTTTAGCGTTAGGAAGGTTAAAGGATGTAACCCTTTTGACTACATTTTTTAAAGATGTAGCATCTTTAGATTCGAAAAGCACTTTAGTATCTTGCTTAAGAGTTTCAAAAAAGACTACGTCGACTTCTTTGTTACGACCGAGTCTTTTACTTAAATCATTTAAGCTATTAACGGCGTTGATTTTTTTTGCAGACTTTAGTGTGGCAATTTCGTTTCCTATTTCAATATTTTTTCTCTTTAGACTTTTAAGGATTAGGCTAGGGCTTTTTCTAAAACTTCTTTTTTCCCGGGCCGTCATATTGAGTGAAGGACTTTTAAGCAAAGTATTAAGCTTAAGGTCTATCGCTTTTTCTTCTACTTTAAGAAGGAAGATATTTATAAGGAGCAAGAAAGAAGCGAATACAGAAAGCATAAAGGTTCGACTTGCAACAAATGCTATAGAGTGAATGGGAATATTGTCAGAGCCGCTAACGGAATAGTTACCAGTTAGAAAATTTGTTGGGTACTTCTTATTTAGGATACTAGAAGTCATTTGGTTTGTGAGAGAGTAGGTGATTTTATCTTTATCAGTTAAATTTTCCTCTCCGACATTATTATTGTGAAATAAATCTAACCTTTTTGTTTTTGTGTTCAAAGACTCTGTCAGGAAATTATCAATATTTCTGATTTGTGATGTTCCACCTAACAAATAAAGAGTGTCGACATTAGCATTATAATCAAGTCGACACCCAAGTTCCCAACGTTTGAAATCGAGAACTAAGGGCCAGAAAGTCTTTTTCATGAGAAGACCAAACTCTTTTTGAGATTCATTAACTTTCTCAAATTGATCTTCAGTAAGAAAAAAACAATTATCATGTTTATAAATAATGGCCTCGTCATTTGGAATTTGATAGGTGTGAGCGATGACATCATTAATAAGCTTACCACCAATGTGACTAATATGATTGGAGATAACTCGTTGATTAACGATAAAATAAATTTTAGTCGTTTGATGACCAATATCCATTAACGCAACAGGATTATTAATATTATTTTCTTTAACCCAACTCTCTATAAGGGAGTTTTCACTTGTAAGGTAATTAGGTATGCAATTGGCCTGATCAAGTGAATGAAGATAGTCATCAAATTGCTTCTTCGTTGTAATTTGGACGGTTGCTTTTGTTTTAACTTTGTTTTTATAAAAGTTTTTAGTGTAATGAATATCATTTAAACTAAATGGAATTGTCTCTTCGATAAGAAAACCAATCATCATTTCGGCTTTTTTCTTATTTGTAACAGGTATATCGAGGTACCTTGTCGTAATATGACGATTCGGTAATTGAAAAATGATCTTCCCATCAAAATCATACTCTTGGAAGAAATCAATTAAAATTTGACTTTGCGTTTTATCTAAAGAACTGGCCAAATGAATGTCTTCAGAAGTGTATTGCGATATTAATACTTCATGAAAATGAATAATTTTAATTCTACGTCTTTCAATAACTGTTTCGTAGAATTTTACTGAGTAAGTTCCTATGTCTATAGCAAGAATTTTCATACTAGATTTATTTTAACAGAATATAGCAGAATGTGATCGTAAAAGAATTTTCCACACTAAAAAGATCGGTTAAATGACTGTGATATTAACAACCCTTGGAAGCATCAACTCGCGAGGAACGGGTTTTTCCTCTTTTTTACTATCAGTAAGCTCATCCTTAGACTTTTCAGGAGGCTCATCACCCTTGGCCTCACCGTCTTTGTTTTTATCTTTTTTCTTTTTAGGAGGTGGTAAGGGCTTAAAAGGTAAGTCGATTATGGCCTCAACAGTATATTTGGCATTTCCATAAATGCCTGTTGATGTAACTCGAAAGAGCTTTGAAGCAATCCCTATACTTAAGCCTGACGCTTTCAGTCTCCTAACTCGATCATCGTATTGCTCGCTGCCTACCACACCTAAATTACTTACGATGACGCTCTTAAACTCGGCTTCATTTTTAAATGGGCTTGGTTCAATTTTTTCTCCAGGGTCTCCATCTCGATATTTAAAAAACTCTTTGATTTGATCTTTATTAATTTGAGGGAAAATTACTTTGAGTTGCTGTGAATTTATTTCGTTAAGGTGAATAACACCTACTTGATATACTGATATCCTTTCTTTGAGGAGATCGACAATAGCATCTTTCCAACTTGGTAAGAGGTAGAGTTCACTAATGGAACTGAGCGGGGCATGTTTTGGGAATACTCCACTTTCAATAAACTTAGAATCAACAAGGGCCCTATCAGCTTCGTCCATTTCTCTAGGGTCAGAAACATAATATGTTAGCTCTTTGATCAGCAGGTCTGCTTCAAGATCCCCATAAAGTGCTTCAAAGGTCTCACTTTTTTCTTTTTCTTCTTGCATGCTTGTTTCAAGTGTCTCAATAAGAATTTCTTGAGTCAGTTGAGAAAAAGTTTTATTTGTTTCGTCATTTTCTTCATAGTTTGAAAAGTCCTCTTCTTCGTTTTTTTTGGGGCTTTTGGTGTTTAGTTTTTTATGAAGGCTTAGGTTATTAGGGTTTATAAAACCTGAGACGCTATCTAAGCTAAGTTGAAGGCCACCACGAATAAGCATATTCTTATCCATTTCTTGAAGCGCCGTTTTTTGAATGATGTTAAGATCCCCACCTATAGGAATAGGGTAAATGAATGGTGTTTTAATACTGGCCTCAAGTTTATCAGGTCCAAAAACATCTCTAATTTCTTTTCTTTTTTCTAAGAGGTTATAGCCTTTTTGATAAATCCTAAGTTTTGCTAAAGCAAAGTTAACACCTGCTTCAGCATTTAGTCTGGCCTGTAATATATCCATTTTATTTTGAACTTTAATTTTGTTTAGGTTGGTGTCAAAAGTAAATTCGGCCAATAAAAAGGTGAGGATGGTTATGGACGTTAAGACCATTAATAGGGCAATCCCATCATCTTTTTGAAACCATTTATTTTGGCGTCGCATTTTTAGCTTCCCATTTTTGCTTTTGATCTTTTTCTACATCAAAATAGGTCCATAAAGTTCTAAAGCTTCTCTCAAACTCGAGCTCATTACCATTTCGATCAATCCAGTTTATCACAACCTTGATTAGTCTCACAGGACTCTTAGGTTTGCTTCGCTCTCTGAGCCTTTCTACCCAGTCCTCTTTGGTTTCATCCCAAAAAAAGAAGCGTAGGTTTTTGACATGCCTAAGCAGCACATAAGAGTTGAGTTTATCCCAATTAAATGATTCGCTATAAATATGATCTGCCTCAAAGCTTCTATAAATCTCTTGACCACCTTCAGGCCTTTTTCTTAAATCATCATCCAAAGTAGATGAACGCAGGCCATACTCGACCCAGCCAAAACGAGACTGTTTACTGTCTTGTACTTTACGCCGATTTGAGGATGTCAAAAATATGAGGCTTGATTTATTGGGGTTGTCTATGATGGGTACTGGTTTGAGACCATCAGTAATAGATTTAAATCGATCTGTGGGAATAAACTTTTTTATTTCTGCGTAAGGATTATCATCAGTTTTACTTTGCTCTTTATAGGGTGCTTCAAAAAAACTTGGTGAATATATTTGGCTGAAGTCAATTTGAACACGCGAAAAAAAAGTTTCAATTTGCATAAAATCTTCATCTTCAGCGGATATTGTTTCCTTCGTATTTATGGAAGATTCTATGGTCGTAAAAACATAAACCATCATTAATGATAAAAGAGTTACTGATATTAGTACCTCTATAAGTGTAAAACCTTCTTCATGGGCCTTAGAAGTTTTGAACATCAACTTTAGCCTTCTGGTTGTAAAGCCAAGTGGAAACACTATACTTCGCTTCAGTTATCTTATTTTTAACAGTGACTTCGACCTGCCAAATAAGTTTTTCCATATTTTCTTTAACTTTATCGTACACCTTTTCTTCAAATTGATTATTACTGTTTTGTTCATTGGCCTCTTCAGGGTCAAGTCCTTTCATTTTTTTATAATCAGGAAGAAGCATTTCTTTGTAAACGACTGTGGTCGTATAATTCTCATACCCTTTAACTTCTTTTGTCTTTCCCGGGCCAAGCGTTAAGGATTTAGAAAACTCCTTAGGTGGGTTTTCAATGATTTCATTAATTTTATTTTGAGCAAGTTGCCTAAGGAGAATTTCCTCTTTGAGTTGCTCAGAGCTAGCGATATTAAATCCATTAGAAGTGGCATAGACAGCAAAAAACACAGCGAACAAAAAAATAGCAATCATTACTTCTATAAGAGCAAAGCCTTGCTTATTTTCGTTTCCAACTTTCAAACATGTCTTTGGCAATTTCAAATTTTTGCGCTTCGATTTGTTCAATTGTTTTTCCTTCAATTTTAAGAGGCCTATATTGAGTCTCCAATTCAAGAGTGAAAGGATCAATTTTTAACGAGGCCACTTCTTCATCTGTTGCTAAGATAATAATACCATTATCTTTTTCACCCGTGGGATAAACATAGAGTGAATGTTCGAACTCTAAGATTAATTCATCACTTAAGGACGAGCCAACACCTAAAATTCGAACGAGTGGTGAAATTTCTCTTAAACCATCATTAAATTCACTGACGGGATTAAATTTTTTATTTAGCTCTCTAAATTCGTTTTCTTGCTCTTCTTTGGCCAGTTCACCTAACTTAGCTCTAGACTCAATTTTTTTATTAGGAAGAACAAATTGAGAGTCAGGGCCAAACTCTACGGCCCAGCTTTGAGGTTCTTTTTCAAGCTCGAAGTGGAGTCTAATAACAGTGTTTCTTAAGACCGCTTCATCAATTGAAAAGCGAATGGCCCTTTTAAAATTATTTATAACTTGATCAAGATGATCTCTAGAGTCATTAGCGGATGTAGCAAAGAGGCCATATAGCATGGCCCCTAATGTTAGTGCGACTAGAATTTCAAGAAGGGAAAAGCCAGCTTGTCCTCTATTTGCTTTGTTTAAGAGGAATGTCTGCGTCTTCTCCTTCACCACCTTCTTGTCCATCTGCTCCATAGGAGATGATGTTGAATGTTCTTCCATCGGATGTATAAGCATAGTCGTATTCCCAAGGATCCAAAGGTACTTCTTCAATGAAGCCATTTGGTGGATAATCCTTACATTCTCTACCGCCACCACTTGGTTTACTAACAAGCGCTTCTAAGCCTTGAGATGAAGTAGGGTAGGCAAAACATTTTCTTTTAAACTGCATAAGCTGGTTTTTTAAAGCATCCATTTGAATTTTGGCGGCCTTTACACGACCTTCATGTAGTTGATCAAAGATTTTACCAGCAACAAATGTACCAGCAATACCCATGAGCGTCAGAGCAATAAGAATTTCAAGTAACGAGAAACCAGCTTGAGACTGGGCCATTACTTTCATAAATTGAAACTTTTGTTTTTTCACAATTGGTCCCCTTAAATTTGATTAAGTTCCATCATAGGGGCGACGACTGAGAATATAATAAAACCAACAGCTCCCCCCATAACGATCATCATTATAGGTTCAAGCGTTGAGGTTAGTCCACTTAGTTTTACATCAACTTGATCCTCATAATTATCAGCAACAATTTGCAGCATTGTTTCTAACTCACCTGATTTTTCTCCTAGCTTAATCATATGAGTCACCATTGAAGGAAAATAACCTGATTTTATCAAAGGTCCTATCATACTCGAGCCCTCACTGACTGAAATACGGGCCTCTTCAACAGCTTTTTGCATATGGACATTTCCGATGAGGTTGCGAACGATTTTCATAGCGGCCAGTATAGGTACACCTGAATTTAGCAGTGTTGATAGGGTTGAAGAAAAGCGAGCAACGTTAATCATTCGGGCCAGTTCACCAATGATGGGAAGACGAAGGACTAGTTTATGGTATATTTTTTCACCATTTTTTGTGGTGATATATTTTTTTGTGATGGCCCAACCTAAAATAATCGCAATAATACAGGCATGCCAATAATTTTGAAGAAAGTTTGAAATCCAAATACATATCTCAGTCTGTAAAGGGAGCTCTTTTTTCATAGAAATAAATATTTTTGTAATTTTTGGAATGACAAAAACAAATATGATTCCCATCATCAAAGTCCCCATAATAATCATGATCAGGGGATAGAGCATAGCGCCTTTAATTCTATTTCCTAATTTAACTTGATTTTCCGAAAATTCGGCCAACCTTATTAAAACAACATCAAGGGTTCCTGACTTTTCACCAGCATCAACCATATTGGTATAGACGTTACTAAAAACCTTTGGGTAATCGGCCAGGGCCTGCGCTAGAGAAGTACCTTCGTTCACTTTAGTTTTAACTTCAGAAAGAATTACTTTGAGTTGAGGGTTTTCTGTTTGGTCTTGAAGTGCGGTCAGCGCTTCAACAATAGGTATTCTGGCCTTGGTGAGAGTCGCCAGTTGTCTCGTCATTAAGGAAATATCTTGAATATTTATTCGTGGGCCTATAAGAGAAGATTTTTTTTTGGCCTCTTTTGATTTTTGCTCTTTTATTGAAAGGAGCATTACACCATTACTACGTAGCTTTGTTTTGGCGATAGATGCATTTTCAGCAGTGATGGTCGATTTTATCTCTTTGCCTGATCTATCGATTCCGGAATAATTAAATATGGCCATAAGTAATACCTAAAATTTAGTTTTAGTATTCTTCTTCATCTTCTTCTTGAATGGCCCTAACAAGCTCATCAATGGAAGTTATTCCTTGAAGAACTTTATTTATGGCATCCTGTCTGAGGGTACGCATTCCTTGAGAAATGGCAAGTTTTTTCAAACTTCCTGCATCAGCTTTTGCAAGGATGAGAGGTTTGACTTCATCAGTTATGATTAAAAGTTCAGAAACAGTTGTACGACCAACATAACCTTTTTGATTACACTTAGGACAGCCAACTGCCTCATATAGAGTTGCTTCTTTAGGTAACTCTTCTAATGCTAGGATTTCTAAGTCACTTGGTGTTACATTATGAGGTCTTTTACAGTCCAGGCATAATGTTTGAACAAGTCTTTGGGCCAAAACAGCACTTAAAGAAGATGCAATAAGAAAGGGTTGTACTCCCATATCAATAAGTCTGTTAGGTGCAGAAGAGGAGTCATTTGTATGCAAGGTTGATAGGACAAAGTGACCTGTAAGAGAAGCTTCTACCGCCATAGTGGCCGTTTCAAGATCTCTTGTTTCACCGACCATAATAACATCTGGGTCTTGTCTAACAATGGCCCTTAGAGCTCGCGCAAAACTAAGGTCAATTTTACTGTTGACTTGAATTTGAGAAATACCAGGGATTTCATATTCGACTGGGTCTTCAACGGTGATGATCATTTTATCAGGACTGTTTATTCTATCGAGTAGTGCAAATAGGGTAGTCGTTTTACCAGAACCTGTTGGACCAGTGACATAAACAATACCATGTTTTTTATTTGATAATTCTTTTAATTGTTTAAGGACGGATCCACTAAAACCAAGACTTTCTAGTCCAAGTACAGTACTACCTTTTTCAAGAACCCTCATAACGATTCTTTCACCGTGTTGAATGGGGACTGTACTTAACCTTAGGTCAACATCCTTTCCTGCAATTTTAATTTTGATTCTACCATCTTGGGGTAGTCTTTTTTCTGCGATATCGAGTTTCGCCATAACTTTGATTCTTGAAGTCACGGCAGAATGTGTCTTTATGGGCTGCCTAAGATCTTCTGCCATAACACCATTGATACGAAACCTATAAACGGTTTCTTTTTCGTAGGGTTCTATATGAATATCACTGGCCTTTAGTTTAACGGCCCTAAAGATGATTGAGTTTACAAAACGAATAACAGGAGCTTCATCTGCACCTGCATCGAGAATATCTATCGGGCCTTCAAGGTCAAGGTTTTCTTCAAACTCATGCTCGAGAGTATCAACCACATTTTTATTGGCCTTCTCATAGATTCTGTTAATCGCCTCTTCAACTTTGATTGGCGGACTAACTTGTATTTTTATTTCTTTTTTGAATATTTCTTGTAAGTCATTAAGAGTATCAAAGTTAAAAGGATCAGTAAGAATGACTGTAACGTAGTCATCTGTTTCTAAAATGGGAATTATTTGGTGGTGCTTAGCATAATTAATAGGAATATCGATAATGAGATTTGGGTCAATTTCATCAAGATGAATTTCATCATAATAGGGAATGTCGATTTGGTAACAGAGTACTTTAACAATATCGTGAGGGTGTATGTAGTTCTTTTTGAGCAGTATTTGTCCCAAAAGCATTCCTGATGACTTTTGGAGATCAAGGGCCTCATTCAGTTGTTCATTCGTTAATGAGGTATGCTTGAGTAAAAGTTGCCCAATTTTTTCTTTTTGGTCCTCTAATTGAGTTATTGTATCGTTCATATTAGTCAAAACTTGTCCCTTATCTTTTTATAACCTTAAAAGGTCGTGTGGCGGACTTCATTTGTTTAACACCTTGAATAATTGTCTTATAATCTGGAGAGCTATTTCCTAGCTCGTCCTCCGTTCCTTTTATACCTTCATTGAATTCATTTTGCTTTTTATATTTTTCTGCATCTTCAAGGTCATAGAGTGGTCCTTGCTCTTGTTTTTTAACTTTTTCATAAAGTCCTTTAACGGTAGTGCCAAATGGATCGTTTTCACCAAGAACATCTTTAAGGTGTTTACTTCTTCTATTGAGAAGGTCTTTAACTTTAGCACTTACAGTTTTCTCATAACTCGAAAGGATCTTAGGAGTAAGGAAAAAGAGTAGGTTTACTTTGTTTACATCTTTTGATTGGTTTTTAAAGAGCCATCCTACTACTGGAATATCACCGAGTAGGGGAACCTTATTAACTTTAACCACTTCATTATCTCTCATGAGTCCACCCATAGCGATTGTATCTTTGTCTCTTACAACCACTGTTGTGACTGCGCTTCGAGTAGTTGTGGCCACGCCTCCAACACCAGAAGTAAGCGCCCGTTGAGAGAAGTCTTCTATTTTTTGATCAATTTTAAGTTTAATAAATCGTGTCACTTTATTTATCTGTGGAGTAATTTTAAGTGTTAATGCTACCTTTTGTTGCTTAACACTAGTTTGTGTACTTCCGTTTGCCGTGTTTGTCTGTTCAGGTATAGGAACTGTTTCACCAACCTCAAAAGATGCCTCTGTATTATCTAGCGCTAGAATTTGTGGTGTGGCCAATACGTTAGTATCACTATTGGCCGCAACCGCTGTAATGAGAGCGTTAACAGAATTGATTTCTATATCCTGACCATTTGGACCTTTTGTCGTAATTTTTTTACCAGCACCTAGACCAGCAAAAAGTCCTCCAAGACTTGTTATATTACCTGATAAGAGGGCCGCTAAATCACCAGAGCCGCCTGTAAATCCGGCCCGACCAGCGCCACCACTTCCGTAGGCACCTACAATACTAATACCGAAACCAGTAGATCTGTTAACGGAAGTTTCCATGATCATACCTTCAACATAAACTTGATCTCTGGCAATATCTAACTTTTTAATAACTTCTTTAATTGTAAGATAGTCAGTAGGGGAGGCGGTAACAACTAGGGCGTTGTTGGCCTTATCAGCAGTGATTTTTACTTCAGCGTTAAATAAACCGGTAGAAGCACTATCCTCTTTTTTAGTAAAACGAGACTTTGAATCAACTTTTGCACTTGTAACAAGGTCATTGAGTGTTTTTGCTAGCGTTTCAGAGTCGCCGTAATTTAAGTAATAAACATGGATTTGACCAGTGCTATTAGTGATGAGCTTAACATCTAATTTGTTTATTAACTTTTTTAGTTGTTTGGCACCTTGAGCATTGGCCATAGCAATAATGGAGTTTGTTCTCGGCTCTGCAATAAGGTTACTAATATCCGCCTCATTTTGTTTGCCTTTAAACTTTGTTTTGTTGTCTTCTTTTAAAATCTGACCAAGTAATTTAGAGATTTCTAAAGCAGATGAGTTTTTAACATGGATGATTTGAAGGCTTTTTTCATAACCTGGGACATCGATAAATTTAATAAGTTTTACGAGTCTATTAATATTTGTACCGGTATCTTGGATGATAATGGTGTTTGTCTGTTGAATTTCAATAATACGTCCATAGCGAGACATAAAAGGTCTAAAACTTCTTGTTACCTCAGTAGAGTTGATATTTTTTAGAGGAATAATTCTCATAACATAATTTTCTGTATCGGGAGTATAGTTTCCGGTATACATCTTGGTAGGTGTGTACCTTATATCTCTAGAGTTAACGATATTGTAAAAGGAGCCACTTTTAACAAGAGTATAGCCATTTAAGTTAAGTGCGGTTAAATAGGCCTTCCATGCATCACCAACAGTAATAGGACTTGGAGCCAGGATACTAACTTTCCCCTTTAAGTCTTTATCAAGTATAAGGTTAATACCTGTAAGCTTTTGCATATGTTTAGTGAGATCAATGAGAGAAGTATTTGGAAAATCAAAACTCGTTACAACTTCAGGCCCAAAAGCTGTTTCAGGATTTAAATTTACATATTTTTTGTTTTTTGGAATGTCTTTGACATTATTAATGCCAGTTCCTCTTCCAAAAACATCATTAGGATCTGATTTATTGTCTTGTGGAAGGTTTTGATAGTTAGTCTTTGATTTATATTTATTAAACTGAGACCAACTAGACCCAGAAATTAAAAGGGAAGCAATCATAATCCATTTTTTCATTTTTAAACTCACTTTCATCTAATCTTCAAACTTATATTCTTGAGTTTCCTCTTCTCCATCTCTTTTTACAGTGATAGACAAGTTTTCTATATCTTTTATCCTTCCAAAGAGACCCATAACCTCATTGAGATTACGAATTTCTTTTCCATCAATTTTAGTCAAAATATCGCCATCTTTAATATTAAGCTTAGAATATATGCTGCCTGGTACAATTTCAGTCATTTTAAAAGACAGGGTACCGTTTGGATTTTTAATTTGGATGGCCCTTGCTTGAGTAAGAACATTACTTATATCACCAAGCATTTCTTCACGGATACTATTTTTAATTTTAAAAGTATTACCTACATTAACGATACCTTTATCAAGAGCAAGGTTATCAATGAGTTTTTTACCTTTTTTGGGGTCAAGAATTCTCATGTTTTTCTTGGCAAATTTTTGTTCTAGGTTTTTATCTATATTCTCAATAAACTCACAATCTTCATTATTGAGATTTTTAAAGACAATATTTAAACGGTTAATTTTACCAATTTTAGCTAGACCTTGAATGGTCTCATCTTCACGAAAACTTTTTGGTTCTCTGTCGTTGCGAACAAGAATTGAAGCGACCGATTTTTTAGAGTTTTGAAGAACTATTGTATTAACAAGCTTTAGTGGAAGAGAGCTTTTTTTATCTGATGAGTGACAGAATTTTGGTTTTTTCTTTTCTTTTCCTGGTTTTTTATCTTTTATATCACCATCGAGCCGTTCAACAGCATTAAAAATATTATACTGCTCAATAGGACTAAAGCTTATTGGCCTAAAGGGTTTTTTGTATGGCATCAGAGAACGTGTTTTTGAAGAGGGAGATAAAAGGGTAGAGAGCTTTGTTGCTAAAATTGTACCAGTATAATAAGCACCAAATAGAAAGCTAAAAATGATGAAGTAGTTGTTTATAATAATCCGTTTATGAGGAGAGAAAAATGAGCTAATAAAGCTTTCGGCCTTCAGATCTGATAAATAGTCTTGAATTTTAGATATATTTTCTTTCGGTGATTTGTTTTTATCTTTATTAAAAAACTTTTTGAATATATTAGCTTTAGGCTTTTTCATTTCAACGAAGTTCGTAGAATGCTCTTGCTCTTCAAACTCTTCTTCTAGTTCTTCTTCGTCATTATAATCTCTTTGAGATAGCTCATCATCTATCTCATCTTCATTAGCTTCATCGACCCAATCCTGGTCTTCATCTGATCCTTTGGACAGTTTACTTTTAATCTTGTCCAATAAATCTTGAATAAAATTGTTTCCCATAAGAATAAACCCTTAAAATGATTTTAAGGTAGATAAAAAAATTTTTCATTATTATTATTGCAAGGAATTATTTTACCGAACCTTTAAGTTTTAAGAATTTTGTTGATAACAAACGTCAACTTATCTTTAGTTGGTGGTTTTCCTAAAAAGGCCTTGGCCCCTAGCTCTCGACATTTTTCTTTCTGGGTTGATTCTGTGTCGCTCGTGAGCATCACAACTGGAATAGTCGGGAATTTCTTTGTGGCCTCTGATAAGAACTCAATCCCGTCCATATTAGGCATTACGATATCGCAAAATATTATGTCTGGGCTGGCTTCTTCGACGATTTTTAGTGCCTCAAGGCCATCAGCTGCCTGAGTTATTTCAAAATCATAGTTTTCTTCTACAATTGAGATTATTTTTTTTCTTTGGAAATTATTATCGTCAATTATTAAGATTTTAGTCATAGCGTACTCTGTTAGTCAGGAATCACAAAAACAAGACATTCTTCTTTTATAGTATTTTTCAACAATTCCGATAATAAATCAATCGTAAAATGGGTATAACTGTGACTGTAGAATTTGATGACGACTTTCTTCCTGAAATAGATGAAAATGTTGAAGGTTTCGAGACTGTGTTTCTTGAGCTTACAAATGAATCTATAAGTGAAGATGAAATAAATAAACTTGCCTTTTATGCTCATAATTTTAAGGGGAGTTCTCAAATTGCTGGTTTAAATGAATTAGCAAAATACCTTCATGAATTTGAAAATATACTTGTTGATTTAAAATCAGGAAGTATTGTGTGGAATAGTTCTATTAAGCTGTTCTTTTTCCAATGGGTTGATAAAATTAAAGATTTTGGAAAAGCTTATGCGAAAAAAGAATTAATGCCTTTAGATGTTGATTGGGTACAAAGTCATCATCAGAGCTTTAAGCAGGGTACTGTAAGTGATGTAGCTGAAATAAAGAATGAAGAACCAGAAACGAAATCCGAAGTATTGAAGAAAGAAGAATTAGATCAAAAGGATATACCTAAAAGTGAGAAAACTCATAGTTCACCAGAGTTTATCAGGACCAATTTAGAAAAACTAGATAATCTATTTAATTATGTTGGTGAACTGGTTATTAATCAATCGATACTAAACAATTACAAAGAACAAAATAACTTAAATGATAAAAGAGTGTTTGAGACGATCGAATATCTTAATAAGATTGTTCATGATATCAGTACATCAACTTTATCTTTAAGAATGATCCCTGTAAAAAAACTTTTTCAAAAAATAAAAAGAATTGCTAGTGATGTTTCGGGGACGGCCAATAAACAACTCAAGATAGTTTTAAAAGGTGATGAGGTTGAGCTTGATAAAACTATAGTAGATAAAATAACTGATCCAATAATTCATATAATTAAAAATGCAATCGATCATGGTATTGAAGATTCAGAACTAAGGGTTTCAAATGGAAAGCCTAGAGAAGGAACTCTTATTGTAAAGGCCATACAAAAAGAGTCTGTCGCTGAAATTTATATTGAAGACGATGGTGGAGGATTAAACCGAGAAAGAATATTAGAAAAGGCATTAGAAAAAGGAATTATCAATAGTGAAGATGAGGTAACAGATGATCAGGTTTGGAACTTTATTTTTCACCCAGGCTTTTCTACAGCATCTCAGGTAACTGAAATTTCAGGTAGAGGTGTTGGTATGGATGTCGTCAAGAAGGTCATTGAGGGTTTACAGGGTAATATTATAATTACAAGTGACCCAGGAAAGGGTACCGTATTTAAACTTGTGATACCATTAAGCTTATCTATTATAAATGGAATGATTGTTAGAGTTCATGATGAGAACTTCATCATACCTGTCTCTCAGCTTGTTGAGACATTAGAGCTTAAGAATTTTAATATCGAAAAAACAGGAAAAGGCCGCGTCTTAAATTTAAGAGGAGGATTAATTCCTGTTATCTCACTTTCAAAAATATTAAACAAAAATAAAGAAACAGTTGAAAAGATGGTCTTTGACAATGAAAAGGCCCTTGTTGTTCAAGTAGATGGTGAAAGAATTTCTTTTGTCGTCGATGAGATTATCGAGCAACAACAAATCGTCGTTAAAAAGTTTGGTAAGGAGATGGAAGAAGTCCCTGGTCTTTCTGGTGGTGCGATTTTGTCTGATGGTGAGCCAGGAATTATTTTAAATATACAAGAGATTTTAGCAGGGGGAGTTAGACATGTCTGAAAATAATGCTCAAGCTCAATTGTCTCAGGATGATATAAATAATAGGTATCTTGTTTTTGAGATTAACAGTGAATTGTTTGGAGTGTCTCTTTTAGATATAAAAGAAGTTATAAAAAATACACCTTGTAAGCCAGTTCCATATATGAAGGATTATTTTTTAGGAATTATTAACTTAAGGGGCCGTATTATTAGTGTTATTGACTTGCGGTTAAAGTTTAATAAAGAGATTAATAAAGAAAAACAAGGCTTTATAATAATTGTAGAAACAGAAGAAACTCAGGTTGGAGTTCTTGTTGATGATATAGTTAATGTTCAAAATATATATAAAGACGAAATCGATACAAATCCTCATTTAGAACTTGATTTTAGTAAACAGTTCTTTCTAGGTGTGGGGAAAAAAGGTGAAAATCTTATAAATCTAATTGATTTATCTAAATGTATAACAAAAGAAGATATGAGAACTATTTCAAAATAGGTAATGAGTATGAAAATTTTTGGATTAAGATCAAAGCTAGTAATGGCGTTTTTTTTAGCGGCAATATTACCTTTTTCTCTTTTAGGGTATTTTAATTTTGATTTATTTAAAG
Organism: Bacteriovoracaceae bacterium; assembly: GCA_049415445.1. Lineage (GTDB taxonomy): Bacteria > Bdellovibrionota > Bacteriovoracia > Bacteriovoracales > Bacteriovoracaceae > JAURDE01. The sequence continues at coordinate 21,132 of JBMSGH010000013.1, read as the reverse complement.
ATCTTTTTAATAAAAATGAGAAGTTAAATACAAAGGCCCAACATTTAAGTGCTGCAAATAATATACAAAATATTTTAGGGGAATCTTTTCAAGTCATCACTAAATTGGAATATAATGAAAAAATTAAAAGCAACCTCGCATCTTTATCTAAAACTATAGAAAAGATCGATATTGATAGTATTAGTGAGAATCAGCTTAAGGAAATAAGAAAGAAGTTAGTTAATAAGTTTGAACAAAGCGAGAACGTTGATAGAGATAAACTTCCAGAGGTTATTAAGAACTTAACACAGTTAGACAACATTTCGAGCATCATTCTAAATGATTATTTTTTGGGAGAGAGTAAAGGGCCATTAAAGGAAATTAAAAACATTTCTAAAAATATAGATGATGAATTACAAAAAATAATTTTATCAGAAGAATTTAACGTATATGCAATCTCAAAGACAGGTAGAATTTTTTATAGCTCTCAAAAAAGACTAGATTTAGGGCAAAAGATACAAAGTTTAAAAGAAATTACACCTTCCTTATATGAAGCATTTAAAAGCTCCAAAAAAGCTCTGCCTGGAGTAAGGTTTTCAAAATGGGGTAAACACCATTTTCACGAGCAAAAAAATACATCTTATCTCATTTTAAAGTATCCGAATTTGCCTTTTTCACTTTTTCTAGAAGTAAATGGGAGCATGATTTATGACTCCATAAACTTTGATAACAAGCAATCGGAGAATTTTTTATTAGACTCTCAAATGAGATTAATTTCTAAATCCTACTTAAATGATATTACTCATTCGAGCTTAGCTCCACTGACGTCTTTTATAAAAGATGGTGAGCAAAACCTATCGGAAGAGAGCTTGGTTACGAATATAGCGAATCTAACAGTTCTTAGGAAAGTATCTCCGATTAAGTTTTTAAATGAAAAACTATTTCTAGTTTCTGAGAATAGATATGATAAGGTCACTTTATTAATTAAAAAGTATAGAGATCAAATCATCATTTCAGGGATTATTTTGATGGTGGTCTCTTGTTTGTTTGGTTTTTTTATAGGGAAAGTACTTTCGAGTCCTGTTTTAAGTTTTGTTAAAGGGTTAAGAAAATCAACCGGTCAATTTAAAAATATTTCTGGTGAAATTGAACATGCAAGTCAAAAATTATCGGAGTCTACAACTGAGCAGGGGGCCGCGATAGAAAGTACTGTGACTAATCTTGACGAAATGACGGCGATGCTTACACAAACTGAAGTTAACGTGAGACAAACAATAGATATGACAACTTTAAGTAGGGAACAAAGTGCTGAGGCCACTTATGCTTTGGATGCGATGCTCGAAGCAATGGAAGAGATTGAAGGATCAAATATAAAGTTGGCGGAAATTGAAAATTTAATGGATAAAATACACGAAAAAACTGAGGTCATTAATGAAATTGTTGCTGAGACAAGGCTCCTTTCATTTAATGCTTCAATTGAAGCTGCTCGAGCAGGTAGTCACGGTAAGGGTTTCGCTGTCGTTGCTGAAGAGATAGGCAAACTTGCTTCTATGAGTGGAAAAGCAGCAGAAGAAATCACTAACCTTATTGAATCGAGTACAGGACAAGTTAAGCAGGTCGTATCCCTCAATAAAGATAAAGTTTCACAAGGAAAAGACACCTCCAAAGACTGTGAGCTCGTTTTTAAACACCTTAATAATTCATTATTAAATATTTCAAAGGCCATAGATAAAATTAATATGGCATCAATGGAGCAAAGTACAGGTATTCAACATACAAATAAGGCCATGGTTGAAATGGAATCCATTACTCAACAAAACTCTGATAATGCCGGTCTTTTGGCCTCTAAGGCAGGGATTTTAAATACGGAGTCAGAAACATTTAATAAAGTAATAGAGGAACTAAACTTATTCTTGGATGGGGCCAGCGGCGGTTTTTCAAAGCTTTCACTATTTCGTAAGCGCAATAAAGTGGAAAAAAAAGCTCTCTATGAGAAAGTAGATACTTCTCATGACTCAGAGAGTAAAAATATCGAAAAAACAGTTGATAGAGATGATGACAAGTGGAATGCAAGTTAATACTAAAGCTTCTGTTGACGAAATTCTTATATATGATCAAGAGCAAAAGCTTCAAGAATATTTTATAGAGTTTTCAGAGGCCTTAAACCTATCGCCTAGATTTGCTCCCTCTTTAAAAATGCTGGAAGAGTGTATAAATCTTCAAACTAAGATTATCTTTGTGAGTATTTTTGCACCAGATCTAGAAGATGATTCTTTAGGGGCCATTTCTCAAAAAGGGTTGCATATTCCTATCATTTCCATAACTCATTTTCCAAGTGAGACATTGTATAAAAAAATGGCCCAATTAGGTATCTTCTTTTGTCTTCATACACCTTTTAAACTAGTAGATATCAAAAACATTTATCAAAAGACGATTGCTTCTTTGGAAGACCCCCCATTAGCTATTTTGGAGTTGGTTTCAAATCTTACGGGGATAAATTTGAGTGAAAAAAATATTAAGGCATTGAAAACACGCTTAATAAAAAGATGTAAGGAACTGAAGATAAATAGTGATGAATACTATATTCACCATTTAAAAAGTAATATCAATGAAGAACTTGAACATCTTATCCCAAAGTTAACAACACACACGACATATTTTTTTAGAGAGTCTTCACAGCTAGATTTTTTATATGAATATATATATCCGAAAATTCTTAAAAATGAGCGAGTTAATATATGGTCTGCCGCTTGCTCTACAGGTGAGGAAGTTTATAGTATAGCAATGTCAATTGTTAATTTCCTTGAAAACAATAATCTCGGTCTTCATCACTTAAGAAAAATAAAAATCATTGGAACAGATATTGATCAAAATTCAATTGAATTTGCAAAAAATGGAGTCTATACAGAGGACCAAGTATATTCTATTGATAAAGGCCCTTTAGATAGATTTTTTGATAAAGGACAGGGAGAGTTTACGGGTTACTATAGAGTTGTAGATGAGTTACATGAGATATGCGAATTCTATACTTTAAACCTCATTAATGGAGTTTATCCCAAAAAAAAGTTTGACTTGATTTTTGCAAGACATGTTTTGATGTATTTTGACTTAGAAACTCAAAAAAATATTTTAGAAAGAATAATAACGAAATTAGATAATAATGGGCATTTATGTCTTAGTTTTTCAGAGAGTTCACTAGGGGAAATGATTAAGTTGAAAATGGTTTACTCTTCTGTTTTTTCCAACTCAGAAACAGTTACAAAAGTAGATTTAAGACCTAAATATAGATCTTCAGCAAAAAGGGTGCTGATTGTTGATGATTCACCTTTCGTTGTGAAAAAAATTCACTCTATTCTTAGTGCCGATCCTCGTTTTGTTGTTGTGGGTAAGGCCAGTAATCCTGTCGAAGCAATGGCCATCATGGAAGATACTAAAGTTGATTTAATGACTTTAGATATAAATATGCCTGTTATGGATGGTTTAACTTATTTAGATACTGTTGTTCGTGAAAATACTGATCATCCATTTGTTGTTATGATTAGTTCAGTTGATTTATCATCTGCTGAGAAATATATCGATTTAGCAAATCTTCCTAGCCATGAGTTTATGGAAAAACCAGATAAAAAAAGCTGGAATACTTTTGGTGAAAACCTCAAAGAAGTATGTGCTTCTCTTTTCACAAGAAATAAGATTTTTAAAAGACTCGATTTCGATCTGTCTCAAAAAAAAATAGCTTATAATAATAAAAAGAGTAGTAAGGATCTTATTATTATAGGTTCATCTACTGGTGGTGTTGATGCGCTGTCTTACATATTGCCCCAATTACCGGCCGATACTCCTCCTATAATAATTGCTCAGCATATGCCTCGCTTATTTACTTCTTCTTTGGCCAAGAGACTAAATGAATCTTGCTTGCCTGAAGTAGTTGAGGCCTCTGAAGAAATGTTTATAGAATATGGTCATGTTTATATTTGTCCAGGTGATAAAAACACAAGTGTCTACATAAGCGATGATAAGTTAACATTTTCTATTATGGATAATAAAGGTCAGGTATACTCACCATCAATAAATTGGTTACTCAATTCTGTGATCTATCTAAAAGACCAATTTAATTTATACGGTATTATCCTTACTGGAATGGGAGATGATGGAGCACTAGGTTTAAAAGAGCTTCACAAAGAAGGCGGTACTACTTTTGCTCAAGACGAAGCAACTTCTGTTGTTTATGGCATGCCTAAAAAGGCCATAGAGTTTGGGGGAGTTGATAAGGTATGCGACCTTTCTAATATTTTGGGGGAGCTATTTAAGCATATCGATAAAAAGAATCTTTCTTAATCTACTCAATGGCCCTTGTAGTCACGTTATAATCACTGCTACCATTCTAGTATCGCAGTTACTTTAAGGAGATAAGTATGGGAGAAGAAGAAAAAAAAGAAATTTTTTCTATTGTTACGAATTTGTTTTTTGGTCAAGTCGATGAAGATCAAGTTTTCCCATTTCCAAGTTTTAGTGATGAACAAAAAGAAATGGGCAGAGAGATGTGTTCTGCTATTGAAAAATATTGCTTAGATAATATTGATACGACCAAAATGGATGAAGAGGCCTCTATCCCAGATGAAGTTTTCGAAGGTTTTAAAGAGTTAGGTCTTTTTGGTCTAGGGATTGAAGAAGAGCATGGTGGGATGAATTTAGATTATACTCTTTATTCAAGAACTTTCGCTCAAGTAGCCGCTTTTGATGGATCTTTGGCCACAATGTTAGGAGCACATCAATCGATTGGATACAAGGCCCTACATCTCTATGGTAATGATGAGCAAAAGAAAAACTGGTTACCTAAATTGGCCTCAGGTGAAGTCATTGCGGCCTTTTGTCTTACAGAGCCTTCTTCTGGGTCTGATGCCTATTCTATTAAAACAAAGGCCGTAAAAGATAAGGATGGTAATTATATAATTAATGGCCAAAAGCTTTGGATTACTAACGGTGGCCTTGCTGGCTTTTATACTGTCTTTTGTAAAACAGAACATGAACAAGACGGAAATACAGTTGAAAAAATAAGTTGTTTTATTGTTGAAAAAGAGCGCGAAGGTGTTTCATTCGGTGCCAAAGAAAATAAAATGGGTATAAGGGCCTCAGAAACAAGGGCCGTATATTTTGATAATGTAAAAATACCGGCCTCTAATATTATCGGAGAAGAGGGTAAAGGCTTTAAGATTGCAATGAATGTTCTTAATAGCGGAAGGCTTTCATTAGGCGCAGGTTGTGTAGGAGGAATGAAAAGTGTTTTAGAGCTTGCGACAAAGCAAGCGGCCAATAGAAAACAATTTGATCGTTACATTACTGAGTTTGGGCTTATTCAAGAAAAAATATCGGTTATGGCAGCGAAAATTTATTCTTCAGAGAGTGTTGTTTACTTCACAACAGGTTTGATGGATCGTGGTCTTAAGGACTACCATCTCGAGTCGGCCATATGTAAAGTATTTAACTCTGAGGCACTTTGGGAAGTTGTAGATATGGCCCTTCAAATCGCGGCCGGAAGTGGATATATGAAAGAGTATCCATTTGAAAGAATTATGAGAGACTCAAGGATCAACCTTATTTTTGAGGGTACGAATGAAATTTTAAGGGCCTTTATTGCTTTAAGTGGAATGAGAGGACCTTCGGTGAATCTTAAGGAATTAGGCAAAATGGCTGATGTTCCAACAGCATTAAAAGACCCCATTAAATCATTAGGGGTTTTAACCGATTTTGCGGTAGGAAGAATTTCAAAATTTATTGGGCCAAGCTCTATTACCAAATGTCACCCTGAGCTTTCTCGGTTTGCAGACAGAGTCCCCAATATGGTTAGCTCTTTTTCCATTCATGTGGAAAATACATTAATGAAATATGGTAAAAAAATTGTTGATCATGAGATGCCTCTAAAAAGGATATCTAATATGGTGACAGATATTTATGCAACGTTAGCAACTTTATCACGTACTACTTCTATACTCGAGTCAGAAAAAATTGATGAAGAAACTAAAAAGTATGTTCTCCGATTAAACGACTTAGCCTGTGGAATGTTGTATAAAGATTTCAAAGTGAACTCTAGGGAAATGGATAAAAATAAAGATAAGGTGATAAAAGAAATTACAGAAAATGTTGTGAAGAATGAAGGTTACGGACTAGATATTATAGATTTTTAAAATGAATGTTCTTTTTTTGATACTAACTTTGTTAAGCATTTCTTGTTCACACAAGCAATTTTCCTCTGTTGATTCAACAATAGAAAAAAAACCGCTAACTCTTCAAAAGCTTAACTCTGAGAAGCTTTATGGATTCAAGGATGTGACTGAAGAGTTAGGGCTTGGTCAGTTAGAGGCATCTCATATTTACGTTGTTGATCTGAATGGAGATCACCGTGAAGATCTTGTCTTTTTACCACAATTTTTTTCTACTCCTAACTTTTATTTATTTGATGCTAAAAAGAATAAATTTATTAAAAGTAATAGAAACCACTTACCAAGGGGTCTAAAGGCTTCTTATCTTAATTTTGCTGACTTTAATAATGATGGAGTTGTCGATGTCCTTGTTGGACCTCATGGTCAAAAAACAGAGCTTACTAAAGATCCATTAAAGGCCTTTCTTGGAGGGCTCATTGATGGCGTCGTTGAGTTTAAGCAAATACCAAATGCTTTTAAATTACCAAAAGCGACTATTACATCTAGTGTCTTTCTTGATTATGATCTTGATGGAAAGTTGGATGTCTTTAATGCTCATTGGTTTGGTATTGAAAATAATAAAAATATTCCTAACCCGGACCAGCTATTTAAATGGGATGGTAAAAAATTTTTAGAAGTAAGCTATCTTTTAAAAAATGAATATGAGTATAATTCTGAGACAAGCTCTTATATCAATGCCAGACCTAGTTTTGGCGTCTCTGTTTGTGATGTAGACCTTAATGGTTTTCCCGACATTCTTGTTTCATCCTCTGGAGGGGCATCCAATAAAATGTGGCTTAATCTTTATGATGGTAAACATGATGATCGTGTATTTGAAGATTATGGAAAAGAGTCTTCATTTGCGCATGATGAAATTGGAAAGTTTGAAAACCTTGGGGGAGGAAACTCTGTTTTTTCAGTCTGTCATGACTATAATAATGATGGTATTATGGATTTGGCCCTTGGTGAAATTACTTTTAAGGTAGATAATGCAACAAGAGATCGATCTTCTATTTTGACAGGAAAGTCGATAGATTTTCCACCTCATTTTTTTAGAACAGAGTATACGTCTAGTTTAATTAAAGGTCCTTGGAACCAAGGTGATAGAAGGGCCACTTGGATTGATTTAAATTTTGATGGATTAGAAGAGTTAATTGTTGATAATTCTGGCTTTCCTCCTAAATCTCAACTTCTTTATTTTGAGCATAAAAAAGATCACTCCTTCAGAGATGTATCTTTTGATTATGGCCTTGGTATCATGAACCCTTCAGGTACCGTTTTCTTCGATTTTAATAAAGATGGAAGAATGGATATGTTAGTCGGTCAAACAGATGTACGCATGAGTGGTATTAAACGACGAGTTTTTCTTTTACTCAATACGCGGCCTAGAAATAAAAAAAGAACACTAACGATTCACCTTGAAGGACAGCAAAGTAATAGAATGGGGATTGGGGCAAGAGTCATTCTTTACACAAATCAAAAAGGCTTTTTAAAACAAAATATAGGTAGCTATGGACATCAACCCTCTCAAAGTACTTCTGGGCTGCACTTTGGTTTAGACAGAGACAAACTCAAAAAAGCAGTCGTCTTATGGCCTTATGCCAAGGAAAATATTAAGGCCAATAAGGCCCCTCATAGAGTTGTCTATAATTTAAGTGATTTAAAATTTAGAAAGTTTTTAGAAATAAAATTATGTGAAAATGGTAAGATCCTTAAAGATATTAGTAAAAGTTGTCTTTAAAACTGAGGAGCAAGCTCAGGGTAATCTCTCCAGAACTTTCCATGAAATTTTTCTTGATCCAAATTTTCTACAACAAACCCTTCTTGGTCTTGTTCGTAGTTCGTTTGGAAGTCAATAATAAAGTTCTTAAGATAAAAATTAGCAAAGGGATCAATTATGATATCAATGTCGGCCGCTTTATATAATTTATCACCAGCACGCTGCTCATCAAATCCAATAGCATAGACAAAGCCATCACACTCTTTACCTGTAATACTGATACGTAAAGACTTATCTTTCAAAGTGAAATCATTGGTCAATATGAGCCTAAGCTGATCAAGTGCTGTTGGAGTTATCTTTACCATCTCTAGTTTCCAATACTGGATAATTTAACGATCCTTGAGTAGTATCTAAGTAAGGACAATTTTGGCAAGGGAAAAATAATGCCTATCATCTATAAGTTCAATATAACGGAGCCTAAAACACATCTCATCCAAGTAAAAATGCAGATACCTCTTTCTAAAGATCTTAGTAAGATAAGGGCCTATTTACCTTCAAAAAATAGCGATATAATACGCTTTAGCGCTACCCAAGAAAAGGGGAGAATACTTCCGCATCATATTGATGATTCTTCTGAGTTTACAATTGATTTAGAGAAAGGACAGACAAGCCTTCATATTGAATACTCAGTTTTAGGAAATATTATTAGACCCGGTTACTCCTGGGTTATGACCGATTTTTCCCACCTAAATCACGAACAAGTTTTTATGGCCATTGAAGGAATGGAGAATCAAGAGTGTGAGGTGTTTTTTGAGTTTTATCAAGGATGGTCTAAATTAAATTGTGGCCTAGAGGATATTTCAAATAAAAGAGATGTTTTTCATTATAAGGCACAAAACTTTGCAGAGGTTATCCGCTCAACAACAGAAATAGGTTGCTATGAAAGTGATGGCCTGATGCTTCAAAAAACGCCACATCATCTGTTATTTCAGGGCCCATTTATGGAAATGGAATCAAACCTCAAGCAAAAGGCCCAGGAAATTTTTAGCTTACTTTCTTCTTATTGTGAGAGCTTTTCTTACCCTAAGGTTAAGATATTTTCCTTTTTAAATGAGACTTTTCAAGGCTCTTATGTTTATCAGGAAACTGTTATGCTCTTTCAAAAAAGCCTTTCTTTTAGACAGGTTGAAGGGGTTAATATTTGGGCCAAAATTTTGTCCAAGGCGGCGGTTGATCTTATTTTAAAAAATCAAATGGGTGAACAAAGTAAGTCTTGGTGGTCACTTGGATTAAGAGATTATCTAGGAAATAAACTTGCTTTTCAACTTGGTTTTATTACTGAAGAAAAATACCTTAATAAAATTCAAATGGTAATAGAGAGTTATCAATCTAATTCTGGTAAAAAATTTCAATCCTTAGAAGAGGCGTCTCAGAGCCCCGGTAAAGATCGTAATTATTATTTAGATGTAAAGGCAAAGGCACAGCTTTATTGCCTTCTTGCGGATATTCTTCTTTATGAGAATAATTCAAACCTTTTTGAGGTTTTAAATAAAAATAATCCAGAAGAATTTCTCAAAAAGAAATTACCTCAAAAAGACTTCGAGGCCTTCGAATTGCTTTATTCAACTTGTGAAGAAATAAACCTCAATACCTATCTTTCTAAGGTTGGTCTTGAGTTACTCTCTAATGATGTAAAAAAACTAAATACGGGACTCAAGCTTAAGGTCCAAGAAAACAGAGTATATATTAATCATGTTGAACTAGACTCTGAAGCTTTTAAAGCAGGGCTTTGTGTAGGTGATGAAATCTTGGCCATCGACGGGATAAGGCTTCTTGCAAAAGATCTAAAATATTTTGAAAATTTAGGCAGCTGTCAAAGGCTTTTGATAAGTCGTTTCGGTAATATTTCTCAAATCGATTTTTATGTAAAAAGCTCAATAGCTGGTTCAAAGCTTTTCTATAAGCAAAAGGGCGATTTTATCCAGGCCAAGGCCTGATAAAAATCTTTTCCGTATTGATTGATCTTTTCAATTTGAATATGTCCCAATGGCCTATCATAAGGTGAGATTCCAAAAACGTTATCTTTTATCCAAATATTTTTTAAAAGCAGGTTAGGGTACTCGGCCTTAACGAGAGGTGATAATGCCTTAAATGCGGCCTCTTTTAAAATCCACAACTTCAAAGATGGAGCAGGCATATCTTGTTCGTTGACAAAGTACTTCTCTGAGCCTGATCTCATGGGACGCTCTTGAAGTTCAATATCAATACCAACTGAGAGAATCTCTTTTTCTTGAGAGACTACTGCAGCACCAAATTCTTGGGTATGTGATATAGAGACCTTAAACTCGGGTGCATTTTTGAGGTATAAATAGTCGATTATTTCTAAGTCTTCTAATTTTAATGCCTTACCTGGAAGACACTCCAAAAGGGCCATTCGAGAATTTAAATAATTTCGTTCTTTGGACGTTCCTTGAACTGGTCCGCCCTGATAGATAGATGCTTTCATTGATGGGATTGTGCATAGCATTTTTGGGTTTGGCAACAAAAATTGATTTTTGGCGTAAAATTTGCCATAAAATACTCTAACGGTTTTAGGGAGTTACCATGCTACCAGGGGAAATGCAGGCGATTTTGGCCAAAGTCCTGTTTTTTATATTTGCAACTTTTATGATTTGCTTCGCAAGAGTTAAGGCCCACGATATTCACCCTGTTCCAAATACTCCAAAAGTGTTGATAGAGTCCCCTAATTCCTTGTAATTTTTTCAGAAATATCACATTTACACGCTATTGACTGAGACAATTTTATTCTATTAGGTGTATAGTGGCCCTGCTATACCAATTTCTGATTTTAAGGAGCTTTAAATGAGTAAGTCCAGAAACATGATTAAACTTGAGGCCATTAATAGACAGCCTAGAAAAGTTTTCTCTGAAGAAAAATTCAATGGGAAAATTCCTGCTATTACAGATTATTATGCTGAAAATACTTTTGATTTCAGAAAATCAGATATGATCTCTGATGAAGTTAAAGAGGAATTAATTGAAGCAACTAAAGCAACATCCAAAACGAGAATACCTAAAGAGCACGCTGATCAAGTAGCTAAGGCCGTTGTTGCTTGGGCCTCTAAAAGAGGTGCAACCCATTTTTGTCACTGGTTTCAGCCCTTAACAGGAACAACTGCTGAAAAGCATGACTCATTTCTTTCTTTTAGTAAGGATGAGCCAATTCTAAAGCTTAGTGGATCTCAGCTTATGCAAGGTGAGCCTGATGCATCTTCATTTCCAAATGGTGGATCAAGGTCTACTTTTGAGGCCAGAGGATATACTTCTTGGGATCTTACTTCTCCTCTGTTTTTAAGAGAAGGGGAAAACGGAAGAACATTATGTATACCAACTGCGTTTGTTTCTTATAACGGTGACGCTCTGGATGTTAAAACTCCACTTCTTAGAAGCATTACAGCATTAAATAATGCAGCTACTAAGTTCTTACAAACTATTGGTGATAAAGATGTTACTAATGTTGTTTCAACTTGTGGTTGTGAACAAGAATACTTTTTGATTGATAAAGCTTTCTATTATGCAAGACCAGATATGGTTATGAGTAATAGAACTCTTCTTGGATCTCTTACAACAAAGAACCAACAGTTATCTGATCATTATTTTGGTACTATTCCTGAAAGAGTTTTAGCTTTCATGCAAGAGCTTGATTATAAACTTCATAGACTTGGAATACCTTCAAAGACGAGACATAACGAAGTCGCTCCTGGACAATTTGAAATTGCACCTATTTTTGAAGAGGCCAACGTGGCCGTTGATCATAACCAGCTTCTTATGGCAGTCATTAAAAAAGTGGCCCAAAAGCATGACTTCGTGGCCATTCTTCATGAGAAACCATTTGCTGGAATCAATGGTTCTGGTAAACACTTAAACTGGTCTATGGCAACAAATACAGGTGATAACCTTTTAGAGCCTGGAACTGAACCACATAAAAATCATCGTTTCCTTGCTATGGTTTCAATCGTAGTTGATGCTGTTTTTAAACATTCTAAAGCTCTTAGAATGGCGATTGCAGGTCATGGAAATGATCACAGACTTGGAGCTAATGAAGCTCCTCCTTCAATTATATCTGTCTTCCTTGGTGATACGCTTACAAAAATTTATGAAGCTTTTGAATCAGGAAGCGAATTTAATCCTATAGATCAACAGTGGCTTGATATGGGTGCTGGTCAATTGGCGGATCTTTTAAGAGATAATACAGACAGAAACAGAACATCACCTTTTGCCTTCACAGGTAATAAATTTGAATTTAGAGCTGTTGGTTCTAGTCAAAACGCAGGCTTCCCATTATCTATTCTTAATGCGGCCATGACAGATGCACTATTAAGTGCAACTACTGAAGTTGAAAAATCTCTTAAAGCTGGTAAGTCAGTTGATGAATCTCTTCTTGAGCTAATTAGAACAAATTATAAGAGATCTAAGAATGTTGTTTTCGGTGGAGACGGTTATAGTTCTGATTGGGTAGAAGAAGCTGCTAAAAGAGGGCTTCCTAACTTGAGAAATACTGCAGAAGCTCTTACTGTTTTAAAAGATGAAAAAGCAACGGCCTTTTTAACTGAAACAAACACTTATAGACCAATCGAACTTCTTACAAGATACAATGTAGCTGTTGAAAGCTACAATATGTCTAGAGAGATTGAGTTTACAACACTATCAAGAATGGTAAGACAATATGTTCTTCCAGCTGCTGTTCATTATAAAAAAGGTCTTTTAGATGTTATCAGCACTCAAAAAGAAATAGAGATGGAAAGTGTTGTTGAAAAAGATATCCTTGGTAAAGTAGATGCCCTTTTAAATAATGTTTATAAGGCCCTTAATGCGATGGAATCATCTTACAGCGACTCAGCTTCAAAAGACGAAGAAGAAAAGTCATTACTTTTTGCTTCAAAAGTTCTTCCTCTGTCAGAAGAGTTGGCCAATAGATCAAATGAACTAGAAGAGTTCATACCAGATGAATTATGGGATCTACCTTACTTTCTTGAAATGCTATTTATTAGATAAATGATAGTTAGGGCCTCGAAAGAGGCCCTTTTTTTTATTATGAATTTATTAAAAAAAACAATAATCTCTTTAATTATCGCTCTTATAGGTTTCTATCTATTTCGTTTTAGAGTGCACCCTGTTTTAGTTCTTTTTCTCGTTTTTGGTTCTTACTATTATGTGTTTAAAAAAAAGAATCATAAAAAAAGTAAGATAGAAGACGCTAAATTTAGGGACTTGTAATCGTTATACCAATATTTCTTGGTGAGATATGGCCATCAAAAAACTCTGCAACTTCAACGTGCATGCCTTTTTCTTGAAAAGAAAGAGCACGATCAAGTAAAATATAAAACTCAATAGCTCTTCCAAACCTTGATCGGATAATATTGGCCAGAAACATATCTTTGATGAGCTTTTGGTTATTTTCGGCCAAGAAGTATTGATTAAGCTCCTCATCACTATAGGGATTACCAATTTTACTTTTGGCATAACTAGCAAAATCATCCTTATATAAAGATACAGGCGCTGGCCCTACTTTAGTAAACCCCTCACTAAGACCCTTATCAATCATAAATAAGTGCAATGTATTACGGTAAAATTTGACTCTCTTTTTGATTTCAAAATCTTCAAAGCTAACACCGAGATTTGGGCCTGAGGCAAGAGTGAGAGCATGAGTCGTAATTTCTAAACCACTGTCTTTACTATATTGGCTAAGATTGAAATGGTTTTGGGGGCAGGCCTTATGATAACAACATCCAAAATGAATAAGTGATTTCGCCTTTTTATCTAAAAATAGACTATAGATTTCATTACTTAAACTTCCACAAGTATGAAGGCCTAAAACCAAAGCATTTGAAGAGATAATCTCATTCCAATCATTTACTTTATTGGTTTTTTTTAAGCTTGAATATCCCTTGATAGGTTTCCCAATTTCAGCATGAACAAATTGAACCGGGTTTGCGTGATTTAGTGTTTGTTCTCTTAATTGACCTTTTTCAAGAAGGTTCCCATCACAATCTAGGCAATAGGCCTTTAAATTATGATGATGAGCAATACTTCGGCTTAAGTGTCCAACTCCACCTCCTAAATCAACAAGGTGCTCATATTTGTTTTTAGAATGCAGCTCCAGAACCTTAGGCAAGATACGAGAGATTTCATGGTTTTTCTTCTGCCCCATTTTAAAAGCTGTTTTGATAGGAATAGAGAAGTTTTCTTTTTTTTGAGTTACCCCACTTGTAAAAGAGCTCAAGCTCTTTACTAAGGCCATAAGTTCTTTATTCTTTAAAGGCCCTAAGTCACCTTGAGAATCAAAGCGCCAAAGCTGCTCATCACTTAAAGATTCAAGGGAGTCGATCCAGTCCTTTTTATAGGGGAATTTGGCAGGAAAAAAATTAAGGACCTCATAATTCCAAATATATTCATAAGGACGTAAAAACTCAGTAAGATTATGGAGATCCTCTTTTAACGGCATCCTTTTCACTATCAAATATAGACGCAGTAAGCAATTCTAAATTCCTTTCCAGGCCTAGGAAAAACAGTTAAAAATGCTTAATGGATATAAAAAATAAGAATATTTTGGTTTTCGGAGTAGGGGTATCAGGTGTTTCGGCCATTAAGCTTGCTAAACAAAAAGGTGCCAATGTCTTCGTTATGAGTAAAGGGGACCCTTCATCTTGGAACCTAGACGTAGAGAAAAACCTTTATAATCAAGACGATTATTCAAAGCTCCCACCGATGGACTTTATTATTCTTAGCCCAGGAATTCCTCGAGATCATGAAGCTCTTTCATTACAAAAAAAGGCCCCTATCATCTCTGAGATTGAGTTTGCTTACTACTTTTGCCAGACACCAATCATAGCGATTACAGGTACTAATGGGAAAACAACCACTGTGTCACTTCTAGGTGAGATGATAAAAAGAAGCAATAAAAAGGTCTTTGTTGGTGGTAATATCGGCGTTGCCTTTTCTGAATATGTACTAGGCCCACAACAGGCCGATTATGTGCTTTTGGAGCTATCTAGCTTTCAACTAGAATCTATCATCGATTTTAAACCACAAAGTGCAGCTGTTTTAAACATTTTTGCTAATCACGGTGAACGCTATCAAGGTATTGATGACTATGCTCAGGCCAAAGCGCGAATTGCCATGAATATGGATGAGAGTGCAAAGGTATGGGCCCCTTCAAATTTTAAAATCTCTACCAAGGCCCAAGTTATTAAAGTTGATTTAGATAATGTTAAGATTGATCCGCAGTTTGATCTTTCTGAATTTAAATTAGTGGGGCCCCATAATATTCTTAATCTCTATTTTTGTATTGAAATGGGAAAAGAAATTGGTTTGAGTTATGAGGGGATGCAAGAGGCGATAAATCACTTTAAAGGAGTAGCTCATAGAATTGAGTTTGTTACGGATTCACCTTTAACGGTTTATAATGATGCAAAAAGTACTAATTTAGATGCGACGATGGTTGCTGTTAAGGCCGTGAGCTCCTCTTCTAAAAACCTTGCTCTTATTATGGGGGGACAATTAAGAGGTCGGGGAGAAGAGTTAACAGACTCCTATATTGAAGATCTTAAATCCCATTGCTCAAAGGTTTATGTCATTGGGGATGCCAGCAGTAACCTTCAGGCCCAACTTGAAAAGCATATGAGTGTTGAAAATGCTCATACTCTTGATCAGGTTTTTAACAACCTAGAAGGCATTGATACCCTTTTATTTTCACCGGGCTTTCCTTCCTTTGATCAATTTAAAAATTATGTTCACCGGGGAGAGGTTTTCAAAGAGCTTGTGGCCTCTTACTCAAAGCAAAAATAAGTAAAAACCCTAGGGCAATGGCCCCAAGAAAAGGTCCAGGGCCTTGCGAATTAATATCTTCTGTTATTGTTCCACAAGATGATCCAAATGGTTGTTCGGCCGGATATAAATAGGTCAGGCCATCGATATCATCCCATCCAAGGCTTCTTCTTGAAGGGATCGATTCATAATACATCAAAGAATCTTTGACGGGAGAGTGACCCAATCCAATGGCATGTCCTAACTCATGAGCGATAACAGCAATCTTTTCATCAGCACTTAAATTAATATAGGAAGAGTCAGATTTCCCATTAACAAGAATTAAAGAGCCAATAATATGGTTACCAGAAGTATTATTAGGTATAGATTTAGCTAGTATACTTTGACTAGGGAAGTTTCCATCTTGAGCACGGCCGTCTGTAATTGCTTGTTGATCATTATTACAGGAAATAAGAACGCCAGAGCTAACAATTAAGTCACTGTTAATATTACAGTTGGTATCATAGTCACATATCGGTTGTTCTTTAAATAGGGTGGATCTATCATTTATTATTCCACCCATTTTAAGTTTAAGCTTACTCGTTGGTACTTTATTCCAATACTCTTTAATGGCAACTTCGGTATGAGAAAAGAGCTCTTGAGGTTCTATTCCATTGCAGGAGTTGTTACTTATATTAATGACAACTTCTTTGGAGTTGAAATAGGCCTCTCCTGAGTTGTTGAAGGTAAAGGCATATACTTGATGCGTAAATAAAAGACTTAAAGTTAAAATAAACTTCATTTGCGTTTCCAATAATTAGGGTCAAAAATATTTCCAAAATGGTAGTGAAAACTAACGGTATAACTTAAAGCACGGTCATCACTGTCTTCTAGGTTATAACCAATAAATTCAACTCGAGTAGACCAAAGACGATGAAGTCTATACTCAATACCTAGATTTGTTATGAGATTTCTTGCCGTAGAGGTTTTTTCAGGCAAATAAAAGGTGCTGATTTCTCCGCCATTGTTTAAATTCTCGGTTCCTCCATCACTTGAAATACGCGTAAAGAAAAAGCCTGTTCCTAATCGAAAGGTAAAGTCTTTCCAAAGGTAACCTAAGTTGATCAGGGTAAATAAAGAGAGCTTATTAATTTTTTCATGTCTGCCGGACTGAGGAAATAATAGTCCAAATTGAGGGTAGAGTCCCCAGTTGGGATATTTGTCGCTTTTAAGGTCTAAATTGACTTCCAAATAAAGGTTTGTATCCCATATATTGAGTTCTTCACCATTGTTCTTAGTTTGGATGTCTTGGACGAACTGCGTTAGATTGCCTATCCCTAAACTCAAACCCTCCGCCTTAATTTTAGCAGAAAGAGCTGAGCTGAAAATAAACAAAGATATAGCTAACAATACTCGCAAAAAAGTCCCTTTTTTAACTAGGTGCCTATCATAGGACGATATCTTTCAAATGAAATGGCACTGGAGGTTATCACTAGTGGATTTTTAATTATTTATTCATTATGATGAGGGCAAAAAAAGAGGTGTTTATGTATCCATCAGAATTTATCCCAAAAGATCCCCGCTTTGGCTCAGGGCCTTCTCTTGTACCCCTCCAGTTTATTGATGCCCTTAAAGAAGCAGGTGTTCACCTAATAGGAACTAGTCATAGAAAAGCACCCGTAAAAAATATTGTTAAAGGTATCCAAGAAGGCGTTGCTAAATATTTTAATATTCCAAGTGACTATCAAGTTGTTGTTGGAAACGGTGGAGCAACATTTCTTTTTGATATGATTGGTCTAGGGCTTGTTGAAAAAAAATCGGCACACTTCACATGTGGAGAGTTTTCAAACAAGTGGTTTAAATCTCATAAAAAAGTTCCTTGGATTGAGGCACAAGAGTTTGCCGCTGATTACGGTCAAGGAATAGATGCAAAAAATGTTGAAGATGCAGATCTTATTGCCATGACTTTAAATGAAACATCTACCGGTGTTCAAATGACTCATTTACCTGAAGTCGATGACAATACAATTTTGGCCGTTGATGCTACAAGTGGAGCAGGGCAAATTGAATGTGATATTTCTAAAACTGATATTTTCTTTTTCTCTCCACAAAAAGTTTTTGCAAGTGAAGGCGGCTTTTTTGTGGCGATCTGTTCACCTAAAACAATAAAAAGGGCCTTAAAACTAAATGAAGACAGCTCTCGCTATATTCCTGAGATCATGAACTGGAAATTAGCAATTGATAATAGTGCTAAGAATCAAACCTATAATACTCCCGCTATAAGCACCATGTTCTTTTTAAATGAACAGGTTAAGCTTATGAATGCAGTGGGGTATCAAGGAGCACTAGATCTTGCTGATAAAAAAGCAGAACTCATTTATGGGTGGGCCAAGTCAAAAGACTACCTAAGCGCTTACGTATCAGAACAAAAATATCAATCCAAGGCCGTTGCTACAATTGATGTTGATGATAAAGTTAAGGTTGATGAAATCATAAAAGATCTTGAAAAAGAACAGATCGTTTATGGAATTGATGGATATCGAAAACTAGGAAGAAATCAGTTTAGAATTTCTCTATTTCATAATATCACTTTAGATGATCTTGAAAGACTAACAAAGCTTTTATCC
Source organism: Bacteriovoracaceae bacterium (assembly GCA_049415445.1). GTDB lineage: Bacteria > Bdellovibrionota > Bacteriovoracia > Bacteriovoracales > Bacteriovoracaceae > JAURDE01. The sequence continues at coordinate 2,803 of JBMSGH010000013.1, read as the reverse complement.
CATATTATAGAACAAAAGCTTTAGTCCTTAGAGTTGTATTCATCTAAGAAAGATTTCTTAAAACTGCTAAATGAATTATTAAGAATGGCCTCTCTAGCTCGTGAGGCCATATTTTTATAAAAGGCCAAATTATGAGTAGTGGCCAAAATTTGGCCTAGGATTTCATTACTATCAAAAAGGTGCTTCAGATAGGCCCTAGAATAATTCTTACATGTGTAACACGAACAGTTCGGCTCAACAGGATAAAAATCCCTTCTATAGTTTCTATGCTTAATTCGAATTTTTCCTCTATTAGTAAATAGAGTTCCACCTCTAGCGAATTTAGTAGGAATAATACAATCACTCATATCAATTCCGTTTTCCCAAATCATAAGAAGATCTTCTGGATTGCCCACCCCCATAACATAACGAGGCTTATCTTTAGGCATAAGAGGTGCTGTATAGGACACGGCCTTTTCCATAAGCTCAGGGCCTTCACCCACACTAACCCCACCAATGGCATAACCAGGAAGATCATGCTTACAAACTTCCTCAACACAAACCTTTCTTAGATCATTAAACTCTGATCCTTGAATGATTCCAAATAATGCACTTTGAGGTCTTGTCCAGCTTTTAAGACAACGATCAAGCCATCGGTGCGTTCTTGCGATAGAGTCTTCTACATATTTTCTTGTGGCCGGATAAGGGATACATTCGTCAAAGGCCATCATAATATCAGAGCCTAAGTTTTCTTGGACTTTGATTGAGGTTTCAGGGGTCAAAAGAACCTTCTTACCTTTATGATCCTTAAATTCCGCCCCTTCTTCTGTAATACTTTTTTTCTGCAGAGAAAAGACTTGAAATCCACCGCTATCTGTTAAGATCGCCTTAGGCCAATTCATAAACTTATGAAGTCCACCGGCCTTTTTAATTAAGTCGCTACCAGGAGAAAGATGCAAGTGGTATGTGTTTCCGAGAATGATCTCGGTATCCATATCTAAAAGCTCTTTTGTTTGAAGACCTTTAATAGCACCATGGGTACCCACAGGCATAAATACAGGAGTTTCAATCGTTCCATGGGGTGTTTTTATAACACCTGCACGAGCTTTTGAGTTTTTATCTTGATGAGTGAGTTCGAATTGAAAATGTTCTTTATAGTTCACTTACTTTTCCTTCAGTGCTTTGAGTAGCTGGACAACTTGATTACCATCTTGATTGGCCCTCGCTTCTTCAAGAGCAATAAGATTATCAAGGCTTCTGTTTACTTCATTTAAAAGGCGTCTGTCCCCAGACTCCTTTGCCAGTTTTATTGCATTTTCAAATAACCCGGCCATGTTAGGAGGTAAAGGTAATTTTAGCTCTTTTTGGGATAAAACCTCTAATGTATGGAAAGTGGGGTGGTTAGTACCTGTATTTTGGTAATCGCCCGCCGGTCTCCATAGAGGGCCAAAGATAATATTATCTATTACTGTCTTTGTTAAAGCAGCGGATTGGACCTTAAAATTGAGATTATAAACGGGGGCATTGGTTGGCCCAATGGGGGTAATTGCAATCTTATTGTTGCCATTATTTGAGATACTCTCAGCAATGAGAATATTTCGGTCGTTATTTTTTTTAATTCTAATTGTGGTAGGTGAGTCAATATTTAAGTTTTGAGTAAAGCGTGTTCTTGCTCGGTAGTAGGGTAAAAGAAGAGGCCCTCTTTTAAAGATTAAATTGAAAGCAAGCTCTGGTTTAAGAGGTAAGAAGTCTTGGAGAATAGATATATATTTTTGAGTAAGGTCATTGTTAAGAAGCAAAATACTTGAAGCATCATTTGTGTTAAGTAAAGAAAGCTGTGGATAAAGAATTGGGAATAACGGATTTGCATATCGAAATTCATTGGTTATATCAAAGACATTTAAATTTCCAAATTTTTCGACATGAACGGATCTTTTTTTATTGAAGTCAAAAACACTAAAACCAAGAATTTCTCCACTTTTATCAGGAAAATAGGGAAGAATGATTAAGTTTCTATCAATCGTTGCTTGCCCTCTCATTTCAAAATAGGGGCTATCGATATTGATGACAAAGTTATCATCATTAGGTGAGGTTGCGGTATCACCAACAATAATAGTTTCGATACCATTTTTAAGAAACTCAGGCCCCATAAATAATGGAGCAATGGCCGTACCAAAAACGACTATAGGAAAAATTAGGATTAATAAAACATTTTTAAGAAGTCGTGAGCGAACATAGATTTTTGATTTACTTACTTTTTCTTTAAGACTCTTTTTTCCAAAAACAATAGGGAGATCAAATATAAATAAAGGAGTTGTAACTAGGCCTATAATAAATCGAAAAACGGCCTTAATTCTTTTACCGAAAAAGCCTCCTTCCGTTGAAGTCATAATGAGAAATTGGGTAAGACCAACACTAAATATAATGTGGCAAGCGAGAGAGAAGGCAAAATAGAAAATGGAAAAATCTATTAAAAATTTAAAGACTTCACTTTGTCCTAACTCCGATAAAGTAGGGTCTAGAAGGAAAAAATCTAGACTGGTATTCTCAAAGAATGTGGCCTGTCCATATTTGGGAAGAATATAAAAGCGAAGGAAATAAGCAACAAGAATGTTACTGATAAAGCATATGAGCCGAGATATGGGGCCTAGAATGGGTTTATTCACATGAACTCCTAAATATATTCCTTATTTAACTTTAAGCTTTATTTAAAAAAATTCAAATAAAGTGAATAACTCGACTTTAAACCAGTCCTTCTTAGTCAATCATTTAAATGTTTAATTTCACGCGGATATCTTTTATCCTTAAGATATAACCATTAACT
>JBMSGH010000012.1:0-89781 GCA_049415445.1 Bacteriovoracaceae bacterium | reverse complement strand
TCAAGATCACCTGAAGTATCAGCGCCTAATTCTAAATCTCCTGAACTATCATCTGCACCAAGTTCAAGATCACCTGAAGTCTCCGCACTTACCTCTAAATCTTCCGAAGCATCATCACCTAAATTAAAAGATAACCCTTCAGACTCAGCAGGATCAAAAACTGCTTCTTGCTCACTGGGACTTTCCTTTTTCTCTTCTTTCTCTTCAGTTAAATCATCTGGTAAATTAAACTCTAAACCAATGTCATCTTCTTCTGACATACTCTTTCCTTCAGTTTTATCTTGATTAAGTTTTGTTTCAGTAATGGGCGTATCATCGGCTTGGCCAGTATTGGCCTGATCAAATGCATTTTGAATTTTTTGATTTAGCTCAGAGTCTAAATAATCTTTATTTTTCATTCTCTTTTCATGCATTGCAGTTATAGTTATTCACTGCATTTATCGGCTCTAGAAGAGTCTATAGTAAGCTTTTATTGCTCTGGGCCCCTACTCCCCCCCTAAGCCTTTATTATTACATACAATCTATGATACCACAGGTCATCATAGGTTCAATTAAGTCTTATTTAGTTTAAGAAGTTGATAAAGCCGGTTCTTCCGTAATAAAATAAGACAAAGGTAATTATTATGCGAACTATCCTGATTTTTTTCGTCGGTTTTATTTATTCTATAAATTGTTTTGCAACCCTCTCCAATGTCTTACCCGTTGAAGATAAAAATGTGGTACCAAGACCTTTTGTTCACCTTGATAGTTTTTTTAGTCATCATGTGATTGTTGCTGAAAAACTTACTCACAGACTTTTACTTTATAAAAACAACAATGGACTCCCCGTACTCATTAAGACCTATCAAATGGCGACTGGTAAAAAACCTGGTAATAAAAAGTTTCAAGGAGATCACAGAACTCCTGAAGGGATATATCAATTTCTAAGTTTTTTAAGTCATGATGACCTTATAAAAAGACATGGAAAACTTGGAGAAATTTACGGTATTGGTGCTTTTGTTATGAATTACCCAAATCCAGTCGACTCACAAAAAGGTAGAGAGGGCGGAGGAATTTGGCTCCATTCAACAAATGATGAAACAAGAATTGATAAAGGACTAGACTCAAGAGGATGTATTGTAGCGGCCAATAAGGATCTTATTGAAATATCAAACTATATTGAACTAAGAAAAACACCCATTATCGTTGTAGATCAACTCAGTCTTATATCTGAATCTACTTGGCAAAATAACAAAAAAAACCTTATGAAAACGATAAATCAGTGGTTGGTTTCTTGGAAAAAAGAGAACTTAAAAGACTACCTCTCTTTTTACTCTAAAACTGAATTTAAAGATAAATACAGAAAAAACTATGCTGGGCTTGCTGAACATAAGAAAAGAGTTTTTGCACTGAAAGGTAGTCCTGAAATAGACATTAAAAACCTTACGATTTTAGAAAGTAATGAATATGTCGTAGCAAAGTTCAGACAATACTATAAGTCCAACACCATTAATGATGTTGGTCTGAAAACCCTCTATTTGAAAAAAGATGATTATTACCAGTGGAAAATCGTCACAGAACACTGGTCAAAAGCAACAGAACAAGAGGCTTCTGAAGATGTAGCACTTTTTAATCCTTCTTCAAGGTTTTTTGAAAATAGCTCTTCCTTTCCCCTTCAAGAATCTGCTAAAACTAAGAACTAGTTATGATGAAAGCAGCTGTTGCCAAAAAAGGAAAAATTTCTTTAATCTTTTTCGAGGACCCTAGGTCTCCTCGCTATTTTGAAATTAATAAGAAACACCTTAAATTTCTTTTTGTGGGGCTCCCCGTCATTTGCCTTATTATCATCGCTATTTTGCTTATTGGTATTCTTTATTTCAATCAAATTAAGGCCTCTATTTTAAGAAAAGAGCCAGTTGTAATCAAGCAGTTAAGAGCAGAAAACCAAGAGCTGACCCTAAAAAGCTCAGAAACTGTTAAGTTTAATAAAATACTTCAAAACAAGTTGAGTTCAGGTATAAGCACACCACTTTCTTCTTTAGGTTACTTTTATCCAATATCAGGCCAACAAGACTTAACCCATACCCCGGTTATTGCGATAGAAAATTATAATTACCAGTTTGACCAAAACAGTTTATCAATATCATTTTCCCTGGCCAATTTGTCTCAAAATGGAAGCAAACAAGCAGGATATGTATTCACCTTTTTAAAAACAGTTAATGGTATTATGGTGCAACCACAAAGCGCATTACCAGAAGAAGAATTTCAATTAAAATTTAATCGTGGTGAGTATTTTTCCTTCTCTCGATTTAGACCTGTTAATGCAACATTTAATTTAAATCAAAAAGTAGATAGTTTCTTAGTAAAGGTTCTCGTTTTCTCACGTACAGGTGATTTAATTTTAAAGAAAATGTTTTTAAAAGAGGTTAATAAGTAAATGGAGTCATACCTTAATAATCAAAACTTCTCATTTTTAGGTAAAGGCTCTACTTTAATGGGCAAGCTCAAACTGACTGGCCCAACCCACCTTTATTCATCTATTGAGGGTGAAATCCTCATGAATGATGACGCCAAACTAATTATTGAGAGGTATGGCAAAGTGAAAGGAAAAATTAACTGCCTTAACCTAGATATTCATGGTGAGTTTGAGGGTGTTATAGAAGCGAAAGGCATAGTAACAGTATATCCATCTGCCGAAGTTTCGGGTCAAGTTGTAGCAAAAGAGCTCAAGATTCATTCGGGAGCAAATATAAACTTCGAAGGGCATACTCTCTAAAGGGCCTCTTTTGGAATCCTCTGCCAGCCATTATTAATAGTATTTAACTCGGATTGATCATTAGGCCTTAGATGAATATGAAGATTGTCTACGGTACTAACCTCAATACAGTCATCTACATCGAATAAATCATCCATATGCGCTTCAATAAAGGCCTTATCAAATTGGGCCAAGGCATTGTTTTTCGCCTCAGATTTCGATGACGCTACAACAAAAAGAAATTCATGGTATTCACCAAAACTTTGTTTCTTATAATAGCCTATATTTAAAAGGTAGAGTCTAAGCTTAGACGTAGAAGGCGACTCAGACAATAAAATATCATGCTGGTCACATTGATCTAATACGATCCAGCTATCAATATGAAGAGAACTTTTCGTACCTTTCCAATTCTTATTAATCCTTGGGAGAACTTCTTTATAATCTTTACCTACATAGAATTGAATGTCGTGACACTCTATATTTATGCCAGCAAGCCTTCCACCTAGGTAAAAGGCCATTAATTTCTTTTCTGTAAAACTAAACTTATCAACGAAGCCCAATTAGAGAAACCTTTTATAAGAGTGGATTTTTACCTTTCCAAGTTTACTTAAAGGTTTTTTTAAGGAAGCACTTCCTAATATAACGATGACCTGCTTATTCCACCCAAACATATCCAACACATTTTTAGATACTTCTTCCCTACTGATTTTCTTTAAATTATCTTGAAAGTTAAAAAAATCATCATAACTTCTTTCAATATGATCTAGGTATAAAAGTTGTCCTAAAAATGCTGATTTTGATTCAAACCTAAAAGGGTAACTACCAACAAGTAAACCTCTGGCCCTTTCCAATTCGGATTTTTCGAATTTGCCTTCACCTATTTTTTCTATTTCATCTTTTATAACATCAAGCATTTCAATAACTGTTTCATTTTTAGTTGATGAAGATATACCAAGACGTCCGTATTCTTTTTGACCAGCAGCAAAAGAGCTTATTCCATATGTTAAACCTCTTTTAACTCTTACCGCTCGCATAAGTTTAGAAGTGAATCCCCCACCTAAAAAACCTGAGGATAAAGTCATGAGCTCTTGATTAGTATATTCCTCAGGTAACAAATGGCGCCCGATTAAAACCTGTGCCTGATTACTTTGAGGTACTGTAACCAGGTGTATTTCTGGCCCATTATTTGAAATTTTCTTTTCTTTTAGTGGTTCACGACGAACAACCGTTGATGTCTCTATATCCCAACCACACTCCTTTAGGATAATGGATTTAACATCTAAAATTGATTTAGGCCCAGAAAGATAAATCCGCTTTTTCACTTTCTTATTAAAATAGCTTAGTTTTCTTTTGAGTCCTCGCGTATTTATCTTTTTGATATCTCTAAGTTTTCCTTCTGTAGGATAATAAAATGGCGTTTCTTTAAGACTTAGTTCTCTGAAAGCACGTGAAGCTAGTCCTGATGGTGAGGAAACTAAATTCTGAAGAGAGTTTATATATTTTTTCTTCTCTTTTTTTAACTCCGAAGCTCGAAATGTTGCATCTGAGAATAAGTGACAAATCTTTTTTGTTGTTGGAACAATATCCTTCACTAAACCACTAAATGAAAATGTTGTATATTCATGAGTTACAAAAGAGGAATAACTAACTCCAAAGAACTCAAGATTATCTTGTATATCATTTCTAGAAAAACGTCTGGTTCCTAAGTCAAGATTATCAAACATTGCCTCCGTTTCCCCTTTTATGTGGGTATCACTAAGTGAACCATCAGCGAAATAAAAAATCACATCATACAAGGGAAGTTTATTATCTTCTAAATAGACAACATCAATTCCATTCCAATCGTAAATATGAATCTCTGGTTTTTTAAAACTGGCGAAACTCTGAACACTAAATAGAAAAAGGGCGAGACTAATATATTTCATTATTTTTTCCTTGGATGTTTTTCCCATACTGATGCGAATAAGGATTTATTACCTATAAAAAGTTTTTTACAACTTTGCTTTATTTGATCTGCCGTAATATTTTTATAAATAGATAGTTCTTTTTTATAGTGATTAAAGTCGTTAAAAAAGTTTTCTCTTTCGCCAACGAAATGCGCCACACCGGAGTTAGTATCTAATTCTCTATAATAGCTAATAAGAAATTGATTTTTGGCCTTTTGAACTGATCTTTCAGTAATTGCTTTATCACAATAACCAACTAAACGCTTACCTAAGTTTCTCTTAAACGTTGTTAAATTGGTCTTTTTTAACAATTGTCCCATTATATAAAATATTCCATTGTGCTTAAGTGTATAGTTGGAACTTCTTATATAAGAGAGTAAAGGTTTTTTTCCTGTCACATACTTTTGATTTAAATAAGAGCTTTGTCCATTACCTAAAATAGCAGCAAGAAGGTCTAAGACATAAGAATTTTCATCACCTAATTTATGAGCTCTAAACGCCATCATAAACATTGGCGATGGTGATGTTGAATGAATTTTTAAGCTTTTTTTAACTTCACCCCTAAATGAGAAATTTTTCTCGGAATCAAAAGGCTTTTTAAAGTCTTCTAAGTTTTTCGATCTCTCTAGTGGCCCATAATATTTTTTAACCAAATCCATTGTACGAGAAACATCAAGATCTCCTACTATCACTAATACAGCATTATTAGGCGCATAGAACTTTTTAAAAAAGCTTCTCACTTCCTCAATTTTAAGATTAGCAACATCTTCATAATCTCCAATGACTGATCCTCCATACGGAGTGCCTTTAAACATGGCCTTCATTGTATTCAGGTACAGTTTTCCACCTGGACGATTTTCATATCGTAATTTTCTCTCTTCTAATACAACCTGTCTTTCAGACTCAAATGTTTTAGGATCAATAATTAAACTCGACATTCTATCCGCTTCAAGATCGATAATTGTTTCAAGAGATTCTATTGGCAAGTTTTCATAATAGACTGTACTGTCAAAAGTTGTGTACGCATTTGTGCTTCCACCGTTTCCTTCAATAATAGTATCAAATTTTCCTGGCCCATATTTTTTGGCCCCTTTAAACATTAAATGCTCAAGAAAATGTGTAGCTCCTGTCGTTCCTTTTTGCTCATACCTGCCACCAACATCATAGAAGGTATAATAGCTAAAGATAGGTAGGTCTTTGTTGGCAACCAAAAGAACTCGTAGGCCATTATCCAAAGTTAAGGATTTAACCGGAATGTTAATGTCATAATTCACCTCGCCTGACTCACTCTCTTTAGGATCAATCCATTGAGAGCTTTGGTGAGCACATGAAAAAAGGAAAATAAGAAAAAAGAGGTTCATTGTTTTTTGTAGCATAGTGTAATAACCTATAGTAGTTAATTTATGATAGTCTAACGGAGAAGATGAGAAAAATGAATACTCTTATCGTCTTAGGATCAGGAACAAGTACAGGAATTCCAATGGCCAATGGTAATTGGGGAAACTGTGACCCACTGAACCCTAAGAATTACCGTTTACGCACAAGTATTTTTCTTCAAACTCAAAAAGGCTCTCACATTATTATTGACACGGGCCCTGACCTTAGAACTCAATGCCTCCAAAATAATATAACAAAAATCAACGCTGCAATCATAACGCATGATCACGCCGATCATCTTCATGGACTAGATGACTTAAGACCTTTTTGCTTCGGAACTCCACCAACATCCATCCCACTATACACTTCTCAAACATGCTTTGATTTAATGGAGGCCAGATTCCCTTATATATTTAACGCCCACCCTCAAACTTCAAAAATAGGTGGTGGTATTCCTTTATTAGAGCTTAAGAGTGTCGAAACAAATAAAAAAGTAAAAATAGACCAAGATGAATTCGAGTTCTTTATGCTTCCCCATGGCCTTGGAGAGACCTTAGGACTAGTACACCGAAATATGGCGTATATTGTTGACTGCCATGAAATACCAGAACAAAGGCTAGATTTCTTGGCCCAGGCCAAGTTAGACACTCTTTTACTTGATTGCGTTACGGATATCCCACATAAAACACATCTATGGCTTGAGCGAAGTTTTGAATACGCCAATAAAATCGGGGCCAAAAATACTTACTTAATTCACATGGGAAATAAGCTTGATCATGAGGAACTCAATAAGCTTTGCCAACAACAAAGAAATATATCGATCAAGCCTGCATTTGATGGGATGACGCTTCGCTACTAGATCTAAACATTTAAACTATCTATTTCTTTACGATTGCCGCAGTCAATATTAAATTAGGGCCTTAATTTTTAGAAAAGGTTTTCCTATGAAAATTGGTGTTCCAAAAGAGATAAAAAACAATGAAAATAGAGTTGGACTAGTACCTGGTGGTGTCAGACAACTTGTACATGATGGACATGAAGTTTTTATTGAAAATAATGCAGGTATCGGAATTGGAATTACCAATGAAGACTTTACTTCTGTAGGTGCAAAAATTCTTCCTACGGCCCAAGATATATTTGATCAGGCCGAGATGATTATCAAAGTAAAAGAGCCACAACCTTCTGAAACGGCCATGCTAAGACCTCATCATATCCTTTATACATACCTTCACCTTGCAGCGGATCTTGAGTGTACACAAGGAATCATATCTTCTGGGGCAACCGCTATTGCATATGAAACCATACAGATGCCTAATGGTTCTCTACCTCTACTTCTACCAATGTCAGAAGTGGCCGGAAGAATGGCCACTCAAATTGGAGCAAGCTACCTTCAATTAGACCATGGTGGAAAAGGTGTATTACTCGGAGGCGTTCCTGGTGTTAGACGTGCCAACGTTACTGTCATTGGTTGTGGAGCAGCCGGAACAAATGCCATTAAAATGGCAATGGGCCTAGGGGCCAATGTTACTGCTATCGACCTATCAACGAAAAGATTGGCCGAGCTAGATGACCTATTCTCAACTCATATCACTACGTTATATTCAAATATTGAAAATATTGAAAAGGCCGTTATCAACTCTGATCTGGTTATTGGCGCAGTACTTATTCCAGGTGCTAAGGCACCAAAGCTTGTCACAAGAGATATGATTTCAAGAATGGAAAAAGGTTCTGTTGTTGTTGATATAGCAGTTGATCAAGGTGGTTGTATTGAAACTTGTAGACCAACAACCCATGAAGAACCTACTTTTAATGTTGATGATGTTATTCACTATTGTGTGGCCAATATGCCAGGTGCTGTAGCAAGAACTTCAACTTACGCTCTTACAAATGTCACAATGAAATATGCACGTATGATCGCAAAGTATGGTGCTAAAGGGGCAGCTAAAATGGATCCTGCCCTTAAATTAGGCTTTAATATTTGTGATGGTAAAGTTGTTTATGAACAAATTGCTAAAGATCTCAATCTTCCATACTCTCCATTAGAGCTTTAATAAAGCTCTTTGGAGATTTTATCTTTCTTCGAGTACTTTAAGGATTTCTTCTTTAATCGTCGTCAGCTTAGTACCTTCTTCGGCCTCAAGGCTACTGCTGTTTCCGCCAGAACAATTTGAACCGTCTTCTTGGCATACATTCATAGTGGTACAACGATTACCTTCTTCATCTTCTTTAAATGTATAATCAGGTTTACCACGAACAAGAATACCTTCAACTTCTAAGGTATTAGCATTAATGATTGGACTACCAGAATTACCCTGAAAACTATCAAGATTTGCTACGAAATAATTTGGATCATCAATATTAAGAACTTGCGAGTTTTCAGCAATCTTACCAGGAAGTCCCCATGGAAAGCCCATAATAATAAGCTCTTGGTTCACAGTAACTGGATGATCTAAGTTTAGTTTAAATGGTTTTCTATTGAGAACAGGTCTATCTAATTCGACGATAGCATAATCAAGTCCTCTGTTATCATATCTGTGGGCAACAACACTTGCACAATTATAAACATTTTCAGCATCCATCTCTATTTCAAAAGGATTATCTTGATTACTAACAAAATAGTCGAAGGCCCAATAGGCTGAATCACAACGCTCCTCAATTGATTGTTCGCTATTACCAAAGCAGTGACCAGCGGTCATTACGTGATTTGGGGAAATCAGAAAACCAGTACACATGGCCGTGGCCGGTTGTTCTCTAAAGTTTTCTCCTTGGCATAAATTATATGTATCACCAAGAGTTTTAATATGGTCAGCGAGAGTATAAGAAGCACCATCTCTGATGGTTTTTAATCTATCTTTTTTGATCATGGCCATTGTTGAGTTTGTAAGCCCAACAACACTTCTATTAAGTCCTTGAGGGAAGTCAACACGATCATCATCCCCATAAATAACTTTATCTACAGAAAAACCAGTAGTTGCAAGTAGAAACGAAACTCCGATAGCACTCAAAAACTTGATCAATTTGTTTTCCTTTGTTGACAAGGCTGCACTATACCAAAATGACGGACCTTCTCAAAGTAATTTACCTGACATTTTCTTACTTTTAGGAATAAGGGCCCTGAGTACCCCATTGACCCTTATTTTGACATAGTGCTACAATACATAAGAGGTTAATTTCAAAGGGGTTTTGAGTGACCGGGAACAAAATCATCGACATTGTTTTGGGGGCACTTTCTATCATTACTGCTGTGCTGGTAATATATATTTTTTATATAAGCTCCGAGACTCTTTTCAACAGGCAGACTCCAGAAGACCTAGCAGAGTTAGAGCGCCTTAAAATGGAAGGTATGGCGCTTTCATTTCCAAGGTCTTATGACCTTAAGAAAATTGTTGTTAATTTAAAGTCTAAGTCAAAACGTCTTCGCTTTCTCGAAGTTGATATGCACATCACTCCTTTTGATGAGATTGATACCGAAAAATTAGAGTCCAATAAACACCTACTTAGAGATGAAATTATCACTCTGGCCGGTTCTATGTACCCAAATGATCTCAACACAGTGACTGGTAAACTTGTTTTTGAGGAAAAGATAAAACAGCGCTTTAATGACACTCTGGCCACCGCTATAGGAAAGAAAAAAACTGTCCGTAAAATCTACTTTACTCGATTCGTAGTACAGTAAGTATGATTACTCTTGTTGAGTAGAATCTTCTTTTGCAACTTGTGCAACATTTGATGAGTCATCACTAAGAGAATTTAAGTATTCTTGCTCTTGTGCCTTGGTAACTTTACCACTTTCCAAAAACTTATCTCTGAGTCTGATATCCATAAGTTTTTCTTTCAAAGCTTGACTTAGTCTCATTTCGAATTTCCCTTAAATTAGTTGGACATTTAAATAGCATGATCCTTATGCAAGTTCAACAATTTTTAGGGTATGCATCATAAATCGGACTATTGCCAATATTTCGGGGGTTTATCATCATCATCTTTGACGAGGTGAAGATGTGAGCGTTTGTTCGTTTTTTTGAGCTGTTTTCTTTTTTCCGTAAATTTTTTCCACTTAGGAGAGCTAATAATCACTAAATAGGCCACCCCACTAACCATAGCACCCAGATGGGCCAAAGAAAGCACCCCTGCTGGGCCAGTAAAACCACTAAAGAGCTGCATTACTATAATTAGGGCACAGCATATCCATGCTTTTACAGGGAATATTAGCATAAACGAAAAGTGGCGGTGAGGATAAATAATTGCGTAGGCCAGTAGTAAAGCGTTTGTAAAACCTGTTAGCCCGGTTAAGGTATAAACTCTACCTGAAGGGAAAAAGAAGGTAAGGAAAAGAAATAATACTGCTGCTCCTAGAACTGAAACGATTAGAAATCGTATATAGCGAGAAGTCCCCCAATTAAGCTCAAGATCACAGCCAATAAACCATAGTAAAAGCCCATCAAAAATTATCTCAAGAAGGCCTGAGCCCATTAAAGGATAGGATAAAGCTTGAAAAATAAGCCCTCCTAAAAATCCGTTATAGGATAGGCCAAGATAAGACGCTATATTAAACTTTAGGGCCAAGGCCAAGACAGTTTGTAAAAGAAAAAAGCTAGCAATAGAAATGATTATAATTTTATTTGTTTTAGTTAAAGGCGGTGTATGAAATTGGGCACTCTGCATAACAAGCTCTCCTATATTCATTATACTAAACTATCTTCAAAGAGGAATTAAGTTTAATTTCCTGAAGTGTTGAGGTCAATGATAGGAATCGCCTCTCCAGTTTTTGTATTAATTATTGGAGGTTCCTGGGCCGCAGAGCAATCAGGATTGGTTGGGTCAAAGGATGGTACAGAGGGAACAGAAGGGGGTATACAAATACCTGACCTACATGTTCCAAAAGTTGGCGTATTGTAACATCTTAGAGCACATTCTTGCTTTCCTAAAGGATCTTGTCCTGTTTTTACAATGAAGCATGTAGGAATATTTTCTAACCGACAAAATTCTTTTGTTACACAAGTTTGTCCCGGAGACTTTGAACAAAGCACGACTTCATCATTTGTCGTATTGTGAACAGCGCATGTTCCTGTTGCTGAATTACAGCATAGACTTGCACATTGAAAATCAGAATTACACTCTTGTCCTACCCCTCGGTTACCTAAATCAGGAGAATCCTCTAGGCATTGACTAACAAGTTCTTTGCCCCAACATCTTTCATTAAAGCAGCACTCGTTGGCCCCACATGCATTATTATTTTTACAAGTTTTAAGAGAAGTATAAAGTACTTCCTCCCCTCTAAAGTTTGTTTGACTCGCTCTTATAACATGTAATTTAAGAGCTATATTTGGTTTCTCGAGTAAACTAACTTCTCGACCATCTTGAATTGTAATGAGCTCTAGTGTCGCGGTAATATTACAAGAAGAAATATCTTCACCACGAATAGAATCATATGTTGCGACTCTTAAATTACATCCATCCATAAATTCTGAGCGTCCGCTTGTAATTAAGCTTTTTAAGCTTTTCGTATCCATAGGAGCAGAAGAACCAAAGTATTGAACACCTGCTTTAAGGTCGAGCTTAGCAGTTCGAGGAAACAAAAAAGATCGGTAACCTGAGTCTACATTACCTAGCCCCTGTTTAAGCTGAAAAAGTCCGGTCCCTTCGACTGAAGCATTAACTTCCGTAAAAAGAGCATCTCCCTTTATTTCCCAATTACTTTGACCAATAGGACGAAATGGTCCGCGATAAGTGTATTGCGTACCACTTTCCATTGTTACAATGTCGCCATACCCAACTGAACTTTGATTTGCACCTATAGAGGTGGCCCCTAAAACGGATTTTAGGTTAGCAAGATTATTATTATCTGGCAGACATTTCAAAAGATTATTAGACTCGGTATCCAGAGAATATCCTAATTTAGAAAAATCGATTTGTTGTAACTCAGGAATGATGGCCAAGAAATTATCATCCTGATCAACAAGGCCAGAGTCTGTTATTTTGGCATAGGCATACAAGCACTTCTCACCTGCCACATCACAATCGGTATTTGTGGCACTTCCTCGAAAAGTAGGGTCATGCTCTAGTCTTAGACCTCGACAATAAAGTCCTGTATTATAAGGATCTTGAGTTGGTAGTGTCGCTTGATTATTAGAATCCAAAAAGTCTTCATTACCGCTCATATCTCGATAATCATTGTAATCATAAAGATTGTATAGAAGCCTTAAGTTCTCAAAAGGTTTTTTGCTAAAATCTAATTGTAAAACTTCAATATCAGTTTGAGGGGTTATGCCTGGTGCTCTTCCAATAACAGCGGGGACATCAATGACTTCAAGTTCTCTTCCGAATCTAAATCTAACACTAACCAGTCTATCTGATAGAGAAGTAATATTTAGTCCTGAAATATAGAGAAAGCCTTCATAATTTTTAGGTATAGCAATCTTAGTTTTATATGTGCCTTCAAAGGGATCAATAAAATGTCTTAACTCGACTTTAGAAAGGCTTAGATCATCATTTTCATTTCCAGTAAATGTACCATCAAAAGGTCCGGCCCCTCTTTCGCCATCGGAGGCTTGATTTCCTTCTGGAATTTCTTCCGCGGTAATATTTTTTGCAATTACCTTTCTATTTTTTGACAACCCTGTATTTTGAACACAGGAAGAAGTTAAAAAAAGAGAAATAATGATAAAACTGTTTAATCTTCTCATTGGCCTATTCAACATTAGTAAATTCAACATTCTTCTCGGTAATAAACTCAGTCTGTTTAATCTTAGCATTGAAAGGGGAAAGGAAGGTCCTAGGCAAAGAGAAGTATTTTAATTTCAGCAACTTACATGACTGATGAAGTTTATCTACTTTTGGAATTAGACAAAATATGATGGCAGCTCTACGGCCTATAGTACTCAAAGGTTAGTTTTTCGAGATTTTTTCTAACTCCTGGCAACTTAAAAACCCTGTTATGAAAAGAGATAAAAACCCCTGGCCCAAGTAGTTTAAGGGCCACTAAAGCTTCTGTGACATTTTGAGGTGCATCAGAATCATGAAATCCAATTGGCTTCATTGCACCAGTAAAGACAACTGGAACCTCAATATCATTTAAATGCTCATGGAGATATAAGGCCGTCTTTTCCATTGTATCTGTTCCATGAATGATAAGAATGGGTCTTCCTTCCTTGCCTTTGCTTTGAACAAATTTACATAAAAGCTCTCTGTCCTCATCTGTCATAACTAAGGAGTCTTTAGAAAATAATGAAAACATTTTAAGTTCTGTATAGGGTAGCCTTAAGTGCGCCAACAACAAACCTTTAACAACTGACTCACGGTTCACTAAATGACCTGTATGCTCATCATAGCTTTTCTCAATCGTGCCACCTGTAGTGATAACACATACCTCGATTTTTTTGTTGTCAGATATAATCATAAAGTCTCCTGATTTCGGAACTTTAGAAGATTTTTTATAAACTGTCCATTGCTCCATGTCTTAAAAAAATCAAACGTTTAGCATCCTTAAACCTTGACGTGTCCAATATAAATACCATCATAAGTAGGTATTTATTTATTATTTGCTAAAAAGGAGAATTAACAATGAGCAATCGAAAAGGTGCCATTAAGGTCAACACGTCTGATATATTTCCTATCATTAAAAAATGGTTATACTCTGAGCACGATATTTTTCTAAGAGAGTTAGTTTCAAACTCAACTGATGCCATTACGAAAAGGGCCGCCATATCAAGAACATCTGGTGATAAAATGCCTGACGGTTCAATATCACTGACTGTTAATAAGACAAAAAAGACTTTAACAATTACCGACAATGGCCTTGGAATGACTGAGCCTGAAGTTGAAAAATATATTGCTCAACTTGCATTTTCTGGTGCAGAAGAGTTTGTCGAAAAAATGAAGTCATCTGGTGAAAAGGCCGATGAAATTATTGGTAAATTTGGACTCGGTTTTTATTCCGCCTTCATGGTTGCTGACAAAGTCGTTATCGACTCTCTTTCTCGTGAAAAAGAGGCTGAAGCGACAAGATGGATTTGTGAAGGTGAAACAGAATATGAATTTGCATCTTCTGATAAAAAAGAAATAGGTACATCTATCACTCTTTATATCAATAAAGAAAACGAAGAGTTTTTAGATGATTGGAAAGTATCTCAAACTTTAAGAAAATTCTGTGACTTCCTACCCTACCAAATCACGGTCCTAGATGAAGAGGCCAAGCCAGTAGAAAGAGAAGTTGATGGTAAAAAAGAAATGGTTCCTGTAGAGCCTACAAAAGTTAATGAAACTCTTCCTTTATGGAAACGCGATCCTAAAGAAGTTACTGAAGATGAGTACAAAGAGTTCTATAGAAAGCTCTATCCAATGGATCCAGATCCTTTATTTTGGGTACATTTAAAGATAGACCACCCATTTACTCTTGAAGGAATACTCTATTTTCCAAAATTTAACCCTAATAAACCATTCCATGACAATAATATAAGAATGTATTGCAAGCAGGTTTTTGTATCCGATAACGTAAAAAATATTATTCCTGATTTTCTTGTTCTTCTCAAAGGTGCAATTGATTCAACTGATATTCCACTCAACGTATCTCGATCTTCTCTTCAAGGAGATCCAAATATCAAAAAGATATCTAATTATATTATTAAAAAAGTGGCCGATGCTCTTAAGGTTCTTTTCAAAAAAGATAGAGAAAAATATGAAAAGATTTGGGAAGATACAGGTCTATTTATCAAATATGGTTGTGTCTCTGACACTAAATTTGATGATCTTATGAGGGATAAAGTTGTATTTAAAAACTCTAGTGCAAACTATATGACACTTGATCAATATAGGGAATCTATTCCTGAGGCATATCAAGAGAAAATGAAAGGTAAGGTTCTTTATTTTGAAAAAAACAAGTCAGACTTTTCTCTCAGAGGACAACTTCTTGAAGAAGGAGTTGAAACTATAGAAACTGATGATCATATCGATCCTCATTTCCTCCAACATGTAGAGATGCATAAAAAAGGAGATCATGAGTATAAATTTGCTTCTGTGGACTCTGAGATTGGAAACCTTTTAAAAGATGAAACTACTTCTGCGGATGACGTAAAAATCCGTGATCTTTTCACAAAAGTTTTAACAGGTGACACAAAAGAAGATGATACAGATAAAATGGAAATTGAGATTGAAAAGCTCAAAAACGGAACGTCTCCAGGTTATTTTAAGGTTGATGAGCAAATGAAGCGTTTTAGTAAGATGGCAGTTTCCATGGGTAATAACGCTGCTTTTCCTATGAAAAAAACATTGGTTATCAACCCAGCAAACCCAATCGTATTAAATGCACTTAAGCTGCATGAAAAAGGGGAACACCCTGATCTTGTAGATAAATTATGTCATCATATTGAAGATATGGCCCATGTCTCAAGTGAGGGCCTTAATAATGAAAACAAACAAGACTTTTTAAAAAACACACAAGACTTAATAAAGAAATTAAGCGAATTAGCGATTTAATCTTTTAAGGCCCCTTATCAGAGGGGCCTTTTATTCTTTTAAATTTAACCTAATATATACCACTTGGTACTCAGAACAAGATAACTCTTTACAAGTCCCCAAAGAAGATATGCGTCTTCCTTTTGGTTTTTTACTTTGAAGATAGCCTAGCCCTGTCAGCTTTATTTTAGATAGCATCTTATTTTTATGAGGAAACTTTATCGCATCATTATGAAAGACATACTTAAAAATTGACTTGGCCCTTCGGTAGCTTAAATCGAGGTTAAACTCCATTGCCTTTTTATAGAACTTTGAATTCGCTTGAATGGGGTTTATAACTTTTTTATTAAATGTTGGGGAACTCGCACCTACGATCTCAACACTTTTTATCAGTTTAGAAATCCCCTCATCGTTAAAGATTGTTTCCGCATAAATTGGAAAAACCTGTAAAAGCTTCTCTTTCATAAAGGCCGATAAATGCGTACTCCCATATCCAAAATAAAACTTATTAAAGTTTATTTTCACTTCCCCCGTTCTCATATCCACATTGACATCAACTCCGTGCTTTTGAAAATTTTTCTTTAATGAACTCGCAACAGAGTACTTAATAGCTGAGGCAAGGCCCAATTCTGTTACTTCCCTGACAAGCCCATCTCTTTGTTTTTTTATTTTCCCAAGTTCCTTTTTAATGATCTTCATTTTAGTGTTTTCAACACTTAGAGATGCAATCGCACGACCTTTCTTTTTTGAATCTCTTACTGCTTTTTCAAATTTTCCTTCATAAATTTTTTTCTCGGCCAAAGTTTGCCTATAGTTGGCCTCTATTTTATTTATTCTTTGATTCTTCTTTTTTAATCTATTTATATCTTTAACTGTTTTAGTGTAAAGTCCTTTTAGTTCTTCGTATCTTTTTTTATAACTTCTGTTTACCTTAATATTTTGTTCAAACTTCTTATTTGAACGTGATAATGCTTTATTTTCATTACCAACTTTATATAGGTTTTTTCTTAATTCACTTAACTCATCAGTTAGGCCTATATTATATGCGACTGTATGGTCATACTCTTTTTTAAGCGATTCGTAGGCCTTATGAATCCTATCAGAACTTATCTTGTTTTTTGAAATCTGCAGAATCTGTTTGTTTTTCTCACTGTTATCAATGAGCGCTTCTTTCAGTTTTCTCTCAATTTTTTGATTTTTATTTTTTTCGATATTGAGTTCAGATTTAATGAGGACTAATACTTTTTGTGATTTTTTATTTTCTTTTTCTAAACTCCTATTTTTCTTTTTATGATTTAATAAAGACTTTTGAGTTTCTATAAGCTGTTTATGAACACGTTTGTAATTACCTTCTAGTAATTCAAACCTTTTTTGCAAGGCCAAGTAATTATACTTATTCATTATATTTTCTTGTCTTGCTTTATCCATTTCACCTGTAGCTTGATTGAGTAAATCCATAAAACCTTTTCTTTCTCTTTCTTTTTCACGAAGCTTACTCTCTACCGATACCATTTGATCTTTTACGTTTAAGTTTGAAATTATGGCCGTCTCAAAATATTCCCTATATTTTTTAAAGTCGATTTCCTGCTCTTGGGCCAACGATGCAATTTCCCTATATTTGTTTTTTGTTCTTTTGGCGCGAGTTTCTAATTCTTTTAACTTTTCTAGCTTTTTAGATATAAGCTTTTTTGAAATACTTTCTGAGTTATTACTTTTGAGAACTTCTTCATCTTTAAGTAATTCGAGTTGCGCCTTAAGATCTTGAGCCTCATTTTTAAAGGTATCTCTTTCATTCAAGCTAAGTTTATATTTTGAAATGGCCTGATGCACACCCAAAACGGTTAGACTTAAACCAATCGCAACAGCACCTCCACCTAGAAGTGTTATTTTTTTTATATATTTTTCTAGTTTTTCAGAAAGACCAACCATATGCCCCTATATCGGAGCATTTCAATCGGTTTATTAGACTTTTTAATTACAATAAAAAATATTGTCTTAATTATTTCAATAAGAAGCTAACGAATGGCTACTTTTTTCTGGATAATATATTGTGAAACCAGCAAAAATTAGATTTGGGTCATCAATGGCCTGGCTATTATTATTAAAAATAGGCCTCCAAAGCTTGATATCTCCATAGACTTTGCCAGATATTAAACTTAATGAATCACCAAGCTTAATAAGGTATGGTTTACCTTCTGGCTTTTTCACTGGGTTTTGAGGCGGATAATAAGAAAGTTGTGCACCTACTTTTAGATTGCCAGGGCTTCCTATCATTGCCTTATTTGCTTGATGAATATTTTTCCACTCACGGTGATGTCCATATAATTTATAACTAATAAGCATTAAGGTATCACCTGATTGAACCGTGTAACTTGCAATCATTTCCTTTTTAATTTCAGGCTTCATGACTTGTTCACTTGCCTCTTCAACCAATAACTTTTGCTCTTCTTCTTTAGGTTCTTCGGCCATAAGGTCGTCACTTTCAAAATCATCTAACCCTTCTAGTCCTTCAAGCTCATCGAGTTTCTCTTCCTGTTGCGCAGGCTTATTTTTATCAGATACTCTTTTAAACTTTGAACAACTCACTAACGAAGACACTAAAATAGACATTACTATAATTTTGCTCATACAACCTCTCTTCTTACTTAATTTAGAGTACCTCATATTCTTCGGTGGAATGAGCAGGAGGAAATTTTCTCCCGAATGATAACGGCAATATTCTTGAGTTTTGAGCTAAGAGATAAATTTACTTTTTTAAAGCATAAATAATACTGGAGTGGTTTCTTTTTAAAAACCTCGCAATTTCAATGACCGTTAGGTCCATTTCCTTATGTAAGGCCTTTATTAACTCATGTCTTGGTTTTACCAAATCTCTTTTCCGACTTGGAGATAAAATCTCTTCTACACTTTTTTGATATTTCTTTGCGATCTTTTTTACTAGAAACTCAGGTCCATTTTTTATAACTGGCCCAGAACTAAACAAAAGCTCCAGATCTGTAACATCTAAAAATGACTTATTATTAAATTTTTTATACCAAAACACACGCTGGCAAAAACTAATCATTTCTAGATGATTGGTCCATGGTTTATACAAAAGAAACTGTAAATCTTCTTTATTTTTAAAAATAGAACCAAGCTTTCGATCAAAGTACTTGCCTATAACGAGGGCATCTGGACGACCGATTGTTTTATTTAAACCTGAACATAACTTATTATAAAACCTTCTATCCTCTTCTCTTAACTGATCCAGATGAGGTTCATAAGATGAACAAACCAAAGGTTTCGATTCCTTAATCATATATTCTAGAACGGGAAAAAACTTTTCTCTAAATTTTGAATTTAGAGACGCCTTACAAATATCATCAAAGACAATTCCATCGATATCAGAAAGATCTTTAATCTCTAAATCAAGTTTCTTAGATGGGCCTAAAGAAAGAAACTGTTTTTTTGGATAATTTCTTCTCCATTCATTAAAAATAACTTCTAACAAATAAGACTTACCCACACCACTTGTGGCCTGAAACATAATAAGAGGAAAATCTCTTCCTAAATGCGCAATTATTTCTTTAGCTAAGATATATGATTCTTTATTTGAAGGACCAGTAAGATAGTCACCCAAGAAATGAACGGCTTCTTTGTCTTTGCTCTTGAGTATTCTTAGTCTTTTCTTAGGTACTTTAGTAGCTATTTTAGCTACTTCAGCTTCCTCTGAAGAAAATAAGGCCAGCTGCCTTTGACCATCTCTGGTGTTCACAATAAAATCCTTTTAATTCAACAGTTTGAAACTTTTTAAACTAAATTTCCAGTCTTATTTTTACTGGGGCAGTTTTTCTTCATACGACTTTCAAGCTCTCTAATAACTTTAGCTTTAAAATCTGTGCCATCTTGCTCATTAATCATCTTTATAAACTCTTCAATGTCGACCCTTTCCAAGTTGACTCTTATTTTTCTAAATATTCTTGGGATTGGTTCACCTGGCGCCTGGACATGATGAAGTCCGTGACTATAAGCGATAACCATTTTGCCTTTTTGCATAAATTCTAAGATGTCGGCGATTCCACCTCGAACACTCATGGGTTGTCCATGTTTATCAAGACCTGTCGTCCGCTTCATTCTTCCTTCCGGCAAAATGACCACCAGACTATCTTTGTGGATATGATCCAAAAAGTAAGTCCATGATGCATCGCGCCTTCTAGTAATAGGAATCATACCCGGTGCTATAAGTTTAAAAAATCGCCCTACAAGTGGTCTTTTTAGGGTGATATCCGCACCTGGCGCCACAAGCTTAGTCGCTACTCTCCACATCACCCTCCAAGGCATCGCACCTAAAAATAAAGGCTCATAAAGACTTGTATGATTTAAAAAACAAACTATCCTCACCCCTTCCCAGGGATCACGGTCTGGGTGATCAAGCCATATGGCCTTTACGTCGTAAAAAAAGCGCGCCAAGACCTTAATTATGCCCAAAATTAAAAGGGTAAAAGTCGATCTAAATATCATAAGCTTGAGCTTGCTATATTATTCACAATTCTTCAATTATTTTAGTGAGTTAGTAACCTTCCCTTTCCTTTTTTCAAAGTCTTGTTATTAAACGGTTACATTTCGGTTAAACGGGTCTATATTGTTCGCTAATATTTTAATTTTAAGTTAAGGGATTTCATATGAATGAAAAAATCTATAACCAGCTGGGTCTTAAACTAGATTTAAAAGATAGAAACATTTTTTTCAATTATCCAAATAACTTCCTAGTTGAAAATAGTGTTAAACTTGGACACGGTAAACTTAGTAAGGATGGTTCACTTGTCGTTCTTACGGGAAAACATACCGGAAGAAGTGCTGGTGATAAATATGTCGTCTACTCACCTGAGACAGAAAATAAAATCTGGTGGGAAAACTCAATTCATAAAATGACTTCTCAAACTTTTAATAAGCTTAAAGAAAGAGTCGTAAACTACCTCAACACAAATGATATCTTCATCACTGAAAGAAGTGTTGGAGCACACGATACACATAATATGGGTGTTAGAGTAGTAACAACTCATCCTCATAATGCTCTTTTTGCTAATCACTTATTTAGAGAAAGACAAAGAGAATTAACTGAAAAAGATTTTACTATCCTTCACGCTCCAAACCTTAAAATTGATCCTCTTGAGTTTGACTCTAAGAGTGAAACAATTATCACAACTTGTTTTGAAACCAATACCACAATCATTGTTGGTACTGGATACGCTGGTGAGATAAAGAAATCTATGTTCTGTGTAATGAACTACCTTCTTCCAGATATGGATATCCTACCAATGCACGCAGGTTCAAATAGAACAAAAGATGGTGATGTTTCTGTCTTCTTTGGTCTATCTGGAACAGGAAAAACAACCCTTTCAACTGATGAAGGAACTTACCTTATTGGTGATGACGAGCACGGGTTAAGCCATGAAGGTGTCTTCAATTTTGAAGGTGGTTGCTATGCTAAGACATATGAACTTTCAGAAGAAAAAGAGCCTGGTATTTACAGGGCCTCTAATCGTTTTGGTGCCATTTGTGAAAACGTAGAAATGGATGAAAAAAGCGGTGTCATTAACTTCGATAGTAAAGTTATCAGTGAAAATGGTCGTTCTAGCTACCCTCTAGATTTTATTGATGGACTGGAAAAATCATCAAGAGGTGAACTTCCTAAAAATATGTTCTTCCTTTGCGCTGATGCGTTTGGAGTACTTCCTCCTGTTGCAAAACTAAGTAAAGAGCAGGCCATGTTTTACTTTGTTCTTGGATATACAGCAAAACTAGCTGGTACTGAGATTGGAGTTGTAGAGCCTTCTGCGACTTTCTCTACGTGTTTTGGAGCTCCTTTTATGCTTAGACATCCAAAGGTTTATGCTGAGCTATTAGGAAAGTATCTAGACGAGTACAATATTAATGTTTGGCTTATAAATACTGGTTGGAGTGCTGGCCCTTATGGTAAAGGCTTCAGATTCCCTCTTAAAACGACTAGAGAAATTATAAGATCAGTTCAACATAATGAATTAAAAGATGTAAATACTGAAAAAGATCCTATTTTTGGTTTAGAGATTCCTCAAAGTGTTAGAGAAATTTCTAAAGAAACGTTGATTCCAAACCTATGTTGGGAAGATCAAGAGTCTTACCAAGTTTTGGCCAAAGAGCTTGCTCTTAAGTTTCATGATCAAATGAAAAAGTTTGGTGATTTTTATAATGAGAATAAAAAAGGAGCTCCTACTTATGGGAGTGATTCTCTAAAAAAAAATAATAATGCCTCTTTTCTAAATGCATAATAAAGATAAAAGGCCCTCAACAGGGCCTTTTTTTTCAATTAAAAAGATTTTCTAAGCTCTTTTGATATTCTTTTCGTATATTGACCCTGTCTAACTCTTTATGTCCCCTACCAGCAACAATTGTATCTATAATAGCTGTCGTATCTGCACCATATATAAAACTGGCCAATAAATCTTCTTCTGGTTTACCGATAAAGCTTGGATGATCAGTATCAATTATTACGGCATCAAAGTCTTGGCCTACTGTAAAAAAGTCCTGAGATCCGTTCTTTCCACATGAGTTTCTACCAGACTCCCAAGTTTTAGTTAGCAGGTAATAAGCACTATCTTGTCCACCTTTTTCAATAAGGGGGTTTCTTTTACGAACTCTATATCTTTGAGCGTAATCAAGAAGTTTGATTTCTTCTTGAGCTGATAAACAGATATGAGAGTCACTTCCGATACTGTAACGCCCTCCTATTTTTTCAAATTCAACCAAAGGAATAATTCCATCCCCAAGGTTGGCCTCTGTTGTTGGGCATACAACTATTTGGGCCTTAACCTTGGCAATGTCCTCTATTTCAGATTGATCTATATGAGTCGCGTGTACGAGAAAAACATTTTCATCTATAGTTGTCTCATCAAGTAGCCATCGCACTGGTCTTTTTCCCCAATGAGAAAGACAGTCTTCAACTTCTCTCGTTTGTTCCGAAATATGAATATGGCACGGGCCGGATCTTTTAGAGAAAATTTCTTTAATTTCATTTTTACCTGCTGCCCTTAAAGAGTGCACACCTAATCCAACATTACAAAGATCATACTTATTGGCCTTATCTTGGATTTCTTCAAGAAATGAAAAGTACTCATCCGTTGTTCGAGTTATAAATCTTTTTTGCTGATCTAACGGAGCTGATTCAAAGCCACCTTTTTGATAAAAAATGGGAAGAAGACAAAGTTTAATTCCAACTTCTTGGGCCGCGCTCATTAATCTTTCTGAAAGTTCACTTTTCTGAGAGTAAAACCCACCATTTTTATCATGATGAAGATAATGAAACTCAGCGACTTGGGTGTAACCAAGCCTTACCATTTCACTATAAAGCATTTTTGCAATAGATTCGAATTGATCTGGATTGATTTTTAATGCAAGTTGATACATGACATTACGCCAACTCCAGAAGTCATCATCTTCATGGCCTTTTTGTATATTCTCACTCATTCCTGCCATGGCGTATTGAAAGCTATGAGAGTGTCCGTTTTGAAAACCTGGTATGACCAGCCCTTTTATTTTATGTACTTTTGAATATGTTTTCTCACTTTTATTTAAGCTTATATCTTTAATT
This sequence comes from Bacteriovoracaceae bacterium, assembly GCA_049415445.1. Lineage (GTDB taxonomy): Bacteria > Bdellovibrionota > Bacteriovoracia > Bacteriovoracales > Bacteriovoracaceae > JAURDE01. The sequence continues at coordinate 66,668 of JBMSGH010000012.1, read as the reverse complement.
TTACCCTTATCATCAGTTTCAATATAAACTTGATTTTTAATACCATCCTTAAAAAGAGCTTTTTCCAATTCCCATAAAATCATAAGAGTTTCTCTCCTAACTTTATTAAAGTATTCTTAAGGCATCCTTTTAATTTAAGCGCCTTTTGTTCATCTAATATATTATTAGACTCATCAAGATATAAGTCCTGAGACATCTCCAACTGGAGAGCATAAATATTTTTTTCTGGTTTACCAAAATAGCGTGTAATATGCCCTCCTTTAAAAGGGTCATTATATTGAGTTCCATACTTGGATTCTTTTAGTGCCTCAAGAGCACATTCAATAACAGAGCTGGGTGAAGAGTTACCATCATTACTTCCAAGAATAAGATCAGGAAAAGGATTTTTTCTAATAGAAGGTACATTTCTTTTTATGGAATGAGCGTCCCATAAAAGGGCCTTACCAAATTGAGATTTTATCGTATTGAGTGTTTCTTCAACTTTTTCGTAATAAGGCCAAAAATAGTCTTTTAACCTATTAGCGATATCTTCATTATCTGGAATATATCCATTATGATAGATCTCATCTCCAAAAAAAGTTTTCAATGGAGTAAGTCCCGTTAAGGCCCGTCCATCATTATAGAGTGATTCATTTTGAGGGCTTCTATTAAGATCGACTACATATCTAGAGTAACTAGCATATATTAAAGGAATACCAAGCTCAGTCACAAAGTCATAAATCTTATCGACATGCCAATCCGCATCTTTGGGACAATCAACAATGGCCGGTTCAAAAAGGTGTTTGAGATTTTCAGGAAAAGCAGTACCGGAGTGTGGGCTACTTACAATTATGGGGTATTTGATTTTAGGTGGTATAACGAGGGTATAGTTTTGCATACCCCCATTTATACGCTTGTCCTTGCTTTCAGTAAAGAATGGAAGGGAGCGTTAACACACTCCCTTAGTTTAATTTTTTAATACCTTTTGACTTTTGAAAGGGCAAAACTTTGTCATTATCAAAATCATTATTTTTAGGAAATTCGATAATGTTTTGATTGGAAAATGTTTTACCAAGAGTATGAGATTTATTTTGATACAACTGATGACTCTCACCTCTTTCTTGCTCTTCTTTGCAGTTAATGCAAAAACTGGCCGTAGGTCTTGCTTGAAGTCTTTTTCGTTCTATAGGCCCATCACAATCTTCACATATACCATAGGTTCCACTTCTCATTTTATCTAAAGATCTTTGAAGTTTTTTAAGATAGATACTCTTTCTTGATTCTAACTTAAAACCCATATAGTTTTCACGATCACTCACCACGTGATCAATATCATCTCCTGCGGCCGCATTAAGATACGCTTGTTTTCCTTTTTCAACATTAATCTTATTTTTTAAGTTTTCTATAATTTCCTTAAATTTTTCTTCAGACATCATTCTGACCTCCTTACCTTTCATCCTAAAAGGTTAATTTCTTTCTAGATATTATTATGTCGGGCCAAATTTTTGGCCACATCCAAAACCAACTCTGTTTGACTTGAGTTTAACAAGTTGTTGATAATGGTGATTAGCTCTCTTGTGAGATTTTCTTTTTTATTAGATGAAGCTTCTTCTTGCCGCCAACCCTTCTCAAGCTTTTCCTCAAAAGATTCATTGTTTTCATTAACCATACGGTACCTCCTGTAAAATCTGAAGAGAAAGGGGATCCTTCCTGGAACCGCCCCTTTTATTAGTCTTTACTCCTTCCATGGATGCATGAAGGGGACTTCTCACAAGAATAATATGCTAACTTTATGCCAACACAAAGAGGATAAAACTAATATTTAATTCGCTGAAATAACGTTGATATTCGAAAACTTGGTGAATTTTTGACACCATCAAGAGTCTGTTTGTCCCTAAGGACAAGTTAGTGAAATTCTATTTTCTATAAGAAAATCAGGTATTTATACGGTCAAGATTCATTCAATAATGGTATCTGTATCACCCAATACAATATCACCTTTTTCGACTTTCTCTCTAAACACAATCATAACTTTTTCAAGAGCAATCAAAGCGTCTTTTAAAGGAACTGGTTTACCTAATAAACCCTCTTCAATTTCTTCTTTCATGCTTGCTGAGACGTTCTCTAAAATAAAATCTTTGGTCTCCTCTTGGGCCACTCTTAAGGCCAAGCCTAAATCCTTAAGAGAAATCTCTCTTGTGAAATCAACTAACATAGGGACAGTAATCTGAGTGATATCATCGAGGGAGACGAGGTTTTTTTTCAACTCCTCGGCCAAGATGGGGTCTTGAGCTGTAATGATTTCTAAAACTTTATCTCTTTGCATGGGATCTAAAGCGTTGAGAACTTTAATGGCCCCTTTAATTCCTTTAAGCATATATACGACCCTCTAATAAAACGGATCGTCCTTTTTGAGAAAGTTTTTAACATAATCCTCAACTCCCTGTTCTAAGCTATGAAAAGGGAAATTAGGTCGGAAGTCCTTGAATTTATCCATTTGGGCCTGTGTAAAATACTGATATTGGTTTCTTATTTCTTTTGGCATTTCAATAAATTTTATATTTTCATCCTTACCAAGTGCTTTAAAAGTTGCCTTAACCAAATCATAAAAGCTTCGGGCCTGGCCAGTTCCCATGTTATAAACCCCACTAAACTCAGTATTTGGGTTTTTCATCATCTCTATCATGGCCTTAACAACATCTTTTACGTAAATGAAATCACGTAGCTGTTGACCATCTTCAAACCCTTCCTTGTAACTTTTAAAAAGTTTAACCACTCCATTTTCTTTAATTTGTTCAAATGCTTTATGGACAATACTTCTCATGGAACCTTTATGATATTCATTTGGTCCATAAACATTAAAAAATTTCATCCCGGCCCAAAACTTAGGTGATTTCTTTTGCTTTAAGGCCCAGATATCAAATTCATGTTTAGATCGACCATAAAGGTTGAGTGGTTGTAGGCTCTCTATATTTTGATGATTGTCCGAATAGCCATTTTCTCCGTCACCATAAGTAGCAGCAGAGCTGGCATAAATTAACATTATATTATTTTCAGTCGCCAACTCAAATATACGTTTAGAATACTCGAGGTTATTTTCTTTTAAATAGTCCCAGTTTGTTTCTGTCGTTGATGAGCAGGCACCCATATGAAAGATACAATCAATATCAGAAAAACTAATACTCTTAAATAAGTCCTGGGCCAAAACATACTTTGTATATTTGTAGTTTTTTAAATTAGGGCATTCTTTAAAATTAGTTTCGTGATCGACAAGAGTAAGATCGGTATAACCTTGTTTATTCAGCTCTCCAACAAGACAGCTTCCAATAAACCCTGCTGCGCCTGTTACAAGTATCTTCATATCAAGTCCTTTTGCTTAAGCGTATTGTTTGGCCAAAAATGGATGCACAATAACGGCCACGGCCCAAATACCAAGTTCATATAAAACAACGAGTGGTAGCCATACTCCAAGCATAGTTATTATATCTGGTGGAGTAATGAGCGCAGAAGATAAAGCAAATCCTAAATAGACATACCTTCTCCACTTTCTTAAAGAGTATTTTGTCACAAGCCCCATAAAACCTAAAATGAGAAGAAGATTAGGGAGTTGAAAAATAACACCTAAAAAAACAAGCACCTTAGAGGCCAGGATTAAATAATCTTTAAGACTAATCGTGGCATTAACCCCTTTAACTCCAAAACTAAGAAGTGTTTCAAAAGTAAAAGGGAAAATAATAAAATAGCCAAAGCCTACACCTAGCCAAAAAAGAATAAACCCGACCAAAAGAAATGGTTTGATGGCCTTAATTTCTCGTTCATAAAGGCCTGGTTTAAGAAAGCTCCATATTTGGTAAAACCAGAAAGGAGATGAGAGAATAATAGATGTCCAAAAGGCGACCTGTAATTGTGATAATACTTTATCTAAAAGCCCTAAATAGACGATCTCTTGCCCTGGGCCTAGGGATTTTAAAGAGTCTCTAAGTGGCTCAAGTAGAAAATTGGAGATATGCTCTCCAAGGCCATAGGCGATAAAAAAACTGACAAAAAGAATAATCATAACTCTGATAAAACAAGTTCTTAGTTCTTCTAGATGTTCAGTCAGAGACATTTCTTTCATAGGGGCAATTTTATACCGCATTGATTAAATTTTGTAAAAATTTGGATATAATATAGAAGATGTTTAAATGGTTATTACTCTTTTTTATTGCTCTAGGTGCAAATGCCCAAAACCCTATTCTTATTTGTCTGGGAAGAGAGGAATTAGTTCTTCATCAAAAAAAAGAAGTTGGCCCTATTTATAAGCTAAATCAATACCTTATCGGTGAACTGGCTTCGGCCAATCAGATTTCTTTTAAAACCGAGTTTGTGAATGCGATATGTCAATCAGATGACTTCAGTCCTTCGCTAAGCCTTCTTCGTCACATGCTTATTGAAGGAAAAGACCTTTACCACTTTAAAGGGGATATCTTTCAAAAGGCCATGGAAGAAAGTACAATCGATAACTTTCTAGAGAATATCCCTGAAGTATTCTTCAATTATCTCTCCTCTCTTCAAGCTCTTACCCCACATCATCAATGTTTAAATAAATACATTCGTCATTTAGACTATTTTCAAACTCGTTATCGCTATCTGGGCGAAGAGCTTTCAACCACAATCTTTAAAGAAAATAAAAGCAAGATTAAATTAATTTTTGAAGATCTCAAAAACCTAGATAAGGTTCTAAAAAAGTGTGAGAAGTTAAACCTTAAAAATAAGTCTCAAGGGTAAGTTGATTCTTTTTTTAAGATAAGTTTCAAATTCACTTAAGATATTTTCTTTTTTGTTCTGTGGCTCAACCTCAATAACAAAATCTAATCCGATTCTTTCCCTTATGAAAATCTTATAGAAGTGAGATAAAGAATTATCTTTTAAAAAGCTTTTAGCAAAAAGAGTCATTTTCTCTAGAAGTTCTTCTTCTGTTCCATGCTCTTTTAGTAAGACATCGGCCTTAGAAAGTTTCGTTTCATAAATAATTTCTTCAATATCTTCTAGGCAAGTTGTACAACCACCAGCTGCGCGTGTTTTTTCGGAAATTTCCTTTACTCCATAATTAAGGTTCTGGGTCAGAATATTAGTTATTTGAGTTTTATTAACGCCAAAGCATCGACATATGAGATCAGGGTAAAGGTTTTCTTTATTGATATTACCTTTGTATTTTTCAATAGCATTATGGAGGCAGTAGATATGCAAAGGAAAAAATGGTGCATCTTCTGGCATTTCATAAACCATTTCTAAGGCCTGTTCAATATCGTTTTTTTCTATATCTTTGGCCATCATAGAAAAATAAGGTATCCAGTTATCTAAGTTTTCACATTGATAATGGACGTTCTCAATAACATCAAACTTATTGAGCTCTATAAATATATGCGCCTTTTGATTTCCTGACTTCCACTCAAAGTCACTGCTAAAAAATAGCGGCCTTTCGTGGTGGTAAGGATCATTTATATGTAGATTAAAAATTGAGTTGTTCATCAGGTCTAATAGTTAATATTTCAAAGCCATCATCTGTTACTAAAATTGTATGTTCAAACTGAGCTGACCACTTTCCGTCTGTTGTTACAACAGTCCAATCATCTTCTAAAAGTTCAGTATCTTTCGATCCCATATTGATCATCGGTTCAATTGTGAAAGTCATACCAGGCTTCATTTTTGGCCCTGTCCCTCTTTTACCAACATGAACAACTTGAGGTTCTTCATGGAACTCTCTACCAATTCCATGGCCACAATAATCTTCAACAACAGAGTAGCCGTGGGAGTGAGCTATTTCTTGAATAGCGGCACCGATATCACCGATATTACCTCCAGGGCGAACTTGATTGATTCCTTCACGCATACATTGATAGGTTACATCAACGAGTTTTTTGTGTTCGTCTGAGACATTACCGACAAGGAATGTTTTATTTGTATCACCATGAAACTTATTCAAATAAGTAGTTACGTCTATGTTTAAAAGATCACCATCTTGGAGGATGACATCTTCGCTTGGGATACCATGACAAATAACATCATTTGGTGATGTACATACTGATTTAGGGAAGCCTCTATAGTTCAAAGGACTTGGATAGGCCCCATTTTTTGTAATATACTCATGACACAGCTCGTTAAGATATTGTGTAGAAACTCCAGGTTTAATAAAAGACTCGATATAAACTAGAGTTTGAGATGCTAGTGAACAAGTTTTTTTCATCAATTCTATTTCACGACCAGATTTTATTGAAATCATTTCTTTCGCCTTATATATATGGTACACCACGTTCTAAACCATTAAACCTAGTAAGACAACGGTTATGAACTTGAAAGTAATACGATTAGACACCTCATCTTACCACAAAAATAACTTCCGTCAGGAAGAGAAAGAGCGTATCGAATCTCTGCCCCATGTGCAGATGACAAACCAGATCAATGAGGCCGATATCGTAATCTCTACTTCTTATTCAAATATTAATGACCTTCTTTCCTATAAAGATCAAATCAAGCTCATAATCCACCCAAATAGTGGCCATGATAACTACCAATATGAAGTTGTAAAACAGCTAGATGTACCTATTATTTTAGGTAATCAAATTAGGGCCCAGGCCGTAGCACAATATGTTTTGAGTACCTTAAATGAAAAATACAACCCTGTCCCAATACAAAAGCAATGGGACAAAGCGAGACAATTCAAGAGAACACCACTGTGGAACGCCAATGTGCTTATAGTTGGTAAAGGGCACGTAGGAACAATTCTAGGGCAAAGTTTAGGGCCACTTGTAAAAGAGCTTCATTTTAGCGATCCCCTCAAGGGAATTAACTTTCAAGGTGATCTGTCTAAAGTAGATATTATTATTTTGGCCTGCGGGCTAAACTCGTCTAGCAAACATTTGATCGATAAGGACTTTTTGAAAAAATGCAGCTCATCATTATTTTTAATTAATCCAGCACGAGGTGCATTAGTAAACCTCATGGACTTGTTTGATTTCTTAAAAAGCAATGAAAACTCACATGCACAGCTAGACTGTTTTGAAAAAGAACCTTTCGACATTGCTTCATTACCTCAAAATGCCAAGGGGACCAGTCATATTGCAGGAGTCTATGAAGGACTTGATGAGGCCATCATCGATTTCGAATATAAAATCATTAAAAGTTTTTTAAATAATAAAATAGAAGACTACCAAGAACTACGACTCGATACTTTTTCTCAAGAACACTTTCTGGCGTAAAGGTTTCAGAAATGTTATTTATGAAGAGTGAATGACTTAATAAAAGATCTTGAGAACTGCTTTTGTCCCCCAGGCCATGGTGTTTTTACTGTTAAAACTGCCAGTGAGCTTAAATCATCCTTAAATCAAAAACTTTTTAAGACTGATGAAAATGTCGATAAGATTTGGAAAGAGGGATTAACTGCCTTAAAAAATAATAATACTCTTATGTTCGGTATCTGTAGTGATACAGGTGGAGGAATTCTCCGGGGTGCAAACTGGGGCCCTTTATTCTTAAGAAATGAAATTTATAAATCAACAGATAAAATAGAACAAGTTTTTGATCTTGGTGATGTAAGAGTGATACCTCATTTATTGCATGACAAGTACCTTAATGAAGAGTCTATAAAAAGGTGCCAAACAGCTTTATATGAAGGTCAAGACTATCCTGTTAGTGGTCTAAGTATTGCGGAATATATAACAAAACAAATCCACCAACTTTATCCTGAAAAAAGACTATTTGGAATTGGTGGGGATCATAGCTGCAGTTACCCTCTTGTAAAAACATACCTTGAGGCCAAAAAATCGCAAGGTAAAAAAGCAGCATTGATTCACTTTGATGCCCACACTGATCTTTTAGTTGAAAGACTTGGTATTGATATTTGCTTTGGCTCATGGACTGCCCAAATATTAAAATACCTCGACTCTCCTAACCTTTGTTATCAAATTGGTATAAGAAGCACTGGTAAATCTAAAGAGCATTGGGAGTCAACTTTTGGAGTTCAGCAGTTCTGGGCAAAAGATGTTCAAGATAAAGGTGCTGAAGATATCGCACAGTCCATATTTGATGATTTAGTTAAAAATAATGTTGATGAGCTTTATGTGAGTTTTGATGTTGATGCTCTTGATTCTAGTTATGTTTCGGCAACTGGCACACCTGAACCTGATGGCCTTCTTCCTCACGAGCCCATTGTTATTTTAAATAAGCTCATCGAAAAATTCCCTATAACAGGAGCAGACATAATGGAGATCGCTCCCTTTGTAGGAAGAGAGCACGATCCATCCCATGGGCTTAGCTCCACACTTATGGTTAGTGCCAGTATCTCTCAATTTCTATTAGATGCATTAACAAAGGACTAAAATGGCCTTAGTACGGTTTCCTCCCGTAGAACTGGCCGATCAAGATGGTCTTCTGGCCTTAGGTGGAAATTTAGAGGTCAATACTCTCAAAGAGGCATATTCAAAAGGAATCTTTCCTTGGCCCATATCAAAAGATTATCCTCTTGCCTGGTTTAGCCCCGACCCGCGTGGAATCTTAAGCTTTAAAAATCTTAAGATTCCCAAAAGCCTTGAAAAGTTTCGAAAAAAAAATGTTTATCATTTTAAATTTAATACTCAATTTAAGGCCGTTATTGAAAAGTGCTCTGATATTAGTAACCGAACAGGTCAAACGGCATCTTGGATCACAAAAGATATAAAAAATGCCTATACCGATCTTTATAAAAATAATCATGCTTATAGTGTCGAGGCCTATAACTTAAATAATGAACTTGTTGGTGGGCTCTATGGAGTTCATTTTAATGGATTTATTTCTGGTGAGTCTATGTTTTATACGGCCACCAATGCTAGTAAGCTGTGTCTTATTCATCTTATGGAATATCTTCATTCACAGGGAGTCGAGTGGATTGACACACAAACAATTACACCTGTCGTGGCCTCTCTTGGAGGTGAAATGATTCCAAGAAAGCGCTTTTTACAGTGCTTAAAAAAAGTTTTTAAAGAGAAGAAGGTGTTGTTTGGGGAGAGCTGACTTTTTTATCTTCAATTAAAAGGATTGTTCTGTCTCTTTTGGCCTTACCTTTATATCTTTTCCACTCAATATCAGACGGAAAGGTACTTAACTTATTGTCATCCCTTTTTATTTTACAATTCAATCTTTTTCCAGAAAACGGAACCCATGAGTACATCTTTTCATGAGTTCCTCCAATTCCGTGATCATATGTTATATAGCGGTAGGTATCTTCTTTATGGTGACCCATTGTTGTGAGTTTAACAACTGCCTGTTCAAAGGCCTTATCAAGTTGACGTTGATTACACTCTCCTAATAAATCAAAAAAGTCATAATCATTTTTTCCTCTGGCCGCATTAAATGGGTTTTTAATCCAGGCCTGAGATTTACAATGATATACGTAGTCTAATTCTTTCAGAAGAACAAAAGACTGAAGGTATGAAAAGAACCAATGCCTGTCATAATCAAAATTAATATTGGTGGCCCTAACATACTTTGAACACGTCAAATACTTTGAGTGATAATTTTTACTAAAAAATTTAAAAAACTCATTGAAGTAAGTATAAACAGATTCAGATGCACCTATATTAAACTTTGATACTTTTTCTTTAGCTTTTTCAATTTGAGCTTTATTTTTTCTATCTTTGGGGATTCGAATAATCTTATTCATATCCCATATATAGTCATATAAAGCATGGCAAGTTGAACGCAGGCTCATCAGTTCAATACCATTAAATATATGTCCTTTTTTTAAAGCATAACTTAAGGCCTTACTGGCCGATATCTCTCCAATAATCCTATAGGCAGGAAGATCTTTTTGTGAATCCGTTACATTTTTACCTTTAAGATTTTCAATATGGGCCTTAACTCCTCTCCAATATATTTTCTCTTTTAATTCTTTGAGGGAAAAGACTTCTCGGAGTTGTTTATCTTCTGGCTCCACACCAATAAGAATCATACGAGATAGCCACTTTCTTCTTTTATTACATGGATATTTATCACAATACTGCTCAATCACACCGCCAATCACTCTGGCCCTTAAAAATGGGTTTGTTTCTTTTTCAATTAAAACCTTTTGTTTTGCAATAAGAGACAACTCTAATTTTTTCTTTTTGGGTTCTTTACCAAATACAATAATTTCCTGAGGCTTTCCTATTTGATCTAGAGTTCTAGGAATAATCCCTCTTTTATAATTTGGCCGATAGATTTCCCCTTCGTATCCTTTCCATACATCTTCTTGCGGGCAAACAGGATGAACCAAAAACCTTTTCCCAGATAAAAGGTCAAAGTCATAAATATTTTTCGTCCCCTTTGGATCGACCAGAATGTAATTGATTTGTTTATCTCTAAAATCAACAGCAGGGAGAAGGTCAAAAAAGGGATGAAAAACCGTATCTCTATTTTTATCTAAGTGGGTAAAGCGCTCATGAGTTTTAAACCAAAGGGCCCTATAGTTATGTGTTTGTTTTATTAAGGCTGCGTCTTCTTCTTGATTATTAACAGCGCAAGAGCTTAGAAGAGTAAATAAGATGGCCCAGAAAAGTATTATTCTCATTAATATAATGATAACGACAGAGGACGTAATTGCATAGCATAATTGCGGAGCGCAAAACAAATGACTTCACTATTTGTTTCAATAAAGCTAGTATGCGTGAGTTATTAACTTTTGGTCCTGTGGCGGAATTGGTAGACGCTGCGGATTTAAAATCCGTTGCCCTTTATCGGGCGTGGGAGTTCAATTCTCCCCGGGACCACCACTTTTTTGAGTACATTGATCTTTCTTGTCACAAAAATCGCAGTCTTTTCCAAGAACTTTTCCTAAACCACCACAACTTCCTTTTAGGACTTTATTGCTAAAAATAACGCCAACTGCCATAAAAAGGATGGCCGTTGAGAAAATACCCAATGTAAAAAGTAAGGTTTCCATATAGGCACTTTAACACAGAGTTTATAAGTTTTAAATCTAAGTTTTAGGGGAATAACTTGGTGAATTCTGGTGATTTATAGATTTCTGTTTGACCTTCACCTTTATTAATAATGATATAGCTTATGAGGGCCTCTTTTTCTGATAGTTTGATGGCCTCTGACTTTCCCATGGCCATAAGAGCGGTTGATAAAGCATCTGCTCTCATACAGCTCGTTTTATCAAGAACAGTCACAGAAATAATTTCATTAGGGACAGGTCTTCCTGTTTTTATGTCTAAAGTATGGGAGTAGACTTTGTTATCTTGTTTGAAAAAGTTTCGATAGTTTCCACTCGTGGCCATATGAACATCGGATATACTCAATACTTTTTGAATGCCATCGTCTTGTCCAGGTCCTTCGATGGCCACTTTCCAAGGTCTTCCCCATTTTTGACCTTTTAGTGACATCTCCCCACCGATTTCAACTAAAAAGTTTTTCACACCAAGCCCGCTCAAGTTTTTGGCAACTTGATCTACTCCATGGCCTTTTGCTAAAGAGGATAGGTCAATATTTAACTCAGCAAGCTCTTTATAAAGCCGGCTTTTAGATTTATCTATTTTGATTTTATCCATTCCTACTTTTTTCAAAGCGTTTGAAATATCTTGCTGAGAGGGTACCTTTCTTACGCCTTTAGGCCCAAAGCCCCACAGATTTACTAATGGGCCGATAGTCACATCATAAGCACCATTAGATAATAATTGAGTTCTTTGTGCCTCTAATAAGACATTGGTCAAGTCTCGGGAAATCCCTAACCATTTTTTCGAAGGCCCTTGGTTTACACGACTGAGCTCAGACTCACTGATATAGGTAGACATCTTTAAATTTACTTTATGAAGGATGCTTTGAACGAGCTTGCTCACTACTTTTATTTCTGGAGTATTTGATTCAGGGAGGTAGAGAACTTTATAAGTTGTTCCCATTGTTCTGCCCTCAATTTGAATGAGATCCTTTTTGGTGCATCCAATTAATAAAAATAAAGAAGTTAAAATACTTATTCTGATCATTTTAATCCCCTAAGCTGTTTAAACTTAATTTCCTCCAGCTTCTACCGAATAGGTTTTACAAACACAGTATATAAGTGAGTGATAAAATGAAAGAAAAAGAAGGGCTGTTTAAAAATATTAAAACTCTTAACTTTGATATGATTTGCGAAAACTTCGCTCATGATTGGGATATGTTCCAGTTTTCACTAAGAGTCTTTAAAGACAATTATCTTGACTCTCATAAAAAACTTGAAGAAGTTGTTAATCATGGTGAAGTAGAAGAAATTCATAGACTCATCCACAGCCTTAAGGGTGCCTTTAATCAAGTGGGCGCTTATGATATGGGGGAATATTTCTTAAAGCTTGAAATTAAGGCCTCTGAAGGTGATGTAAGTTATATCAAGGATGAACTTGATACCATCAAAGATAAAATACAAGATCTTATTAAAGAGATAGAAGAACTATCAGAGTGATCATCCACCAAAGTCATCAAGCATAATATCATCTCTTTCTACACCTAGATCCAGAAGCATATCAATAACACATTTATTCATGATGGGTGGCCCACATAAATAGTATTCACAATCCTCTGGGGCCGGATGATCCTTTAGATAATTATCAAAAAGAACCTGGTGAATAAATCCTGTATGTCCATCCCAGCTATCTTCTGGTAACGGGTCAGATAGAGCAACATACCATTTAAAGTTTTCATTATCATTTTGAAGCCCATCAAAGTCTTCAACAAAAAACATTTCTCTTTTACTTCTAGCACCATACCAAAAAGTAATTTTTCTATCAGTATGAATTCTTTTAAGTTGGTCAAAGATATGAGACCTCATAGGTGCCATCCCAGCTCCCCCACCAATAAAAATCATTTCCTTGTTGGTTTCTCTTGCGAAGAACTCTCCAAAAGGACCAGATATAGTAACTTTATCACCTGGCTTTAGGTTAAAGATATAGGAGCTCATTTTACCAGGAGGCGCAGAAGTATTATTAAATGGAGGAGTCGCAATCCTCACATTAAGCATGATCAGGCCTTTCTCTTCGGGATAATTGGCCATCGAGTAGGCCCTTATTGTTTCATCTTCAACAAAAGAGTTTAATTTAAAAAATCCAAACTTTTCCCAATCACCTTTGTACTCATCTTCAACACTCATTTCGGAAAAGTCTATTTTTAGACCAGCAGGTCTTTCAATTTGAATAAAGCCACCAGCTCTAAATGGAACCTCTTCACCAGCAGGTAGCTCTAGAACTAAGTTTTTAATAAATGTGGCCACATTTTCATTACTCTTGACAGTACATTCCCATTTTCTAACACCAAAGACCTCAGGCTCAACTTCTACTTTCATATCTTGTTTGACAGTAACCTGACATGAAAGCCTCTCACCTTCTCTGGCCTCTTTTTTTGTTATATGTGATAGCTCAGTAGGAAGGATATCTCCTCCACCAGAAAGAACCTTTACTTTACATTGTCCACAGGTTCCACCACCACCACAGGCAGAAGAAACGAATATTTTTTCATCGGCCAAAACGTTGAGAAGTTTTCCACCTGCTGAAACATTAGCTTCCTTTTCGCCATTGATATCAATTTTAACTGGCCCAGAAGGGACAAGTTTTGATTTAGCAATAAGGATTATCACGACTAAGGCCAAAACTATGGCAGTGAACATCAAAACACCAAGAGTAATCTCATTCATAATCTTTCCTTATAATTCCAACTAAAGTTGAATCCCTGAGAAGGCCAAAAACCCAATGGCCATTAGTCCAACAGAAATAAAAGTTATACCTAGTCCTCTTAATCCTTCAGGAACATCAGCGTACTGAAGTTTTTCTCTAACACCTGCGAGGGCCGCAATGGCCAAGGCCCAACCAAAACCAGAACCAACTCCAAAAACGACACTTTCTGTAAAATTGTAATCTCTTTCAACCATAAAAAGAGAGCCCCCTAAAATGGCACAGTTAACAGTAATGAGGGGTAAAAAGATACCAAGAGCATTATAGAGAGCGGGAAAGTAACGATCTAGAGTCATCTCTAAGATTTGTACAATGGCCGCAATAACGCCGATATAACTAATAAGACCTAGAAAGGAGAGGTCAACATTCGGTAAACCGGCCCATGCTAATGCTCCATCCTTAAGAAGGTATGTATAGATAAGGTTATTGGCAGGAACAGTAATTGTTTGAACGACAATAACAGCAACACCAAGACCTAAAGCGGTACTAACCTTTTTAGACACGGCAAGGAACGTACACATCCCAAGAAAAAAACTAAGGGCCAAGTTTTCAATGAAAACTGCTTTAATGAATAAACTTAAATAATGTTCAACCATAACTTAATCCTCTTCTATCTGAGATTTATCAAAAGTTCTCAGTACCCAAATAAATATACCTATTAAAAAGAAAGCTGAAGGCGAAAGAAGCATCATTCCGTTAGCTTGATACCAGCCCCCTTCACTCGTTAAAGGAAGAATAGAGTATCCTAATAATTTTCCACTCCCAAAGAGTTCTCTGAAGAAACCAACAAAAATTAAAATTACACTGTATCCAATTCCATTACCAATTCCATCAACAAAACTCATGAGTGGGCCATTTTTCATAGCGTATGCTTCGGCCCGTCCCATAACAATACAATTGGTAATAATGAGCCCAACATAAACAGAAAGACCTTTACTGACATCAAAGAGAAAGGCCTTTAAAAATTGATCCGCTAAAATAACGAGTGATGCAATGATAGTCATTTGAACGATAATTCTGATACTTGATGGGATGTGATTTCTAATTATGGAAACAAAAAAGTTAGAAAGACCACAAACAGCAATAACGGCCCCACCCATAACCAACGATGTCTCTAGTTTTGTTGTTACCGCAAGAGCAGAACAAATACCCAGAATTTGTAAGGCGATTGGATTATTTTTAAATACTGGAGTCCAAACGACTTCTTTTAATTTACTCATATTTGAATCTCCCCGTTTCTAAATTTTTCGAGAAAGTTTCCATACCCAGACTTTGATACCCAATATCTTAGTAGGGACTCAACACCTTTAGAAGTAATCGTGGCCCCTGATAAAGAGTCCATTTTGGACTGGGAACCGTCTGCGCTATGATCTACAGCACCTTTAACGATTGTAATTACTGGCTCGAAGTTCTCGCCAAATAATTCTTTACCTTTCCATAAGCTTTTCCAGCGAGGGTTATCAATCTCACCACCAAGACCTGGAGTCTCACCGTGTTCATAGAAACCAAATCCTTTAACTGTTTTTGTATCTGGTGCTAGGGCCAAGAATCCATACATGGTGGACCATAAACCTTTTCCGTAGACAGGAAGAACGATCATAGAAACCTCTCCACTATCTTGAACAAAATAAACCTTACTTCGTTTGGCCCTCGTCTTAATTTTTGCGATATCTTTATTACCAGGAATGATAATATTAAAGTTAGGGTCCTTGGCTTCCTTTTTAAGATCAACTTTATTAGGATCGACACCTTCTAAGACAGATCCTGACTCTAGATCAACGACTTTAACATCGACCTTTTCAAAGGCACTTAGTATTTCACTTTTGGTTGCTTTACTATTTTTCAAAAGACCTGCAGACATCAAAAGATTTTTCTTAATATCTAGAGTTTTATTTTGCTCTTGAAGCGGCTTGAGCTTAACTGCCGTAGTCGAAACCAATATCGAACAAACGACACAAAGGACGGCCGCAATACCTAATGTTCCAACAGTCGAATTAGTTGCCATGTCTTAACATCCTTCTTTTTATATTGGCCTGAATAACAAAATAATCAATTAATGGAGCAAATAAATTTGAAAATAATATGGCCAACATCCAACCCTCAGGAAAGGCCGGGTTAACAACTCTTACAAGAACTCCCATAACGCCAATAAGAGCACCATATATCCAATGTCCTGCCTGAGTCTGAGTAGCAGAAACGGGATCAGTTGCCATAAAAACCATAGCAAAGGCAAAACCACCTAAAACGATATGCCAACTTGGAGGCAGATTAAAAAGAGGATTTGTATCCGAGCCAACAGCATTTAATAAAAGAACCATTGCGATCATGGAAACTGTTGTTGATAACATGATTCTCCATGACCCGATTCCGGTAATAATTAAAACAAAGGCCCCAATTAAACAGGCCAGAGTTGAAGTTTCTCCCATAGAACCTGGAATTAATCCAAAAAATGCATTTTCCCAAGTAAATGTGATTGCGCTTAATCCACCAGTTGCAGCTTGAGAAAGTGCTGTTGCACCAGTAAAGCCATCAACCGCTGTCCAAACAGCGTCACCAGAAATTTCTCCAGGATAAGCAAAGAAAAGAAAGGCCCTCGCAGTTAGTGCAGGGTTTAAAAAGTTTTTACCAGTTCCACCAAAGACTTCTTTACCAATAACAACTCCAAAGGAAATACCAATAGCAACCTGCCATAGAGGAATTGTAGGAGGTAGAGTTAAAGGAAAAAGAATCCCGGTAACTAGAAAGCCTTCATTTATTTCATGATTTCTTACTGATGCGAAAAGCCCTTCCCATAAACCACCTACAATATTGGTAACGAGATAGACTGGTAAAAAGAACAACAATCCGTAAATAAAGTTATCAATGATATTAGCTGGGTCATGTCCTAATCCAAGAGCAGCAATGATATCGGCCCTCCAGCCAATAGCGTCAGAGCCTTGAGCAGCAAGAACATTATTGGCCTGATAGCCAGTATTAAAGCAAGCCATTATCACACATGGAACAAGTGCCATGGCCACAGTAATCATAAGCCTTTTTAAATCAATAGCATCTCGAACATGAGTTTGCCCTTGCGTTACATCACCTGGAGTAAAGGCAAAAGTATCTGCAGCTTCATAAAGGGCATAAAACCTTTCAAACTTTCCACCTTTATCAAATAATGGGTGAAGATCATCCAGAATGTTTCTTAAAATCTTCATTATCCTTCCTTCTCAATAATATTAAGATTTTCACGTAAAATAGGTCCAAAATCGACTTTACCTGGGTCAGCAAAAGTCAAAATGGCAATATCTTCTTCATCAAGCTCTAGTGCACCTAGGGCTTGAGCTTGATCCGTATTTTTAGTTATAAGGGCCTTAAGAAGTTGGGTTGGTAGAATATCCAATGGCATTACTTTTTCATAAATACCAATCGGCACCATTGCCCTATAGCTTCCATTTTTGTTTGTTGTAATTTTAACTTTAGATAGTCCTGTTAAAGCAGAAACAAAAACAGGCTTAATAGAGAACTTCTTAGATCCAGGAGCATGCCATCCTAAAAACTCTCTATGTCTTCCCTCTTCAACTACGGTTATTTGATTATCAAACCTTCCTAAGTAAGAAAAAGGGCCCCAACATTTTGTTCCTGAAAAAACGGAACCAGAAATAACCCTAGATTCCCCGGCTGCTAGTTGATCTTCAGTTAATTCCAAACAATTGGCACCTAAACGAGTTTTAAGAATCCTTGGTTCCTTAACACAAGGTCCGGCCAAGGCTACATATCTTTCTAAATTTAACTGTCCGGTTTTAAAAAGATGACCAATTGCAATAACATCTTGATAACCTAGATGCCATACAGATCTTTTTGAGCTTACAGGGTGTAGGAAATGAATATGAGTACCAACATTCCCTGCAGGGTGTGGTCCAGAGAACTCTTCAACTTGAACTGGCCCAAGTGAGTTTAGACCAACATCCTTTCCTGCCGCTTTACATACATAAGTTTTGCCTTCAGAGAGTTTAGAAACGATCTTTACCCCTGTTTGAAAGGCTTCTTTATTAAGCGAAATGACATAAGATGGATCAAGTGCCAAAGGATTGGTATCCATTGCATTAATAAAAATAGCAGAAGGGCTCGAGTCAACTTGTGGCGTTTTTGAAAATGGCCTTGTTCTTAGAGCAGTCCACATTCCAGATTCAATAAGAAGGTTTCTTACCGAAGTGGAATCCCAAGCATCAACACCTTTAGATGAATATGAAGAAAAGCTCGTATGCTCTTCATTTGAGTTGAGCTCTATAACAACAGACTGAAACGCCCTTTTCTGACCTCTATTAACTTCGATAACTTTTCCTGCTCCAGGGGCCGTAAAGAAAACACCTGAATTTTTCTTATCTTCAAAGCATTTCTGTCCAATCTTAACTTCGTCACCAACATTCACCATCATAGTTGGCTTCATACCAACATAATTAGATGCAACTATGGCAACAGTTTTAGTTGTTCGACTTTCGTCTACTTTTTGCTGAGAAACACCTCTCAGAGGAAGGTTTAAACCTTTTTTAATGGAAATCATGATCCCACCTAATTGAAATAAAATTTGAGTATCTTTATATTAAATTTTTAAAGGCCAATCTGCAACAAAGGAGTTGGCCTTTAATAAAATTCTTTTTAATTATTTAAACAACATTTTTTATATTTCTTGCCGCTACCACATGGACAAGGCTCATTTCTACCAACTTTTATGGTGGCCCTTTGAATGGGTTGTCCAAGAACTCTACCATCTACAAAAAACCACTTATCATTTTCTTTTTTAAATTTACTTATTTCGTGATGTGTCTTTTCTTCTCCATCCCAATTATAACGGCATTGGAACTCTACAATGGCCTCACCATCTTCTTCATTGGAGTTAAGAATTTCTAGGCCAAGCCACTCAGCTTCTTCGGCCCATGCTTGAGATTCTTCTTTATCAAAAGTTTCTAGAGTTGATTCATGATGCGTCGATTCAATATAATCCATATCGCATTTTACATAAGCGCAATACCTTGAACGCATCGTTTCTTCAGCAGTAGCAGGCAGTTTATCTCCAGATAAATAAACTCCGCAACACTCCGTGAAGCTTACTTTTGAGTCACATGGACATAGATCATTCATCAAAGTTTCCCCTAAAACCTAAACAATAACTCCGTGAAAGGAGTGTTCGATTCATTAAAATGAGTTTTGCTCTCTAATAACCTACTTGAGATAAATGTGAAACTGTCTCCGAGAACTTTTTTATAAAAGTTTTTACTTCGAGCAAATGCATAGCTGTCATGAAAATCAACGTCTTGTCTTTGTCTGAGTAGTTCCTGATCAGTTGGAACACTAAAATAAAGATATCTAACTCTATGTGCCATTAAAGGAACGGCCTGAGCAACCTCTTCTTTAGTTAAATATTGAAATACGGAGGTACAGATTCCTAAATCGTAAATCTTTTTCGAATTTTTTTGTTTCTCTAAGTACTTTAGTAAATCACTATGAACAACTTTGTAATTAGGGTTATGAAGATTCGTTACCCTTTTTTGGGCCTTTTTAAATGCATGGTCTGAAGGCTCAACTCCAATGGCCCTTTTTGGACTGAATGTTTGAATCATTTCTTTAAATAAATGCCCCATTCCCATACCCAGATCGAGTATAGAGCTAACTTCCACATAATCTAATGAAAACAGATACTTAAGGTATTTCGCATGCTCTTTAGCATTACCAATACCATCCATCTCTGAGGGACAGTTATAATTTTTTTTCCAATATTCTAGGCCAAAGCCCTTAGATCCTATTCCATTTTCCATGGTACTATTAGTTATGGGTTATTTTGGTGGACCAGATAAGTTAAATAAACAATACCGTGGCTGTTTCGAGTATTATCGAGGAAATGAGCTTTATTGTGAAGAGAATTTTGATGTTCTTTATCATCCTAAAAATCAGTACTACCAATTTGACTGTAAAATAATAGGAAGAGTTAAAACCGGGGAAATGCTTGCAATAAATGTAATGTATGAAATTACAGATAAATTTATTCCCCGTATGGCCTTTGTTGATAAAACTCTCGGTAATCAAAGCTCAAAAGAACTTTATACTTTTGACCAAAAAACCAGCACCTTAAATTATGAATTTAAAGGCGTAGATAGTGAAGGAAGCTCTCAAGTTAATACCAACTATAAGTTTCATATCAGCCTACCTTCTGCTGCAACTAGCATGCTTTTTATGAAAACAAGAAAGTTCAATAACACCTCGAAGAATAATTATTCTGTGTTATCAAGTTATAACCAGTGGAAATTTGAAAAAGGCCCTGAGTTCCAAGGGCTTTCACTAGAAAGAATTGGTGCTAACAAAGACCAATTAACAATTGCAGATAATAAAATTCAGGCCTTTAAATATAAGCTTTGCCAAGAAGACTTAGATGCGGCCAGTGCTATGATGAATAGTAACAAGCAATCAAGAAACCCTTTTTTATTGGTTTATATCTCAAGTCACCTGAACATCCCATACAAGATCGTAACGACGACCGACAGAGCTGTTGAAGACAAAGGTGAAAATAGCCGAATAGTCATTAAATATTTAAATGATCTTCGGGATAGTAATTAGAACCTTTTTCTAAAATAAAATCTTTAATTTCGTGACAAGCATTTTTCAAAGGAAGCCTTGTAATCTCGTAGGGTTTCATCAACTGATAAAACTTTTCCATCGTTCTTCCTTTCCACTTTTTAACTCTGGAATCAACGATAATGGCGCCACCCAAATCATTATTCGTTCTAAGAAGTCGTCCTAACTTTTGATGAAGAGACCGGCTTCGATGGGAAAGATAATAATCGACAAATTCATTGCCAAGACTTCTTTGATAAAAGTCTCTTCTTTCGTTTATGACCTGCTCAATGGGAAGGTCAGGAATTTTATCAATAAATACGAAACGTAATGTATCACCTGGGACATCAATTCCTTCTCCAAAACTTTCCATCCCAAGAAGAACTCCTTTACCATGCTCTTTAAATTCTTCGACGACATTCTCCCCCATTCCTTGAATAAAAAGAGGAATATCATTTTTAAATCTTTCGAGAAGTATTTCTCTGGCCGTTTCAAAACGCACCTTTGAAGAAAATAAAAGAAGAGATCGCCCCCCCAAGTCTTCAATCATAGGAATTAAATAACGGAAAATATTAGGAACAAATTCAGTTTCCCATAATTGAGGAACATCATCGCAAAGAATAACTTTGGCCTTTTTGCCATAGTCATAAATTGGGGGCAAGAAAAGCCCTTTTTTAAACCTTTTTTCTGGTGCCAATAAGTTATAACCTGTCGCCCACTCCATACCTTTTTCACCAATAGTTCCTGAAACATTTGATAATGTCGCAGAAGTAAAGACAACAGAAGAAGAAGTATTAAGTAGTCCTTCAAAAACCTTTTCACCTGTATCTATTGGAGAAGCTGAGATTAAGAAACCATATTTTTCATGATATTTTATACTACGACAAAACTTTTCACTATTAGAGAGGCATAAATCTAGCGTCTCTAGATAATCAAATAAATGCCCCATGAAAGTTTCAAATCTTGTATAAGCAATAATTTCTGTATCAGATTCAAACTGATTAATATCAAATCTTGTGGAGTGCGGATAAAGCTTCTCCCACAAGGACTTCAAAATTGTTTGTACTTCATTAAAGTTTTTAAAGATCTTGGCCCCTAAGAAATTCCCTCCTGCCTTTTCATCCATCATAGGAGATTCATTCCAATAGATTTCTGAATAACGTGGTCTTTTCTTAAAAAAGTCCTCTAACCTTTGTGGTAAACTCTCTAATACTTCTTCAAGTAACTTGGCCGTATCATCTGCTAAACTTTGAAGTTCTTTAATAAGCGGAGTACTCTGACCTACAAACTCTTCATTTTGACTTAAAAGATAAAATAGAGAACCTATTCCATTTTTATTTTTTAAATTATTTATCAAGGATTTAACTTCGATATAACTTAACTCATGGGAAAAGGCCCTTGTTGTTTCTCCCTCAATTTTATGGGCCTCATCTACAATAATATGAGCTGGACGAGCGAGACCTTTTGGCCAGCTAAACATGAGGGCGTGATTACCAATGATGAGATGTGCATCTTTGGCCTCTTTTAAATCATTTATGTATGAACAATTACCTTTATAAGGACATTTTTTACCTGTACAGGCCCTGAAATCAACAAGAACATCATATATATTTTTTTCAAAATCATCATAGAGATGCCGGAGAACATAGGGAACATTATTAAGGTATATAGGATTTTTATCATGAGAGTTATGATAAAAAAGCCTTTCAAGATATATCTTATAAAACTCCTGATCAAAGGTATCGACCAGGGGCAGCTCGCCACTTTCTTCTTTTTGTCTAAACAAAAGTTCACAGAAATGATTTGAAGAGCCAACCAATCTTTTAATCCTTAACTCTCCTTCATCTAGGCCTAATATTTTTCTAAGCTGTGTGACATCCTTAGAAATAATTTGATGTTGAAGGGCCTTGGTTCCTGTTGCCACAAGCACCTGCTTAGACTCACTTATAGAATAAAGTGAACTTGGTAATAAATACCCTAGAGTTTTACCTGTACCTGTTGGTGCCTGTATTAAAGCATGGACTTGAGACTTAAAACTTTGCCCAACTCTTATGGCCAATTTTTCCTGCGCATCTCTGTAGCTGTAATTTGGAACATATTTTTGAATAGAAGCTTCGTCTCTTAAAATTGACGCCACATTCTCGCCATTGAACTCTGTTGAGGCCTGATGATCAATGACGGACTCTGGTAGTTCTACCTTAAGGGATTCCTTAAACTCAGCATAAACCTTATAAATGTCGAAATCGATACTTTCAGATAACTCTTCAAGGTCCTGATTAGAGAGCTCCAATAAGTTTTTAATCCAAAAGTCCGATTCTTTAACCGCCCGTAAACACCACTTAAGGTGCTCAAAGTTTTCTGGGTCCTCTTTAAGGTAAACAATACTTAAAAGAAGGACTTTTAATAAATCCAATGAATCCTCATAACCCCTATGTACTTCACTATCTCTTAAACCAAAGTATGTGATAAAGCGCTCAAGCTTTAAGGACTCAAAGTGAGTAAACACAAGAGAGAGAAAAGGCATACTATCACAAAAGCTTGGTAGGGATTCGCTATAGCGCTCAAATGAAGGCATGAGAAAGGATTTCTCGAACTCGGCATTGTGAGCAAGGATATGATGTCCTTCAAGTTCTAGCACATCATCTTCAACTGCCTTCCATATCGGTGCGTCAATTAAGGCCGCTTGGGATATACCAGTCAGTTTTTCTATATAATGAGACAACTTATCTTCTGGCCTATCCGGTGTAGGAAATTGTACTAGAGAGCTATATTTTTTAACTAATTGTGTGCCATCAAACTGAAGAAAACCAACATCGATGATTTTGTCATAAGAAGAATCGAGTCCGGTTGTTTCTATATCAAGGATGGCCCATTTACCGAGTGATGTCATAAATTACCAAATTCATTGAAGTTAAGAAATTGTTATTCTAAACTTTGTAGGTTATGGCAAGGATGGATTAGATGAGTGCAATAATATTTCAAATACAAAGTACCTTAATACTTTTACTGCTTTGGGTAGGAGTCATAAATAAAAAGAACCGAGGGCTTCATGTAAAACTTATGAGTATTGGGATTATTTGGGATATTCTTCTTGTTCTTCAAATTGAACTAACTCGAGGTGCCATTGCTAAGGCTTCAAAAGTCGTAACCAATGAATGGTTGTTAAATTTTCACGTTACTATTGCCGTTTCTACTGTAGTTTTATATGGATTTATGGTTTATTTTGGACGCAAATTACTTAAGGGTGACAATTCAGTAAGGGCCAAACATAAGCTTCTTGGTATTATTACCATAACGTTAAGAACCCTTACTTACATCACCAGCTTTTTGGTAGTAGGAAACTAATGAACTTTGCAGAGCTAGAAAATTTAATTAAAGAAAACCTAAAAGATGCCACTGTTGAAATATCTGATTTAACTGGAACTGGTGATCATTTAGGCCTAAGCATCACAAGTAATGAGTTTAAAGGTAAAAACCTTTTGGCCCAACACCGCATGGTAATGGACATACTCAAAGAAGAACTTAAAGACCGTCTACACGCGGTTAAACTTAAAACGCAAACATATGAGTAAGGATAAAAAAATGAGCAACCCATTTAATATTGTTGGACAGGAAACATCAGAGAAAGGCAGACCTTATGAAGAAAACTCTGAAGGTCTAGGGGCCAAAGAAAGAATCGAAAAAATGATTGCCTCAACTCCAATATTTTTATTTATGAAAGGTGTTCCTGATTTTCCTCAGTGTGGGTTTTCAGCAAATGTCATTGCGATTCTAAACTCTCTTGATATTAAATACAGCTCCTTTGATGTGCTCAGTGATATGGATATTAGACAAGGAATAAAAGACTTTTCTAATTGGCCTACTATCCCACAATTATATGTTAATGGTGAGTTTATTGGTGGCTGTGATATTATCACCGAAATGTATCAAAAAGGTGAGCTTCAATCACTTCTGGCCAAATAATTTTTTTTTAGTGCCCTAAGCTAAACTCATGACTATTCCGATAATAGTTCATGAGTTCATTAGCAGATTTGCTTCCTATTGCTTATTTCGTATTAGATGAAGAAGGTCAGATTCTTGCGCCTCCCAGTCGTTTTACAAAATCCTTTTTTGAACACGAATTCAAAGCAGGTGATTCATTATTTGAAGTTATCTTTGACCCTAAAAGTGAAGCATACTCCATCCATAAAACAAACTGGCTTTCAATATATGGAGAAGATGAATTACAATTTGATCTTTCTATTGAAGAGTTCATAACAGAAACCTTTTTCGAAAAAGACTTAAACTTAACTTATACACCTGTTTGGAGTGAAGAAGAGACTATTGAAAAGATGATTATTTCTTTTCAAGACCTTTCAGAGATTGCAAATCTTAAGTCCG
This sequence comes from Bacteriovoracaceae bacterium, assembly GCA_049415445.1. Classification (GTDB taxonomy): domain Bacteria; phylum Bdellovibrionota; class Bacteriovoracia; order Bacteriovoracales; family Bacteriovoracaceae; genus JAURDE01. The sequence continues at coordinate 42,033 of JBMSGH010000012.1, read as the reverse complement.
ATGTTAAACAGATTAAAGATCAGGAGTTTGAAAACAATCTTATCATCAGAGAACTCACCAAAGTCATGAAAGACGATATCGAAACTTTTTTAAAAGAAAGCATAAGCTTCTTAACAAATTCAAAAAACTTAGTATTTGAGCTAAAAAAATCCCCTGACCTTTTAGAGGAAATTAAAAGAGATCTTCATACGATCAAGGGTAATGCTAGAATGGTAAAGTTTGATAAAATATCACAACAAGTCCATGAATCGGAAACTTACGTTGTAGGGATTGACCCACAAAATATAAGTGAAGAAGTCTTTTTTAAACTCCTCAATGAGATTAATAAAATATTTAAACTTGTAAGCAAATACAGCTCAATCGCAAATCAAGTCTACCAAATTAAAGACGAAAATTTCTTACTCAATACTTCTGACTTCCATCGTCTAAACGGAAAATTAAATCTACAGTTCACTGAAGGCCAACAAGACCTTATTGGTTTTTTAAATGAAGCATTAGAAATCAGTGGGTTTATTACCCCAAAAGATCTTCAAGATAAAATATCAAGAATGATCAATTCTATAGAAAAAAAGAGTTTTCCTCAAAAGGAAATGGAAGAATATTTTCGCAGCTATTGGCAGTTTTTTATTCAATCTCATTTCTCAGATTCTATTAGATTTTCTTCTGAATTTTGGAAACCTATTATTAATCCTCTTATTCGTATCTCAAGTGATAATTCATCTTCAAATCTTGAGACCCTAAATGATCTAAAAAATATTTTCAGATCCAAAGAGCTCTTTTTTTTAGAAAGAATCATTATAAAACTAATTAAAACATACGAGCAAAATGGTGACACCGGTCCAATTCTCACTTATCTTTGGAGTATCATTGCTTTTGTTTTAAATAAAAGCTGTATAAATACTTATACACAACCCTTACTTAAAAGGGCCCTAAAGTCTAAAAATTATAATGAACTCAATGACGATGAACCTCTCTCCTATTTTCTTAAGAAGCATCATGATGAATTTATCCGTTGTGTTGAAAAATTTGTTATAAAAGACGAACCTGTTCATTATCTTTTTAAAGAGCATTACAAAAAAGAAGAGCTCCAAAACTTTATAGAAAACATACAGATTGGAGCAGATTTACCTGATCAAGATATCCCATCTGTACTTCAAAAACTTTTAAAACCACCAACTGAAATTGGAGAGCTTTTCTTAAAGTCTTTTATTTATAGACTCGTTAATTCACAGATTGTGTTTGATGATAAAAATGAAAACAAAGATAGGATTTTACCTATATATTCTAAAAATATCACTAAAATGCTTGAATACTACAACTCCATTGAGTTAGATGATCCTAATTTTATAAAAATGGGTTATTTTATTAAAAATCTAGATAAGCTTCCTCTCGATTTTTATTTCTTACCACTTCCCGAGATGACAAAAGAAGTTGGTGCAGAGTTAGGTAAGGAAGTTGAGCTCACCTTCAATAGTGATTTATGTTTTATCCCCAAACAACAAGCATTGATATTAAGAGATTGCATGATTCATCTCATAAGAAACTCTATTGACCACGGAATTGAAGAACCCCAAGATAGAGAATCCAAAAACAAGCCTCCTAAGGCCCAAATTAATATCTCTGTAGTTGAGACAGATAAAGATTGCATCATAGATTATAAAGATGATGGAAGAGGGCTTGATCGAGAAAAAATTATAAAAAAAGCAAAATTAAGCAACGATTTATCAAATGAAGAAGTTTATAAAAATATCTTTTTACCTTCATTTACCACAAGAGAAGATGTGACCGTATTATCAGGTCGTGGAATTGGTATGAATGTGGTTTATAATTCCGTCACAAAAGAGCTTAATGGGCAGCTAAAACTAGATTCAGATCAAAGTAAAGGTTTTTCCCTTAAAATCATTATTCCTAAAGATAACTAAGAATACCTCTTTTTCCATAATTGCTTACAAAAAGGAAATGCCTGTGAATAGGTTAAGCTCAGATGCGTAAGAGTTGTATTGAGCCAACCTTTCTTTAAATACTTTCTCGGACTTGTTAAAATTGAGGCCCCCACTGAAATACATTTTTTCCCTTGAAGCCTTATAAGCCAAGTGAGTACATGGTCTTCACCATAAGGAAGCTCTTCTGGGTAAGTGCCAACATCAAAAAAAAGAGACCGTGGTAGACAAAAGGCCTGGTCTCCAAATGGCATTTTAAAAATATCGGAGCGCACCTTAACCCCAATCTCATTTATCATCATAAGAGGATGAGCTTCATAAAACTTTAGATCAAAATACAAAAGATCATGAGGATGGTTTTGAATAGATTGCTTTAAAGTATCAATGCAAAATTGATCCAGCTTACTATCAGCATGAATAAACCAAAGGTATTCCGCCTTGGCCTTACTGGCCGCAAAGTTCATTTGAACAGATCTTGATTGCTTCTGTGCCTTTAAATAGGCACCCGGATAATCTGGCCCTGTAACCACGAGAGTCTCAATTGCATTTCTATCCAATAAATCCAAAAGCTCAGTTGGGAGAATTTCACTATTAGCCATTGGAATAATGGCGCAGATCTGGGACATTTTATTTTTTTAAAACCGAATTTATATCAGCGATGAGCTCATCAATATCAAAAGGTTTGGTAAAGAATTTCTTAGCACCTTTATCTAAACACTCCTGTACTGGAATATCAGCTTGCCCAGAAACAAAGAAAAAATCTGGCCTATTGTTGTCGTCCATTTTTAGTACTTCTTCAAGAATTACCATCCCTGACCCATTAGGCATTTTAAAGTCAGAAAGAACAACTTGAATGGATGAACCTTTCTTTTTAATGATGGCAGCAGCATCATCACCACAAATAGCAGAAACGACTTTAAAACCATTATCTTCAAACTCTTCTACCATGAGCTCCAATATATCTGGTTCATCGTCTGCTATAAGAATTGTAAAAGTTTGATCATCGGCCATATTGTATCCTTGATGAGATCATTTTCAATTATACTTACTTTCTAGTCTCGAATAAAGTTTTTTAATTTTCATTAATAATAAAGCGAAAATAAAAAATAAAATGATCCAGAAATACTGCATTATCCAATAGATACCGTAGGCCAAAACCCGCATAATAAAGCTCAAGGTATTGCTTTTATAAATATAAGGAGCATATTCTGGAGCAGTCGCATAATAAAACTCTACAAATCTCTCTCCCAATTCAGTCTTTAGAAGAACTCGGTCTCTAAAATTACGAAAATAATCCAAAATAAAATGTTCTTCTTGAAACCCAGCTGAAAACAAATAGCAGGATTGCTTTTCAAGAAAGACCTCAATCGATTCAGGGGTTTGAGTTAGACTTGGTGAGAGCTTTGTTACAAAATTCCAACGATTTACAAAGCCTACTGATATATTAACGGCCACATCATTTTCTAGCCCCTTAACAACAATTTCATCCGACTCTTTGGCCCCGTTATCTTCACTTATTACCGAACCTGTAAGGCCATCATTTATAGCAGTGGCCACAGTATTTCCGGCCCCATCATGCTTGTAGCCAATAACATCATGAAACTCACTAATGACAGGCCCTGAGTACTCTGCTGTAACTCTTCCATCTCCTTTTCTAAGTCTTGAAAGGATAACTTCAGCATCAGCAAGTGTGCTTATTTGATTTGAAAGTTTATAGTTATAGTAAACTCCAGCAGGATCATAGGTTGAAACGGCTACCTGAGTAAATCGACTTAGATTATCTGAGGTGGCAAAGATAATAACCGTAAGATCTAGGGCCGTAGCAGTAACACCTGCATTATCATCTAAATTATTACAATTTGTAGAAGATGAGTCTGCCACCGCATAACAAAGATTATTAATATATAAGTCAAAGGTGATTTCATTATTGGCAAAAGCATTTATTGTTGCCAATTGTCCAGTACCAGACCCGCTTCCAGAATAAAGGCCACCACTAAAGACCGCCATATTACTCGAATCATCTTTATCCACAACGGCGGCATACAAATAAACAATTGAAGAGTTGCTTGAGTTATCAACGGTGACACTATGCCTTATTCTTGAAGACGAAGAATAACCAGTGTCAAACTCAGGAATATTACCACTTCCATTTATATAATAAGACGGTGATTGATCAGCTGCAGTCCCAGAATTAAAAGTTGAGCCCATAGGAATATAGGTTTTAATCGCCGAAGCTGAGTCACTTCCTCCACTGCCCGTTGTAATAAGATTATAAAGAGTGCTTGAACTTGTATTGGAGGCACTGACAGTAGCAGAACCACTTAAACTTTGAGCATGGCAAAGAAAAGGAAAGATAAAAAGAATAATAAAATATTTGAGCATAGAATAATACTCTCAATCTTTAGAGTATTCCGTCAAATGAACAATCTAGAGTACTAGCTATTATAAATCGAATTAGGCATAATACTGTTATGGAAAACATAATCATTAATCTAAACGGCGAAATCTTTACAAACCAAGAGGCCAAAATAAGTGTTCTAGACCGTGGCTTTTTATATGGTGACTCAGTTTATGAAGTCATTAGAACCTATAATGGCATACCTTTTCTTCTAGATGATCATCTCAAAAGATTATGGCATTCAGCTTCTAAAATAGGGCTAGAAATTGACCATTCACCAGAACAAATCACCCAAGAGATAAATAAAACTCTAGCGGAACTAGAAGATGACAACGCCTATATTAGAGTTGTTGTAACAAGAGGTGAAGGCCCTATCACATTAGATCCAACAACAAGTGAAAAAAATAATTTGGTTGTTATCGTAAAACCACTACCTCCAAATCCAAAAGAGTGGTACTCAAAAGGCGTCTCCGTCATTATTGCCAATGTTTTAAGAGTCGATCGTCAGGCGGTTGACCCAAATATTAAGTCCGGAAACTATCTCAACAATATTATGGCAGTCCGTGAGGCCAAAAACCAAGGTGCTTTTGACGCTATCATGCTTAATAATGATGGCTTTGTTACCGAAGGATCAACTCATAATATATGGATGGTTAAGAATAATACTCTTTATACTCCCCCACTTAAAGCAGGGATTCTTGAAGGTATAACCAGAAAAGCAGTTCTGCTACTTGCTAGCCAAAATAAAATACCAATTGAACAGAAAAACATTACTCCTAATGAACTCATTAATGCTGATGAGGCCTTTTTAACGGCAACAACTAAAGAGATTGTACCTATCACTGAAATTGATAATAGCTACGTTAAAGATGGCACACCAGGCCAGGTGACTCGAAAACTCATGGTGATTTATCAAAATTATATTAAACAGCTAACTTCACTTTGAAAGCTTTAACTTAGCTATTTTCTCCCTTAAAAGTGTTGATGACTCATGCATATACTCATGCTCTGGTAGGATATGAACTTCCATTGTCGGATGAATTTTTACAACCTCATCTCTCACCTTTATGACCTCTTCTTTTTTGTGCATACGAGGAACGACATAAATCGTTTTTAGAAAAGTTATTAATACCTCACTGTCTTTCCAACTTTTTATACTACAAAAGCTATCATCCCCTAATAAAAGCCCTTTATTTTTTGCTTTAATATTAGGGATCCAGTTTATGGTGGGGTTCGGGTCTTCAAGTCCCCAAAAGCCAGAGTAAATGGCGTAGGGAGTATCTTTTAATTCGAGACATAGTGTTCGGTACTCATCCCAAAAGCATCTGCCACTTTGATCCTGATTCTTTTTCCATGGATTATAATCCGGAACAACAATGATATTATTTGAGGGACAGGACTCAAGACAACTTAGGTGTCCAGGATGCCACGGATTAAAGCTTCCCCCGTAAAAAATCACTTCATCTTGAGTTTTATGAAGATCTTTTTTAACAAATAAGGAATGAAGCTCTACTCGCCTGAGGTTATTGATTGAGCTTGGCATAATTGGCCAAAAGAAACCCAACGCCTCGCATAATATTGCTCCATAAGGAGAATGTAGTTTTTTAATCATTAATAAAGGTTTGAACTCACCTTTTTTAATTTCTTTTTTATGCTCCATATAAATAAGGAAGCTGTGTCTATTACCACTTCTAGGGCTAAGTTCATAAACTTGATCTGGCCCAAAGCTTAAACCATATTCATCTTTTATAAACTCAAGGCATTGAACCTTAGCATTGGCCCCGTCTAAAACTTGTCTTTCAGGAAGGCCCAAAATATCTTCATTTTTGACAACGAGCACCTCCATATTAGCAGCTGAATTTGAAATTATTAGAGCATTAATTATCATGTAACTATTCTCTCACTTTTAAAGAGGATAAAGGTAGCTTATCACAATGGAAAAAAACTGGAAAAAAATCTTAAGCGAACAAGAATATTACGTCACCAGAGAAAAAGGAACTGAAAGACCATTTACTGGTGAATATAATGATTTTTTTGAGCAAGGACATTATTATTGTAAGTGCTGTGAGTCCAAGCTTTTTTCTTCAAATGACAAATTCCAATCCCATTGTGGATGGCCTAGTTTTTCAGACCAGCTTCACAACGATAATCTCAAGTTTGTGCAAGACTTATCTCACAATATGGTTCGTACTGAGGTATTATGTGCCCAATGTGATGCCCATCTGGGACATGTTTTTGAGGATGGCCCAACTGAAACCAAACAACGCTATTGCATTAATTCAATCTCTTTAATATTTAAAAAGGATTAAGGCTTGAAGCTGCTTCTTTTACTTATACTTGTATCCTGCACTGGTGCCCCTCATTATAAAGGCCCAGTAACGAATCATTTTAATGGCGATACGTTTGAGAACCGTATTCCACAAACAAAGGGATTCTTTAGTTATTGGTATATGAGACTAACGACAAGTCGTAGTGATTGGCCTGAGTGGGTAAAATCCAAAGCTCAAAAAATTCCTCAAAATCTCTTAAGTAAAGATGTCGTATCAGCTACCTTTATTAATCACTCTACCTTCTTACTCAATATTGGTGGGATCAAAATTCTCACTGATCCGATATATTCTAAAAGAGCATCTCCTTTTGACTGGATTGGACCTAAAAGAGTTATTCAACCAGGGGTTCGTTTTGAAGATTTACCGTCAATAGATTTAGTTCTTATAAGTCATAATCATTATGATCACCTTGATATCGATACATTGAAAAAATTATCAAAAAAGCATAATCCCCTTTTTATTGTGGGCCTTGGCAACTCCTTATTACTTAAAGAGCACGGAATAACTAATGTCAAAGAAATGGATTGGGACCAAAGTTTTAGCTTTAATGATCTTTTGATTCGCTTTGTCTATTGCCAACATTGGTCAGGCCGAGGGTTATTTGACCGAAGAAAAACGTTGTGGGGCAGTTTTGTAATTGAATCCCCTCATACAAAAATTTATTTTGCGGGTGACACTGGGTATAGCTCACATTTTAAAGAGCAAGGGGAGCTTTATGGGCCATTTGACTTAGCTCTTATACCCATTGGCTCCTACGAGGCGCGCTCCTTTATGAAGTTCTCTCATGTAAACCCAGAGGAAGCTGTTATTGCGCACTTGGACCTTAAATCAAAAAAAACCATGGGAATCCACTTTGGAACCTTTCAATTAACGAACGAATCTAGGCAGGCGCCTATTGATGAACTGAGAAAGGCCAGGCTACAATATAGCGTGAAAGAAAATATGTTTTTTCACCCTCAGTTTGGTAAAACTTATTTAGTTAAAAACCTTAAAAAGGAATAATATTATGGAAAATAATAAAGCTCCCCTTCTTGTTTCTATCTCTGCTGTGATTGGTATACTCATTGGTATATTTGTCGGTATGAAATACCAACAATCAGGTCATGGGCACCATGACATTGCACTTGGTGGTGCACCAACTGGTAGTTGTACCGCCGAGGGAAGCAGTGCACATAAGCCTGTCATCAAAATAGACGGTAAAGAAGTTTATTCTGAGCAGCTACCACTTGAAATTCAAATGCAAATTTATGAAACAGCTCATCAAGGCTTTGAACGTAACTCCTCAATTCTTGATAGTTTTGCACTTCAATATTTTAAGGCCAAAGAAAAGGGATCTGCTGACTTAAACAATTTACCTTCTCTTCAGGATCTTTACACATCCAAAGAGCCTACAGAAAAAGAGCTAAAGGAATTTTTTAAACAAAATAAAAATAGAATGCCTCCAAACACAAAGTTTGAAGAAATTAAGCCTAGGCTTGTACAATTTCTACAGAGTCAACAAGGCCGAGCTGCTATGATGGCCGATTTAGAAAAGCTAAAAAAACAAGGTAACTACACTGTTCTTCTTTCAGAGCCTAACTCTCCTAAAGTTGAATTAGACTATAGTGGATTTCCATCAAAAGGCCCTAAGACTGCAAAAAATATCGTGGTTGAAGCAAGTGATTATACTTGTGGTCACTGTAAAAGTGTTCACCCTCAAGTAAAGAAATTCATTAAAGAAATGTCTAACGACACTCGTTTTATTCAAATTAATTTTGCTCTAAGACCGGATGGCACGAGTGGAAAAATGGTACGTGGTGGTTTTTGCGCTCAAAAAGAAGATGAGCAAAAGTTTTGGGCCTATCATGATATGGCCTTTGAACATAGCGGAGATAAAGAAATGGATCCACTAGAAGTTGCTCAAAAGGCCGGTCTTGACATGAAAACGTTTAAGACATGTTTAGACTCAAATGAAGCTAAAACATTTGTAAAAAAGACAAATGAAATGCTTAATAAAGCCGGTGTAACAGGAACCCCTACATTTTTTGTAAATAATAAAAAAGTTCACGCCCATGGTGATATCATGGAAGCTCTTAAGGCAAGTTTACTCTAGTGAATATACTAGTTACTGGAGGAACTGGATTCGTAGGGAGTAAGTGTGTTGATAAATTACTTGAAAAAGGACACACCCCCTACGTTCTAACCAGACAGGACAAAAAATCCCCAAATATTAATTACCTCACCTGGAGTCCAGATAAAAAGGAGTTTTCAGGTGAGCTTCCTAAGTTAGATGGTCTTATTAACCTGATGGGTGAAAATATTGGTGAAAAAAGGTGGAGTCCTAAGCAAAAGCAAAAACTAGAAAATTCTCGTATTGAAAATACAGAGTTTTTAAACTCTCTTCTCAAAGATCAAGAACTTAGTTTTTCCATTCATGCATCTGCTGTTGGAATATATGCAAAAAATTCAGAGCAAACACTCGACGAGTCTTCAGAGTATGTTGATGACTTTTTAGGTAGCCTCTGCCAAAAGTGGGAACAAACGTCTAAAGAACTTAAAAATGTCAAAAGAAGTGTTTTTTTAAGAATTGGTGTTGTTCTAGGTAAAAAGGGAGGAATGCTTAAAAAGCTTCTTCCTATTTTTAAACTAGGTTTAGGTGGTCCTATTGGTAATGGAAAAATGGTCATGAGCTGGATCCATGTCGATGACTTGGTTAATATCATCATGAAATCCATTGAAGATTCACGTTATCAAGGTGTCTTCAATGCCGTCTCACCTAATCCAATTTCAAATGCTGATTTTACAAAGGCCTTTGGTAAATCCATTAAAAGACCGACGCTTTTTCCTGTTCCACCTCTCGCCTTAAAACTCGCCATGGGAGAAATGGCCTCATTGGCCCTTGATAGTCAGAAGGTATATCCACAAAGATTAACTGAATTAGGCCATGAATTTATGTTTCCCAATATTGAAACGGCCCTTGAAGATATTTTTTAGACTACCTAGTTTCAGGGTAGTTTTTACACCCTGTGATGTCGACATTGACAACATCACCATTAGGCACGCCTTCATAGACCTGAATATAGTTTTTCATTCCTGGCCCTAAAGGTACTTCTTTATTTTGAAAAAACACTGTTTTTCTTTTTTCTAAACCATAAAAGATATTCGTATCCTTACAAGTTCTAGGTACACAATCTTTACCTGTTTTCATAGGATCACCTGAAACATTAATAAAGTACAGGGGCCGACTAGGTGGAAGAACTTTTAGAGTTATCTTCATATTTTTCACAAAAATAATTTCTTCAGTCTTAAATTTACGTGGTCCAATTTGTTTACGTCTTTTTTTATAAACACAACCTGTTTGTCCCATTTTAGCAACATTAAAGTCCGAAATACTGATGACGCTTTTCGTGGCCATTTTCTTTAAAGGCTGTACAGGTTTTGAAATTCCTTTTGGTTTCAGTTTTTCAAGATTATTCACCTTTTTTCTCAACATACTCATAAGTCCAATACTTCTCCATAAAGAAGTGTTTCTAGATAGCCTACCCGTCCCTTTGTCTGGGTCTTCCGTATCATCATCAAGTCCATCATCATCTTTATCAGAGTCAAGTGTTCGTGGAAGATGATCTTCATCTCTTTGTTTTTTTGCTTTTGCTATGAGCTCCTCTAAAAGCTTTTTATATTCGTTAAGTAAATCTAGAATCTCTTTATTTTTTGTTTGAATAGCTAAATTAAGAGCATCATTACTATTGTTATCTTTATGATTAATGTCAGGAGTATATTTTAATAGTAATAACACCATATCAAAATTTTGACTTTTCACAGCTATCATTAAAGGAGTACGCCCCTTTTTATCCTGTTGATTTGGATCAGCATTATTCTCAAGTAGGTTTCTGGCCGAAGGGATATCGTTATTTTTAACAGCAATATGTAAAGGTGTTTCGCCATCATTATCATCTTTATGATTTACATCGACCTTTGAGTTCTTTAGAAAAGCACTTAAGGCCGCAATTTTTCCTTTATTTCTTTTGAGCTTTAAAAATCCTAATAATTCTTTACTTTTGTTTTTATCTTTTCTATCAAACCCAGTCTCTCGTCCTTTCACCTCTATTGCTTTTTTCAAAGCAATCAATTGAGGTGTCGACTTTATTATTCCTTTTCTTCGCTTTTTAACTCTATCTGCGAGCTCCTTCTTATTTTTAATAAGGTCTTCATAGAACTTCAAATAATCAAATGATGGAATATGACCGTTTTTCTGTGCTAAATCTTTTGCCATATTTCCATCATTATTTTTGATATGAGGGTCTGCATTCCATAGAAGCAACAATTTTATTAAATCTTGATAACCATACAATGCCGCGTACATCAAAGGAGTAAATCCGTCATTGTCTTTTTTATCAAAATTAATACCTCTACCAATAAGGAAGTTTAATAAATCATAGTTTTGATTAAGTACCGCTAAATGGGCCATATTCATACCAGTTTCATCATCAGTTAAATCGATATCCTGGCCATCTTCTCTAAGCGTATCTATAACTTTACCGAGTTTAAATTTACCACTTTTTAATTGTTTAATAATTGAATCTTCTTCTTCGGTCTGAGTTCCAATTGTTTTTAAACCAACTTTTTTAATATCAATATCACTTGGATGTTTTCTCACTTTCTTAAGAGCGATATCTAGTTTATTATCATCATTGGTTTTTATAACACCAGCGTCTATCTTCCCCGTGCCACCGTCTCTATCTATAAAATCAGGAGTCCCGTCGGAATCTCTATCATTAAGCCCTTTTGATTTTTCATCAAAGTCTAGAATCCCATCCCCATCGTCATCGTCATCAATATCGTCACGAACACCATCAAGGTCAATATCACCATAAAGGTCCATATCAGATGTTTTATAAGCTTGAGCTATTTTAAAAGCTGACTGAAGTCCCTTCCACTTTCCTCTTGCTCTTTGATTATTAAAAGTCACTTCATCAAAGGGAATATTATCAGTGTTGATAGGATCCATTGTATCGACTAGATCTGCATCGTTTTCTCCATCATCATCCCATGATAGAGAAGTATAATCTTTTCTATATTTTTTTAAAAGCTTCACAATCTCTATATGACCATTGTCTTCAGCTAAATCAATTGCATCCTTCCCATTTTTATTTTTAATTGTGATATCTGGAGAATATGGCAAGAGAAGTTGTACCACTTTCATAAATCCTAACTGACTTGCACCCATTAATGGAGTATTACCCATTTTATCTTGGACGTTTACTTTTGCTTTGTAGTTAAGAAGGATCTTAACTGTTGTAGGTCGATTTTTTATGGCCGCCCAATAAAGAGGTGTTCCATTATAAATTTTATCTCTAATATTTAATTCCGGATTGCTTCCAAGAATTAATTTTAATAAGTCCTCATCTTGTATTCCAAATTTCTGAGTTGCTTTTAAGATCCTTAGCCCAGTTTCCTTATTATAAGGAGTTGGCCAAGGTGGCGCCGCTTGAGTGGACATTGCAAAAAGAAACAACAATATAAAAAATAATTGTTTACTCATAAATATATACCTCAATAACTTTTCGGTAAAAATATATAAACCTCAACTTAAGTCATTCATATAGTACAAATAAGTTAATCGTTGTACTAAAGTTTTGACTTGGAATACTAATCACGATCTCAGCACGATAAGCAAACCCAATAATAGCTGTTTGATTTTGATTAAAGTCGACTTTAAACTTACAAAAATCATGAGGTGCCTCAGTTTGGTCCGGGTCAGAGGTTGTATAAGCGATCCAATTCAAAGGACTCTGAATACTCTCTGCTTCGATATTAACTCCACTTTGAGTAACCCCTGTACAATTTTCTGTTTCACTTAGTGAAAACACTCCACTTCCATTTGTCTCATTTAATGAGATCGTTAAATCTCCATTATTGAGATCTCCTAAACCTACATTTGCTAAATATTGATAAAATGAACTTGAAGGAGTTTGGTCACTATAAGTGAAGCCTCTCGCTAGATACCTATAAAAGTCAACCTCGTGTTTATTACACTCTGAAGGCCCTTGACACAAAATGGGATCTTGAATGAGTTCTGGAGGCCCAAGAGCGACAATTTCGGCCCCTGTTACGGAGTTAGGTTCACTAATTCCTCTTAAACCCATAAGAGAAGTCGGGCTGACTGATAAATTTTCCATAAAGTTATCGGCCTTATCACGAACTGTTCCATTTTCATTACCAATATCAATAATTTTAACAATCTCATTTGACCTAGATTCAGCGGGTAAACTAGTTAATTTCAGGCGTATTGTTTGAGGATTTGGTTGCAATATAGCATCATCATAGATCATACTCCACTCACTAGACTCTCCAGGATTAGGGTTGTTCCCTCGGAAATCTATTTTAAATCTTTCAGAAACCTCATTCGGTTGAGTGACAAAAACTTCTTCGCTAAAATTAAGGTCAAACTGAAAAGTATCGCCTACGATTAATTGACCTCCATTTCCTGGTGACCAACCCGATGTTGTATATTCAAATTGAATGATTGAAGGTGGGATATTATCAATTGTAAAATACTGTTGATCAGCCTCTTGTGTTCCTCCAGAGCTACATATCCCCTCTGTAACATTACCTACTTCATCCTTAGCATTGACTTTAGTATAATAAAGGCCATCAACCAGCTGTGGTATAGAAAAGGAAAAGACAGGTGTTTGAGAATTAAATGACCTAATAAAGTTTTCTGATAAGCAACTAGAATCGCTATAAACCTCCAAGATATAACTAAGGTTAGAAAAGTCTGTAAAGGAAGCTGGGTCTATATCTCCACTAAGAGTTGCCTGACTATTAATATAATTATCGCCCCATGTTGGTATTCCAAGGTCTGATGAACTCCCACCATTAAAAACGGGAGGATCCAAGTCAACTAGAATATTATCAGTGGAGCATGCCGATGTGGTTTCTCGACCATAAAAATCTATCGACTTAATCTTAAAATAATAAATATTAGTATCATCAATTTCGACAAGATCAACACTTTGATTAGTAGAATCATTTGTCGTAAAGGTTGAATAGAGGCTAGAGCATGAGCTGTCTTCATAAACTAAAATCTCATGGTTCGTAAGACTTACATCAGAAAATGGATTCCATGAAATCTCTATCCCCTCACCAGTGGCCGAATTACTTTGTGTGATAAAGATTCCTACTCCGTTTGCATTCACACTTGGCGCTTCATTATCAACCTTAATTGGCGCTGTAGAACATGCAGACAGAGTTGATAATCCTATTGCATTTTTCGCTAAGACTTTTGCATAATAAAGGCCTTCACTTAATCCGTTGATTCCACCATTCACATTCGTCAAAGGGGTATTGAGTGAGTAAGTTGTCTGATTTATCCCACAGCCATCAGGATCTTTATAAAGATATACATCGTAAGTAACTCCGGTTGGATCACTAAAAGCTGTCCAACTAAGCTCAATATTGTCACCGGTGAGGCTATCATTACCAAACAGAGGGTTAGCACCATTATTAACAGGTGGTGCATTATGAACAATAATATTATCTAATGAACATGCACTTTCAGTTTCGTTGCCGGCAGCATCTATGGCGATAACTTTGGCCCATAGGGTTTTAAAATCTAAATTATTAAGAACTATACTACTGCTGCCCCCATTGGAGGTTGTATTGCTACCATGATCATCATTGAAAACAGTACAAGAGCTATCTTCGTATGTAAGAACCTTGTAGGTAATACTATTATCATCTGTAGAGTTTAACCAAGTTAACTCAACATCATCACCATCTGTATCTATATTATCTGTATCAGTAAAATCCGGTGTCCCTGGTATACTTGGCGCAATACCATCAACATTAAAAATAGATGAAGGACCTGCTGCTAAAGATGCATTGCCGGCCGAGTCTGTTGACGTAGATGCATTCAAAGAAATTGACAATGTACCAACACCACTAAATCCACTTAGAGATATTGTCCTTGTGATCCCTGAGTTACTTACTGTTAAATTAGTATAATCAGCAGTACCAGTTTTATTAACAACAATATCACTTGGGGAAAGAGTGATGTTTGCTGCTCCACCGTAAGTAGCATAATAATTTGTTGTATTACTTGAATTAGCAAAGGAACGATCAGCATCAGAAATAATAATGAAAGGAGGTATATCATCGTGGAAAATAGTATCTGAAATACAAGCTGTTTCATTTAGGATAGAGTCTCTAAATTTTACATAAACACCATTATTGAAGTTAGGAACTGATAGAGTCCAAGACTTGCTAGGAGAAAAGTTCTCCCAAACCCCTCCTGATAAGCAGTTTGGTGTATTCGTAATATACATCTGAATATTATTATCATCTACTGCGACTAAGCTTAAATTAACATTAAGGTTATTAGTAGCGTTATCATTGTTATTGATAAGCATAGAGATATTGGAAGGAGGTAAATTATCTACTTTTACCTGTGAAAAAGAAGTATTAACAAAAGTTTTTTCGGCATCAAAAATATTATCAAGGGACTTTATACTAACGCTATTAGGTAATATAATCGGTGATTTTAATTCAACTCCATTGGAATCATAATCAAGGGTACCGACAATATATTCGAATTTAAGTACTTGTGTGCCAGAACCACTTAAATAATGAACTTGTTTTAATGCATTACCAACCTCTAAGTAAACGTAAGGTTGACCACCAGATACCGTGACAGAACGATTAAAAGCTATATCAAACTCTAGTTTATCTCCACTTTTATAAAATCCAGCACCTGGGCCTGAGACACCAACTATTGAGGGTGAGCTTGTCGTAACTAATACTCCACTTAAGTTAGGGAGCTGATTAATCGTAAGAACGGCATCTTTCCCAACAGAATCTTTTAAAGATGAGCCCAGCGCTACGACAAGAGAATTATTATTTAAAACTATGCCATCTATATCCTCGTCACCAGAGCTGATATTATATTTATAAGTTAGTGTTTTCGTACCATTTCCACTAAAATAAATAGCATTTTTTAATTGGCCTCCAAGATTAAATTGAAGATAAGACTCTCCTACTAGGTTCACGGGCTCACTAAAAGTAACGACAAAACTAAGGGCCTCTCCAACTGTCCACCATTTATCCTCTGGTGGTGTTATGGAAGAGACAATCGGTACTCCATCAATAACTATTTGAGTATTAGCGCCATCCGTTTCCCCACCTGCTAAAGGGGTATCATCTTCAAGATTAGGTATTCCATCTCCATCAGCATCGGGATCTTGTGCGTTAGGAATTCCATCACCATCAATATCATCATCAAGATAATCAACAACTCCGTCTTGATCTGTATCTAAGGCCCCCGTTAAATCTGATCCCGTCGCAAAACTCAGGCTTGCATTGTTAGCATGTATATCTGAAATATTTCCACCGTTGAGTAAAATGGGTGACTCAAGGGTAATACCATTTAAGTCCTCGACACCAATAGGGATTGTGTATCTGAAAGTAAACTGATTAGTACCACTACTTCCACTTACTAATTCCGCATAAATTATTTGATCCGACGCCCTTAGTTTAATTTGTGGATTAAGATCTTGTGATATAGCAATCTCATCGAATTGAATTACGAAGTCAAGATTATCCCCTACACTATAGACTCCTGCTACAGGGGTATTGATAGAGGTGATTTCAGGCCCTTTAGAGTCAACGGTTACGTTAGGAAAAGAAAGGGCCGGAAAGTTTATAGTGGCCGGATTACCGGCAAGGTCTTCTAAAAAACCACCATTTAGTGACATACTGATGAGTCGAACTCCATCGCTATCCACAAACCCTGCAGGTAAAGAAATACTAAAATTTAAAATCTTATCACCAGTATGGGAGGTATAGGGAATCTGTAGGAACTGATCACCAACTTCTACATTTAACGACGGTTGATTAGGCGCTTGTGAAATAAAAACCTTTTCATCATATTCAATGGAAAAGTTAAGTTGATTACCTAATATATAAAGGCCATCTGTAGGGCCTATTTTATTTACGATAGATGGGCCAACAGAGTCAATTTCTATATTAGGATAGTTTTGTCCTAATATACTTAAATCAGCATCATTTCCTGCAAGGTCACGTAACACACCACTAACAAGGTTGATTCCATTAAAACTAATACCATTTGAATCATTAATATTAGGCTCTACAATATATTTAAAGGTTATTGAGTTTGATGTTGTATCTTCAATTGTTGCCTTTCTTGTAAAGTTATCAAATCCAATAATTAGCTCTAGATCTCCTCCCAGTACTACTTCTTCTGAAAATTGCACAGTCCATCTCAGTGCATCTCCGGCCTTGTAACCACCATCACTTGGCGAAGTTAGAGAACTAATTGTGGGAGCAATCGCATCGATAATTATTTGAGATGTATCAAGTAAAGGTAGACCCGTTTCAGTATCGTTAGTAAAACCATCCCTAATTGTACTGGATTGTAAGTCCAAGTCACTACCTAGAGTGATACCACTGACTGAGTTATCTCCACTGACAACGGTATAGGTAAACCTTTTGGTCGTACCATCAATACTATTACTAAAATTAATATACTTCGTGTTGGCACCACTTTGAAAAGATATACGAGGAACTCCACCAGTGATACTGACATTTTTATTAAATGTGAGATCAAACTCTAACACATCACCTAATTTATAAACATTATTATTTGGCAGCTTAATTAAGGTAACTCTGGGGAGGACAGAATCAACAAATACGGCGTTTAAAAAGGTATTCAGATTAGAAAAGTCTTCAACAAGGGGGTTACCATATATGTCTTCAATTTGTCCTGACTCTAAATTAACAGGTGAATTGATTTGAATTCCACTTAATGCTTTGAGGTTCTTTTCTATTTGATAAGAGAATCTGAGAACATTTGTATTGGAACCTGATACATAGTTAATATCCTTTATAACACTTCCAAATTGTAATCTTATTTTGGGAATACCGGTTACAATTACTGTCTCACTAAATGTTACATCAATATCAATAATATCATTAAACTTATAATTTCCATTAATGGTTGCAAGTGTATTGATTGTTGGAAGTATTGACTCTACAAAAACAGCAGGTAACAAAGTCGAAGAGAGATTGATATCAGCGATGTTAAAAGCCTGATCTCTAATAGAACCACCATTTAATTGAAAAAATGTGCCATAATCAATACCGTCCGAATCGAGAAGGTTCTCTTCAACGACATATCTAAATACTAATGAGGAACTTCCACTACCAGAAAAATATTCGGCAAATTTTGATTTATTCCCTATTTGAAGACCTAGGGCCGGTATTCCATCAACATTTATAATCTCATTAAAGTTTAAAGTTATATCTATGATTTCACCAATCGAATAAGTACCAGCACTTGGCCCTGTGATAGAACTAATTGATGGTGGAATCGTATCTACAAATATTTGACTTGTATTAGGGGGAGTAAAGTTCAACAAGGCATCATTAGGTACCTTATCACGTATCACTGCTAGGCCTTTGACCATTGGACTTAAAATATCAATACCATCAAGATCTGATAATCCTGGTTCAACGGAATAAGAAAAACTAAAGTCTTTAGTTTCACTTCCTGTTGAGTAATTAATATTTTTTGAAAACCCACCTATGTCAGAGTTCAAATAAACATAAATACCCCCACCTCCAGGTATATCTACAGTTTCATTCCATTTGACAGAAAAACTTAGAGCACTATCATTACCATAGAAGCCATTTGCTGGTGGATTAACAGAAACAATAAAAGGAGCGCCTGAATCAAGCTTAACCTCTCTTGTATCAGGAGTTTGAAAAGAGTAAATGGCCTCATTTCCAAAATCATCTGTGATTGTAGCAGAGGTATTTAAATCTATTGGGGTAATGATACGAATACCATCGTTATCGTTATCTGTAGTACTCACAACATATTTAAATGTAACGCTATTGACTGTTGAAGCACTAAAGTTTGCAAATGCCTCAATATTATCAAGATTTAATTTAAGTCTTGGTTTAATAGTGGAAACATTAATATTTTCTGAAAAGGTGAACTGAAAGTCTAATTCATCAGGGTTACTATAAAAAGCTGCAGAAGGGACGCTAACGGCCTGAACCCTTGGCGGGATGCTATCAATAAGGATACTAGACGTATCTGGAGCAGAATAACTTTTATTTGAAAAGTTACCCGCTAAATCTTTAACAAAGCCACCATTAAAATCAAGCAAGTCAAAGGTCTCTATGCCATCAAGATCTTCTAATCCTTCGGGTATAGTTAATGTAAATAAAAGCTCATCTGTTCCATTACCAGAGCTATAGTAAGCAAATTGATCATTACCGCCAATATTAAGGCGAATTCTTGCCGTTGGACTCGACTCCACCGGCTCTGAAAAATTTAATTTATAAACTAAATCATCACTCTTTTTAAAATTGGTACCTGCAGAGTTGAAAATGACAGAATTAATCGTAGGAGCGATTGTATCTATTTTAATAGATGAAAGGCTTGGGTTATTATTTAATGTAGCAATTACATCATTACCTGCACCATCTTTAATTGTACCATTATCGAGATTTATATCAGAGGCACCATAATCAATACCATCTAAGTCACTATCAAGGTTTTGAACTTTATAAACAAACCTTGCTTCATTACTTCCCGTTTGAAAATCAAACTCTGCGTATTTTGTTACTCCTCCAATATCTAAGACAAGTCTTGGTATACCGGTGATAACGACAATCTCATTAAAGCGCACTAAAAAGTTAAGTTTTATTCCTTCTCTAAAATTACCTGAATTAGGTATTTCAACCTCCGAAACTTCAGGCGCCTGCGTATCAATCTTTACTTTAAAACTATCGAAGACAGAAAAATCATAAATAACTTCATTGCCAGAAAGATCACGAATTTCACCATCGGTTTTTAGGATTGGTGAAATAAACTGTATTCCATCATTATCATCTTCCCCCGTTAAAACACTTAAACGAAATTTGACAAACTTTCCAGTGTGGGAAATATAATGAGCAGATTTTGTACTAGCACCAACAATTACATCTACTTTAGGTGTTCCATTAACAACAACTTCTTCACTAAACTCAAAAGTATAATCGAGATCAGAGCCAGCTCCATAATAACCTTCTGATGGACCTGCGACTGATAAGACTTTCGGGATAACAGAATCAACAATAACATTTTCTAGTATAGCACCATCAAAATTATTAACTATATCGTTTCCAAAGCTATCTTTTATTGAAGCGCTACTAAAAACAAAAGGTGGAGAAATCTCTACACCACCATTATCGTATAAATTTGTTTCGATGATATATTTAAATATAAGTGTGCTACTGCCACTACCACTAACGTAACTTGCT
The DNA here is from genome assembly GCA_049415445.1 of Bacteriovoracaceae bacterium. Lineage (GTDB taxonomy): Bacteria > Bdellovibrionota > Bacteriovoracia > Bacteriovoracales > Bacteriovoracaceae > JAURDE01. The sequence goes on along the minus strand of JBMSGH010000012.1, from coordinate 22,057 downwards.
AATTTAGCACTGCCACCAATAACAACATTTAATTGAGGAGTATTAGAAACCATGACATCCTCAGAGAAGTTGACTGAGAACTCAAGTTCATCCCCAATTGAGTAGGTTCCTGCGACAGGTAGATTTATCATATTATTAAGGACAACTGGGGCCGTTGAGTCAACCTTTGTTAAGGTGGAGGAAACAATTTCAAAACTATAGTTTCCTAAGTCATTACTTGCTGCGTCTATGATGACAGCACCATTTTTAATAAGTGGTGGAATAATACTTATCCCATCAAGGTCATCGTCCCCTGCTTGTACAGTATAATCGAAGTTTAAAACACGTGAACCAGGTGTAAAACCAGAGAGGTTCACGACTCTCTCGACACCACCTATATCAATCTTTATTTTGGGAGTACCGATGACATTGATATCCTCATTCATCTGAATTTGGATTGGTATAATATCACCCAATTTATAATTTCCTACCGCTGCACTAACCACATCAATTTGCGGGGCACCAGTATCAACAACAATGTTAGAAGTATCTGGTAACGTGAAGGTCAGTGCTGAATTATTTTGGTTTAAGTCTTTAATCGTTCCTGCATTTAATTCCAAAGGTGAAATCAAATCAATACCATCATTATCATTTTGCCCTTCGCTCACGATATAGCGAAATGTTAAAGCAGTTGTTCCGCTTCCACTTATATAGTCAGCGTAAACAATTTCTCCTCCAATATTTAGCCCAAGTCTTGGTGTGCCACTAACGACAACAGATTTACTAAAAATAAAAACGAAATTTAGTTCATTAGCAAGATTAAATATATTATTAGGAGGGATAACGACACTGGCCACTTGTGCAATAGCTGCATTAACTCTGACTCCAGATAAATTTGGTGAAGAAAAGGATAAGTCAGCGTCATTACCTGAAGAGTCCTTAATCAGGCCAGTTATATTGAGGTCTATCTGTTGATTGACAAACTCAATACCATTTAAATCAACAAGGCCTAGCTCTATTTCATATTCAAATCTTATGATTCTGCTATTTAACATAGCACTATAGTTTGCGTACTTAACCACCCCGCCGATATTAAGTGGTAATCTAGGGGTGTTCGTTATATTTATATCTTCATCAAATTCTATATCAAAAAATAATTTATCACCTATAGAGTAAGTCCCATTCGCAGGAATAGAGACTAAACTAACTCTAGGTTTAATGGAGTCTACGAAAACAGAATTTAATACAACTGAATTAAACAGATAATTCGTCTCATTATTCTGATCATCTTTTATCTCAGAAAAATTCTGAAAAATATTAGCATTAATTTGAATTCCATCATTATCCTGCAGTCCACTCTCCACTGTGTATTTAAATCGTAATGTAACATCATTTACTTGTTGATAGAGCTCTGCTTCTTTGTCCTCTGTACCTATTTGCAAATTAAGCTTTGGTGATCCAAGAACTTGAACCTCTTCCGAAAACACCACATCAAATAAAAGGTCATCACCATTTTTATAACTTCCATTTACAGGCCCAATAACCTGAGTCACTATTGGGGCACCTGAATCAACTCTTATATTATTTAGATTAGGAACAATAAATTCAGCATTTGCAGTATTATTAACAGCATCATAAAGATTAAACCCATTTAATTCAAGCGGAGAGACTAGATCTAATCCATTATTGTCATTATCTCCGTTAATTATCGTATATGAATATTTAAATAAACTTGTCCCACTACCACTTAGATAACTTGCTTGGATAGTTTGATCGCCGAGCAGAATATTAAGAGAAGAAGTGGCACTCGGGTCAGGGTCATTAAATACAATTTCATTAAACTCTACTTCAAAGATAAGAGTGTCTCCAGGAAAGTAGTATCCATTTTGAGGAGAGCTTACTCTTGTAATATAAGGATTTGTTGAATCTACTTTTATACCAGATATATCTACACCTAAATTAGAAAAATCCTCCACAATAGGATTTCCGGCATAATCTAATATACTGCTATTGGGAAGATTGATATTAGTAAAGAGCTCAACTCCATTAAAATCATCAAGATTCTCTTCAATGATATATTTAAATTTAATTACGCTGTCATCATTAGACGTTTCTAGACTTAGACTCTTCTCTACCGATCCTATTTTCACTGTTAATGTTGGGTCTCCTTTAATAACAACAGGCTCATTTAAATTTAGTGTAATCAGGATCTCTTCATCTTTTTTAAAGGTTCCATTATTAGGAAGAATAACTGATTCAACAAAAGGACGTTTTGAATCAACTAATACAAACGGTGTGCTTGGGTTATTGAAAGAAACATTTGCGCCATTACCATTAGAGTCCTCTATAATATTATTTTCTAAGATAATAGGAGAGCTGATAATAATGCCATCATCATCATTTTCTCCACCTACAACCAGATGCTTAAACCTTAATGTTTTAGAATCGACAATATCTGAAAATAAAAATTTCTTTATTGACCCACCAATATTTGCGACAACATATGGGACACCGGTTACATCAATGTTTTCATTCATTTCAAGGTTCAAGTAGATACTTTCACCTTTTCTATATGCCCTATTTTTGATCTGTATGGGGTCTCTATCAAAATTATAGATCCTCACATCATCGATAAGACCTTTAAACTCTTCATTAAAAGGATCATTTGAGTCGCCTATAATGATATCACCACTTCCATAAACTAATTCAGTGGTATTTGTACAACTACTTACTTGAGTACCATCAACAAATACCTTATTTAAGTAACCATTGGCGTTACCGAAAGTAACTACCAAATTATGCCATTGATCATCCAAGTAACTTGTTCCATTTGGTGTCACACATACGGAAGCCTCTTGAGCAGCACCTCTGAATATGGCCCTTATTTCTCCCGTTGGATCTAAGAATATATTAACGCCAAATTCACCTGTAAGTGTTTCGTTGGTAATCAGCGCGGCCCGTCCTTTGATGGTATTACCTTGATCACCTCCGTCAACGTTCCAATCTCCATCTGATTTAAACCATAAATAATATGTTCCTGTAGTATTTTTATAATCAGGATTAAAAGGAAAAATGACTCTTTCATTCTCATTCCCATTTAATCTTAATGAGTTTTCATCTGAAGCTGAGTCCGTCGAAAAACTAGTTCCATTTTCAGATAGACCACCAGCACCTTTTTCATTTGTCAGTGTACTTTCAAAATTGGCCCGAAATACAGGATCTACATAATTTTCTCCAACCGAAACATTAACAACCTTTGGCCCACCAGTATCAATTTTTACACTACCAAGGTTTTCATTGAAAACTTGAGCACCAATAGGAGCTGTTGAGAAGCTTGTAAAAGAACTCACTCTAAGTCTAATATAATAATAGTTCGTCGCTGGTAGACCACTACCACCAGTAGCTATCCAATCACTTGGTGTATCCCACGTTACTTTTTTAATTCCAGACTCAGTAAGTTTCTGTGTACCATCAGCGAGGTTAGATAATGCGACCCAGCTCCCATTATAATACTCCCAACTTAAGTCCCACGTTCCTACTCCTGCTGTTGATAAATTTAATTCAATGGAATCAAAAGTTGATGTAAAGCCAAAATAGTAGGCATCATCAACAGCTGGAGAAGATGGCAATAAGGTCATGCAGCTTTGACCTGTGCCTGCTGATTCATTAGTGTATTGTACGAGGTCATGGTCATAGGCCACAATTATACCTGCTGAACAATTATTGGGTATAACAGGGTTTATATCATTTCCTGAAGAATCTCTGATAAAACTAAAATTTTCAAATACGACATTTTGGCCGACTTGAATTCCATCATTATCATTAATACCATCCTCAACACTATAGTTAAAAGTAAGTACATTGGTGCCACTTCCACTTTGATAGATGGCCTGCTTCTTTTGTCCTTCAATAAGAATGTTTAAGCTTGGAAAATTGGAAACATCTACATTCTCATTAAAGTTTAATTTAAAAGTGAGATTCTCTCCTGGGCCATAATAACGTCTCCCCGGAGCAACAATTGAAGTGATCTTTGGTAATAAAGAATCCACGAGAATATTCGCTGTTGAAGGTGGTGTAAAGCTAAGTGAGCTAATATTTTCTGCAAGATCCTTTATGCTTCCACCATTTAAAACGACACTATTAACTCCAAATGCTATTCCGTCGCTATCTTCTAAGTCGGCCTCGAGAACATATTTAAAGGTCAGAGTATTGGAATTAGAACCTAAATAATATTTTGCCTGTTTAGTCTGTCCTCCTATATCTAACTCCAAATAAGGGGCCCCTGACACAATAACAGGGGAATCAAAAACAACATCAAAAGTGAGACTTTCATTAAAGAGATAGGTGTTATCATCTGGTACATTTATACTTAAAACACTCGGTGTCGTTGTATCAACAATAACGTCACTTAAATTAGGTACCGTAAATGTTAAAACAGCATTATTGCCTTGATTATCCTGAATCGTTGCACCATCAAGTACTAAGCTCGAGCTGGTTATAGTAATCCCATTAGAGGTATCTGGTGCGGAGATACTATAACTAAATATAAGACTAGAGGTTCCCGAACCTGAAGAATACGTAAGCCTATCACCCGCTAAAGCATCCCCTGAGATACCAATATAAGGTGCACCGCCAGAAACAATAACATCTTCATCAAAATTTACTCTAACTGAAAAAGAGCTTCCGTACTCACCTGCTCCAGGGCCACTGACTGAAACAATCGAAGGGGCGACAGAGTCAATTTTTATTCCTGAAGTATCAGCAACACTAAAACCAATCTCTGCTGTATTATTATTTAAATCTTTTATACTATCACCAGAATCTAATAATATATTTGGCCTTAATGTAATCCCACTTAAGTCTAAAAGATTAGATTCAACAGTATATTGAAATGAGATGGTATCGCTCGCTGGCATAGAGGAAAAATCTGCATATTTAATTTGCCCATCAATATCAATCTCAAGCCTAGGATTTCCTGCTACCGTAACGTTTTCATCAAAGGTCAATAAAAAATCTAAAATATCACCAGAGATATAAAATTGATTACTAGGTAATGTTATCGAAGAAAACTTAGGTGCTGTCGTGTCTACTAAGACAGCAGATGTATCTGGTGGAGTAAAAGTTAATATTGAATCATTTCCAACAAAATCCTTAACTGATCCACCACTGAGATCAAGAGGAGAATTAATACTTATTCCATCATCATCATATAAATCTCGCGCAACGAGATACTCAAAGATAAGCGTATCACTGCCGGTTCCAGATACGTAATTCGCCTTAACAGTGCTACCACCAATATCAAGGCTAAGCTTAGGAACTCCACTGACATTAACACTTTCTGTAAAATTGAGAGTGAACTCAATTTTGTCCCCTATGATATAAGTTTTTGCTGTTGGTGCATTTAATGTAAAACTTGGTACAGAGCTATCGACATAGGTTTTTGAAAGATCAAGAGAAGGGAGGCCGTTAATATAGATATTTCCAGCATTATCAACAATGCTCGCGCCATTTTCAGTAATTGACGTATCAGATCCAAGTCCATCAAAATCACTTAGGCCACTCTCTATTGTATAAACGAAGTTCCAGTTCTCAGTACCAGATCCTGATTGATAGGTAACCTGTTTACTCTGCCCTCCAATGTCTATATTAAAAGTAGGCGTTCCACCTGATAAATAAACGGCCTCAGAAAAGTTGATTGTAAAAGAAAGATCTTCATTTAAAAAGAAAATTCTACTTGCTGGTCTTTCTACAGCTCTGATAAATGGTTGGATATTATCAATCGTTACCCCGAATAGAGAAGGTACGTCAAAAGAAGAGTTTAATGAGTTAAGAGCATTGTCTTTTATTGTACCACCGTTAAAATCAATATTAGACTCAACCTCAATACCATCGAAGTCATTACTTGTAACATCTACTTCGTATCTAAATAAGAGGGCCTGAGAACCTGATCCAGAAATATAATCTGCGTACTTTGTTTGACCTGCAATATCCAATATGAGTCTAGGAGTATTAGTTACATCGACTGCTTCAGAAAAGTTTAAAGTAAACTCTAAGATGTCCAATTGTTTATACCCTTTAGTTGCTGGTATTAACATACTCGAAACTGTGGGAGCTGTTGAATCAAGAGTATAAGATACCCCTAAGTCTAGACAACTCGATACATTTTTACTTTCATCCTCTAAAAGGACATAAAAACGTCTAAGGCCATCATCAGATTCACTGGCAAAGCTAATATCGTTTAAAGTAAATGTATTATCACTTTTGACATTTGTCGTTGTAATTAAATCAGTACAATTAGCGTTAGAATAGAGCCTTACTGTTGTTCCACTTTCACCAGTTAAGACACCAGATATATCTGGTGTTAATGAGTTACTGAGCTGGTTATTTGAAGGGTTAGTTATAGTTACACTTGTAGGTGCTGATGGAGGGTTCCCATCTATAAGAATTGAGTCTTGAGAACATTCACTTAATTTAACTCCACCAGAAGCACTTTGTGCTTCTACTCTCGCCCATCGTCTCCCATCTGGTAAATTATTTATTAAAGCTGCATTTAACTGGCTGCCTGTTTTTCCATGGTCTATCCGACCTGCACTACAATTTGCATTTGAAAAAGTGAGAACACGATGATTTACGATCCTCACATCATCAGAAAATGGAATCCAGTTGATGAGGACATCATTACCATCATAATCAAATTCATCAAGGAACTGAGGGTTGGCACCGTTATCAATGGGTTCTTTTGCATTAAATGAAACAGAAGAAACTTTTTCTGACGTAGAAGGTGCAGGCACACAGCTGACTTCAAATAAAAGTACTAAGATTACCCCTGCAATATAGAGAGTTTTAGATAGGCCCATAAACCTCTTAAAGTTTGTCTAAACTAATTTCCTTCAACATCTTTTCGTATTAATAATTTCAAACCTTTACCCAGTTTTTTTTTCATATTTCAGTCCATTATAAGTCCGAGTAAACTACTCCTTATGTAAAAAGACTTAATCCCTTGAAATTAAATGGTTTATATAGTTTTTGTTTAGGAAGGCCTATTTTATGTTTGAAAGCTTTTAATGGCGCTTGGCCTTAGAGGAAGAAAATGTCGCATTATAACCATTGAATTTCAATTAGTTATAATATGAATTATGATCCGTATACTCACTTTTTTTCTGGCAATATTTACCTGTTTTATGACCTTTTCAAAAGATCATTACACTTACTTAGAATTTCCTTACGTTATTAAAAAAAATGAATCCCTCTTTAAAGTTTTAAATAAAGTATTTCTTCCAGGGTTAAAGCATACAATCAAGGCCAAACATGTTCGTAATATCATTACTAGAAACCCTCAAATAAAAAGTTGGAAGAACTTAAGGCCAGGGCAAACCATAATAATTACCGCCAAAGAAGATCTGATCAATAAAAAAGAGATGCTCAAAAACATTAAGGCCGAACAAAATAGAAGAAAAGATTATCTAGAAAAAAGCACTCTTGAAAATATTGAACTTGCTCAAGACCATAGTCATTTTAAGTTACATTATAACCGAACGACCTATGATGCCATTGAAGTGTTACCTGAGAGTATAGAGTCATCATTTGAAACATTTTTAGGTCTAGGTCTTGAATATATACTTTATTTTAACAAGGACATCTTCCCATTAAGAATCGATGCTTTGGCAAGATGGAATTATTATAAAAAAATAAATTTTATCTCTTCAACCAATCCTGATCGTATATTTACAAAAGTGAAAATTCCCTCAACATGGGATTTTTCATTATCTCTAGCCAAAGAAAAAATGTGGAATAACTTAGGATTGAATTTAATGCTAGAGAGTAATACTTTGTATAATGTTGAATTTAGCGCATTCCTTGACAGAAACCTTTTGCGAACAAATGAAAATATATGGATCGACATTGGCCTTGAATATCCCATTATATTTCAATCACTTAAGTTCAAACTCTCTACCGCTTTAGGACGACCAATGCTTATAAAAACATACCTCAGTGACCTTATAGGTGAACAAGAGTTTACTGAAGACGAAAGTAAGATTGAATTATCGGGAATTCGTCAACATTTTAGCGGTGAAGTTTATTATAAAGATTACTTCTTCTCACTTTCTTATATAAATTCAAAGTATTCCAAGGATAAAGATATCACGTTCAAAGAAATAAAATCACGAATTGGAGTGAAGTTTTAGCAAATTCAAGATGGGTTTTTAATTATAAAGACTGATTTCGTCCCTTTACTAATTGAACTCTCTGTTACTGAGCCTAATAGTAATTTCTTAATTCCTTTTCGGCTATGACTACCCATAATAACCAAATCTGATTCCGTTTCATCGGCCATACTCTCAATAACTTCCACAATGCTTTGACCTTCATTAGGTCTAAGTATGGCGTCAACCTCTATCCCCTCTCGTCGTAGTTCTTCAATATAGAGCTGGATTTGTTCACCAATTTCCTCGTCAAATAAAGAGTCTAAACCTTTTCTTCTTTTATTTCTTTTATCATAGTCTTTAGCACTGACCACGTTAGCAATCATAACGGAGGCCTTAAAATAACCTGCAAGAATTTTTATCCACTCAAAGGTAAATAGAGTTATTTCAGTTAAATCAAGTGCCCACAGAAGCCTTATAGGCTTTGCTACTTTTTCATCTTTAACTGCAAGGATCGGTATTGTGACATTTTTAAGAGCATTTTCAGTCGTTGTCCCTAGGAATTTATTTCTTAAATTACTTTCACTTCTTGTACCAAGGACTAAGATTTTTGCATTTGTTCTTTTGATCTCTAGAGCAAGGACTGTTTCTTTAGGCCCAAATTCAACACGACAGTTTTCTATGGCATACTCATCTGTAATAACAGAGGAGATTTCATTAACAAGCTTTTCATGAAGGCCTTCGGCCAATTCTTTACTTTCGCTCTTTCTTTCTTCTATATATAAAACAACAGGGTCACATTTTAATATTTTGGCCCATTCGATACCAGTTTCTATTGCTACTTTAGACTCTTTCGAAAAATCACATCCTATCAGTATTTTGGTCGACATAGTTCCTCGCTATAAATCTAGAAATAGCTCGAGTTTTTCTGGATATGGAAAAAAATAAGATTGATCTTTAATATATTCATTACTCGATATATCAATCAGGTGCTGCATCATTGTCGCTAAGGCAACAAATGGTAAGTTATTTTCTCTATATCTATCAATTAGCTTTAAAATATTTTTCTTTTCTTTTTCTTTTAGCTCGTTTTTTAAAAAACCATAAATATGTTGAAGAGCATTGGCCTGTTTTTTCCGAGTTCTTTTGCTTGATAATGCTTTCATAAAGGTTTTTCGATAGAGCTCTAGGACTTCACTAGGCTTTTTATTATCATTGTTAGCACATATTCTTCCTAGCTCTCTAAAGGATGGTTCATCAAATGATAAAAGAACAAATTTATATTTTTTATGAAGATCTTGTATGTCTTTAATCTTTGCCTTTAACTGATTTACATTAAAATGACCCCATACTCTAATAATGAAGTCTTCTCTTAACTCAGGATTATGTAGCCTACCTTCGTGAATGATAGGGTAATCAACTGAATTGTTGATTAGATGGTCAGCAAAAATACCAGCACCTTTTTCAAATGGCATATCCTTGTAATAAATCTTTACTCTTTCTGGCCCACAAGAAGGAGAATCTTTTTTTAAAATAAATCCATCCAAATGAGAGGGTAAAGAGTCATAAATAAACTTTGCCGTATCTTTTGCAAGGCGAGTCAGGTTAGTTTTATTTTTATTACTTACCATTTGAACAGGGCCATCTTTTTCTTTTTTCTCTAGCCTCACTGTTTCTCTTGGCACTCCAAGCCCCATTTCGACTTCAGGACAAATGGGATAAAAATCTACGTAGGCCGAAAGTTCATCTACGACCCAATTATATTTTTTATGGGTTCCATCATAGCGAACACTATTACCTAATAAACAAGAGCTAATTCCAATAAGAGGTTTTTTCATATTTAATTATTATCGCAATTATGTAGGTAATTAAATAGTTTTAAAACTAATGCTTAGCGTCCTTACCCGGAAACCAAGGAATAAAAGCGCTCGTTTTATTCTTATAAGCGTCATACTCAGTATTTCCCTGATATTTTTGCTCTAAGAGGCTTACCCCTGAAACCTTTAAAAGAAATATATTTAAAATAAATGGGCCAACTAAGGCCTGATATAAAGGAATTTCTGCCAAGGCCAACAAGGCCACTCCCCACCACAAAAGGGCCTCACCAAAATAATTAGGATGCCTAGAGTACTTCCATAAACCTTTATCGAGTACTTTTGTTTTGTTTTTATCATTTTTCTTAAAGTTTGCTTTTTGCTGATCAGCAATTGATTCAAATAAAAATCCAATAACCCAAATTAAAAGCCCAATATAATCAGTCACCTTACCAAAAGGTACACTATTGGGTTTTAGATGAATAAAATAAAGAGGAGAAGCAATGATCAATGCCAATAAGGCCTGAAGCATGAATACTTTAAAATAAGCTATAAAGTTGGCCTTATTTCCCCAGTCTTTTCTCCACTGGGCATATCGATAATCTTCTTTACCAATCTTTTTTGATCGTAAAAATATATAACCTGATAATCTTATGGCCCATATAATTACGAGTACACCTATGAGATTTACTCTAAAAGAGGCTACGTAAGCTGAGCTGAAACAGGAAACCAAGAATATGAGCACAAAGCTTAGGGCCCATGCGGTGTCGATGATACTAAAGTCTTTTTTAAGCCTAGCAATTATATAGAAAATATTAAAAAAAACAAAAACTGACAAAAATACATTAATAATCATGATTTAACCTCGGAGTTAAGCTTTTAGTAATTCTCACATTAAACTCAACATAGAGTCAAAGTTTGAGATATAATTAAAACCGTAACAGGAGAGAGAGATGAAGAAGTTTATATTATTATACATACTTTTAAGTTTTCAATTTATTTATGCCATGACTCAAAAGGAAAGTTTAGAAAATATTCTTTTGTTAAGTAAACAAGATCCAATAAAGAGCGTTCTTAATATAAATACTGCAAAAGAGGTTTCCGCCTTAAACATTGATCAAGTCAATAACTTTTTAGTACCCATAATCGTTCTAAAACAAAAGATTCAAAAACATGAGCTCAGTTTTGGCATGGAAGAGGAATTGACCAAGTTAATGCCTCGTTTAGTTATCGCAAGAAGAATTCTCGATTTAAAAAAGAATGAACTCCTTCTAGGCCACGTCATTAAGTGGGAATCTACCATGAAATGGATAGAAGATGAGAGAAAAAGGGTACTTATTGGAGGAAAAATACAAAGTGCATATAAATGGAGAGAAACCGTTAATGACCCTTATAATATTTTTAAAAATAGAGATTATAATGCTAATTTTTACAACTTAGCACTTAAAGCTGATATCGGTTTTCACCCTCACTCAGATGATTACTGGCCAAGTTACCGAGGAGGAATTAGTTATCGTTGGTATAAGAATGATGATAAAAATGATGTTAACAATTATAGCTATAATTTATTAAATGCCGAAGTTGTTGAAAAAATGAGTTTGGAAGAATTAAAAAAACTATCTCCCTCTGAAAAGTACGACATTTATACTGGTTCATATAAATCTAAAAAAGGCAGCTTTGCCCTAACAAGAAGTGAAAGAAAAAGAACAAAGGTTCTTAATACTGTAAAAACGAGTCGTTATTATGACCCTACTTTTAAGATAGCAAGTTGGATGGGCTTATGTCATGCTTGGGCACCATCAACTCTTATGTATAAGGCCCCAAAGCCCGTTACACTCAAAGGAAAAACAGGAATAAAAGTGCCTTTTGGCTCCTCAGATATTAAGGCCTTATTAACATTAAATGTTCATCATAATATTGTTCCTTATCTCCCCCCTATGGTTGGTAATGCTTGTAAAGAAGACTTTAAAAAATCAAATCGAGAAACGATTAGAATGCTAGAACCAAATATCAGCTCTTCCGAGCTTGATAAAAGAGTTGAGAGCTTATTTAAAGAGGTCTGTGGCCCTGTTGATCCAGGAGCGTTTCATATCGTTCTTGCTACAAAATTGGCCAAAAAAGAAGGTGTCATTGTGGATGTCGATCCAGGTCTACAGGTATGGAATCAACCTGTTTTTAAATATGAGGCAAAGATTCTTAGTGCAAAGTCTATAGAATCTCACAAAAAAAACTATAAATTAAAAGGAGTTCGAAAAAGAGTCACAGTTGAGAATACGATCTATTACATTAAAGAACTACACCCTCGTTGGCTTGCTAATTACTCTTTCGATTCACAAGGTAGAAACCGTGCAGTTAAGCCAATGAAGCTTGTCTACGAACTTGATCTAGATAGTAGAAACCATATTGTTGGCGGAAAATGGATTTCGAAAAATAAAATTGACTATGTATCTACTAAGTATGAAGAGTTATTTAAAACCAACTCATACTCTAGAAAAACGACAGCGTTAAGTTCTTTGCCGGAAATTTATCGCGCTTCCATTAATAAGTGATGATCTATTTTTTATTAAAGTTTAGGCACGTTTCATCCATCAGATAACCACTAGGAGTGCAACTAAAGTCGACACAGATAATCCTGGCCCCTTTGTATCTTCCTTTAGTGGCCATTTGGTCATAATATTTACACGAATGAATTCCTGAATTTGGAACATCTTCAAGTTGATCTAAAGAGAGGCATACTTCTTGCGCCATTCTTCTCACAAGACTTCCCTTTGTAACTAACTCCTGATTTGAAAGTGATGATAGTCGTCCACTCAAATGCCCCGCCTTCCCGTAGTGGCATTTTTCTATTACTTTGTAAGTCCTACTTGGATTTACGACAAATTGTTTAGGTGGCCCAGAGCTTTGTCTACTTGTTGTTTCACCTCGTCTTCTCGGTGGTTTTTCTAAGTTAAAGTCATCACATTCATCATCCATTTCTTCACCGATGCCTTTGCAAGAATGTCTAACACACATAACCCTTTTACCTTTATATTTACCTTTTTCGGCAATATCAGAATAATAAAGACACTCTCCTATTCCATTATCTGGATATTTTTTCCTTCCATTTAAACCTATGCATAATTCCTGTGCTCTTCCTTTTACAGTTTCTAATTTAGGCAATAAGTCCTCTTTATTAAATTTATAAAGAGGTCCAGACACGAGGGTATTTTGACTATAAACACATGTTTCATGTTTTCTAGTTGACCCAGCAAAAGCAGAATAGGAAAAGACAAAAGTAATTACAAAAACTAATACTTTAGGGCGTCTCATAAATTTACCTCATGGTTGGAATTATTATTCAAGAATACCTCGATTTTAAAAAAAAGCTAACTTATTCTATCCATTTTTTAGGGTATATAAATTATTATTATTGAGGTTAACAGGCTTATAAATAAAAAGGCTTTTCTAAGTCAATATCCATAGACTCAACAACTTTCATAGAACAGTGTTTAGGTACCCTCCAGAATCTTCACTTTTTTATAAGCACCAAATCGTGAGAATGCTTCTAGTTGTATCTTAGAAAATAAATCAATAGACACGGCCAAACCAGACTTTACCTTTTTAGAATTAAGTACACTTTTAGCATTGTATAAGGAGTGAAAACTTGCACCATAGAGTCCTCAAAAAAGAGTCTCATTTTGAGATTCGTCAATATGAGCCATATATTGTGGCCAAAACAACAGTACGAGGAGATTTTAAGGAATCAACAAGAAAAGCCTTTCGTATATTGGCCGGTTATATTTTTGGTAAGAATAAGGGTGAAAAGAAAATATCAATGACCTCCCCTGTTGAGATCGAGTCTAGTTCTTCAAAGATTCCAATGACCTCACCAGTAGAAATGAGCTATTCAGATGGAAACTATACTATGGCCTTTTCTATGCCCTCTAAATACTCTATTGATACTCTCCCTAAACCTCTTGATGAAAGAGTAAAATTTGAAGAAATACCTCAAAAGATTATTGCGAGTCACCAGTATAGCTGGCTCAGTTCAAAAAAACGTAATGATAAGAAAGCTGAGGAACTTAGAAAATGGCTTAAAAAGCAAACAAACTATAGGGTACTTAGTGATTATCGCTATGCGAGTTACAATCCTCCCTGGACCATTCCATTTTTTAGAAGAAATGAGGTTCACATTTTAATTGAAGTGATAAACTTAAATACTAAATAAACATTTAAACATCCAAGAGTTATTGCTGGGATTATACTCTTGATGGGATCACCTACTCTTACCCTGACAATTATTCCTAGGATCATTAATAGAGCAAGGCCTGTGCATGAAAAAATAACAAGATGTATATAATAAGCAAGTCCTATGAGTGTACCTAGGCCTCCAGATAACTCCAAAACTCCTGTCAATCTTCTAAACTTAAGAAGCTTGTAGCGTGTAAACTCACTAATCATGTGGTTGGTAAAGGTACACAAAAACCCATAAAAAATAAATGCCAAGGCGTTAATTATGGTCAATACTATTAGCATAGATTAATGATAGCGAGTATTTTAAAGGATGAAAAATGGAGTTTATTAATACATTATTACCAATTCTTAAAGTTTTAACTTTATCCGCAGTCTTTTTTGTATGGTTTATTAGATATTCAAATATCGTAGAAGAATTTAAAAGGTATGGGCTTTCACCAAAGCTTAGAGACTTTGTAGGTATTCTTAAGATCACTGCAGTTTTACTGATACAAAGTAATGAAACTTTACATGTGCAAATTGGAAGTGCTTTACTTGCATTTTTAATGTTATCGGCATTCATAACGCACTTAAGAATTAAAAACCCACCTATTGAGTTTGCTCCTTCTCTAACACTTATGATTTTTTCCATATTGTTTTTTATAAAAGCATAATGTGTAAAAAACTGATTCCTCATAAGCTAGATTTTTACTCTATAACCCTTTTAGCAGCTGCTCTCTATAATTTTCTATGGGGAAGCTATGTTATACTTTTCCCAGAGCTTTCCTTCACTATATTAGGGGTATCTCCACCAAAGTATAAAGAACTATGGCAATGCATAGGCATGATTGTTGGTGTATATGGTATTGGCTATTATATTGCGGCCTTTAATCCTAGAAAACACTGGCCTATTGTTCTTGTAGGATTTTTAGGTAAAGTGTTTGGCCCTATTGGGTTTATTGGGGCATTAATTCAAAAAATATTTCCACTCTCCTTTGGACTAAATATCATTTTTAATGATTTGATTTGGTGGATTCCCTTTTTCCTAACTCTAAAATACGCTCTTACTCAAAAAGAATCATCACCAAAAATATTTGAAACAAGTGATCTGGAAAATCTTGAAAAAAGATATCGAGTAAAATTGATCAATTCGCTATCAGGGTTTAAGTCAGCAAACCTCATTGGAACTGTTGACGAAAATTCAATTACAAATCTTTCAATAGTCTCTTCAGTTTTTCACCTAGGAGCAGAGCCTGCTCTTATAGGGATGATTATCAGACCAGATACGGCAAAAAGGGATACACTTGATAATATAAGGTTAACGAAGCAATACACTATAAACCATGTCAATGAAGACATTTTTTTTAAAGCACATCAAACAAGTGCTCGCTACGATAGTGAACAAAGCGAGTTTAGTGAAGTAGGTCTTACTGAAGCTTTTAGAAATAACTTCATTGCCCCTTTTGTAAAAGAGTCTTATATCAAAATAGGTGTAAAGCTGATTCGTGAAGAGAAGATTATCGAAAATGGTGCCCATTTAATAATAGGTGAAATTGTTTACATTGAATTTCCAGAACATATTTTAGAGGAAGACGGGCATCTTGATATTAATGAAGTAAAATCTGTTGCCGTATCAGGGCTTGATGAATATCAACAAGCATATTCATTGGGAAGACTTCAGTATGCAAAAAAAGATACAACAACAACATATTTAGATCGGTCTTTCTAACTATAAAATGTGAGTATTCAGTTCTGTTTTATTATCTTGTGAGATATCTACTTTGATTTCTTTCAAAAAAATAAATGCATCTCTAAGATCAATTAAAGGCCACCATTCATACAAAAAAATATTTATAGGCTTCCACATTGAGACCCAACCTAATAGAATTAAACCTTCTTTTAAAAAATGCCAGATAAAATTATCTGATGCAGGCCATTTAAAAGCTGATGAAATATATGTAGCTCCCATTAAAAATATAATGCCTATGAGAAGAGACTTGAATCCGATATTTATTACTGCTCTGAGCTTTTTACGTGCGATAACCTCTCTATAGTGAAAATAGTCTTTAAATGCTTCTTGGATTATGGACGAGCTCTCATCGTTGATAATATCTGAAGTAAGGACTCTAATTTTTCCAACTTTTTTAATTCCCACTTCTTGAACAGAACTGAGGATATAATCTACGGCATCATCATCTAAATCCTTTTCTGTAAAAGGGTTAGGGTCTCTTTCATCAAACAACTGCCTTAACTTCGCTACGCGAATTTCAATGACGGCCTTTCCATTTTCAACTGTATACCAATCTTTAATTTTCATAATTAATTTTAACGATATAAAAAAGTAACGTCACATAAAAACTTTGCAATCTCACATTTACGTAATAACTTTACATTTATATAAGCTTATTTTCTATTTGAATAAAAAAATTAAAAGCAGGTTTTTAAATGTTATTCAATTCATTAATATTTGTTGTATTTTTTATCATTGTCGTTACTCTTCATTACAGTTTAAAAAACTGGAGTACACAAAAAAAATTACTGCTCGTGGCCAGTTATCTTTTCTATGCCGCGTGGAATCCTCCCTTTGTTCTACTTCTGTGGTTATCGACAATAGTAGATTGGTACTCAGCAAAAAACATTGAAAGCGCTCAAAACAAAAGTAGTAAAAAGTTCTGGCTCAGTATTAGTTTACTCATGAACCTTGGTCTTCTTGGCTTTTTTAAATATGGGAACTTTGCCCTTGAATCTCTCACCGCAGGTCTAGGACTCATGGGTATGCAAGTACAGTGGGCCGCCATGGATATCATTCTTCCAGTAGGTATATCATTCTATACATTTCAAACACTGAGTTACACGTTGGATGTCTATAGAGGTCATTTAAAAACGAGTAATTCCTTTTTAGACTTCGCTCTTTACGTCACATTTTTCCCACAACTTGTTGCTGGCCCAATTGTACGAGCTACCGACTTTCTACCCCAATGTGAAACTCCAAAAAGGGCGAATGCCTCTCAATTTAGCTGGGGCCTATACTTTATGTGCCTTGGTCTATTTCAAAAAGTTGTTTTGGCCGACGTCATGCTTGCCCCTGCGGCCGATGCGGTTTTTAATTGGGCGAAAGGCCCTCTCGCACCCCTAGATAGCTGGATTGGGACACTTGCTTTTTCAGGACAGATCTTTTTTGACTTTGCTGGTTATTCAACATGCGCTATTGGTGTGGCCCTCTGCTTAGGGTTTGTAATCCCAGATAACTTTAAGTTTCCTTATGCGGCCATGGGTTTTTCTGATTTTTGGAGAAGGTGGCATATCTCTTTATCTGGTTGGTTAAGAGACTATCTCTACATCAGTATAGGGGGTAATAAACATGGCGCAGCTCGCACTTTTATAAACCTTATGATCACTATGCTTCTTGGAGGTCTATGGCATGGAGCTTCTTGGACATTTGTGGCATGGGGTGCTCTGCATGGATTATACCTTATTGTAGAAAGAGCAATTCAGTTAATATTTAAAAACACCAATATAACGAGTAAAAGATCCGCAAGAGTTCTTATTCGACTTGTTACCTTTTTCTTTGTGACCATTTCGTGGGTATTCTTTAGATCACAAAGCTTTGAAAAAGTAATGCTCACACTACTTGCCATGTTTGGAGGCATCGCTGATGGAGCACAAATATTAGCAACCATTGAGATTTATAAAGTTGCTACAGTTATTCTTTTATTAGTTGGTTGCCATTGGTACATGCGTGAATCTCATATTGAGTTTTTTATGGAGAAGCTACCAAAGTGGTCCATTGCTCTATTATGGGGGCTTATGATTTTTGCCATTATCATTGCACAGGGAGGAAACAATGCGTTCATCTATTTCCAGTTCTAATTCTCTTGAACGAGTCATTCCAAAACAACAATGGGGTAAGCTTGCTGTCTCTTCCTTTGTAATCGCCCTACTTCTTACTCTTGGTTGGGAAATGTACTGGCGCTCAAAAGGATATGCTCCGACACTTAATGACAACAAAGATTTGTGGTCCTTAACTAGAGAAAAAGTAAATACACATCCATCTCGTACAGTCCTTATTGGTGCTTCAAGGATGCTGTTTGACTTTGATATGCAGGTTTGGAAAGAAAAATATAACGAGCTTCCTCTTCAACTGGCCACAGTGGGAACCAACCCAAGTATTTATTTGGATCACCTTGCCAATGAATCTGACTTTAAAGGTACTTTGCTTTTAGGCATAACCCCTCCTCTATTTTTTGTCCCTGAGGGAATGCCAGTGGATAATCCAAAAAGTAATATTGATTTTTATAATAAATTTTCACCTGCTCAGAGGATTTCTTATTACCTAGGCCTAGTCCTTGACCGAAACTTGGCCTTTATTGAACAAGAAGATATTCCATTAACAAAGATCTTCGAAGATCTTCCCATTGCCAATCGTCCCAAGGCCAAAGTTGGCCCAAAGCTTCCCCCTTACTTCATGAGTATTGATGAAAACAGGCAAGGTAAGATGCATCTGAGAAAAGGTCATGAACAAGTTATTCTTGATAGAATTACAAAAGGTTGGGTGCCACTATTTACCCCTCCACCACCGCCTCCAATGTTTACTCCAGAGCAGTTTAAAAAGATGTTTATGGAGCATGTGAATAAAACGATTGTGAAAGCAAAGGAAAATGTATCAAAGATTCAAGCTCGTGGTGGAAAGGTTATTCTTATTCGATTTCCTTCTACAGGAAAGGTTCGTGAACTTGAAAATAAGTTCGCCCCAAGAGTGGCCTTTTGGGATCGTCTGGCCACGGAGATTGGTGCCAATCAATCCATTCACTTTGAAGACCATCAAGAGCTACAAGGTTTCGATTGTCCTGAGCAGTCTCATCTTAGCGCTTCTGATGCTACGGAATTTACTAAACGTCTTTTAAGAAAATTACATTAAGGGGAATAAATATGAATTACCAAGATCCACTTTTTTCAACATACGCTATCTCTGCAAGTCTTATGATTCTCAAAGCGATGGGCCAAGGCTGGATAACCGTCTATAGAATGCTCAAAGTAAAAGCAGGGTTTCGAAGTCCTGAAGATAATAATAAAGGTTTATGTAACCCTAACCCCTCTGGTGATAAAACAGTTCTAAACGAATATGTCGATAGATCTCGAAGAGTCCATAATAATGATGGAGAGAATATACCTTATTTCCTCGTCGTGGGTTTATTGTTTATATTAACGTCTCCCCAGGTATGGGTTGCTCAAACACTATTATACGGCTTTGTCGTTGCTCGATTCTGTCATTTTTTCGCTTATATGACAGCACAATCGCATGAGCTACGGGCCACCTTCTACACGATTGGGTCATGTATTGTTATGGGTATGGCAGCATATTGCATCTACTTTACAACTACATTATAAGAGAACTTGGGGCCAAATTCATATTCTCACCTCAGTATCAAACTATTAATTTTAGGTAAAATACTCTGTTTTAATGTGAAAAAATTGGATTTGGCTTGGTATTTCTAAGTTAACCTATTAAACTCCCACCAATGAACAGCGACAACAATGACCTCACTTATATAAATAGCGATGGAGATACAGTCTTCACTTCGGCCTACCTTAAGAATCGAGGAAGCTGCTGTAAAACAAACTGTCTTCATTGCCCTTATGATTTCACTCTTAAGAATCACTCAATTGAAGTCGTTGACGTTCAACTCAAAGATATTCAACTTGCCAATAAAATCATTACAGACTCTAGGCCTGTCCAACTCTCAAACCTTTCCATGTCATTACTTGAAAGTGCTTTTGGAAAAAAAGACACTGTGAAGAATCAACATGTTACAATGGATAACCTGGGCAGTTTTGCATTTGGAAAGCTTAAAGGAACAGTGTGCTCGGTCATTGAGTTTTCAAGTCGACTTTCAGAAAGCACTGCTAGACGTCCTATAAAAGAGCTCTTTTTAAAGAAAGAATTTCAAGATCAAGGCCTTGGAATTGAGCATATACAGGATATTTAATTCTAGTATTTAGTGTTCGGTATGGGGATTACCTAATTGAGTACACTCTTAATAATTTGTTCTCTTTACCAGGACTTTGAAAGATACTACAGAGTAGTATTAAATAAATTGAAGTGGTTCAAAGTAGTTAAGGTGTAAAATTGATTTTCTCAAATTTACACCTAAACTATAAAAGATGATTAAGCTTCTTTTACATTTACTGCGCAAGGACCTTTGTGCCCTTCTCCGATATCAAATAGAACCTTTTGTTGATCACTTAAAGAATCACACTCCATTCCTGAAATATGAACAAATAGATCTTTCCCACCATCATCTGGTGTAATGAATCCAAAACCTTTAGTTGCGTCAAAAAACTTTACTGTACCTGATTTCATAATAACTCCTTTTAAACATAACATATCTGTATATTGTTTAAATTTTAAATAAAAATCACCACGATGGTGATCATAATAATAACAACACTATACGAAACACTTAGAATTACTTCTGGCGTTTTCGCAAAACTTTATAACTTAATTTTATGATTGGTTTTAATAGATAGACTTGAAAAGAAAAAATTAAAAAACAAACTAAAAAACGTTACTCTTGTGCCACTATAACAGCATATTTAAACAATAGATATTAAAATAACGAGTTAATACATTTTTTCAATATAAAAGTAAGGTAACAATGCTCTAAGTATCTGTTATATGGTGATTTCTCGCTCAAATCCACTGCTGAAAAGTTTAGACCTGCCGTGAGTTTTTGAACCATATATTAAGTTAGACTCAACATGACAAAAAGAACGCCCTCACTTGAGGGCGCGATTAATTTAGATGTGATTTATTGTTGCAATTCACAGGAAACTGCATGAGCGATGATATAAAGAGGCTCACCACTAAATCCTGAAAGGGAATAAGTGTCTGAGCTAACCTGCTCTAGCTCATGGATATTACCATATAGTCCAGGTGCAATACTTGTAGGCTCATTGCCGCTAGCATATAAATGTGTTTCATTTAAAACAAATCCTGAGAACATATTGTACGTAACAGTTAATGAAGATCCATCATATTTAACTGAGAGGTTGCCGACATGTGTTCCTTTTGTAATGTCATTTTGTCCTGCACCTGCATAAATTGGATAAGAATATTCTCCTGGTAAAAGACTTGTAACAAGCCAACCCCAACGAGAATTTGTTAATTCAAAATCTATTAAAGTTGTATCTCCCTTAGCAAAGGCCGTCTCACAAGATCCAACTTGTGGGCCAGAAGTATTTTCATTACATGATAGTTGATAAGTAGAATACATGGCCCAACTACCTCTTTCGTTAAATACATCTCCTTTAGACCAAGATGTTTCTTGCTGCATACTTCCGTCTTCGTTTTGCTTTGAAATCGAAGCATGAGCTACAACGAATAAGTCTGTATTACAGGCAGGGCCCCCTAATGAAGATAATGGAACTGTTAACTCGGTATAAGTAACATTTAACTGTTCTGAATTGTATGGAAATTTTCCAATCTTTGGATTGCCCTTTTTAGTTTGAGGCATATCATCTAAGCTTTGCCCTACAAATAAGTGTGCTTCATCGAGTAGCCACTGGTCTATCGTACTGTATCTGACATATAAATTTTCAGAATCGTTACTAACACAAACTGAACCTGCGACAATATGTTGACCGGCCATCATGTCATAACAGACTTCATTTAAATTATCATTTACGCTAGCAATTTTACGTGTTTGGTTATTGTTCAATGTTGTACTACAAGACGAAAGTACTAATACTAAGAGCAGAACTGCAATATTTTTCATAAAAATCCTATTGTTAGAAGTGAAATAGGCTAATTTATCGGGTTTATATATAAAAGCATAAGCTAATTATAAAAAAAAAATCTTAGTCGAAAAGTAAAGGAAATATATAGACCACAGTAGATAAATAACTGTA
>JBMSGH010000011.1:0-101630 GCA_049415445.1 Bacteriovoracaceae bacterium | reverse complement strand
CAATAACGTAGTATTCCGAGCTTAGTCCTGTTCCCATAAGAGGAGCAATGGCAATTTGAGAATCAAAATCATTGGAAATATGATCTACTAGAGTTCTTAGACTATATTCAATTTTAGGTTTGATATAATTATAACTTCCAGAATTGTCGATCATTATGAGAAAATCAACCTTTGGTCTTACATAAGTGAATTGAGAGTATGCAGGATTATTCCAATTTTGAGTTCTTATCGATGAGGTCGACTGGTTTTCAGCATACTTGTTTGTCGCAAATCGTTCTTGTCCACATGAAACCAAAACTAAAAATAATAGATAAAAGTATTTATTCATGATTAACTCAATTAGCCTCTTTAAGGTTGTACGCTTATATATCGGCTTTAAACTTAATTTTTTTAGTATCAGGTAGTTGAGTGAAAAGGTACGCGAAAAAAATTCCTAAATATTAGAATTTAGGTCTTCAGGGTAAAATAAGAGTGAAAAGAGGGGGATTTGTAATGGCAGATACATGGTTTTATGTTGAAGGAGACAAAAAAGTTGGTCCTGTTGAAGGTAGCGAAGTAAAGGAGCTACTTCACCGTGGAGTTTTAAATGAACATACTTATGTTTGGAGAAGAGGGCTAGAGAACTGGATAAAGTTAAGAGATGCCGAGGAACTAAACGAGCCTTCTCCAACATCAATAGATCTTAAGAATATTTCTCTGACAGATAAAATCCTTGTTATAAAAATAGGTCAAGATAGAGGTGGGCAAGAAACTGAATATGGCCCTTTTTGTTTAGAGACGTTAAAAAAACTCGCTAGTGAAAAGAGGATTAATGGTCAGACATATATTTTTACTCCAGGTATGGATGATTGGGAAATGATTACTCATACTGATTTAGCGGAAATCATATTTGGAGAACCAAGTGAGAAAGAAGTTGAAAGAAGAGAGTCTAAAAGACGACCATTTGTTGCAAGACTCTTTTTTCATGATAACGACCAAGTTTATGAAGGTGTCTGTAGAGATGTATCTTTAGGGGGATTACAAGTCCTCATACAAGGATTTCCAGCTCAGGTAGGGGATACAATATCAATGAATGTTCACCCTGAAAATAATGAATTTTGTTTTACTGCTGGTGGAAAAATTGTAAGACTTCTCGAAGGTGGACAAGGCTTTTCTTTGAGGTTTGATAAACTTGATGAAACAGCAACTGAGGCCATTAATAAATATATTCAAAATGAATGATTCATATTCGAGTAACTATTTTAAAAGTTATAATGGGTTTGAAAAGCTTTATTTTCAAAAGTTCGACTTTGGGAATGGAAAAAAAGTATCCAATAAAAAGCAGGTGATTGCCGTTCACGACGCTGGTCTTTACCATAATCAATATGAAAAACTAATAGAATCGATCGATGGTCAAGACGTCTCCTTTTATTGTCTTGATTTAAAGGGGCATGGTTTAAGTAGTGGTAGTCGTAATCAAATCGATGATTTAAATGAGTGTTCACTCGATTTAGCATCTTTAATAAATATCAAGGCCGTGATAAAAGAGGGGCCACTTTACTTAATGGGTTCAGGACTTGGGGCCACACTTATTCTTAATTTACTTTTTTTTCACTCTAATATTTTGAAAAGAAAAATAGATGGAATTATTCTTGTGAATCCGATATTTAATTATGGCCCTAAAAAACCAAACGTAGTCAAAATACTAAGTAGTTTTATCAAGAAAAAAAATAATTTTAAAGTAAGTTATTCCCAGACAGGATATGATTTAACAGATGAGCTATCATGCGCAGAAAGGTATAATTCAGACCCATTAGTAGATTTTACTTTTCCTTTGTCATTTATTGATGAGATTAATAACATTGGTCAAAGAGTCGTTAATTTTTCTTATTTTATAGATTTGCCGACTCTTCTTTTGTCATCAAATGATGATTATAGAAAATTTGAGTTATCTGTTCGCCCCGAATTGTTGACTCATTTAAGTTACTCTGGAAAGAAGAGAGATATTTTAAATGATAAACAGAGAAAAAAATGCTTTAATGATATTATGAATTGGTTGAGGGGAAGTTAAAATGATGAGGTTGATACTATTTTTTACATTATTTTCATGCTCTAATTATTCAAATTTGAGTGAAAATCTTGTAAAAAGAGGAAGTTTCAATCTCAAAGGACTTGTTACTCATCAAGAGAAAATTAATGAAAGTCTTCGTTTTGAGCGCCTTTCTTGGTATCAAGAATTAACACTACTATTAGACTTTATTTATATTAAAGTTCCTATTGATTCGCCCTTTCAAGCGTGGTTCTCAGAGTCGGAAAAAGAAATAATTGGCCAGTGCCGAAACTTTTTCGTCTATCTAGGTTACTTTTTAGATTCAAACAAAATAGCCTACGGAAATTTAAAGTCTCAATTAGAGAGTTATGGATATGAAGAGGTTTCTTTACCTAACTTTTCATTAAACTTTAAACTACACCCTGACTATCAAAAAGAATCGCTTCATCTCTATAAAATTCATGGGGCCTGTCTAAAAGGCGAAGGTGCTCGAAACCCCTCTCTCAATTTTCCGGGATTTACGTCCCAAAATCTATTCTAAGTATCTAATATTCCATCAAAGGTACTCTCTATTTATCTTTAGAATACTCATAAAATGCCGAAAAGTCGTTGGAGGAGAACATTAAGCTTTATGACTGATGACAAAAAGTATTCACGATTTGGTCGTTATCTTATTCTAGATCATCTTGTTGATGGTGGTATGGCCCAGATTAATAGGGCCAGGTTTTTAGGCGAGCAAGCTGATAAGGTTGTGGCCATCAAAATGGTTCGTTCTCAATTTTCTCAAGATCCAGAGTTTAAAAAAATGTTTATGGATGAGATCAAAGTAACCTTTGATTTGATTCATCCTAATATCGTTCAAACTTATGACTATGGTATACATAATGACCAGCTCTTTGTCGCTATGGAGTATTGTGATGGCCGAAATCTGAAGCAATATCTCGATAAACTTACAGAAAAAAAGTTTGTTTTTCCAGTTGAGATTTCCGTATATATCATCACTCAAGTTTGTCAGGGCCTTCACTATGCTCATACAAAATCAGATAAGTTAACAGGTAAAACATCAAATATTATTCACCGTGATATTTCTCCTCATAATCTCATGCTTACATTTGATGGCGCCGTAAAAGTTATCGATTTTGGTATTGCTAAAGCAGAAACAAATTCAGAGTCAACTCAAGCGGGGACGATTAAAGGTAAGCTATCATATCTGGCCCCTGAATATTTAGAAGGAATTGAGCTTGATCCACGTTATGATGAATTCGCGGTTGGGATCACGTTATGGGAAATGCTTTGTTGTCGGAAATTATTTACTGCCGCAAATGATTTGGCCGTTCTTAAAAAGATTCAGGCCTGTAAAATTCCGGCCCCATCAAGTATTAATCCAAATGTTCCAAAGGAACTTGATGAAATCGTTTTAACGGCCCTCTCCAAAGACAGAGAAAAGCGTTATACTGATATGGAACAATTTAATCGTTCCTTAGTAAAGTTTCTTTATTCAAACTTTCCTGATTTTAATGCGAATGATCTCTCTTATTTTGCTAAAGAGCTTTTCAAAGAAGAAATAGAAGAAGACCGTCAAAAATTAATGGAGTTTGGAAGAATTGATTTAAAACCGTATCTTGATGATTTAAAAAATGAAAGAACGGCCGAAAAAGATGAATCAAATCAAAGTGTTTTAAGAGACTCTGAGAATATGTCAAGAAAAGAAGTTAAACTTTTTGACTTTGGTTTTGAAGAAGAGAGCTCAGGTACCAGAAGAATGTCTCTTAAGGATAAGTTTAAGAGTAAAAGTAAGGAAAAAAAGGATGTAGGGGAGGACCAAGAAGAGGCAGAAAAAAAAGAGCTGCCATCAACTAAAGATATTACTTCAAATATTGATCTCAATGAGGACTCTGGAATTGCCTTAGATGAGAGTGCTCCCAAAAAGCCAGCACGTAAAAAAGTTGTGAAAGCAAATGGTAGAAAGAAAAAGACCCATGCCAATAAGAAAAAGGCCGGAAAAGTTAAATCGAAGTCAAAGAAAAAGACGAAAAAAATAATATCTCAAAGCAAATCACCACTAAGACGAATTATAGTCTTGGGTGCAATAGCTGCATCTTTGGCCGTCGTTTTCTATGAAGATTTACCAGTTCAAGTTCGAGAGGCGGTATCTCCAATACTCTCACAAGCTGGAATTAATTTAGTGCCTGCTGGACCAAAGAAAAACTTGAGAACACCTTCATCTAAAAAGATTATAACTAAGAAAAAAAATATGCAGAGTACGAAGATCTTGATTGAAAATTTTGATTTCGTTAAACATCAAGCATTTTTAAATAACAAGAAACTATCTCTAGATGCTTCAGGGATTATTTCAAGAAGTTTAAATAAAGATAAAAACTACTATCTAAGAATTGAAGTTAGAGATCAAGAGCCTTTTATTTTTAAAATAGATAGTTCAAATATGAAACCAAGTATCAATATTACGGTTCCTAAGACAAATCCAATGATTGTTGGTTATTTAAATACTTCAAGAGATTGTATTAATGGCGAATTACGATTTAATCTATTTACCGAACCTAGAGTGGAACAGTTACCTCTTAAAAAGAATATTGGATTTCCTATATCTCTGAGCTCTGATGGAAACCCTATAGCGACGACTTATAATGTAGAAGTTTTAGAGAAAGATGGTACCGTACCAAGAAGATTAGCGGTGACTTTTACAGAAGAAGATGTTGTTTTAGATTTTTGTGCAATTTACTTTGGTAATTAAAGCGGTAGCATTCTGTCCCTTCTTATCTTGCATTTGACAGTTTTTTTATTACATTTACGTGTTATTAATAACTTAGCTAAAGTATGAACTTGTTTGTTTCTAAAATACTGTCATATTTAGAGAAGAGAATAGAGGAGGAACAATGCAAGCAAATCCCGCTTTTTATAGAGAATTTTTAAGAAGTGAACTAGATAGAAGAGTAAAACGAAACCCGCGTTATTCTTTACGGGCCTTTTCAAAGTTTTTAGGCGTAGATGTAGGAGCACTATCTAGGTTACTGGCCAATAAGCAAACAATTACAATTAGAACTGCGAATAAAATTTGTCAAAATATGGGGCTAAATGAAGAGGAAACTAAAACCTTTTTAGACTCTGTGACAAAAGATAGAACAAAAACTGGTAATCAGGGACAGTCCTTAAACTTTGAGACTATGGTTCGAGCACTAACTGATTCTACTAATATAAAATTGGTTAATTATATTTCTAGAGATGTTCCTCCAAATAAGATTCGAGAAATTCTTAATTTGGAGCTTCAAGATTACTTAAAAAGAATAGAAAACTTAATTGATTTAAAAATTATTTTAAAGATTGATGGAGACTTGAATTTAAATGAAAAGTTTAAGTTTCTAAAGGACTTATAATTATTTTTTTAAGAACATATTATTTTTTCTAAGGTTGATGAGGCGAAGGATCTCAGCAGCAGTTTCCTCCAGGGCCTTATTTGTAACATCAAATACAGGCCAAGTTTTATTCTCACTAAACAGTCTTCTGGCCCACTCAAGCTCGGCAATAACTTTTTCTTCATCCGCATACTGACCAGTGTGCTTTTGTGAACCTAATTTATTTAATCGAGAACGACGGATTTTCATTAATGCATCGGGGGCAATGGTTAAAGCAAATATTTTCCTTTGGTCGACCTCAAAAAGCTGCTTAGGAAGCCTTGTACCCATTACAAGGGGAATATTTACTACTTTAAGGCCATGCTGGGATAAATATACAGACAGAGGTGTTTTAGAAGTCCTAGAGACACCAATAAGGATAACATCGGCCAAATGAAGAGAATTGAGGTTACGTCCATCGTCATGATTGAGGGTGAACTCCATTGCATGAATACGATCAAAATACTTTTTATCCATAGCGTAAAGAAGGCCTGGCTCCTCTGATGGCTCTTGCTCAAAATAGTTAGCAAATGTTGTAAGCACAGGACCTAATACATCTAAACTTCTAACACGCTTTTTGAGTGCAATCTCACCAATATAATTTCTTATTTTAGGGGAGACCATAGTGTATATAACCAAATCATGGGACTCCGCTACATTATCGAAAATAGCATCGACTTGCTCTTTGGAACGGACATTTTTATACCGTGTGAAGTAAACATCTTTTTCTTCAAACTGGGCCATGGCCGCACGACAAATGGCAGTTGCTGTTTCTCCTGTTCCATCAGAAATAATGACAATTTTTAATCTTTCTTTGAAGTTATCCATGGTAAAACCTAGTGACTCTGATAATAAATTTTGTTTACCCTAACATCAAGCTAATAACAGAGTCGACCGATAAGGTACTTATCGTAGATTTTTTTGGAAAAATGAATGAGTAAAGACCAAATAAACAGTGAAAATATAGGGCTTTTCCTAGATGCTCCAGCTGCAGCAGGTCTTCACCCTATGGATGTCTCTGCTTATTTAAAATCCGTATACAAAGAAGATAAATCGGCCTTTTTATCTGAACTTAAAAGAATACCCAAAGAGTTTTTAGGAGAAGTCATGTTGGACTTTCCTGAAAAAATTCTAGAAGAAGCAGTAGAGTTTTTACCTAAAAAAGACCTTGTTAGTGCGGCCAGTGAGCTTGATTCAGATGATGCTACTGACTTTATTCAAGAGATTGAAGAAATTAATAGTAAGAAGGGTCAATCAATATTTTCTGATTTAAAAAAGGAATATAAAAAAGAAATTCAGGCCCTTAAAAAATATACAGAGGATCAAGCAGGCTCCATTATGCAGAAGGAGCTTTTTAAGGCCAGAGAAAGTGAAACAATAAAAAAGTCTGTTAAACGCCTGGCCACTCTTAAGGCCAGTGGGGAACTTAGTAACGTTCACCAGGTCTTTATTGTCGATAAAAATGACAAACTTAAAGGGGCCATCGCTTTAGAGGATCTCATTACTCAAGCAGATTTTAATAAAAAGTTTAGTGAGATTATTCACACTGATCATTACAGTGATATTCGCTCTGTTCAGGACACTGAACTCATGGGTAATTGTGTAAAGATCTTTGAGAAATATGACTTATCCTATGTTCCTGTTACAGATAATAATGGAATTCTATTAGGCAGGATAACTTCCGATGATGTTATTGATGCCATTGAGGACTTGGCCACAGAGCAAATCTATAATCTTGCTGGTGTTGATGACGATGAAGAATTTGGTGACTTCCTAATTGATATTATTCAAAGTAGAGCATTGTGGCTCTTTTTAAATCTTCTTACTGCTTTATTGGCCTCTTTTATTATTGGTATTTTTGATCAAACGATCCAAAAATATATTCCATTGGCCATTCTTATGCCTATTGTTGCTTCGATGGGAGGTAATGCTGGAACACAAACATTAACGGTTACAGTACGCCAATTGGCCCTAGGTGAGCTTGAGTTTGATACAGCTTTGGAGGTGGTTAAAAAAGAATTCATCATTTCTTTAGTAAACGGGGTTATATTTGCTTTAGTCGTTGGATTAATTGCTTATCTTTGGTTTAGTATTCAATACATATGGCTTATTATCGGTTTGTCGATGGTGATTAGTCTAATTTCGGCAGGATTATTTGGAGCTATTATTCCTCTAGGGCTTAAAAGAATGGGCACAGATCCGGCCTTTGGAAGTACTGTTCTTTTAACGACGGTCACTGATATGGTTGGCTTTTTCTCTTTTCTTTGGCTTGCTAAAATTATTTTATAAAATTTTTAACAGTATTGAGAACGTCATCATTTTCACTTAAAGGATTAAAGGTTTCTTTACCCTTAACCTTTTTAAAAAATGTTCTTTGGGCCTTAGCTAATTGACGAGTTGATATAGAAATACGCTCTGAGAGCTCTTCTAAGTTTTTAAACTTTCCTTCAATAAAATCTTGGGCCTCTTTGTAACCGATACTTTGAAGAGGTCTTTCTTGACCTGTGAACCCTTCTTGTAATAATTGTTTTACTTCTTCGATGAGACCATCTTGAATCATACCCTCTGTTCGCTTTTCGATAATTTCAAAGTGCTCAGCTCTTGGTATATCAAGATAAATATGCAGTATATCCCAATTAGGATGCATGTTTTGAGTGAAATCATAAGGGTCATTCTTATCACTTAGCTTTTTGAATTCAGAGATCTTTTGATTATTTGCCTTATAAAACTCTACGGCCCGTAGGATTCTATAGTGATCATTGGCATGAAGAGTTTGAAGGGTTTCGGGATCATTTTCTTTAAGAAAGCTTATAAAAGGAGAAATTCCTTGTGCTTGGTAAAGCTCGTTTAATTGATCCTTTAACTGAGAGTCGATATCAGTTGTCTCATACATCCCTTTGATAAGCGCCCGTATGTAAAATCCACTACCTCCAACAAAAATGAAAACTTTATGAGGGTTATTCTCTATTATTTCTTGGGCCAATTTTATAAATTGATGAGCATCTACAGGTTCTTTTATGCTTTCTGTGCCAACAAGGTGATGTTCAACTCCTTGCATTTGCTCTTGTGTTACTCTTGCTGAGCCAATAAGAAGCTCTTTGTAGAAGGCAAGGGAATCAAAGTTAATAATACAGCATTCTTGTGAAGTGATTTTTTCTATTTCCAGGGCGCTTTTTATACTGAGAGCGGTCTTACCAGTAGCAGTGGGGCCTGAGAAAATAATAACCTTTTTATTCATAAAAATAACTTTTCGAGGTCGTTTTCATTTACAACCTTTATCCATTCGGCGCCTTCTTCTATCAAGGACATAAGTAAATGGCCCTCAAAAGGTTCACTAATGATAAAATCTTCATGGGGTGAAATACTGAGGTTTTTGATGGCCCAACTCCCTAGGTCTGTGTAATTCAGTGGTAGGCCCAAGTCGGGGATCGCTCTAAGAATAAGGTGGTCTGGATCAATTCTCTCAAAATCAAAACCAAAATCTTTAAGCTCTTGTAATCTGTTCTGATCGGTCGTTTGGTCTTCAAAAGGTTGGCCAATTAAAAGAGGTAAGCATTGTTCATTTGAGAGAGGAAAATTTTTTTTATAATAGGTCTGCAGAAAGTGGGGGATGATTTGACTGCTTTTAATGAGATAGGTCCTCTGCTCTTTCTGAGTAAGCCAAAACTTATTATTGATTTTAAGCACCCCTTTACTAACTTCTTTTGATTCATCATTGTTTTTTTGTTGGCCTGAGTGAAGCTTTATTTCATTTTTATGAAAAGAGGACTTAATTCCATTTACGATGAGGGAGTAGACAACAGAATCTTTAAGGAACTTGATAAAAGTTTTTTGAGGATGCACGTTCACATCTATTTGATCTGTTGGAATATCTAAGAAAAACAAGTAGTGTCCAAACTGGCCTTCACCCCAATAGGGAGCAAGGGCCTTAAGAATTTGGGAGTGCAGCCTTCTATCCTCTATGAGTCTATTATTTACGAAAAGATATTGAAGCTTATTATTATTGGACTTTCCCAATGATGGACTATAAAAGGCCTTGATCTTATGGGCCTCAAACTCTTGCTCAAAAGATATGATATCGTACTCATCGCTCTTTTTACTTCCCCATACTTGACGGATACGTTTTTCAAAGTTGTTTGCAGGATAATTCTTTATTTGTTCCTCGTCCCAGCGGATATTAAAGCTCACTTTGGGATGGCAAAGAAGGAAACTGTTAACGATCTTTTGAATTTGCTTTTTTTCAGATGATTGGGATTTTACAAACTTTAGTCTTGCAGGAGTATTGTAAAATAAGTCTTTGATATAAAAAGAGGTTCCTTCTTTTTGAAGAGGGTGGAGCTGGTGCTCAAGATGGTGTCCACCGTGGATAACTATCTTTGCGCCTTTTTGATTTTTAGTCTTAGAGTAACAAGTAACTCTAGAAACACTTGAGATGGATGCTAAGGCCTCCCCTCTAAAGCCAAAGGTGTGAAGCCGATAAAGATCCTCATAATCTTTTAACTTTGAGGTAGCATGTCTTGTGAAGGCCATGGGAAGCTCTTCGAAATCAATTCCAACTCCATTATCTTCAAGTTGAACGAGGCCCATGCCTGCATTTTTGATATGAATAAATATTTCAGTACTTTTTGCGTCAATAGAGTTTTCAAGCAGCTCTTTTATAAGGTTAGAGGGCCTTTCAATAACTTCGCCCGCTTTAATTTGATCAATCAGATGTTCTGGTAGGAATCCTATTTTTTGCATAGTGAATTCTTATCATGAACTGTATTAGGGATAAAGATTAGGGACGGTAAAAGTTAACCTGATTTCGGCCATTTTCTTTTGATTTATACACTGCTTCATCAGCTCTTTTAAACAGATCTACTCCGGAATCTATACCTGTTCTATAGTCACTTACCCCAATGGAGGCGGTAACTGGCAACTCGTTTCCGTCATAGATAAATTTATGAACTTCAACAACCCTTCTAACTTTTTCAGCAAATGCAAAGCCGGCCTTAAGGTTTGTTTTAGGCATAAGAATACAGAATTCTTCACCACCATAGCGAGCAAAGACATAACTAGGATCAAGCCCAATATCTCTAATAATATCGGCCAGCTCTTTAAGGACGTAATCACCCGCATCGTGTCCAAAATTATCATTAAGTTTTTTAAAGTGATCTAGGTCAAAAACGGCCAGACTTAAAGGGGATCCATTTTTTTTGGAGAAGTTTACTTCTCTATCCATGGCCTTATTAAAATAGCTTTTATTAAAACATTTGGTATGTCCGTCCGTGTTCTTTTCTTCGTTGAGTTTATCGTAAGTGGCCCTTTCAGAGTCACCTTTTGGAACATATTTTAAGGCAACACTACCAATCTTAATGACGTCGCCTTTTCTAAGAGATAGGTTTCCATTTACTTTATCATCATTAACATAAGTTCCATTTCGGGAACCAAGGTCTTCGAGTGTAACCGAGGTGCCATCATCATGGATAATAATTTTAAAGTGATTTCTAGAAACTCCATCGGTATCTATTCTGATTTTGGCATCATCACTTCTTCCAACATTTATTTCACCTTCAATAAGGTCATAGACTTCACCTTTGACGGTTCCGCCAATACCAATGAGGGCCGCAGGTTTATCACTTGCTTCTTGTTCTGTTGTAGAAAGCGCTTTATGAATATCTGTAATAACAATTGTAGAATTATCGTCTTTTCCCATATGTATCTAGATTTTAACACCTACAAAGGGGAACTCAAGTATAAAAATTGGTATTTTCTCTAAGGTATTGTTTTGCGTAGTTTTTTCCGGCCTCAACACCAGGTTGATCAAAGGGATTGATTTCAAGTAATTGACCAGTATAGACAGTTAAGAGCTCTAAAAAGGCAATAAGTTGACCTAGGTTAAACTCATTTAATTGGGCCAAAGAAATTTTAGTGAAGGGGATCTCACTTTTTTGTAGGGCCTTCATGGTTCCTTCAAGCTCAGCTTTTAAAAGAGTTGATAAAGAGACTGATTCGAATTGCTCAAAACTTTTAAACTCAAAAGAGTTGTTTAACTCAAAGTCATTGTTAAACTTTTCAATTTCTATAAAAATAAGAAACTTATCTTTTGGGCCTTCAATAAATAGTTGCATTTGAGAGTGTTGATCAATGACACCAACACTAGCAATTGGAGTTAAACCTTGGTGGACAATATTATTTGTTAAAGAATATTTTTTACCAAGACTTTCTGCCCATAACTGCACAAACCACTGAGATAGACCTGCCATTTTGGAGGAGTAAGGCATCAGTACAGTTTGGGTAACATTCTTTTCATTTTTAAGTTCAAAAATTCTTTGAGCAAGTGAAAAGAAATAAGGGTTTTTATTTCCTACTAAATCTTCTTTTATCTTTAGAGCACCTTCGATAAGTAGATCAGTATCGATGGAGCTCATAAGGGCCGGAAAAAGACCAACAGGGGTTAATACGGAGAAACGTCCGCCAATATAAGGAGGAATACTTAGAGTGAGGATATTATTTTTTTGACCGAGCTCTCGAAGGGGGCCCTCTTTTGGATCAGTACAAAATACAAAATAATCCTTAATCTCTGATTCAGCGATGTCCTTTTCTTTAAGCCATTTCAAGGCAATAGAAAATAAGGCAAGGGTCTCTACAGTAGAACCTGATTTAGAAACAATAAAAAAGAGGCAGTCTTTAACATCCAGGTGATCAAGTTTTTGATAGAGATCATCAGGATCAATATTACTTAAAAATAAGAACTTTCTGTCTTGGCCAGTGTTAAGTGCATTGATAAGCATTTCCGCACCAAGAGAGCTTCCACCGATTCCTACTTGAACAAATGTTTTTTTATGTTTGAAGGCCTGAAATGCTTTTTTGGACTCCTCATGTCCTTGATGAAGTGTCTTTTCATCAACAAAGGCCCCTTGAGGTGTATTTAAAGAAGATAGAAACTTTTTTTGATCTTCAAACCTTACGGATTCTAACTTTAAGTTAGAAAGATCTATTTTCATTTACCGAGCCTTTTCCTTAACTCTCTTGCGATGACAACCCTCTGAATTTGGTTTGTCCCTTCTACTATCTGTAATACTTTAGCATCTCTCATATATCTTTCAACAGGAAACTCTGTTGTATACCCAACACCTCCAAAAATTTGTACTGCGTCGGTTGTCACTTTCATGGCCACATCACTGGCCTTAAGCTTTGCCATTGAAGAGAGAATATGAACATTTTGACCTTGATCAAACATTTCTGCTGCGTTGAATACAAGATCTTCACTGGCCTGAGTTTCAGTGAACATATCAGCAAGCATAAATTGAAGACCTTGAAAGTCGAATATGGGTTTTCCAAACTGCTGTCTTTCTAAACTATAGTTTAAGGCCTCTTCACTTGCCCTTTCAGAAAGACCTACAGATATTGCTGCGATACTGAGTCTACCTTTATCTAGGCCACTAAAAGCTATTTTAAGTCCATTGCCTTGTTCAGAAATAAGGTCTTCGTCAGGGATAAAGCAATTTTCAAATATGAGTTCGCGAGTAGGGGATGTTCTCCATCCCATTTTGCTTTCTTTTTTACCGAAGCTAAAGCCTTTGGCACCTTTTTGAACAATAAAGGCACTAACTTTATTATCATCTGTACGTGCAAAAATAATATAAGTTTTTGATTCACCACCTGTTGTTACCCAAAGCTTACTTCCATTTAAAAGGTAACCGCCTTCTGTTTTTGAAGCACTACACTTTAATGAAGCAGCATCAGAGCCTGCGCCGGATTCGGAGAGTGAAAAGGAGCCAATTTCTTGACCGCTTGTAAGTTCAGGTAGGTATTTTTGCTTTTGTGTCTCGTTACCCCAGTCCTGAATAATAGATTGAACCATGGCCGAAACAGACATTGTGACAGCATAGGGCACGGATGATTTAGCAATCTCTTTAAAGATTAGGCATTGTTCGTAAACACCTAACTCTGCTCCACCATATTGAGAGGAGACGGTTATTCCGGCCAAACCGAGTGTACCAAGATCCGTTACAATTTCTTTTCTAAAAATACCTTCATGGTCATCTTTTTCCATGAAAGGATCAATCTTCTCAGCTCTAAACTTTTTAAGCTGGTTGATGATGTCAATGTGAAAATCTTCCATCTTACTTCAAACTTTCTTTTAGTAGTGTTTTGGCAATGATCATAATCATTACTTCGTTAGTTCCCGCACCGATTTCATTAAGCTTATTGTCTCTCATGAAACGCTCAACCGGGAACTCCCTACTATAACCATATCCACCATGAAGTTGAATGGCATCCAGTGCTATTTTTGTTGCTATTTTTGGAATAGCTAGTTTAACCATGGCGGCCTTTAAAGGACCTTTTTCACCACGGTCATATTGATGAGCAATGTTATATAGGAAATTTCTCATCATTTCTGTTTCAGCGGCCATTTCAGCAATCATTTTTTGAATGAGTTGGTAATTACCAATAGTTTTTCCAAATTGTTTGCGCTCACCAGCATATTTAATACACTGGTCCAAACACGCCTGAGCGATTCCTAAACTAATCCCAGAAATTGTTATTCTCTCAATATCTAAGTTTTGCATCATATGATAGGTCGATTGACCTTCTTCACCAACACGGTTTTCTAAAGCAACTTTTGCATTATCAAAAATAAGCTCACCTGTAGGAGATGCTCGCATACCCATTTTATGGATTGGCTTGCCAGCAGTGAAATGTCCTTTATCCTTTTCAAGAATAAAAGTTGTTAAATCTTTTTTCTCTTGTCCAGTACGAGTATAGACGTAGGCAATATCTGAGTATTGAGCATTCGTAATCCACATCTTTGTACCATTAATTAAATAATGATCACCGTTTAGTTGGGCCTTTGTTTGAATGCCAATGGCATCTGAACCAAACTCTGGTTCACTCATACCCATACAACCAATGTGTTCTCCAGTTATAAGCTTGGGTAAGTATTTTTGTTTTTGTTCTTCACTGGCATTACTTTGAATATTGTTTACACAAAGAATTGAGTGAGCAAGATAAGAAAGAGTTGTAGATGCACATGCTTTACCAAACTCTTCCATTGCGATAGTGGCTGCAGTGCAACCTAAGCCGGCCCCACCATATTCTGGGTCAGCGGTAATACCAAGAACCCCCAGTTCACCCATTTTCTTGAAGGCCTCAAGATTAAAGGTCTCATCGTTGTCATGTTTTTCAGCATAAGGTGCAATTTCTTTTTGCGCAAAATTTCGGCAAAGTTCGACAAAATCTTTTTCTTCATCACTGAAAAACCACATATAAATCCCTTGTTTAAGCTGAGGACACTACGCATATCAAATTTGGCCCAAAATTGACAAGACTTGATTCTGTCATTGGTGCTTTACAAGGGTTTTACCACAAGGATAAAATTAAAGTGCCACGGATTGGCAAAGAGGTGAAATTGACTTCAAATAATTTTGCGCAAAACGAAAATTTTTACAAAGATGACTACTGGTTCCTTTATTGGAAGACTTCCGCTTCACTATGGAAAACTAAAATGGAAGAAGTCTGTCCAGGCCCTAGGGTTCTGGTTCCATTAAATTGGGCCTTCCATACCGATAATGGTGAGGATTTCGACTTTTCTGAAAAAAAACCAGAAACAGATTTAGGCTTACTGGTAAGTCGGGCACAAGAAATAGGTAAAGAAGTTATATTTTTATTACCGATTGGACCGGCGCCTTTTTTAACAAACTGCGGTGTACCCCATATATTAGCAAGAAATTTTGCTAAAGACTCTAATGGTCTAAATAAATTTGTTATTGATGCTGATGGTAATATAAATAAAATATTTTCTTTTTTCGATCCTAGAATTTTTAAGGGCTACTCCCGGTTTGTTCACTATCTAGGAGAATATTTTCGTAATAAAAAAATAAATGCTCAAGTATTTGGAATGAAGTGCGGTTACTTGAAAGGTAAGAGATTAGTTTCTTATATGGAAGACCACTCCAATATTTTCTTAAATGCATTTTCAAAATTTTTAGAGACCCAAAATAATAAAGAAGAAAAAGAAAAAATAGAGGAACACAACTTTCTAACTCCTCTTCTTAAAGAAAAACAACAAAGACGAAAATTTACTGAAACAATTCAGAGTTTCTATATTGAAGAAGCTTCACGAAACCTAGGTAATAATTGGGATGGAAATGTTTCATTTTGTTTTCTTGGCGGGGCCCCGAGAGACTTTTTTAATAAGTTCTCTCTTCAAGAAGAATTAAGTCAATATTCGAAAATGCTTTTTGACACCTTAAGTTTAGATATAATTCCTTCTACTCTCTTAGTTAGTGAAGATATTAAAAAAGGAATTCTTTGTAAGCAGTATAAAGATATTGTTGAAGAAACCTATCTACCCATTGCCTTAGGTAGAGACTTGTATGTTGATGAACACACTTCTTTATTCAAAGATATGCACTTTTTCGAAATTTTTAGAAGTCTTGAAACTGAAGATGATGAGTGGAGTGAGCAAGATTTATTTAGATACTTAGACTCACAATATCCTCGTGTCTATAAAATTAAGGATACAGAAAACTTTAAGTATTACGATGATGAAGAAGAAAATCCCGTTATAAAGTTTATTCAGGCAGAATCTTTAGATATTAAAAAGTTTAATCAGTTGATAAAAACATTTTTAATGGGCGGGAAAATTGTATTGGATCGGTCTAGTCTTGACGTTGAGTTATCTAAAAAATTAGAATCTTTTCTTTTAGAGAACTCTATTCAAACTCAAAAAGTTAGAATGATAACTGAAATAAGTTATTCAACATTAGGTATGGGTGGGCTTCTTTGTTATGATGGGCAACTTATGAAAGACTCATCAAGTGGTAGCAAAATGGAGTTTTGGCAAAAGATTATATCTATGTTTGAAAAAGACCATGCACGAGTAGAGCGTGAATCTAAAGTGGAGTTCTTCTGGAGAAAAAGAGCTGCTACAACTAATGAATTGAGTTATGAGGAAATTAGACGGCTGAACTTATATAACCCTTCAAGCTATAAGCAAAAATGTCAGGTCTTTTTGGAAAGTAAGTTTGCTGTAATAAAAGTAAATAGGGAAGACAACTCTCAGGTTCAAACAGGCCCTTCTGAAATTAATATAGATCTTTTACCAAAAAGTCAGGTCATTATAGATTTAGGACTATTCGAATGAATGAGAAAGAATACTTTATCCTTTACAGCTATGTTAATCCATCAACGGTAGATGAAAGTTCAAAAGAGTATCAATCGAATAATTACTTTATCCAGGAATGTTTTTCAAAAAAAGAAAGGATTGATAAGGAGCAACTTTTAAATTTGTATCATGATATGCTTTTTGATTCTCCGGCCTTTGAGTCTGATGAGTTTATAGGACCTTTTTGCGATAAAGATCAATTACATCGTTATTGTCAGGAGTTAGTGCAAAAGTTGAAAGGTTATAAAATTGTTCTTATTTCACCAACGGACTTTAATTCTGCTATCCAAAAGTCTGATACCCTGAAAGGCCTAGAAGACTTATTAACGAATTCTACTGAAGTAATAGTAAATCAAAAGTTAAAAAATAAGTCTTCTTTTCTTCAAAGGTTTTTTTGATTAACGAGAGAGTTCTAATCCTCAGATCTTTTATCCTGAACTTCGATAGCTCTATCTAAACCTTTTCCTTTGGCAACTTCTTTTGCTCTATCGAGTCCTGTTTTACGCTCATCAGATAGACCACTTTGTCTTGAATCTCTATTCTTTAAACTTAAAAACTTCTTAAATTTAGCAAATCTTTTGCTTTCCTGAGGGCGTCTGAATCGCTTTTTCATAACACGTTTAATTCCCTTTCTAAGCTCTCGACGGTTATGCGTTTTTTGGAAGCTTCTACTTTGTTTATGAACTCTTAACTCTCTTTTTCGCTTATCTTCTTTTGCGATGGCCGTAGAAAATGTACTAAGTAGGGCCATTAAGATAATAATCACTTTAATCTTCACTGAATTAACTCCTTATGTATGTATTGTTAATCTCTGGCCCTATAATTTCATGAGTGATCTAAATAGGGGCTTATAAACGTAAAATTAGGTAGTTATGTCCATTTTTTGTAGATATTAAATAAACTATTTGCCTTTAATCTGGGCCAAAACAAGTAAAATTTGTTCTAGAATTGATTTAAATAACTCAAAAGTGTAGAAGTTGGGCATGAGTAAAAAGTCCCTTTATTCCTTTAGCTTAAGTGAACTTGAGAGTTATCTGGTTGATAACGGGTTTTCAAAATATAATGCTGATCAGATCTTTCAATGGGTTTATAAAAAGTTCTGTTTTGATCCTGATTTGTGGAGCAATATATCTAAAAAACTAAAAGAACACTTTCATCAAAATATCAGTCTTAATGTACCTAAGATTATCTGGGATGCCTGCTCATTTGATGGAACCAGAAAATTCTTAATTCAGTTCGATGATAAAAACTCTGTAGAGACAGTTCTTATTCCTGCTAGAGAGCGTTTAACTCTTTGTATATCTTCTCAAGTAGGCTGTGCCATAGGGTGTACTTTTTGTCATACAGGTACAATGGGGCTTAAAAGAAATTTAAAAACTGAAGAAATCATTGGACAGTTTCTGGCCGTTAGTCGTTTCATGCTTGATAACGATAATAGCTTTAAAAATATTTCTAATATTGTTTATATGGGACAAGGGGAACCCCTCCATAATTTCACAAATGTTAAAAAGAGTGCCTACCTTTTCATGGAGCCAAGGGCCCTTGCTTTAGGTCAAAGAAAAATAACGCTTTCTACCTCTGGGCTTGTTCCACAGATAGAAAAATTCGAAGAGTTCCCACCGGTTAATGTGGCCATATCTCTTCATGCTGCACACGACGATATAAGGTCTGAGTTAATGCCGATTAATCAAATTTATGATTTAAAGAGATTATTTAAGGCCATTAAGAGAATACCTCTTAAAGCTCACCGTTTCATAACTTATGAGTATATTCTAATCGATGGGTTAAATGACAGGATTGAGGATGTAAACGGTCTTGTTGATTTATTAGAGAAAAAAGAATCTAAGGTTAATATCATTCCATTTAATGAATACCCGCAATCTAAGTTCAAACGTCCATCGGAAGAAAAAATCAAATGGTTTAAAAACCAGCTTCTCAAACGAGGTATTGTAACGACTGTTAGAGTTACAAAAGGTCCAGATATTTTGGCCGCATGCGGGCAATTAAAAAGTGAAGTTGAAAAAGTTAACCTTTGGAGTTAATTTTTAACGAATCAAGTCAACCCTCCAAGCTCTAGCTTTTGGAAGTGCCTTTTTCTTATTTTTTCCTGCAATTTCATCAAGTGTTAGTAGTGGGGCAGTAGAATCTGCGTCTACTGAAGCAGGCGATCTGTCTTGGTTTTTTATAATTTTATCTGCTGTTTTAATCCATTTTTGAGGAAGCTTAGGAGTTTTATAAACATCTTTTGCTATTGCTGTTGAAGTTAAAATGATAAATGAAAATATAACCGTTAAAGCTTTCATCGGTTCCTCCTATATTAGCTTGTCGGAAGATTGATTAGAAAATTGATATAAAGAGTCATCCTTTGAGAATAAGGTTTTTACGAAGAGGGTGACTTTATGAGAAAATAAAAATAGTTTAGTTAAATCGGGGGCAAGGTGTCTGAAAATAGAAGCAAGGCATTATTAAGCATTCTCATTTTAGTTGTTATCTTCTTCATTATTTTAATGATTTTTTCATTTTATACGCTCAACATTTTTAAAGGTGATAATGGGCTCTCCTTAGAAAATGGAAAGGGTAAAGATAAAATAGCGGTAGTCGAAGTTGATGGGATTATTATGGAATCCAAAGAAGTCATTGAGAAGCTTCAACTTGCTAAAAAGGATAAAGCCGTAAAGGCCATCATCGTGAGAGTTGATTCACCTGGTGGAGCTGTTGGGCCAAGCCAAGAAATTTACCAAGAAATAAGGCACATAGATCAAGACGAAAAAAAAGGAAAGCCAGTTTATGCTAGCTTTGCCTCCATTGCTACAAGTGGTGGTTATTATATAGGAGCAGCAGCTCGAAAAATTTATTCGAACCCTGGGTCGCTCACAGGATCTATCGGCGTGATTATGCAGTTTGTAGATCTTTCTAAACTATATGAATGGGCCAAAATAAGACCGGTGACAGTTAAGGCGGGTAAATTTAAAGATGCTGGAACTCCAAGCCGTAACCTTACAGCTGAAGAAAAAGAGTTGATGAATAAGATGCTCGTTGGGGTTCATGGTCAGTTTAGAGAAGATATTCTTAAGGCAAGAAAGGGTAAGATAAAAGGAGACCTCGAGCAGTTGTCTCAGGGTCAGATCTTTTCAGGGCAGTTTGCCTTCGAACAAGGCCTGGTTGATGAGCTTGGTGGCCTATGGGAAGCGGGAAGAAAAATTCATAAAGAATTAAATCTTGAAGGGGAGCCTAGGCTCGTTTTTGTTAAAAAGAAAAGTAAGTTTGCTCTTAGGGATTTATTTGAAGAGCTTGATTCTGTTTATTCACAATTTAAAGGGTTATTATCTATCGGTCACAAGCCAATGTATCTGATGGAAAATTAATGGAGAGGTATTTTAGTGGACGTTATTTGGCCTTGGATACAATCTAATCTTTTATCTTTCGTCGCAGTATTCACTACTTTGATACTTCTGTACCATTATCTAACAGAGAAAGGGACAGGTGTCCGCCTTTCTAAAAGATACCGTAGCTCTATATTTGAAACTCAATCGAAAATATTTTTAAATGCAACTCAGTATCTTATTTCAGGTAATAAAGACCTGGCCATTAAAGAGTTTTTAAATGCAGTTGATCTTAATAGAGAAACTATTGATACTTACTTTGCTCTTGGTGGGCTTTTTAGAAGTAATGGTGAAATAGAAAAAGCGATTAGTATTCATCGTTCTTTGATAGCGAGGGAGAACATTAATGAAACGACCAGAGTTAGAGCATTAAAAGAGCTGGCCGATGATTTTGATAAAGGCGGATTCATCGATAAGGCCATTGAAACTTATCAAGATGTGCTTAAGATTAACCGTGACCAAGAAGAGGTTATACTATCTCTTTGTCGAATTTATGAAGATATAGAAGACTGGGACAATGCTCATAGCTATAGGATGATGTTGTCAAAGGTGGGAAAGAAAAATCAAGCCGAGACAATAAGTCATATTCTTGTTCAAAAAGCGAAGTCATGCTTTCAAAATGGAAAGTTTAAAGAGGCCAAAGAAGAGTTAGATGAAGCTTTTCGTTTTGCTCCTTCTGTTTCTGCTAAAATTTTACGTCTGAAGCTTTTTATTATTACAGGTAGTTTAGAAGAAGCAAAGGCCTTGTTTCTTGAGCTACTTCGAGAACATCCGATGTACGCTGCCTTCATTTTTGTTAGTATTGATGAAAAGTTTAAAGCAGATGAAAAAACGTTTGAGGAGTATAGTAAAAGAGTTGCCATTTTAAGAGATTACTTTTTAAAGATAGAGGATGTTGAGTTATTAAATTCTCCGGCCGTTGTTCTTAGTAAAGTGAGGCTTCTCAAAAACCTTAATAAACCACACGACGCTTTTGAAATCTTAAAGGGGTGGATGCAAGGTCATCATTCTTCATCTGAGATTCTAAAAATTGAGTATATTAAGCTTTTAATTGATTTAAAGGATACCAAAGCTGCCGTCGAACAAATGCAGAACTTACTTGAAAATTTACACCAATCCCTTACTCGGCATTATTGTAGTGAGTGTGGATTTAACTCCGATAATATATTTTGGCGTTGTCCTCAATGTCATGAATGGGAAACAATTCAGTTTAGGTGGAAGGTTTAATGAAAAAGATCATTCTTTTATTTTTTCTTACTCAAGCTTCGGCCTTTGCAAACTCTAATTTAAGGCTCTTAAAAATCTCTTATCTTAAAAACACATTTGGGCATATACACCAAAACGCTTCAAGATCTTCAACCAGTTTAACGACATTATCTTGTGGCCATCCGATTAAAGTTTACGAGGTTACAAATAAAGCGGGCCAAAAG
Source organism: Bacteriovoracaceae bacterium (assembly GCA_049415445.1). GTDB lineage: Bacteria > Bdellovibrionota > Bacteriovoracia > Bacteriovoracales > Bacteriovoracaceae > JAURDE01. The sequence continues at coordinate 80,226 of JBMSGH010000011.1, read as the reverse complement.
TTTACTACTTTCGCTAGCGGCTTTTATTATGTTTCAGCGGGGAACTATTATGGTTATATTCAGAGTAGTTTTCTTGTTGATAAAAAACCTAATTGTTTCCAAAAAAAATATCCCAAGTTTTTTGACGCTTTATCATTAGAAATAACCGATTTCTATTATTGGGGTCGGTTATATGATCAATACTCACAAGGGAAGTCTACGGTAAAATGAAAAACTTAATTCAATTAACAATTTTTCTCCCCTTTGTTTTATTTGCCCAGACTCCTGAGAAAGTGCCGCCTGTAAGTGGGGGGACTAAAAAGGAAGCTGATAAGTCCAAATCACTCGAAGAAAAAAAACTTGAACTGGTTCGTTTTGATAAAATCAAAAAAGTTTTGGAAGAAGATCAACTTCTTGAAGAGGCAAATAAAAAAGTTAAAAAAGCCTCTTTTAAAGGACGTAAAAGAGCTGATTGGAATAAAAGAAGATATAATATTCCGAATGAACAAGACTTTTGGGATTTCATTTCTGAGTTGTGGCTTGTGAAAAGGGCGAGTCAATTACAGTGGGACTTTGAAAAGCCTAACTATGGGCTTGAGCTTGCCTTTAAAAAATTTCTTGAAAAGATGGGACATTATGAAGTTTCCTTTAAAATACTAGTTGTTAACTCACCCCGAATCTTTCATATGGGATTGCCTTCCAATAAAGAGCTGATATTTGTCTTATCTTTACCTTTTTTGAGAACCATGGACCTTTCGAAGTCTGAGATCTGCCTACTACTGTTTGAAGACTTTAAAAGAATTAAGGCAGCTCTATTTAAGAATAAAATTAAAGTCCCTCAGCTTAAAAAAATGGTTGGATCTAATTTCTATAATAAAAAAACTTTTAATAAAAAGATAATCGATCAGACCCTTAATCATTATGATGAGATAGTTTTTAACAAAGGCTTTAATTTTCAGGAGCAATTTAGCGTAACTCAACAAATGGACTTAATGCTTAAAAGTGATCTTAAGGATTGGAGCAAATACTATAACTTACTTCAAAAGATTGATGACCTGGTCAAAAATAATGCATTATTTAAGGATTATAATAAAATCTATCCTTCAGCTGAGCTACAGATGAATTGGTTAAGGCCAAAATCTAAAAATATTTAATTCATGAATAAATATAATATTTTAAAATCTAACTCTGCTTATTTTATATATTTGGCCTTTTCGGCGATTTTCTACCAAATTCTCATTTCCGTCTTCTCATTTTTTCACTTTCAAATCGGGCACAGAGTAGGGGTTATAGAGGACTGGATATTTGATCAAGGTTGGATATTGATTGTTCTTTCGAAGTTTTTTTCTTTTTATATTTTCTATAAAATATATACTTTAGATTTTTCTTTCGACTTTTTATTTAAAAAACTATGGAAAAGGCCATCTGCTTCCTTTGTTATTTCGTTGTGTTTTTTATGGATAATGCAGTTTGTTGTTTGGGGAGGGCCTTCAAATTTAAGTTTTATGAGCTCCAATATTGTCATTGACTCAATCTTTGGCCAATTTGCATTCTATTTTTTTGACTTGTTTATCCTTCAGCTCATAATAATGAAGCATCCAATTTATGAAAGGGCCTCAATACGCTTTATCAGGTCTCTGGGTTTTTCTAGTCTATTTATTTTAAGTTTTAATTGGTTTTATCCTTTTTCCTTATTTGATCATTCTTTTCCGGTTCTTTTTTGGAGCTTCATCAATTTCTTATTTCTTTGCTCATGTTCTGTGAGTGAAGGAAAAAGTTATAGTAATGGTTTGGTATGGATCGTTTTCTATATTATTCCTACAGGGCTGCTTTATTGGTTAGACCCTATTTACGGGAAAATATCAGTTAACGCTATTAGCAACTTATATTCCTTTCCTGTCTTTTATCTCCTTTGCTGGATCTATATAAAACTATCTTCATCCTCAGAAGAGCAAAGTTGGCTAAGAGATTCAGTCTCTGATAGAGTATAAAGGCAAATAGGCAAAGGAGGTTGTTATGGATGAATCAACTGCGCAAATGGATTACCTTCATATTTTAATGAATTCCGATATTATAGTGCAGGCCATTTTGCTTCTTCTTATTTTTCTTTCTGTTCTTTCTTGGGCCATCATATTTAAGAAAAGAAAAAGTATTAATGAAATAAACAAACAAAATGATGAGTTCCTTAAAGTTTATTCAGAAGGTATGTCATTTAAAGATATAATTCATAAGACCCAAGAACTCTCTTTATCATCTTATAAGACGATGTTTATTGAAGGACATAATGAAATCGAAAAGCTTAAAGAAGTAGGCCTTCTAAAGCACTTTGATCGTTTTGGTCTTGAAGGAATTGAGAGGTCTTTGAAAAAAGGAATTAATGATTCCAATCTTAGATTGGACTCACTTCTTTCTATCTTGGCAAGTGTTGGCTCCATATCTCCATTTATTGGACTCTTGGGTACTGTGTGGGGAATTATTCACTCCTTTGCAGGATTGGCCCAAGGTGGAGGAACTCTTGAAGCTGTTGCACCTGGTATAGCTGAAGCGCTTATTGCAACGGCAGTGGGGTTATTTGCAGCTATTCCTGCGGTATGGTTTTTTAACCATTTTACAAACACAAATACAGAGATTAATAAGAAAATGGAAAGCTTTGCTCAAAGCTTTTTAAATAGGGTAGAGCATTCATTAAGCTCTACAAAGTAATATGGGATTTTCTTCAGGTAATAACAATAATAAGGTTTTTGCTGACATTAACGTGACTCCTTTGGTTGATGTCATGCTTGTTTTACTGATTATTTTTATGATTACGGCCCCACTTATGCTCAATGGGGTTCAATTAGAATTACCTAAAACTAAAGAGGTAAATAGAGTCAATCTAACTACTCAACAGGTTGTTCTCTCGTTAACAAAAAATGGAAGCTTCTATCTTGGTCAAGATCCTATTACTAAAGAGAAAATGATAGAGCTCGTGAATCAAAAATTTAAACAAACGAAAACATCAGTTCTATTTTTAAGGGCCGATTATGAGTTAAGTTATGGAAAGGTTGCTAAACTAATGTCCTACCTAAAAAATGGCGGAATTAGTTCAATCGCTTTGGTAACTGAGGTAGATGAAAAAAAGTAAATTATGACTTATCGCCATGAAAAAAGTTTAAACTATTTTACAGGCATATCTTTTCTTGTTCACCTCCTTATTTTTATCCTTTTTATTTTGTTTTCAAATTTATCTAAAAATCAAAAAATTGAGTTTGTAGAGGTTTTACCGGCAGTTCGAGTAGATGTTGTGGCCATGCCGAAATTAACATTACAAGAGTTAAAAAATATTAAAGTTGGAGATGAGTCTCCGCCTCCTGAGAGCAAACCTAATGATAAAGGAAGTGGCCCAGAATTTCTTAAGAAAGGAAAAAAGAAGTCTCTTATGGACTTACTAAAAAAACAGGCCAATAAGAAGGTGGGATTAAAACCTAGTAAAGTAAAAAAGAGTGGCAAAACATCAACAGGGATAAATCTTTCTGAACTTATACTAGAAGGAAATAAGATTAGTAAAGGTAGTGCTATAATTGGTACTCGTGCGGCCCAAGCAAATACAGAGGTGACAAAGTATGTGAGCAGTTTGCCTGACTTTGTTCGTCCACACTGGCGGTTACCTAGCTACCTCATTGATTTAGATTTAAATTGTCGTATAAGAATTTTTTTGAACTCTAGAGGTGAACTTATTAGAAGTGAAGTATTTAAAAGTTCAGGAAATAAAGAGTATGATCAAAGAGCTATGAGTGCTATTAAGCTAAGTCAGTTTCCAGACCCCAAGGGTGATGCTAAGGACTTGGCAGCTCAAGGCAAAATCATTTTAGGTTTTCCTCTCTAGTAATAGGATATTAACATGATTAAATTTAAGATAACTTTATTAGTTCTTTTGTTTCCAGTAATTGCTGCTGCAAATTATGCGATTGTTGGTGTAGGAGAGGCGGAGCTTGAAAGAGATAAAATAGTATTTCAAAAAACGTCACTACCAAAAGACTTAACTCCTATTGAAAATTCTCGGATTAAAAAATTTATAGATACTTTTAAAGATGATTTTTCTTTTTATGTCGATAAGTTTGATGTTTTGGATGAAAAACTTTTCATCCAGAGTGAAATAAAAAATAACTCAGATTATATTTACTGGATTAATAAAAAGGTAAATATTTTATTTAGTTTAAGGTTTTGGATTAATAAAACGAATGTTCACTTTGGCCTTTCTGTTTATAAAGTATCATTAAATCAAAAAATTTATGAAACAAATGGAGTGATTCAGCAAGGAAAAAGATTGACCAGTCAAGTTCATAAGTTAGCTGATTTATCTTTTCGTAAGATAACAGGGGGCCCATCTATATTTAACTCTAAAATAGTTTTTGTTTCTGATAGAGATACTCCAGCAGGTAATAAGATAAAGGATAATATTAAGGAACTTTATGTTATGGACTTCAATGGGGAGAATAAGAAAAGACTGACTTATCATCGAGGTTTGGTGATTTCGCCTTCTATTTCTCATGATGGTACCAAAATACTTTATAGTTTAATTAAAGGAGGTAAAGGACGTAAGAATGTAGACCTTTACTTATTTGATCTTAATAAAAACTCGGCCCGTCTTATTTCAAGAAAAAAAGGGCTAAATTCAGGGGCCATTTTCTCACGTGATGATAACGTTATTTATTTAACGTTAAGTCATGTTGGTAATGCCGAAATCTATTCAATGAGTCTTGATAAACGTCGCCTTAGAAGAATAACTCGGCACTATGCCTCAGATGTTGACCCCTCCATAACAGACGATGGTAGTAAAATGGTGTTTCTCTCCAATAGGGCCGGAAAGGCCATGATATATACAATGGACCCGAGAGCTACTGAGAAAGATGTGAGAAGAATAAGTTATGTCGGCGACTATAATGCTACACCAAGGTTTTCACCAGATGGACAGGAAATCGTTTTTTCTTCTTGGTTAGATAAGCGGTTTGATCTTTTTAAGATAAACCCAGATGGAACTGGTTTATCCAGGTTAACGAAAAACTTCGGATCTAATGAAGATCCCGTATATTCCAATGATGGAGAGTTTATTGCTTTTGCTAACTTGATGGTAGAGAGCATGTATAAGAAAAAACAGGCCATTTACTTGATGACCAGAGAGGGCAAAGTGATTAAAAATTTGACACAAGGATTCGGTAACTGCCAGGGACCACGTTGGTCTAGATTCTAGTGTTTATTCCTCAAATTAAGCTAACTACCTAAAAATATTAATATTTACCCCTTAGTTAACGCACTTGACCAAAAAAGTCTTGTAATTTTTTTAGACGCATTGTATTATTTGTATAAGTTTTTAGACGGCCACAGGCCTATAAATTGTTCAGGAGTTATACATGACGACAATTGTGGAAAAAAATTTGACGGAACTTAATGAAATAACTGCCAAGTTATTTACCACTTTAGAAGAAAGTGAGTTTTTTGGAGAATTGGCCCAGTTCATCGGAAAATCAATCGCATGTGATAAATATAGCGTATATGTCGTAAATGAAAACAGCGATATCAGACAAATCATTTTAGATAATAAAAAGAGCACGAAAAATATAAGTCTTAATAAGTCTGACTCTTATCTTCAACATGTTGTTAAAACGAAAAGACCTTATTTTTCAAATAATATTTCAAGAGACCCTCTTTTTCATGGGCTTAACCTAAAAGTAGATTCGCTACTTATATTACCCATTATTTTTGAAGGTGTAATTATTAGCATTATGACTTTTTCTGGAAAAGAAGCCGATTTTTCTGTTAATGATTTAACACTATCATTAGATATCCTTACAAAACTAGAAAGACCTATCTCTAATATGAAAATGTATATCACGGCCCAAAACCTTAATGTTGCTCTTCTTAAGAGAATAGAAGAAGCTGAGCAGGCATTGGCCCAAAAAGATAACAAATCAGACATATCTAATAACTTTATATTACAAGAAGAAAACTTTATTTATAAAAACCCTAAGATGAAAGAAATCGTAGAGTATAGTGAGAAAATAAGCTCTACAGATGTATCAATTCATCTTTTAGGTCCAAGTGGAAGTGGTAAAGAATCATTGGCAAAAAAGATTCATTTATCAGGTTCTAAGGCCAAAGGACCTTTCATTACTTTTGATTGTTCCGATATTGGAGTTCAGCAGCTTGATGAAGAAATCTTTGGTAAAGTAGAGTCAAGTGAACAAGGGCCAATTGAAAAACTAGGCCTTTTAGAGCTTGCAGATAATGGAACTCTACTTTTAAAAAATGTTGATAGTATTAAATTTCCAATTCAGACAAAGCTTGCTGAATTTATTAAAAATAAAAGAGGGATGAGATCAAACGTTCATACGACTTTCAAAAGTGATGTTAGAATCATCTCTACGAGTAAAAAAGACCTAGAAAAAATGGTTCTTGAAGGGACTTATAGAGAAGATCTTTATTATTTATTCTCAACTGTATCTATTCGTATTCCTGAGCTTAAGCAAAGACCTGAAGATATTGAGGCTTTAGCAAATTACTTCCTAAATGCTGATAAGCCAGTAGAAAAGCATAAATCATTAACGCCTTGTTTGATTAGGGCACTCAAAGAGCACTCTTGGGAAGGAAATATTAGAGAGCTAAAAAGTGTTATCGAAAAGGCCTATTATAAGTCGAACTCTATTGTTGTTGACAAGGAGCAGCTACCACTTTCTGTTATTGTTCAACCTACAGTCGAAGTAAAAGAAGAAGAAAACCTTCTCAGTGCATATTCAGGAATGACTCTAGGTGATCTAGAAAGAGTATATATCTGTAACACACTAGGTCAGCTTGACGGTAATAAAACTAAGACAGCTAAAGTATTAGGAATTACTGTTAAAACACTATATAACAAACTTCACTCCTATGGCATGATTGCTCCTAAGCAAGAATAATGAAATAGGAATTGGTAAACTATAAAAAAAACACTAGAATAAAAAAGGTGGAGGAACAATGGCCCAGATAGAACAAGCCCAAGACAATGCAAGCCAAGGCGAAATTGATGGTACAGTAAATATCAGGACTTTTAAGAAAACTCCTGAGGTTGAAGGCTTTTATCGATTTGTTTATGATAATAACCTTCAAAAAGAGGCCCGTCTTATACTAGAAAAAATTTATACTGACTTTTTAAATCAAAAAGCTCCAAAAAAGAGAAGAAGATCTAAGAAGACTCAGTAAAAAGTGGAAAGGGACCACTAATTTTAAAATAACATGGATGTTATAAAAAACAAGAAACACCTCATATTTGATCCTATCTATGGATTTATCAAACTTACTCCCATTGAATGGAAAATTATCCATTCACCTTTCTACCAAAGATTAAGGTGGATTAAGCAATTAGGTTTCTCCTTTTATGTTTTTCCAGGGGCCGAACATTCACGGTTTGGACACTCAATAGGAGTTATGCACAATGCTCACGAAATCTTAAAGTCTTGTAAGAAGGCCGTGACTGATGAAGAGTTGATGAACCCAAGCTTCCATTCTAAAGATAAGGATTTTCATCAGACGATTCGCTTAAGTGCTCTTATGCATGACTTAGGAACCTTTCCTTTTAGTCATACGACTGAAGGGGCCTATATTGAATTTGGTGATACAACCAATAACAAAAGAGGAAAGGGGCTCAAAGACGACCATGAAAACCTAGGTTCATTCATAATAAAAAATACTGATTATGAAGGCGGAATTACTAGAATTTTGGAAGACTTTGGTTATGAACCAAAAATAATATCTGATTATGTTAAAGGTCTAGGCCCATCTATTTTAGGGAATCAAATTCTTCACTCTGATATCGATTGTGATCGAATGGATTATTTACTCCGAGATGCTCACTATACGGGTCTAAAATATGGGTCTTATGACAGAGATTATCTGCTTTTTAACTTTAAAACAGGTATTATCGAAAATGAAGAAGTTCTGACAATCAGAAGTAATGCCATTCACTGTATTGAGGACTTCTTACTATCAAGGTTTTCTTGGTACTCTCAGGTTATTCGTTCACCAAGAGGGGCGAAGTATGATGCGATAGCAGCTAGGGTTTGCTTTCACATGTTGGAAAAATCCCTCGTCTATAAATACAGCGAGCTTCTTGACCTTGTAAGCTATGAACCAATGAGGTTCTTTGGCTTTAATGATAATTATTTTATGACAGCTGTTCAACAAAACCTAGCGGCGGGACACTTTGATAAATTTGGAGATATAAAAGAGATGGCCGAAACTCTTTTATTTAAAAAAGGGCCCAAGACAATTAGGGCCAAAGAGTTTAATCAAAGGCTTTTGAATCAGGATGATCTACAGGGTAATGAAAAGGTCATTAAAAAGGCCGAGGTAAAATTAGAAGAAATTATTAAAGTACTTAAAAAGAAGGGATCCAAAGAAGATTGGGTGATTCCAGACTTACCAACTAAAGACCTCACCATGGTTAGTAGTTATAAAAAGCTAATTAAGAAAAAGACGTCCCCAAATATTTTATTAGAAAGAGATCCTGTAAAAATTTTATTTGAAAATAATGATATAAAATTATTGGTTGAGGTAGAAAACTCGATTATATCAAACCTTCAAAATACCAATAACTATCTTCCTAACGTTTTTTGCTCGAAGTCCGCTTATAATTTACTTCTTGAAGAAAACCTAATTGAAGGGGAGAGATACTTCTCTTAGTACTGGATAAAATTGCTGGGTTATGGGCCATTTTGCTTTATTTTCACTAATACGATAAAATTTAACCTGATGGGCCATTCCATAAAGGAAAGATAGCTCTCACGAAAGGTAGTATGTTTCAACAGGAAGTCAGAAACAACTTTTTCAACCAATCCTCTGGTGTTTCAAGATCAGCTTTAATGACCTTGGAAGATATCAGTATGGACTATGGCACGACCAAGGCCTTAAGTTCGATAAATTTAACTATTCAAGCTGGTGAGGTTTTATTTCTTACAGGGCCGAGTGGTGCCGGTAAGACAACATTATTAAAACTGATGGGAAAAAATATTGCTCCTTCTTCAGGGCAAGTTAACTATCATGTCGATTCCAAAAGTCATTTTATTGGTAAAGTTTATCAAGACCTAAGACTTATCCCAGGTCATACCTGTGAAAAAACTCTCGACCAAGCCTATGATAGAAGCATTTACAAATCTAAAAAGCTTTTCTTGTCTGATAGAAACGAGCTTTGTCGTATTCTAGGTATATCGGATAGGTTAAACCTTAAAATCAAAGAGGCCAACGGTGGGCTAAAGCAGAAGGTTGCTATTATTAGGGCCCTTTTAACGAAACCAAGTATCTTACTTTTAGATGAGCCAACAAGTAGTCTAGATTTATCAAATGCAAAAAAACTGTATGAGCTTCTCAGTTTTCTCAATGTAAAAAGAGGGATTACTGTTGTATGGGCCACACATAATAAGGACCTCGTCAAAGGTTTCTCAGGAAGAATTGTTCATCTTGAAAAAGGAAAACTGATACATTCGGGGCACGCATGTTTTATTTAGATAAACTTTTAAACTTATTTAAAAAAAAACCTTTAACAAGTTTGCTTTTAATCATAAGTCTTTTGGGTGTTTTTATTTTTTCAGGCCTACAAGATAATATTCAAAAATCGATCAATAAATCCTTAGAAAGTAAAAAAGAATATCCATATTTTTATGCACTTATTTCTGCAAAAAATAATGCACAAAGAGTTCGAAGACAATTAGTGAAATTACCCGGAATTCAGGAAGTAAAGTTTATTTCTAAAAATAGTGTTTCGCAGAAAGTGAAAGAAATACTTAAAGATATTAATGTCGGTGAAAATAGTGAGTTATTTAATTATGAGGGACTCAAGATTTCATTGTCATTAGAGTTGCCTCCAAGGGGAGTGAACCTTATAAGAGATTATGTTAAAAGACTTGTCGGGTCAGAGATTATTATTGGGTCTCTTCAGGGAGTTTCGAAAAAAGAAGTTAAATCAGGATTATCAAATTTTCTTAAAAACTGGGGCTGGGAGGCCATTCTATTTGCCTTAAGCCTTTTAAGTATTACTCTCTTTCTTATCATTGCTTTTGATCAAAAACGTGAGTTTTACCTTTTTGAAGAGTTTTCACGAAAGTCCAAAGTAGGGGTTAAAATATATGCCCTTTTTATAACAATATGTTTTGCTATTAGCCTCATATCTCTTGCATTATTTAACTCAGTATCATGGTATGGGCCCGTACTGCTTTTTATCTTATTTCAAATGACTAACTTACTAAATACATTACAAACGAGATGGGAATAAGACTTTTACTTATATTTTTAATTATTTTCTCAATAGATCCTGCATTAGCGGCACCTCATAAGAGTATAAAGCCTAAAAAATTAACTAAAATTAAAAATATTGGTAGCTTATTAAAGATTGAAAAGAAAATCTCAAATATGAATAAGGACCTTTCTAATCTTAGAAAGAAGATTGAAGATTATGAAGGAAGTCTTAATGAAAAAAATAATTCTTTAATAAAGTCGATCAATAGAAAAAAAAACATAGAGCAGCTTATTGAGCGAATAGGTTATCAAATAAAAGTCTTAAATTTTGAAATTGATAAGAATAATAAAATGAAACAGAAATTATTAACAAAGTTAGTAGTTGAGAATTTTTCGAAATCTCATGAGCCTGAGCAAATAATTTCAAATAAAATTATTATCAATTCAATAAATAAGGAAATAAAACTACTAAATTTAAAAAGTAAGCAGTTAAAGACTTTAGTTGCTGATTTGAAGGGATTTCAAAAAGAGTATTCAGTATTATCTAAAAATGAAAGAACGTTGTCAGATGCTTTGAAGAACTTAGAGTCAGAAAAACAGAAGCTGGCCAAAAACTTCCTTCTAAAGAGAAGTGAAAAAGAAGTGTTAGAGAGTAAATATAATAAACTTAAAACTCAGTTCGTTGTGGGAGCAAGTCCGACAAAAGTAAAAAACGAATATTCGATACCGGTTGAGAAATATATAAAAATGGACTACAAAGATAAGGGTATAACCTTCTTTTTCCGTGAGGAAGGTCCTGTCTTATCACCTAAAAGTGGCAACGTTTCTTACAGCGGTCGTCTCTCAACATATGGGAATGTTGTTATTATTGATCATGGTAAAGAAATAAGGTCAGTTATACTTGGAAGCTTTGTTCCCAAAATCAAAAAAGGCTCTAAGGTTGATAAAGGTCAGTTGATTGGTTATAGCAAGTCCTCTGGTAAAGATTTAGGAAAAGTTTATTTTGAGGTGAGGCAAAAAGATAAAGTTCAAAACACAATATATTTGGTAGAAAAAAAATTTCTTTCCCGTAATAAATCTAATAAGATATAAGAATAAATTTATTAGGAAGAGTTAAATGATTAAAAATATCTTCATTGTAGTTTTATTGTTTTCATTTGGTGTGCAGGCCCAAGAAAAATCGAGATTTGAGAAAATGGAGCTTTTTAATAAAGTCCTTTATCTTATAGAGAGCCAATATTATAGAGAAGTTGATATAGATAAGCTTATTCAGGGTGCTTTAAAGGGAATGATGAACACTCTAGATCCTCATAGCTCTTTTCTTCCAGAAAAAGTATTTACTAAAATGCAGGAGGATACAAAAGGAGAGTTCGGTGGATTGGGAATTGAAGTGACCCAAAAAGATGGAATGATTGTTGTCATTGCACCAATTGAAGATTCTCCAGCCTTTAAAGCAGGTGTTAAACCAGGTGATAAAATTGTTGAAATAAATCATGACTCTGTCTTAGGTTTAAGCTTAGAAGATGCTGTAGATAAAATGAGAGGTAAGCCAGGAACTAAAATTTTAGTTGGTATCTCAAGAGAAGGTGAAGATAAAGTCTTACAAATTACACTGACCAGAGAACTCATCAAAACTAAGCCGGTGAAAGTAACGACCCTAGATAAAAACTATTTTTATATAAGGCTAGCATCATTTCAAAAAGACTCCTCCAAATTTATCTCAAAAGAAATAAAAAAGTTTAAGAGAACATCTAAACTTCATGGCCTGATTCTTGATTTAAGATCTAACCCCGGAGGGCTGCTAGATGAGGCGGTCAATGTATCTTCATTGTTTCTAAAAGAAGGTATTGTTGTTTCTACTGAATCCAGAGACCCAAAGAACAAAGAGATTCGATATGTTATGCGATCAGGTATCAAAGAATTAAAAACACCACTTATTGTTCTTATTGACGGGGCCTCTGCTTCTGCTTCTGAGATCGTTGCTGGCGCCCTTCAAGATCATGGGCGGGCCGTTATTATGGGTGCAAATTCTTTTGGAAAAGGCTCTGTTCAATCAGTTGCTAAAATAGATGATAAAAAAGGGGTAAAACTCACGATAGCTCAATATATGACTCCTAAAGGTAGAAAGATTCAGGCACTGGGAATTAAACCAGATGTCGAAATTGGTTTTGTAGATAAGCCTATTGATGAAATTATTAAAGAGCCTTCCTATATAAGAGAAAAAGATTTAAGGGGACACCTTACTGCTACTATTGAGACTGAAGATGAAAAAAAGCTGAGGATTGAAAATGAAAAGCGTGAAAGGCTTAATAGGATTGCTAAAATTAAAGCATCTAAGAAAAAGAAAAATGAAAAAGAGAAAAGCTCTGATATCACCAATAGAAAGTATGAACCAGCTAATGACTATCAAGTGATACAGGCGCTCAATGTTTTAAAAACGCTTCATTTTACTAAGACGCCAAAGAACTGATTTTGCCAATAAAAAAGGCCAACTTTGAAGCTCCTAAATATGGCCTAATTCAATAAATTTAATTTAGCGCTAAAAACGTCGTGATTTCATACTCTTAAATACAGTTTTGAGGGGCCCAAATTGGCCTAAATAATACCTCTATAATGGTCGAAAAGAACAAAAATGATAAGAGTGTATATTTGGGCCATTTTCTTGATGATTTCTTGTGTTCCTGTGGAGCAAGCAAAGCAAATAGAATTAAAGGATAGAGAGTCAGGAGCGAGTCAGTTACGTCCAGTTAGAGTTACTAATTTATCTAATACATCTGGTGATTCTAGTACTTTATCTTGGTCTTGGGGCTGTGACGCAGAAGGGCCGTGTGAGTATCGGTATCTGATTGACCGCAATCCGTTTGGAGTACCAACGGGAGAATTTGACTTTAGTAATATAGGACAAGTTTTAAACGGCCAAGGGACTTTTTATATTCATGTTCAAGCAAGAAGTCAGTCAGGGGCCTTCTCAGAAATTGTCCATGCTAAAGGAGAGCTTCTTAATTTAAAGCCTATTTTAGAAAATTTGAGTGATGACTTTGTAGTAAGAAAGAGTAAAACTTGGAGTTGGAGTTGCCGCTATTTAAATAGTTGCGTCTACAGGTTTAAGGTTCTTCAATCACCTGACTTTACCTTTGAATCGGAACCTTTTAGCTCTCAAAGTTTTTATACGCTAAATAACACTAATGGTAAGTTCTATTTGTTTGTACAGGCCAAAAATATTACAAATAACCAGTTATCTGATACGAGGCGTGTCCAAGTCGTATTAGATAATTCTCCTCCTCTCATCATTGGACTAGCTAATGATAGTAAAGTTCGGGCCGTTAAAACTTGGAACTGGGAATGTTCTAGTGAAACCTGTGATTTTCGTTTTGCTATTTCTCAGAGTCCATTAACTCTTCCTTTTGGGCCATATACTTCTCAGCGTTCTTATACATTAACAGGTGTTAATGGCCGTTATTATATCCATGTTCAGGCAAAGGATCGGGCCGGAAATGAGACGGTAGTAAGTCATTACTATGTGGACATGGACTCTTTGATACCAGAAGTGCTTGGTCTAGAAAATGATACGGTCTTAAGAAAAGATAAGCAATGGAGTTGGAGTTGTAGTGAAGCTAACTGCCAATATAGATTTAATGTGAATCAAACTCCTAATTATTCATTTGAGCAAGATGTTCCTTTTAGTTCTAATAATTCGGCCTCTATTAATAATGTAAACGGAGTTTATTATATTCATGTTCAGGCCAAGAATTTAGTAACGGGAAAGATAGGGGATACTACTTCTGCCTTTGTAAATTTTGATAATCTAAAACCGGTTGTTTCTTTTACATCGGGGGATGACTTAACAGCACAGATAGAAAAAGAGTGGAATTGGTTTTGTTCGGGTGGTGAATTTTGTGATTTTAGATATGCAGTAAGTGAAGACCCTAATATTGCTCCAACGGGAGATTATACTTCGATAAAAAAGATAGAAGTATCGGGAGATTCAGGGACAAAATATATTGCTGTACAAGCTCGTGATCTTGCGGGAAATGAGAGTGAAGTATCAAGAAGAAAGTTTATTATCTCGACGGCCTTACCGCGTCCTTTAAATATATTTAGTGACTTTAGTGTGAAAAGGGTGAAAAATTGGAGCTGGGTTTGTAACCTTACAAATTGTCAGTACAGATATGCTGTAACAAACAGTTCTATTTATTCTTTTCCTGATGATGTACCTTTTGGGCCCAATAACTTTGTCGCTGTTGAAGAAGGAAATGGCAATTTATTTTTTCATCTCCAGGCCAAAGATATTACAAATAATATTGTAGGTGAGTTATATTCATATTCTTTTACCCTAGATAATCTAGCTCCCAACATTACTATTGATGACGATGACCCAGTTCAAAAGTCATCTAAGACATGGGAATGGGAGTGCGACGATGATGTTTGTGAAAGCCGATATGCTATAGATCAAAATCCATTGGTTGATCTCCAAACAGTCTGGTCCCCTTGGCAGAATAATAAAGAATTAACTGTTAGTGAATTAACGGGGAAATATTATTTACACCTTCAAGTCAGAGATGGTCTTCAAAATGAAAGTGTCCCTATTACAAGAAGCTTTGAGTTGTATAATCAAGCACCGGAAGTAACTGGCCTAGATGATGCGGATAATCTAGAGCCTGTTCCATCTGTAAGTTTTCAATGGGGTTGTGATGGAGTTAGTTGTATTTATAGAAGTGTAATAACAGATAGTCCTGACTTTATTTTCTCAAATCAATCTTTTAATAATTCAAATGTTATATCTAAAAGTGATGGTAATGATATATTTTACCTCTACGTCCAAGCAAAAGATCTTATCAGTAATAAAATTGGACCTGTTAAAAAAGTCTCTTTTAATATTAATTCTACTAAGCCGACAGCGATAGGAGTAAACGATAGGTTGATACCGGCTGCATTTCATAATCTAGCGTGGAACTGTGGAGCTTTATTATGTTCCTTTAGATTTAAACTTGATATTAATCCTGATGTAGATGATCTTTCAGATCTATCATTTAGTACGAATAATAATGTGAGCTATGATAGTAGGGATGGATTGTTTTATTTTTATATTCAAGCAAGGAATGTAGATACTGGGGTTATAGGAGATATACAACGTTATAAATTTGCTTTTGATAATACTCCTCCACAATTGATCGGGCCGTCTTTGGTAAATTCATTAACACCGGTAATTTCAAAAGAATGGAATTGGTCTTGTGAAAACTCTGATATCTCAGATTTACTTTTGAGATTACCATTTGAAAATAACTATAATGACTTTTTTGAGATGTTTAGTGGAGTAGGTGAAAATGGTGTCACATTTTCTCCAGAGAAAAAAGTAGGGCAAAATTCTGTTTATTTTCCTGGGACCGCAGATGCACGAGTCACTATACCGTCTAGTCAAAGCTTAATTGCAGACAACCCTAAATCATTTAGTTTCTGGATTAAAGGCGATAGCGTTTGGGAAGGAGATGGAGATAGTGAGGGAACAGATGCAGGGAAAGCGGCCATTATAACAAGCTCCTCTCAAAGGTTTATTTTGGCCTTTAGTGGTCTCAGTGGACGGCTCGAACTTCAACTTTCAGACGGCAGCAGTAGTCAAACATTTTTAGGGGCAACAAATATATTGGATGAGCAATGGCACCATGTCGTTGTTTCTATTGTAGGCGTTAATGGTGGTGCGGTTAAAATGTTTATAGATGGAGATCTAGAGTTTTCATCTATTATTAACTTTAATTGGACGCTAGATTCTAGTGGTGATGATCTTTTATTGGGCGATAGCACTGATACTTTCTGGGAAGAGTTTAAAGGCTACCTTGACCAGATAAATCTTTATAATAAAGTAATTTCACAAGAAGAAGTAAATAATCTTTTTATAAATGATCCTCACGAATGTACTTATCGTTTTGTTTTAGATACTGATCTCACAACAATTCCCGGTGGAGGTTATTCTTCTGTTCAAACAACTTCCATTGGTGCGGGGAACTCACTTTATTATCTTCATTTACAGGCCTTAGATGTCGCTGGCAATGAATCTGCCGTAAATCATTATTATCAACAGATAGATAACACTGAACCATCTGTACTAGGTCTCACAAATGATGGGACAGAAACAAACCTCAAAGGCTTTTCTTGGGTATGTAATAAAAATAATTGTTCATACCGCTTTACAGTGAATCAGTCTCCGAGCTTTACCTTTAGTAATGAGAGTTATGTTGATGATACTTCTTTTTTGTATGGTGAAGGTAACGGAACATTTTATTTTCATATTCAATCAAAAGACAAATTTACAGATATTGAGGGAGATGTCCAAAGCTATTCTTTTGTTATGGATACTATCGCCCCTAACGTGACAGGCCTTGTTGATGACCCTAACATTCAAGGAGCAAAAGAATGGATGTGGGACTGTGATGAGGCCAATTGTCTTTATAGTTATATAATCACACAAGCTTCATCTTTTACACCAACCATACCTTTTGAAAATACGACGTCACTGCTTATTGAAAGTGTGACGGGCACTTATTATATTCACGTTCGGGCCAAAGATAGCGCGGGAAATATTGGGCCAGTCTTTAGTGCATCGGTGACTCTAGATCAAAATATCCCTGTGATTGTTGGCCTTGAAGACGATACAACACCTCGTAGTATAAAAGATTGGGTATGGAGCTGTGATGATGCTGATACAAATAATTGTGAGTATCGGTTTGAGATTTCTCAAAACAGTGTAGCGGACCTGGATGATGATATATGGGGAGATGCTTCATCGGTTTCTCTATCACAAGGAGAAGGTGTCTATTATCTCCACGTACAGGTTAGGAAAAAGAGTAATCAAGCATTAGGCGGTGTTAAATCAGTCAGTGTTACACTCGATAATACAGATCCCGTTGTTACAGGTATCCCGGCTGATAGTGGTACTGTATTAAATATTTCTTGGAATTGGGCATGCGTTGATACAACTACTTGTCAGTTTAGGTACCTTGTTGATCAAGTTCCAACCACCTCTGATCTTGGGCAAGTCCAATTTTCTAATACTTCATCTCTAGACTTCACGGAAACCTATGGTGAATACTATATTCACGTACAGGCCATTGATGAGCTTGGAAGGTTGAGTCCTGTTGTACATGGGCGGGTTTTTGTCGATAGTAGGGTTCCCATAGTTAATGTAGCTGTTGGTCCTAATCCGAATATTGCTTCTAATAACGTAAGTATTAATTGGGATTGTGATATTGTATTAACAGCAACATGTGAATTTAGATATGAAATCACACAATCCAATACTCCAGACCTAAGTGATGATCCCTGGGGAACGGATGCCTCAACAAACTTTGATACAGGTGATGGGACGTACTTTCTTCATATTCAGCCAAGAAATACAAATAACAATCTGGAAGGGACCATAGCCAGTGTGCCATTTATAATGGATACGACACCACCGAACATAACCGGGGGTGAAATTATCGATGATCTTGTCGTTAAAACTTCAAAGACATGGAACTGGGGTTGTGATGAACAAGATTGTATTATGAGATATGCCTTTGATCAAAATCCAACAACTGATGGAACAACGGCATGGAGTACATACGAAGATACAAATATTACTTATTCAACTTCGGGTGAAACCGGTCGCTACTATATCCATGTTCAAACAGCAGATGCACTTTTCAATGAATCGGTTGTAAGTAGTGCTTATGTTGACTTAGATAATACTCCACCAGCATTTTTAGGAATTAGTAATGATCCAACACCAACTAAATCTAAGACCTGGAACTTAGCTTGTGACCCAGCTTCAGGAGTAGGGGATTGTGAGTTTAGATTTATTATAGATACAAATCCAACTACAGATATTTCAGGTGAAACTTATGGCCCCACAAATACAGCAACTCAACCCTCAGGAGATGGAACTTATTATATTCATGTTCAGGCCAGAAAGCCGGTTAATGGTTTAGAAAGTAGTGTTGAGCATTTTTCCGCTATTTTGGATAATACTATTCCCACAGATACAATTAATTCTCAATCACTTGTTGAACCTACTATTTCTCCTTCTACAGATGTAACACCAGTTATTAGTGGAACAATTACTTCAGGTGCAGAGGATGGTGGCAGTGTTCAGATTTATAATGATGCTTCTTGTGCAACAGAGGCCGTGGGCTCAGGAGTTATATCTGCGACCGCCTTCACGGTTAATAATATAACATATGCATCTGATACAACAGATGATGGCACTATTTCATTTTATGGCCAGGTTGTTGATATTGCAGGTAATGAAGGAAGCTGTCAGGATCTTTCTTTGAGTTATACGCTTACGACCATTCCAACATTAAGTACAGCTTCACTAGAATCCGGTGTAGAAGGAGATAGTCTCGTCATTACAGGAACTGAGTTTAGCGACTCTGGTAACGTCGTAACTATTGATGGACAAACTTGCGCGATTACAGCAGAAAATTCTACATCTATTACATGTACTGTCCCAGCACCTAGTTCTGGCACAGGCTCAATTCTAACAACTACAATTGTTGCAAGTAATGCTTACGGCAATATAGCACTTACGACTCCTTCTTTTACTTACCTCGGTACATCAGCAGAAGGCCTAAAACTTTGGTTAGATGGAAATGATACTTCCGTTTTATTTGAAACTTCAGATTGCTCGACGACTCCTGCAACTGATACAAACCCAGTTGGTTGTTGGAAAGATAAATCTGGATCAAGTAATGATGTCATTCAGGATACAAATCCTCCAGTACTTGATGTAAACTCTTATAATTCTAAAAACGGAATCCTTTTTGATGGAGGTGATGACTTTCTTGAAAAAACTTCAGCGACGGATTTTTCATTTTTAAATGGAGAGTATAGTTATTTTGTTGTCGTCGCCTATGATAATACTCAATCTGGCTACGGCTCACCCTTAAATACATCTGGCGCGGCCATTGACAAAGGAATAGCTCTTTATGCCAATGAACTCAACGGTAAATGGGAAGATTGGGTTTATACAGTAGGACCTAGTAATAATAAAATTGATATTACAGCTACTGCAAACTTAACCCCTCAGCTTCTATCTTCTAGTTATAAGGTAGATGATGAGAGAGTCTTATCTATTAATGGTGTTGAGACAAGCTATACAACCTCATCTATCAATTTAATCAATAACTCTCTTATAAGAATTGGTAATGGAAACTCCCAATTTTTTAAAGGTCATGTGCTAGAAGTTCTCATATATAATAAAAAATTGGGCACTTCGGACAGGGACGTCATTAATAGCTATCTAAAAAATAAATGGGGCATCACACCTTAAAGGCTTTTCTTTTTTCTACTATATTAATGAGATGAGTGATCAAGTTTCAGTTTCTCAGCTCGTCAATAGCATAAAAAACCTCCTCGAGGGTGAGTTTAGATTTATAAAGGTTGAAGGAGAAATCTCAAACTTTAACTCATCTTCTGCAGGACATATATATTTTACCCTTTCAGATAAAGACTCATCGATCTCTTGTGCTTTATTTCGGGGCGATGCCTTAAGAAACCCCGAAGTTAAAAAAATAAAAGATGGAGATAAGGTCCTCATCGTTGGAGGACTTGGCGTTTACTCCAAAAGAGGCACATTCCAAGTAATTGTTAAAACAATTACCAAAAGTGGTAAGGGCGATCTTTTGGCCCAGTTTGAACTGCTCAAGAAAAAACTCGCTCGTGAAGGTCTTTTTGATATTGATATTAAGAAAAAAATCCCCAAGCTTCCTAAAAAAGTTGCTGTCATAACGGCCGAGTCTGGTGCGGCCCTACAAGACTTTATAAATGTATTTAAAAGAAGAAGCCTTTGGATGGAGGTTATGGTTGTTCCATCTGTTGTTCAAGGTGAAGCAGCACCAAAGTCACTGGTTAATGCTCTTCAAAGCGTCATTAAATACTCTATGCAAGCACCTGAATCAAAAAAAATTGATGTTATTGTTTTAACCCGAGGTGGTGGAAGCTTGGAAGATCTTTGGGCCTTTAATAATGAGTCCTTGGCATGGGAGATTTACCAATGTCCAATTCCAGTGGTTAGTGCAGTTGGACATCAAGTTGATTACTCCATTAGTGATTTTGTGGCCGATCTGCGCTGTGAAACACCTACAGCGGCCGCTGAAATTTTAACTGGCGAGCAAGTTAAGATTATAGAGAAAATGAATCATTTGAAAAAACACCTCTACTCAGAAGCAAGAGACTTTATTCAAAAAAATAAAGTCCGTCTCAATAATGCTCATCCTAGTGCTAATTTAGATAGAATCTGGGGACTTTTTAATAATTTTCAAAAAAGACTAACCAGGTGTGATATTCGAAGAAGACTGGGAGAATTAACCAATTTACATGAAAAACAATTACTAGTTGATGATCTTTTTCAGAGATTAACCAATGTGGTTAATGATCAAATAAATCAATTAGGTAATAGAGTTGAACGCTCAGGCTATCTTTTAGGTGCCTTAGGACCATATCAAGTTTTAGCTAGAGGTTATACATTTGTTACGACAGAAGATGGAAAGGTTGTGGCCTCTTATAAGTCATTTAAAAAAATAGACCAAGATAAAGACTTACTCCTTCATTTTTCAGATGGACATGGTAAAGTAAGAAAAAATTAAAACGGGGGAGTTAGAATGGATAGAGCTCTTACTATTGTTTTTTTGCTTACACTTATTTCCTGTTCACGTTGGCAAATTAAAGCAGATCAAGAAGATAAAATAATACAGCCTGTAAATCTAGAGATAAGACCAGGTGAGTTATTAAAAGTCGACTTTAGAGTCAGTGATAAAAATGTAGAGTTAAAATGTAAGGGAAAAAAGATCCCTTACTTTATAGACGGAGAAATTGGCATTGCTTTTATTGTTGAAAGTTATTTTTCAAAATTAACGCCTTATAGCTGTTCTTTAGGTGAAGATAAGATATTCGATGTCAAAGTAACTCAAAAAGAATTTCCATCTGAAAGACTTCATGTTGATAAAAGAAAAGTCTTTTACTCTAAAAAGGATCTTAAAAGAATTAGGGCCGAGCAGAAGGTGTTAAATAAAATCTATAAGGCTTCATTAAGTAGACCGATTTTTAATACGGGATTTAAGATACCCTTAAACTCCAAGATTACTTCTATATATGGAGCAAGAAGATTATTTAATAATAAAAAGAAGTCTCAGCATTTAGGCACAGATTTCAGGGCCAAAGTGGGGACTCCTATTATGAGCTCTAATGCTGGAAAGGTCGTTTTAAGCCAAGATTTATTTTTTACAGGCGACACTGTTATTATTGACCATGGTTTAGGTCTTTTTACTGTGTATGGTCATTTATCTAAAAGAAAAGCGGAAGTGGGAGAGTTTGTTCCCAAAGGAAGTGTCGTTGGTCATGCTGGAATGAGTGGTAGGGCCACGGGTCCACATCTTCATTGGGGTGTTAAAGTTCACGGAGAGTGGGTTGATGGCGCTAGCCTAGTGAAAGAAACAGCGGATGAAAAAATTTAGTATTTCAGATCTAGGAGATAGGGTAGAGTTCAATCAGTCCTTTTTTGAGATGAGCTCATTCCAGTTTTCTAAATCTCAGGGTACAGACTTTGATAATACTATTGTAGATGGATTAATCGATATCCACCTCGATATTTTCCAATTCAAAGAAGTTTCAGACCTTTTAAGTAGATTCAATAAAATTTTTCAAAATAATGAATTATCAATAAAAGAAATTGGTTTTGATAAGCAATTTCCCCTGATTAAGCTTAGGGATGGAGAAATTATAGGGGTAAGTTTTCAAGAAGATAATTTTAGCGAGCTTGAGTCACTTATTTGTCACCTCAGCTTCAGAATCATTGAACGATTCTATTATCTAAAGGATAAGATAAAGCATGAAAAGCCGGAAATTGTCTTTTTTGAAGATGCTTTTCAAAAATTTCCTTTTCCTTTAATTGTTTTAACAGGCAACGGAGAGATCTGGCTGCATAATCAAGAATTTTCAAAACTTAATATCTTCCCTAACGATCTATTAGGAAAAGAAGACGGACAGACCTTTAGTGCCAAAGGGCAAACCTTTAAACTCAAAAGAGTTGACTGGATAAAAGCAGATCAAAACTTTTCCTTATTTTTACTTAATACGATGAATAGTCTTAATCAAAATGAAATTCTTAAAGGCTCCTCATTTTCTGAACTTGGAATTATGGCCAGTTCAATAGCACACGAGCTTAATAACCCATTAATGGGTATAAACGCAGCGATCTCATTAATTGAGCTTAATGAGCAGTTTGCTCGTTCACATAATAAAACTATGAAAGAAATGAAAGAGTGCTCTAAACGTTGTATTGAACTTGTGAGCGTCTTTTTAGGCTTTTCAAGAAGGCTTACGAACCAAGATCAAAGTGAAAAAATCACAGATTCCTTTAAAAGAGCTCTTAATCTTTTAAGATTTAGGATGATTGAATCAAATATTTGTTTAGAGTGCCAAATATCCAGAAAACAGAAGTTCAATTACTCTATAAATCCAAGTGTTATAACAATGGTTTTCTATCTTATTCTTAATGAGGTTTTAACAGTTCATTCAAAAGAAAAACTTATTAATGGCCAATGGAGTAGTTCCTTGAGAGGGAAACTTCAAGAAAAAGAAGGCGAAATGATTCTTGATATTGAAGGTATTTCGGCCAAAAAAATCTTTGATAAAATGGGATCTTTAGGCCTTATTCGGAACCTACTTAATATTGATGGCATTGAACTCTCTCAAAGCGATCAAGGTATGCACCTACTAGTGAGAAATAAGAGCTACTTTGCACCTAATCTCAAAACTCAGCAAGAACTGCCTTTTCTTTAAATATACTCTTTAGGAAAAAAGTATTTATGTGATTTTTTATCAATAAACTGCTCGAGATCTTTAAGGATTGATCCGAAGTTTTTATCTTTTGGAGAACTAAAAAAGAGTAAATCTGGGTTGCCTTCATTTTTTTCTTTTATGATGAATGCTTTCAAAAACTCTTTTAACTGAGGGTTGTAGTGATTTTTTTTCAGTTTATGATGAGCAATTTTATTAACCTTGCTCGATATATTTTGTATGAGTTTTTTCTTATGAGCAGGGTATCTAAAAACCAGAAGTGATTTAGGATGAAAAGACTTAAGGGGAATCATTAAGTACTGCTCAGGAACAAGATGATAACAGACGACAAAATCACCAACTTCTTTTGAGTCTATTTCAAGAGCAACTTGATCTTGCTTTTTAGTGCTTGGACTTGCTTCAATGATTGACTCTTGAGGTATATGTGTCTTCCATAAAAAATCTATAATCTCTTCTCTTTGATTAATATCCATTTTTGAAAAAAGAGTATTGTAATAAACAAAGATTTCTAGATAAGGGCCAAATAGCTTTATAGTAATAAGCTCCCAGTCACAGGAGTCGATCTTTTTTTGAATATATGAAACTTCTTCTTTGGTGTTTTTACAGGGAATAGAGAATAGAATAATGCCATTTTGACCTTTTAATGTAATGAGAAAAGGTGTTTTTATCTTTTTTATTGAATCTAAGATTTTTTCTTTAGGAGCACCCTTTTTAAAATTATTACGGTCGAGCTCAAATTTATTTCTCGGATAATAAAGGCTATTTACTTTTGTAATACCTTTTTCAATAAATATATCAATGTATTTTAATAATAATTGAGCACTTGCTTCAGCGTCATCGAGGGCACGGTGGGCCTTGTGGTGAGGAATACCAAAAATCTTACTCATATAATTGAGGTTTGAATTCAGAAGGTTCGGTATGAGGTATTTCGTCATCAAGTTTGTACAAATACTCTTATTTGTCATTTCAGGAAGATCTAACCTTTTTAAAACAGAATTAAAAAAAGGAACGTCAAAAGATGTGTTATGGGCCACAAGAACCGAATCACCCATAAATTCAAGGATTTCGTCTATAACATCATTGATCGTAGGACAGTTTTGAACATCAGTTTGTTTAATATTAGTAAGCTTTTGAATAAACTCTGGGATTGGGATTTCTGGGTTAATGAGAAAATTCTTTTTCTTTGTTATTTTTCTATGTTCAATTTTAACCAGTCCAATCTCAATGATTTTATCAACAGAGTGATTACCACCAGTTGTTTCTAAGTCAAATACACAAAAGGAAAGGTCATCTAGAATTTGTTTTGCATTTTCAGTCATATAAAACTCCGAGTATTCACTCGTGAATGTTACTCCATTATAAACGAGATTATTCCCGACTTATAGGGGTAAATATTTCTTTAATCTAAAAAGTCCTTGTTAAAGCTATGAGGAAGCAATTCAGAGAAGTTTATCGTTTTTTTATTGAAGTTACTATCTATGATAGTGACTTTTGTTTTTTCATGAGAGAACTCTTTAATGACTTGTCTACATAATCCACAGGGAGGAAATCCCTTATCTGAGTAGACATAAACGTGATTGATACTGGTATGGCCAGCAGCAACCGCTTGAAAAATCGCATTTCTTTCAGCGCAAACAGTTGCACCAAAACTGGCATTTTCAACATTACATCCCAAAAAATGCTCATTATTATCGGTTAACACCACTGCTCCTACTTTTATTTTTGAGTAGGGGCTGTAGGCCTTTTCTGATGCTTGTTTTGCTAAATCTTCATAATTCATTAAGAGTCCTTATATTTGCTTTATACCGTCTAAAAGGATGTTAGAGAAGGTCTCCATTGAGTTTAAGGCCGTCTCTTTTACCTCTTCATGGCTAAGTTTATCATGCTGTATCCCTGCGGCCATATTTGTTATACAGCTTAAACCTGCAACACGAATCCCCATATGATTGGCCGCAATAACTTCTGCCACTG
Organism: Bacteriovoracaceae bacterium; assembly: GCA_049415445.1. GTDB lineage: Bacteria > Bdellovibrionota > Bacteriovoracia > Bacteriovoracales > Bacteriovoracaceae > JAURDE01. The sequence continues at coordinate 55,203 of JBMSGH010000011.1, read as the reverse complement.
TACTCATTCCAACCATATCAGCACCAATAGTACGTAGCATTTTAATTTCTGCTGGAGTTTCATATGTCGGTCCAAGTAAACCAGCGTAGACTCCTGACTTAATCTCAATAGAGTGTTGCTTAGCTGCTTTAGTGAAAGCATCTTGGAGATCAGGGCAGTAGGCCTTGGTCATATCTGGAAACCTTGGGCCTAAGCTTGGTATATTGGGGCCTCGCAGAGGATTATCTCCTAATAAGTTTATATGGTCTTTTATGAGTACAATTTCACCTGGAGAAAAATCTAAGTTTATCGCCCCAGAAGCATTTGTCATTATAAAGCGATCTACTCCCCACATTCCAAGTGCTCTTACAGGAAAAACAACTTCATCAAGGCCTTTACCTTCGTAGGCATGAACTCTTCCTTGTAAAATAACAAGTTTTTTACCTTCAAAATTAGCTAAGTGAAGAAGGCCATCATGTCCTTCCACTGATGTCTCAGGAAAATGAGGAATCATTTTATAAGGAATGGATTTAAAAACATGAAGTGAGTCAACGACTTTTCCTAAGCCTGAGCCAAGAACGAGACCAATCTCAGGTGTGAAGTTTTCTTTATTTAAAAACTCTAATGTTTCATTAAGTTCTTTGATACCTAGTGTGCCCAATGGACCTCCTTAGCTTGAATAAGGGGAGATAGTTTTTGTTTTTTTGCAGATATCGTAATCGCTTTGCGAAGAATATCTAGAGTATTTGAGACAATTTCTTGTTGTTGTTCATGATGGTAAATTTCTAAGATGGGTTCATTTTTTTTAATTTTTTGTCCAACCTGCTTAATTAAGTTAATACCTACGGACAAATCAACGTCATCATCTTTTTGGGCCCTACCTCCACCAAGATGTACAATGGCCTGTCCAAAATCAATGGCCTTCATTTTTGAAATATAACCATCTTTTGGTGCGAATAGGTAAGTTTTATTAGAGGCCATTTTTAGTTTAGAAGTATCATCGATATAGCTCGTATCTCCACCTTGTGATTGAACTAATTTTTTAAATTGCTCAAGAGCACTACCATTAAAAAGGGCCTCTTTGGCCATATCGGTACCCTTTTTATGAGATTTACTTAACCCAGCAAGGTATATCATAGCACCAGCGAGTGAGAGGCTTAGCTCAGTTAAATCTTTTGGTCCATTGCCTTTAAGAGTTTCAACAGATTCAATAATTTCATTCGTATTTCCAATGGCCTTCCCAAGAGGTTGATCCATATCTGAGACAATGGCCATGAAGTGGTGATTAAATTGTTTAGAGATGCTCATCATACTTTTTGCTAACTTTAAAGCACGAGTTTTTGTTTTTAAAAAGGAGCCAGAGCCTGTTTTAATATCCATAACAAGACCTTTTGCCCCCCCTGCAATTTTCTTACTCATTATGGAAGATGCAATAAGTGGAATTGACTCAACTGTGGCGGTTACATCTCTAAGGGCATAAACTTTTTTATCACTAGGTGCGATTTCTTCTGTTTGTCCAATAAGAAAGATTTTATTTTTTTTCAAAAGAGTAGGCAGATCATTTAATATAATATTTGTTTTGTACCCGGGTATGGCCTCTATTTTATCTATAGTTCCTCCAGTATGGCCAAGGCCTCGACCTGCAATCATAGGAACTTTTACTCCACAAGCACTGGCGATGGGCCCAACAATGAATGATGTTTTATCGCCAACTCCTCCCGTGGAGTGTTTATCAATTACTGAAGGGTCCTCAAACTCAAGTTTTTTGCCTGAGTTAAGCATGGCACGGGTGAGGTAAAAGGTTTCATCGCGGTTCATACCTTGAAAGTATATACTCATCAATAAGGCACTCATTTGATAGTCGGGAATATAATCTTCTGCGTGCTGCGAAATAAAAAACTCTATTTCGCCCTGAGTAAGAATATGACCATCTCTTTTTTTATGAATAATTTCTTCAGCTAAATATGTTTTATGATTCATTACAGTGTACCGTTTCCATTTGAGTTGGCCTATATTATCATCTTTATTTAATATATTGCCAAAAGGTAAATATGATGAAGCGCTTAATTTTGATTTCTCTACTGTTACAGGTTCTGAATACCCCTCTCATGGCCCAGGAAGAAGGGGGTGCCGGTAACTTACTACAAGAATCCGTCCAGGATATCTATACCGTTGTAGGAGTTGGTGTAGGGGGTGCCATAATTGGGCTTTCTACGTTATCGTTTGCTGAACATCCTAAAGATAATCTTAAAAACATTGTTATAGGTGGTGCCATAGGAATTATTCTTGGTGTTGGTATAGTTGCTTATAAACATGCCACAGAAACGCAGAATGTTTATAATGAGTATTCTTTTAAACCTTCGAGAGACTTTTCTACTAAGGATAGATTTGCTCTTCATTCACACCATTTTAATAAAAATATGGATAGTAAACCTACTCAGATAGGTTATCAGTTTTCCTTTTAAGGTATTTTTAATGAGAATTCTTTTTCAAACCTCGGCCATTTTACCCGTTGTGAAATACGGTGGCACCGAGAGAATAATTTACTGGCTTATGAAAGAGTTAGTAAAAAAAGGCCATGATGTTTATCTTATTGGACATCCTCAATCTGAAGTTGACGGTATCGGGGTTCATCTTATTCCTAACGGAGAGAACTTAAGTGATTGGAGATCATTAATTCCGTCTAATATAGATATTATTCACTTATTTTACACTCCTAGCTTTAAGCTCGATATTCCCTTCGTTGTAACTATCGAAGGAAATGGTCAAGTTGGTGAAGTATTTCACCCTAATACAGTTTTTATTTCTAAGAAACATATGGAAATTCATGGAGGAGAGTCTTTTGTCTATAATGGACTTGATCTTGAAGAGTACCCTTTTGTTAAAAGAAAAATGAATTGGAAGCATTTTATGTTTTTGGCCAAGGCCAGATGGAAGGTTAAAAATCTTAAAGACTGCATAAAAGCTGTAAAGAAAAATAAAAGATATCTCGATGTTGCTGGTGGAAAGGGATTTAGCTTTAACCCTCGTATAAAATACTATGGCATGGTTGATGATATTAAAAAAAGAGAGCTGTTTTTAAAAAATGATGCTTTATTGTGGCCAGTAAGATGGCATGAACCTTTTGGGATCGCTATGATAGAGGCGATGGCGATGGGACTTCCGGTTATAGGTTCTACTTATGGCTCTTTACCTGAAGTTATTTCACCATCAACGGGTATTCTTTGTGAGAACTATGATGATTTTGAAAAGGCCTTATCTCGTCAAGAAAATTTATTTAATGCTGAAGAAATTCGACAATATGTTCAAACTAAATTCAGCTCAGAAGTAATGGCCTCTAACTATCTGAAAGTTTATAATAAGATTTTAAATGATGGACCATTGTGTACAACTGCTCCTCGTTACCTTCCTGAGCATTCACCTGAATTATTACAAATATTTTAATCTATAATTGCCGATAAGAATTATATGAAAATATGGCCATTAATGATTTTTATATGGGTTTCTTGTTCCCACTATAAACCATCTTATAGAGTTCCTACCTCTGAACAGGATTTGAGATATCTGGTGGTCATAGGAATAGATGGTCTTGGATCAGAATATTTAAAAAAAGCAAATGCTCCACATTTAAAAAAATTAATGAGTGAGGGATCTTATACGTATCGTATGAGGCCAATTCTTCCCTTTGAGAGTTCTCCGAATTGGTACTCTGTCTTTAGTGGAATGAAAGAGCATGGTCTAGAGGACTTTAATAAAAGACCTAGAGACTTCCATTGGCTTTCAACACTTTTTAAAACATTAAAACTGCAAAGACCATCACAGGAAATTGGAGCATTTTATGATTGGAAAAGAGTGAGTGAGCTCTTTGAAAAATCTTACCTTGATAAAAATATATTTAAATTAACGGCTAAAGGGGTGACCTTGGCCGCTGGTAAGCATATTAGCTCTGAAAATGCTTCCTTTGTGTTTTCCTATTTTGGACAACTCGATGTTGCCGGACATAGAAGCGGGTTTGGTTCAAAAAGATATATGAAAACCTTAGAGTATTTAGATCGTCAAATTGGCCATCTATTAACAAAAATTAATCAAAGTAGTAAAAATAAACAAACGATAGTCATGGTTCTTTCTGATAGAGGAGGAATCGGGAAAAGACACCGCTCTAGAGAAGAATATGAAGATGAGTTTGTACCCCTTATTATTAAAGGTGAGGGAATAAAGAAAAATCACGAAATTAAAATGTCCGCTTTTAACTATGACATAGCTCCAACGGCCGCGGCCTTACTAGGAATAGATTTTAATAAACATTGGAGTGGTAAAGTATTAGATGAGATTTTTGAGAATCCTTATAATAATGAAGTTTCCTATTTTAATACTCCTGGTGAAAAAGAGTCTTTCCCCACTTCAAAAGCTGCACTTAATTTTGGTAATGGGAATGTTTATTTTTTTAAGGAAGGAAGTTTTACACGTTTTAGTCTTAATAACTCAAAATACCTTTCTGGCCCAAACTCCAATTGGAATTTCGTGGGCCTTAGTGGACTTAAGGATGGCCCTAATAATATTGACTCCTCATTTTATGGAGGTGACGGTTTCGTCTACTTTACAAAAGGAAAAGGTCTTATACGCTTCAATATAAAAAATAATAAAGTCTCTTTTGGTTATCCTAAAAGAGTATCTGATAGAGATTTCAAAGGGCTAAAAAGGTTCATGGGAGATGGACTAGATTGTGCCTTTTATTTTGGTAATGATATCATTTATTTCTTTAAATCTGACAAGATATTGGCCATCGATGGAAAAACAAATAAAGTTGTTCAGGGCTTTCCACGTCCTATAAAAGATGTTTTTAGTGATTTAAGTAAGTTTGATGGTGGTGCCAATGATTTGGATGCTTGTGTAAACTGGTCTAATGGGAAAGCTTATTTTTTAAAAGATGAACAACTTATCAGAATAGATCTCAAAACAAGTAAAATGGATGAATCCTATCCCATTAAGCTTCAATAAGTTTTAGTAATGAGTCTATACAACTGTTGGCCGACTCTTCGTTTAAAGGTTTATTATAATTTGTAAGAAGAGTGCGCCCTAAAATATTCACTCCGATAAAGGAATACTGCATTCTCATTGCACCCAACACATGAGAACCACCTCCACCACTATGGGTGCCAAGTAGCGCATGCTTATCATTAAATGCATCTCTCCAGTCTTTTCCACATCGACTTACCCAGGTTAAGGCATTAATCATAACAGGAGGAACTCCTCCATTATACTCAGGTGCAAGAATGATAAAACTTTTAGATTCTTTGAGGGTTTTATTTAGTTTATGGGCCTGAGTAGGAATTTCTTTTTCTTCTTCTTTTGGAGTGTATAAAGGCAGTTGAGTTTCACATAAGTCGATAATTTGTGAAAGCTTGCCCTTATCTCTAATAATTTCCTGAAGTCTATTGGCCAACTCTAAGTTTTTCCCCTGACTTGCAACTATTATTGAGATATCCATTATACACTCCTTACAGCTTACCTAAGCTCGGCCTTTTTAGTGAAAAGCTCCTTATAGTATTTCCAATGCCCATTCGTAAGAAAAATATGGAGAAAAACCATAAAGATGGCATTTGATAACCCACTATGATCAAGGAAAAGGTGAAAACTTGTAATCACTATAAGAATAGGTGTTATTACGACTAAGGCCAAAGTAGTATATCGTCCCGTTAGGAGTGAAATCCCAACTAATATCTCAATGCATTTGATCATTGGAAAAATAAAACCTGTCGCCATCAAGGCCTGCATAAATGCACCAGCTTCCGGAGTAGGAGTAGGTAATGGGATAAAGTAAAAGAATCCATTTAAACCAAAAACAAAAAACATAAGGCCATAAATTAACCTTGCAGATACGAGTAGTTTTTCCTTCATTCAGCTCTCCTTTCACTTATTATTACTTTAAAAAATATATTAAAAAAGGATATTCTTTAACTTTAGTTAATGTGGCAAAAAAAAAATGAATATCGCTACATAATAGGAGAACCGAATGGATAGGCTAATCTCTGTTGCCGGACTAGTGTGCTTTTTACTTATAGCTTACGCATTGAGTGAATCCAGAAAAGATATTAAATGGAAAACCATCATTACAGGAGTAGGTCTACAGATTCTTTTTGGAGTTTTAATTTTAAAATCTGATTTAGGCCTATATATATTTAATTTTTTAAATAACCTATTTACCGAGATTTTAAGCTTTACTCACATTGGTACAGATTTCGTTTTTGGAAAATTAAATAATCCTAAGGAGATGGGATTCATTATTTTTACAATGGTACTACCAAGCATCATATTTATGAGTGCTTTAATGTCAGTTCTTTATCATATTGGGTTTATGCAACTTATAATAAGGGCATTTGCATGGATTATGGTGCGAGTGATGGGAACGAGTGGTGCAGAATCCTTAGCTGCAGCGGCCAATATATTTTCAGGCCAAACAGAAGCTCCTCTAGTTGTGAGGCCTTATTTAAACAAGATGACACACTCTGAAATTATGGCACTCATGACTGGTGGTATGGCGACCGTGGCCGGAGGGGTTTTTGCGGCCTATGTGGGAATGGGTATTGATGCTGGGCACTTACTTGCTGCTTCAGTTATGTCTGCTCCCGCAGCATTAGTCTGTGCCAAACTCATGGTGCCTGAAACATCTACTCCTTTAACAAGAGGGAGTGTAAATATGGAAATCGAAAAAAAGTCATTTAATATTATAGATGCTGCTACTCATGGTGCTGCCGAGGGACTTAAATTGGCACTTAATGTGGGGGCCATGCTTCTCGTATTTATTGCATTTGTGGCCATGTTTAATGGAATCCTTGGCTGGTTTGGACAAGTTATTGGACTCGAGAAAGCCCTGAGCTTTGAAAGAATCTTTGGTTTTCTCTTTTCTCCTATCGCTTTTTTATTAGGTATAGACTGGTCCGAAAGTACGGCCGTTGGACAATTGCTAGGAAAAAAGTTAGTGCTTAATGAGTTTGTGGCCTATAAGGACTTACAGCAACATATCAGAGAAGGTACACTCTCACCTAGGGCGATAGCAATTTCGACATACGCACTGTGTGGTTTTGCTAATTTTGGCTCAATCGCGATACAAGTAGGCGGTATTGGTGGATTGGCCCCCGAAAGAAGAGAAGATTTTGCTAAGCTTGGGGTTAAATGCCTCATCGGTGGCACACTTGCTTGCCTTATGACTGGGGCCATAGCAGGGATTTTTATATAAAGGATTAAACTCAATGGCCAAAGATCTAATAATCAATCAAACACTCAATGAATGTCGGGCCGCGCTTATAGAAAATGGGGAAATCATTGATTTTGTCATGGATAGAAGTACTGATGAAAATACAGGTCACCCTTCTGTCGGGAACATATATAAGGCCAAAGTTTTAAGAGTTTTACCTGGTATGCAATCCGCTTTTGTAGATATTGGTTATGAAAAAGCGGCTTTTCTCTATGTAGATGATGCCTACATACCAACGTTAGAAGAACAGCGTGAAATGGTGGCCAAAAAGACTCGGGAAGATGCTAAAAAAGCAGCGCAAGTTGGAGAAATTATTCCTGATGAGATGAGCACCTTGGCCGAAACAATGGATATGAGTTTAAGGCCAGAGGCCAATATTGAGGATTTTCTTAAGGAAGGAATGGAGATCATCGTTCAGGTTGCTAAAGAGCCAATCTCTTCTAAAGGTCCACGAGTCACTCGTCATATTACATTAGCAGGTCGATATGTTGTTTTTATGCCTTATATTGAACATACAGGTGTCTCTCGTCGGATTGATAATGAAGAAGAAAGAACAAGACTAAAAGAAAAATTAGATAATATTAGAAATGAAGGTCAGGGAATAATCGCAAGAACAGTTGCTGAAGGACAATCAAAACAAATTTTAAAAAATGATTATCAAATGCTTAATAAAATTTGGAAAGATGTTCATAAAAGAAGCAAAAAGGTTAAGGCCCCTTCAACTATTTATAAAGACCTTACTTTTGTACAACGAGTGCTTAGGGATATCACCGATGAAGCAGTAGAAGGAATTGTTGTTGATTCCCGTCAAAACCTTAAGGAAGTTGAAAAGTTTGTTACGAAGTATCTTCCTCGGATGAAAGGTAAATCAAGTTATTATGATGGTGAATTACCTATATTCGAACAATATGGTGTTGATTACGAAATAGAAAGAGGGATTAGCGATAAGGTTTTCTTACGTTCTGGAGGATCACTTAATATAGATCAAACAGAAGCTCTAGTTTCTATTGATGTTAATACGGGGAAGTTTGTTGGAAGAAAAAATCTCGAAGACACGATATTAAGAACAAACTTAGAAGCAGTTAAAGAAATCTGTTATCAACTTCGCTTAAGAAATTGTGGTGGAATTATCATTATAGATTTCATTGATATGCAAAAAAATGAATCTAAAGAAATGGTTTATCAAGCGTTACTTGATGGCCTTAAAAAAGATCGTGCTAAGACAAATGTGCTTCCCATTTCTGGCCTTGGTCTTGTAGAGATGACTAGGAAAAGAACGAGGGATACTCTAACAAGAATTCTGTGTGAGCCTTGTTCTTATTGTGAAGGTATTGGAAGGGTTAAAAGCTCCATCACCGTTACTTATGAGCTTGTTCGAGAGTTGATTAAAGTTCTTAAGAAAAATATTGGGGCAAGAAAGGTTTTTATTTATGCACATCCCGAAGTTACAGCAAGACTTTGCGGAGAAGAGTTAGATATTATTGATAGCCTTGAGGCAACATATGATACTAACTTGGTTATTCGCTCAGAAAATAATTACCATATTGAGCAGTATGAGATTTTTGCTGACGAATAAAGACTTTAAGGCGCTTTATAACGAAAATTTGTAAAGGCCCATCTTTGAAAATTACCTTCTGGGCATTGTTTCCATAATATAGAGCTATCTCCAACTTCCTTCATTTTTTCAATGTCAAGACAGCCTTTTTGAAATTGTATAATTCCCATACCAGGTGCATTGTTAACAACGGCCTGTTCAGTACAGGCCCATAAACCAATAGGAGATCCCTGTTGATTACCAAAAGGAAAGAGGCAATTTTTCGTTTTCGTACTTTTAATTATATAACCTTGCTTACGATCAACCCTTTGCCAAAATTGTGGCCTTTCTCTATCACAGCTTTGTACTTGTACTTCTCGACCATTTATATTTTCAAGACAAAGCTTGGTATGAAGGTTTTGAATTTGAAACTCTGTAAAATTATGATCGATAAGCATGAAGTCTTGTGAAACGTAAAGTTCATCATTAGAATTGATTTTATAAAAGTTTTTTAAGTCTTTAATATAGACCTTATTTGCTTTATGTGGTGTTTTTTGCCATTGACCTTGTTTGTAGGCGCCGCCCATTTTGACGTATATAAAATGATCTGCTCCAACTGCGGCCATAGTACCATCTCTTCCAAGTGCGATTTGTTTGAACTTTTGATCTCCAACTTTTTGAAAGCCTTTTTCTTTTTTAAGGTAATAATATCCTGATAAAGATAGTGCTGCTGCAAGGTTTTTTTGATGTGCGATTAGTTGGATAAAACTTTGTTCAAAGGATTTATTAGCAAATTGAAGAGTACCATTTTTACTTAATTTAAACTCAGTTCCATCATGACCAATCGAGGCCAATTTAACCTGTTGATATGTTCTAAATAGAACAGCACCTTCATTAACACTATACATGACCCCTTCATTATCAATTGCGGCGCCTTGGGCCAGTTTAGTGATTCTTTCTTCTTTTATTCTCCAATTTCCCTGTAAATCTAGACCATAAAGACTGCCTAAATTTGATAAGAATAACTCAACCCCTCTTGGTCCAAGCATGAGATCTTGGACATTATCCAAAACTTTATTAAAGCTTTGTCCGTAAGTTGTTGAAATTACAATAAAGTATAGGGCCAAAAATCTTTTCATAATTCCTATTCGGCATAGAGATTAAGGCCTTGAATATATTTTTAGTGACGACGCATTAAATCCTTTAAATCTTGTAGCTAAGGTGATAGTTTGCCCCCTAACATTTACTAACGCTCGCTAGGCCAATAACGGACTTAGCTACAAAACCAGGAGTGTCTATGATTTACGAAATCGCCATAGTTGCGAAAGACGACCTAAATGAATCTCAACTCAAAGATGTTTCAACTATGATCCATGAAGTGGCCAAAAGCTACGATGGTGAAGTGACTATCGAAGATGATTGGGGATCACTTAAACTTGCTCAACCTACTTCAAATGGAAAGGAAAGAGGACGTTATTTGTATTTTCAATACAAAGCTAACAATTTAGCAAACGTTGAAATTGCAAGAAGAATTAAAATTAGTGAAGGTATTCTTAGATATCTTATCGTTAGATTAGGGGATGACTCTGATCTTGATAAAATTTCTAAGGCCTACAAAACACCTTTTAGTAAAAAGTATAAGGGTAGCGTAACTGATCATATTGAATCAGAAGGCGAAAGTACTCTTGAAAAAGACAGAAAAAGATTTTCTAAAAGTAAGGCTTGTTGGTTTAAGGCCAAATCTGTAACTGCTGATTGGAAAGATCCTAAAACATACCAATGGCTTTTAAATGAATTTGGTAAGATTTCTCCTGCAAGAGTAAGTTCTATTTCAAGAAAGCACCAAAGATTTGCAAACGCTGCAATTAAAAGGGCCAGAAACATTGGTCTCGCTAGCGTTTTCACAAATAGAATCGCTTCTGAAAGATAAGGGTTTAGTTGTTGATGGATTCTCAAAAAGATAACCAAGAAAATAAAGATGAAAAGGTGGAACTCGAGATGTTCGCAGACTCTCAACCTGTTCCAAAGCTCATTTTCTTGGGAATCATGACGCTAGCTCTTTGTTCCTTTCCACCGTTTACGGTTTTAGCGCCGGTGCCCCTTACTATTGCTTTTCTTCTTTTTGGAAAATCAAGAGGGCTAATCCTTGGTGCTATTATGACCGTTATACTTTTTGGATTAGGGCAAAGCGTACCTAATACCTTCTCCCTTGGTGGTGTTAGCGCTATTATGACTGTCTTCTATGCTTTTTTAATCTCTGAAACTATTAATCGTAAGATTCCTCCTGTTAGAGGCCTTATGAAATCAGGGTTTCTTATTATTGGGGTGATTACCTTAATTTGGCTAATGGCCAAGTTATTAGGTGATTTTTCAATTAAGCAGGTTGTTCAAAATAATGTGGATCAAATGATCCAAACATTAAAGACAGGTAAAAACGCTGAGCTATTAAAAGCAGGTAAAGGGGAGGAAGTAAGGTATCTACAGGATATCGTAAAAGACCCTAGCAGCTTGGTTAACAATATTGTCTCTTGGTTACCAGCAACAATTTTTATTAGTATCTTCATCTCGCTTTGGGCAAGCTTTTTCTTAGTTTTAAGAAATTGGCCTATATGGAGAATGAAGGTTGATTACCCTCACTCTATAGCTGAGCTTACTCACTTTAAGGTTCCGGATTTATTTGTTTGGCCTTTGATTGCCGGACTCATTCTTATGTTAACAGGTGAATACTTGTTTGGGGATGTTGGAACAGTTATTGGAAGTAATCTCCTTTATATGATGGGAGTATTTTATTTTTTCCAAGGGTTTGGAATTTTTCTCGATTTCCTAACTCATCTAAAAGTTTTTGGTTTTTTCCGAACACTTATGGTGGGGATGGGGCTTATGCTTGCATGGAGAGCATTAGTAATCGTAGGAGTTTTTGATCTTTGGGTGGATTTTAGAAAGTTTTTTAAGAAAAAAGAAAATGATGATAAAGGAGATAACGTATGAAGGTTATTCTAACTGAAAGAGTACCATCACTTGGAAATGTTGGAGAGATTGTAAATGTCTCTCAAGGGTATGCTAGAAATTACCTAATTCCACAAAAAGTGGCCGTAGTAGCAGATAAAGCACATCAAAAAACACTAGAAAATCAACAAAGAGTTTTGGCCAAAAAAGTTGAAGATGCCCAAAAAGATGCACTTGAGCTTAAGGGAAAACTAGATGGTTTAAAGCTAGAGCTAATCAAAAAAGTTGGAGCAAATGGAAAACTTTTTGGTTCTGTGACAACTGTTGAGCTTTCAAAAGTTCTAGCTGAGAAAGGGCTTGATGTTGAAAGAAAAATGATGACTTTAAAGAACCCTATTAAATCAATAGGTGAGTATGACGTTGATGTTAAAGTTTTTAGCAACGTACATGCGAATTTTTCTGTATCTGTCATTATGGATCCAGAGCAAGCTAAAGAATTAAAAGAAAAAGAATTAGAGGCCAAAAAGGCCAAGGCCGAAAAGGCCAAGAATGACGCGAAAGCTGAAAACAAAGAGGAAGTTTCGGAAGAAAACCTCACTGAAGAGCAAATGCTCAAGAAAAAAGCTGACGAAATTCTCAGATCTTAATGATTTGGCAAGGGGCGCTTTAACTAAGCGTCCCTTTTTTTAGCACCTCATCCCTTGGAAAATGAATATTTTGAGGTTAACTTTCTTTTATGAAAGATATAAATGAAATGCCTCGCGATATCCTCTCAGAAAAATCTCTTCTAGGTTGTTTGATTGTCGATGGAACTGTCTTTGATGAAGTTTCTGACCTAGAACTTATTAAAGATGATTTCTTTCACCCTCAATATGGAATTATTTTTGAGGCCATCAATGATCTATTTAACTCCCGTCAACCCATCGATTATGTAACTCTAAGTTCAAAGCTTAATGATAAAGGAAAATTAGAGGCCATTGGTGGAGAAAAAGCGATTTTAGAAATAGTAGAAGACCACGCTTCGACAGCAAATGCATATCATTATGCTAAAATCGTTAAAGATAAAAGTAGCCTTAGAAGCATTGTGAAAACCGCACAAGTCGTTGCTGAGAAAGGTAAAAGTTTCGAAGGAAACCCTCAGGAATTTATTCAAGAGGTAGAGGCCAGTTTTTTTAAACTGACAAATCAAGCAAAGAATAAAAACTTAATTAAACTCAATGCGGCCCTAAAACAAAATCTTATTGACCTTGAAGATACCTCAAGAAGTGCTGGTGAAATATCTGGGCTACCAACTGGTTTTAAAGAATTAGATAAAATGCTTCTTGGTATGCAGCCTGGGCAGTTAATAATCTTAGCAGCAAGACCTGCAATGGGTAAGACATCACTAGCGATGAATATTGTAATTAATGCCGTAGAACAATCCCAGCTTCCGGTCGCATTTTTCTCTCTGGAGATGATTTCGCAAGAATTAAGTATGAGACTACTATCAGGTAAGGCCAAGGTTGATTCAAGAAAGCTGAGAACTAAAGATTTTCTTGATACTGACCTTAGAAATATCTCGATGGCCGTTCAAGAGCTCTCTCATCTTCCTATTTATATAAATGATAGTGGAGTTTCTCTTAATGAAATCCAATCTCAGTGCCGTAAAATAAAAACTGATGAAGGGTTAGGGCTTGTCGTTATTGACTACCTCCAGCTGATGAAGGCCAATGCCACCATTGCTTCCAGAGAACAACAAATTTCTGAAATCTCAAGGGGACTAAAGCAGATGGCAAAAGAGCTTGCTTGTCCGGTACTTTGTTTATCTCAGCTCAATAGAGGTGTTGAAACAAGGCCTGGTAACAAAAGACCAAATGTGTCTGACTTGAGAGAATCTGGTGCCATTGAGCAGGATGCGGATATTGTTATGATGATTTATAGGGATGAGGTTTATAACCCTGATACCAAAGATAAAGGTGTTGCAGAAATCATTGTCGGTAAAAACCGGGGTGGTGAGATAGGTACGGCAAAAGTATCTTGGGTTGGTAAATATACCTCATTCGAGAACCTTACTTATAAACCAGATATTATATGACCCTATGAAAAATTCGTTTTCTATCTTTGTTACTCAGAACTCGAAATTTCCCTTCGTTCGCTTTAGTAAATTATTATCGGGATATGCCTATTACAAAAATTATAGGATTAACTTAATTTCCCAAGAAAAAGAAGTTACATCGATTAGTGATTTTCTAAAAGAATGTGAATCAATAAAATGTGATAATAATTTTAAAAAACCTAGAGTATTTCATCTTTTCTATGAACTACAGCATATACTTTATAACACCAATATTAGTGAGAATTGTCTTTTGGCGATTGACCTTTGCTATGATCATGTTGATTACCTTAAAGATATTAAAGCAGATCATTGTAAAATTAAAAGTATAAATAAAGTTGAATTCGAGGGTTATAAAACCAAATTTAAGAAAGGATATCAAGAGTTACTAAAGGGGAACTGTTATCAATTTAATTTAACAGAAAAATTTGATTTTCATATTAACACACATAACCCCTATGATATTATTGGAACTCTTTGGAAAAATAAACAAGCAAGAGCACCTTATGGGCATGCCAGTTTTCTTCCTTCACTAAATAAGTTATTAATCAGTAATTCACCTGAGTCTTTGTTTGAGATTACTAAAAAAAAGCAAAGCCTATCTATAACAACAAGACCTATAAAAGGAACAATCTCAAGAGAAGAGAGTATAGAAAAAAGTTGGAGGCTTTTATTAGATAGTGAAAAAGATCGAGCAGAGCTCTATATGATTACTGATCTTATGAGAAATGATCTGTCGCGAATTCAAAAACCAAACGCCAAGGTTATTAAAAAAAGGAGTAAGCTTCTTGTTCCCGGACTCATTCATCAATATTCATTAATTGAGGCCATACTTGATACTACTGTGGATTTGTATCAAGTTATTAAATCATTATTCCCTGGGGGGAGTGTAACAGGTGCACCCAAAAAAAGAGTACTTGATATTTTAAGGCAACTAGAAAGTAGAGACAGAGGTTTTTACTGCGGCTCAACTATTCTTCTATACAAAAATGCCATCGCGGCCTCTATTAATATTCGCTCTGCTGAAATAGATTTAGAAAGTAATATAATGAGTTACTCAAGTGGAGGAGGGATCACTTTACTGAGTAAATCCAGCTTAGAATACAAAGAGATGTATAAAAAACTAGAAAGTTTTACTCAGCTTTTTGTCTGATAAAATCTTACAGCTCTTTGTTTTAGGTCGCATAATGTTGACATTAATCATGATGGATAGATATTATTGACCCAGCACAAAGAGAACGCAATACTAGGAGAGTATTTTATGGTATCCAAGGAAGGGCATTGTAAAACTCAAAATGTAAGATTAGATTCATTATCAAACCTGTCAGGTTTATCAGAAGATTTAATCAAACAGGAATTGTCGGTTGATGTAGATAACATGACAATGAATGATCTGAGACTATCCATGTTGAAGTACCTTGATAAGACTTTTTCTGAAATTAAAAAAGCTGACTGAATTCATAGAGAAGGAAAAAAGTTCTTAGACCTTCTATCTGACATATTCTCTTAATTTCTATTTAGTTTAATCCGATTAATTCCATGAAACTAAAAGGAAGTTTTGTATGGATATTGGATCGGTCATTGGATTAGTTGTTGCTGTTGGTGCCATTCTTGGTGCAATTTTAAGTGCAGGTGATCTTGGTGCCTTTATTGATATTCCTTCTGTCATTGTTGTTGGTATGGGTGTAATTGGTGTTACTTTAGTTAAGTGGCCACTTGAAACCGTCCTTGGGTTAACAAAGTTTGGTATGAAGGTTTTCTTTGGAACTTCGGCTAATCCGAAAAGTACTATTGATGAAGTGTGCTCTTTAGCCGAAACGGCCCGTAGAGAGTCTGTCTTTGCGCTTGAGAAAGTTCCAATTGATGATATTTTCTTGAAAAAAGCTTGTACATTGGCCGCCGATAACAGACCACCTGAAGTTATTAGTGCTGTTCTTCAGTTAGAAATTGATTCTATGGAAGAGAGACATAAGCTAGGTATTGATGTTCTTTCAAATATGAAAGATGACGGACCTGCGATGGGTATGATTGGTACTCTAATTGGTCTCGTTATCATGCTTGGGAACCTTTCAGATCAAGCAGCAATTGGTCCTGCTATGGCCGTTGCACTTTTAACAACATTCTATGGTGCGATTATTGCGAACGTTTTTTGTGGGCCATTTGCTAATAAACTAAAGTTTAGATCAAATGAAGAGTCCGTTAAAATGAATATTATTATAGCTGGGGTTCTTGGCATTGTTGCTGGTGAGAACCCTAGATTAATACGTGAAAAGCTAAACTCCTTTCTTGCTCCAGCTCAAAGAAAAACTGATGAGTCTGAGGGGGGGGAATAGTTAAATGTCTGAAGAGAATAACTGTCCAAAATGTCCTGTATGTCCTCCTCCCGGGCTCCCAGGGTGGATGGCCACATTCTCCGACCTTATCACCTTATTACTGACTTTCTTTGTTCTCCTTCTCTCATTTGCTAAGACAGAATCTGCTAAGTATGAAGCGGCCTTAGGCTCTATAAGAAATGCCTTTGGTGGTAACGTTTTAAAGCAGGGTGAAGTTTTACAACCTGGTAAGTCACCTGACAATCAACCTGTGATGATGGAAAGTGCAGAGATCATTAAACCTTTTCCTATTGATTTTCTAACAATGGAAGGGATGTTTGATAAACATGAAATAAATAGAGAGAGTGCTGAAGATCTTGATCAAATGAAAAGTGATTTAAAAGAGTTTGATTTACAAGAAAATGTCACCATTTATGAAATGCCTGAAGGTATTAAAGTAAGAATTAATGACAAAATATATTTTAAGAAAGGTTCCGTTCAAATAGAGGATATTTCCGTAGAAGTATTTGAAAAGGTTATCAAGTTACTTGGTAATAAGGGCTGGACGCTTTTTATTGAAGGTCATGCTAGTAAAGGTGAAACTTCGGATGATGGAAGACGTGATGCTTTTATTCTCTCTTCTTTAAGAGCAGCGGCCGTGGCCAAAACGATAATTCGTCGTGGAATTCAATCTTCTCGATTGTCTTCTGTATTCTACGGAGACTCAAGGCCTGAGAGAATCCCTGGGAAAAGTGAAGTAGAAAATCAAGAATTAAGTCGAAGAGTAGAGTTTATTCTTAGAAAAACAGACTTAAGGGCCGAGGGGCGAGCAGTACCATCACAGCCATGATTAAGGTTGGTCTATTAAAACATTATACTACAGTTGAAAATGCGATATTAGATATCCTAGGCGTATCTAAAAGTAGATTAAAGAAAATGGGGATTTCTAAAGACTTTCTCTCCAAAGAGGCCAATAAAAATATGGCCATAGAGCTTCCTATTGATCTTGTGAATTCAAACATGATAAATCCCAACTATTTAGGCCCTGAGATTGTGGTTCTACATGAAGATGAAAATTTTATAGTAATGGATAAGCCGTGTAGAGTTCACGGCCACCCACATTTTTATAGTGATCAGTATAATTGTCTTAGCTTTTTGAGAAATAAATATTCTGATAATAAAATTTTTGAAGTCGGTAGAGAAAACTCTGAAAGGGGATTGCTTTATCGATTAGACTACGAAACCTCTGGAGTGCTCATTTATTGTAAAAATGAAAACTTATTTTTAGGTTTAAGAAATAACTTTGAGAAAAGTTTTAAAACCAAAATTTATCAATTGGCCGTGGAAGGGGAGTTGGATGTCATGGGGCCTGTGGAAAACTTTCTTGCTCCAAGTGGTAAAAAAGGGGCGAAAATGAAAGTCTTGCCTCACCATGATGGTTTGTTGGCCAGATTAGAGATTTTAGAAAGCGAGTATTTACCAACAAAAAATATTAGCTTAGTAACAGTTAAACTTCTTACCGGTGTAAGACATCAAATTAGAGTACAAATGTCACACTTAGGGCATTCTATTGTAGGGGATCCTCTCTATGGCAAAGAAGGGGAGCGCTTAATGCTTCATGCGAAAAAATATGAGCTTCAATTTGATGATATTGAACAAAGTTTCGAATCTGGATTAGACTTATTTAGTCTTTTGCTCTGATTCTTTTTCAGCTTTCTTTTCTATGACTTGAATTGTTCTTTCAAAGTGCTTAAGGATAAGGTCCTTATCAGTAAGAGTTTGGAGTTTTACAAGGTCTTTACCTTCGGTAATTGCAGAGATCACACCCTGTGGAGCATCAAGAACAAACTTAATAAGAAATGTTCGCTCTAAGTTATCACTTGGGGATTGCCTGGCCACTAAAACAAGATTATTAGCGAGCTCTCCAAACACGAATTCTTTATACTTTTTGGGGTCTTTAAGGTTTTGATTAAATAATTTTGATTTAGCAGATACAGTAAGATTATTGTTATCACATTTACTTAGCCATCCTTTAGGCAAGTTTCTCGTTAGTTTTACATTAAGGGCCACACAACTGGTTGCTTTTAGTAGCTGCGCTCTTTTAGAGAAATAGCCTTTGGTGTAAAGCTGGTGAATGAAGATATAGGCAAATAAAATACCAATAGCGATGAAGGGTTTGTTAAATAATTTTTTTGATAGCATATACCTCTATTATTACATACTTCAGGGAAAAATGACTAAGGCCAAGAAATAAAAGCCCGATCAAAATACTAGGAATTATAAAGGCTTGATTATTCATGCTAAAAAAATCACTTTTGTTCGATAATAATTTTTGGGAAGTTTTAGCTTTAATAGCTAGAATGGATGATGATGAGGACCTAGAGAAAGTATTTCATGAAATTCCAGTATCCGAGCAAAGTCTAAATAAAATTTTTGAGTTTATTAAACACTTTAACTTTGAAATAAAAATCAAAGGCCCAAAGCATAATAAATGTATCGTTATACCTAAAAAAGAAGAACTTACTCAGTTTATCTTTAGTTTCTCTGATTGGCTTTCTCTCCAGTACACTTTTCTCAAAGAGGAAAGGGAAGCTTTTGAATACTTTCAAAACTTTGTTCAGAATAAAGTGAATGAAATCAAAATACGGTTTCCAGGTTATAACCTCTTTAATTTTCCAGCAGGGGCCAATCATGAGGATAGCTTTCCGGATCTTGTGAACTTGCTTGGTGAGGATTTTATTCAAAGGTTAGAGACGTCGATACTTAAAGGTGAGAACATTTCTATTGAGCTTCATGATCACTACAAAACAGAAATTTGCCCAAGAAGAATGTTATTTATTGAAGATCAATTATCTGTCGTAGGAGAAGACGTGAGTGAGAACTGTCTTACTTATTTTTCGTTAAATGATGTTCGCTCATTTATGGTTATGACAGGTAAATCCCATGAAAAGATCTATACTAATATTCAGGTGAATGACTTTATATCTCAGATTAGAAAGCTAAGTGGTAATGAAAGCAGAATTATTTTAAGAATTCTTTCAAGTAATGAAATTGAGTTTAACCCGCCTTTTCATTTAATGGAAAACCCCTGTCTTATTACGAACTATGAAGGTCAAAAGATTTATGCAGCAACAGTTGAGGTTTGTGATGAGTTTTTTAATTGGTATCATGAACACTCAGATTCATTTGAGATATTAGAGCCTAAAAGTTTAAAGAGTAGTTATGAGGACTATTTAAATCGAAAAGTACCGTCTTTGAAAAATAGCGCCTAGCTATTTATTGGTTTTTATTCTTAAAGAAGTCAGTTTGTTTTTTTACAGATTCAGCGTGAACTATATTAAATAACTCTTGAATATAGTCTTTCATTAGACCAAACTGGATACCCTTTTGAACTCTTTGCTTGAGGATTTCATCCATTCTTTTTTGTTGAAAAGCAGAAACGTTTTTTTCATGTTTGATTTTTGCAATCTGTTCAACCACTTCCATTCTTTGTGCAAGAGCTTCAATAATATCAAGGTCAATAATATCAATTTTATCTCTTAAAATCTCGAGTGTTCTTTCAAAGTCCACATCATGACTAGATTCATTTTTATATGAAAGCGTTTTAAGAATTTCAAATAGACGTCCAGGAGTGATTTGTTGTTTTGCATCTGAGAGTGCTTGTTCAGGCTTGATATGGGTTTCAATCATAAGGCCATCCATATGAATATCCATCGCCTTTTGACAGACATCTTCTATGGTCGATCTTTGGCCACATATATGGCTAGGGTCACATATGATAGGAAGCTCAGGGTAGTGATGTTTTAATTCGATTGGAATTTTCCACAATGGTCTGTTTCTATATTTAGAATCAAGAGAGGATGAAAAACCTCTATGGATCGCCATAAGGTCTTTGAGTCCCGCTTTACTCATTCTTTCAATAGCTCCTATCCAGAGTGAAATATCTGCATTAATAGGGTTTTTGATTAATACTGGTATATCAACGCCTCTAAGTGAGTCAGCAATTTCTTGAACAGCAAATGGGTTTGTTGTTGTTCTTGCTCCAATCCATAAAACATCAATACCATTTTTTAAGCAAAGCTCAACATGGTGAGAGTTAGCTACTTCCGTTCCAACTTTAAAAGAAGTTTGCTCTTTTACTTCTTTGAGCCAAGATAGTCCGATCTCTCCGACACCTTCAAAAGTTTCAGGTCTCGTTCGAGGTTTCCATAAACCAGCTCTAAAAACTTGAACCTCTTCAATTCCCTTAAGCTCGTTAGCAGTACTAAGAACTTGTTCTCTGCTTTCAGCAGAGCAAGGCCCAGCGATAACCAATGGGCGCTTAAAATTTTTAGTACCTGTGCTAAAGAGATTCGATGAGTTCACTATTTTTTGGCCCCTACTTTTTTAAGAATTTGTCTAATTTTGTAATGAGAATATTTTTTTCCAAAAGAGACATAGGACCTTGCTGTTTCACCGTAGTGGTCCCTTTGGTTGTAATTTATTCCTTTATCAATAAGCAGTTTTACAATATCCACCCTTATATCACTTGGCCTTTTGTTGTCCCCAATAATGGCAAAAATAAGCGCGTTTCTACCCTTAGAGTCAATAGCATTCAAGTCTTCGGTCGAAAACTGCTTTGAAGAAATTACTTCTTTTAAGAGTTTAATTTTCCCCATTTTGGCCAGGTAAATGAGAACGGTTTCAGCGTTAGCATTTGTAACATTAAGCTCTGGAGAGTAACTCATTAGAACTTTAAAGACGTTAAGGTTTCCTGCTTTGGCCGCTTCATGAAGATATGGAGTTGGGTTTGCACCTAATTCAAGAAATTCTTTGATAATTTCACCTTTAAGGTTTGAGAAAACCATTGAAAGTATTTTATCAGGTGTAAGTCCAATCTTTTTACCAGTTGGATCGGCGCCTTCTTTAACAAGTCTTCTCATCATCTCAAGTTCAGATCTTTTGGCCGCTTCAACATAAAGTTCTGTGAGCTTTCTGTTTTCTTGCGGAAGACGTTCAATCACTCTTGCACTTGTTGAGAGTACTGATGCTTTTCTTCCTAGTTTATGCCATTTCTTTTTTACTTTAGTACTATGAGCATCCTTTTTGACTTCTTTTAAAAATATTTTGGCCCAAACATCCGCCATAACATTATGACGTACTTTTCTTTTAAGGAATTTCATTCTTTTGGCCTTTCTGATTTTTGTTTCAAGGGCCATTTTTGCAGCTTCAATCACAAACTTTCTTTTAATGATTTCCTTTTTAGCTGCACTTAGCATTTTAGATTTAGTTACTTCGTTTTTGGCCGAAGTAATAAACTTTTTTGCTAATAGGTTTTTGCGTCCAAGTTTAAGGATTCTTTCCTTCTTATCATTCCAACTAGAAGGTCTAGCGTAGGCCGTCGATTTTTCATATATCTTAGAAAGTGGGGCAAAAAAGCCTCTGAATTGAGGTACATCTTCATCCCATATGAAATCAGGTCGCTCGAAGCTGAGCCAATTACCACCGATAATTTCATTATCTCTATTTAATTCAAGGGTATATTTATAAACAGCAACTTTTAGTGACTCTTTTGTTGAAACTGTTCTTCTGTAATGTTGACCTACTTCAGCCACATAGCGTACCCATACTTGAACTGTAACTTCAGATACTGTTCCAGGAGCGGCATCAGAGCTTGCTCCTGATCTTCTTGATAATTCTTTAACAGCATATGCTTCGATAGGTTGGTTCCATACCTCTGCATCTCTAGTTATATCGATAATAAAAGATTTGTCCTTCATACCTATTCTGTTGGTTAGAATAAGGTGGAAGGCCCCAGCGTTAACATCTTCACAGCTTTTTGAATTTATTTGGGCCATAAATTCTTCACGTGTAATTTCACCGTTATTAAGCTTTTTTTCAAGCTCTTTGAAATCTAAGTAGCAACGTGAGCCTAGAAACCTTTGGTTTGTTGCAGGTAAGACATGACCTTTAAGAGTTAGTAAGGCCTTTATATCTGATGTATAGAAAGGAATTTTAACACCATCTTCATTAGTCATATATACTGGTTCTGGCTCAGTATATTGATAAGTGGCCGGTGCCCAAGAGTGACAAAGCCCTTCCCAAGTAGGAATTTTATACTCACTATTATAAACAGATGAGCCTGGAACAGTTTTTAATATTTGTGTTCTGTTTCTTTCATAGTTGGTCACTGGAAAATCAGTGCGGCCAATATAAAGGTCATATTTTTCTGCTGGAGAAAGATAAGAGAGTTGTTTTTGAGTAAGTTCAGTATAGTTCTCTATTAATTCATATCCATATTTTTGATTATCGTCTCTTGTTGGGTATGACCAACGGTATGTGAGCCCACCTTTATATGTTGGCCAGTAGTCACCACTCCAAGGTGTTGTTGAGAGTTTTCCCTTTTTAGGAAGACGATCATAGGTCCTTTCTAATTTTTCATAAAAGAGTCCCGGGTTATTTGAGTTATCCCAGGTTGAAGCAGCATAAGTCATAAATGGTAAACAACACATTAAAAGGACAATAAGTTTCATAGTCTTCCTTCCATATCGAGGTAATAAATGTTTGAGTCGTCAGGTTAATAGCATGTACTCCAGATCGAGGCCATTAAAACTGGTTATTGACGCAAAGCACACAAGGTCTAACTTGCTAATAAAAGTAGCAGGTTCTATATTCAATTTAATTAACTCTTGGAGTAGAAATGACACAAGACCTATCTAAAGTTTTAAAATCTCTTAACCAAAAAGCCGATTGGGTTGGATTAAGAAAAGTTACGTCTAAAAAGAAAACCTTCACTGTTAGAAACGGTTATCCGGAGTATTGTGGGACTCTATATGACCAAGGCGTGATGGTTGAAGTCCTTTATCAGGGACAATTCGGATATTGTGCCACTGCGGATATCGGATTAGAGGGAGTACGCTTAGCAACCGAAAAGGCAGTTGATTTGGCACGAAAGGCTTCAGAGTATCGCCTTTTTCCTTTTAGTCTAAAACATAGACCAAAGGTTGTAGGAGAATACGCCACTCCTGTAAAGCAAGCTTTTGATTCATTTAGTGATGCCGATATTACTGACTTTTTATGCCTTACAAGTGATAAAATTAATAAACACAACGGTATAGATAATTCTATGGCCAACATTATGCTTGTTGATAACTCAATAGAGTTTGTGAGTACAAATGGATCCTTATTTCAGACACAAATAAACCAAATATCTTATCAAATGAGCGCAACGGCCGCTGAAAATGGTAGCTCCCAAAGTCGTACATGGTCAGGTAACGGTCAAATGGGCCTAGAGTTCATGGATCGAGATCTTTTTGAGCGAAAGGCAAATCAAATCTCTGAACAGGCCTTGGAGCTACTTAAGGCACCAAATTGCCCTGAGCAGACAATGGACCTTATCGTAGACCCTGACCAAATGGTACTTCAAGTACATGAATCTATAGGTCACCCTCTTGAGTATGACCGTATCTTGGGGGATGAGAGAAACTATGCTGGTTGGAGTTTCATTAAACCCGAAGACTTTGGAAAACTTAGATATGGGCCAGATATTTTAAATGTTACTTTTGACCCTACAGTTCCTTCAGAGCTTGCTTCTTATAAAATTGATGATGGAGGAAGTTTGGCAACTAAAGAATATCTTATCAAGTCAGGAATTCTTCAGAGAGGATTGGGAGGATTAGAGAGTCAGGAAAGGATATCCTTACCTGGTGTTTCTAACTTTAGGAGTTGCTCTTGGAATAGGGCCCCTATAGATCGAATGGCAAATATCAACGTAGAACCAGGTGTTTCAAGCGTTGAAGATATGATTTCATCTGTTGAAAAAGGTGTGTTTATGCATACTAATAAATCTTGGTCCATTGATGATTATAGAAACAAATTCCAATTTGGTTGTGAGTACGCCCAGCTTATTGAGAATGGAAAACTTACAAAAGTTGTTAAAAATCCAAGCTATAGAGGTATCACCATACCTTTTTGGAATAATCTCAAAATGGTTGGCGATCGTAACACAATGGAAATTAATGGTTCCTTTTATTGCGGCAAAGGAGAGCCTAATCAAGTAATTCAAGTAGGTCATGCAGTACCTGCTTGTTTGTTTAAAAATATTGAAGTATTCGGGGGAGCCTAATGAAACAATACGTAGAGAACATAAAAAGTTATATACAAAACATAGGTCAATTTGCGATTGAAAGATGCGGCCCTGAAGAGCAAATGGGGCTTGAGTTTAAAGGGGAGTCTTCTTCTTTTATCCGTTTCAATAGATCTAAAGTAAGACAAGTGACTCATGTGGAACAATGCCATTTGTCTATTACTTTTCTACAAGGAGGAAGAACATCCCACTACAACCTGAGTATTACTTTCGATGAAGTCAGTGATCGAGCAAAAATTCAGAGTGCTATTTCTTCATTAAAAAAAGAAACAAAATTATTACCAGAAGATCCACATCAAGTTCTTTTTGAAAACTCCAGTGTTAGTGAAAATGTGAATCAGGGTCAATTAAAGAATGTTGATGAATTAATGGACTTAGTTTTAAAACCACTGGGCGAGCTTGATGTAGCTGGTTATGTTTCAAATGGACCTATTTATAGGGCCTCAATAAACTCAGAGGGACAGAATCATTTCTATTACGGTGAAAACTTTTTTGTTGATTTTAGTCTTTTTGATTCCAAACAGAATGCTGTTAAAGGATTTTATGGTGGCAATGAATGGAATCAAACAAAGTACCTAGAGGAAGTCAATCGATGTAAAGAATTTCTGGCCAAAATGAGCATGGAGAAAAAGGATGTTCCAAGAGGGAAGTATCGTGCTTACTTTGCTCCGGCAGCTGTAAATGACTTTGTTTCAATGTTTGGGTGGCATGGAATTAGTCTAAAGGCCATCAAACATAATAGATCGGCTTTTTGTAAAATTTATAATAACGAAAGACAGCTTTCTCCTAAGTTTAATTTTTCAGAAAATTTTGCTCTTGGATTAGGGCCTCAATTTAACTCTAGAGGCGAAGTCTCTGATGAAAAAATAGAACTCATTAAAGACGGTAAACTAGAAAATGTTCTTGTTAGTTCACGCTCCAGTAAAGAGTTTGGAGAAAAAACAAATGGTGCTGATACCCATGAATCACCACGTAGCCCCTATGTAGCAGCAGGTAAACTAAAAGAAGAAGATATTCTTAAAGAGATCGGAACTGGCCTTTACATATCCAATATTCATTACCTGAATTGGAGTGATGTTCTATCGGGTCGGCTAACAGGGATGACTCGCTATGCTTGTTTCTGGGTTGAAAATGGAGAAATAGTAGGGCCAATCAAAGACCTTCGTTTTGATGAGTCCTTTTATAATTTCTTTGGCGACCAACTCGTAGATCTCACAGAGGAAACTGAAACGTTCCCTAATATTTCTACCTACGGGCAAAGATCCGTTGGAGGAGCATGTGTTCCTGGCATTTTAGTAAATAATTTCACATTTACTTTGTGAGCTTATCAACCCAAGAGTCAGTATACTCAATAAGCTTGGAAGTGATGCCTACTTCTTTAACGGAGTGACCAGCATCTTCAATAATTTCTAGAATACTGCCGGGATAACTTTTATGAAGTTCCCAGGCAGATTCAGTAGGGCAGACAACATCATAGCGTCCTTGCACAATAACGCATGGAATGTGTGAGATTTTATCTATATTTTCAAGTAACTGACCATCACTTTTAAAGAACCCTTTATTAATAAAGTAATGACATTCTATTCGTGCAAATGCATCAGCGAACTGATCATCAGAACAACTTTGTATATGATCAGGTCTTTGAAGAAGAAAGCTAGTAGAAGCTTCCCATGTTGTCCAAGCAATAGCTGCCTTTTGCCTTATCTGAGCATCATCACTTGTTAATCGTTTATGATAGGCGGATATAAAGTCATTGCGCTCACTTTCAGGTATGGCCGCAACGTACTTCTCCCAAACGTCAGGATATATTCTGGATGCTCCCTCTTGGTAAAACCACTGTAACTCCTTATGCCGCAGTAGAAAAATACCTCTAAGAAAAAGTGCGTTTACTCTTTCTGGATGAGTCTGAGCGTAAGCAAGAGATAAGGTAGATCCCCAGCTACCACCAAATAAGGCCCATTTCTCAATATTTAAAGTTTCTCTGATCTTTTCCATATCTGAAACAAGGTCCCACGTTGTGTTTTCTCTTAGCTCAGAAAATGGTTTGCTATTTCCACAACCTCTTTGGCAAAAAAGAATAACCCGCCATTTTTTGGGATCGAAAAAACGTCGATACCCAGGTGATGAACCACCACCAGGGCCACCATGAATGAAAATAACTGGAACACCATCAGGGTTTCCCGATTCTTCATAATATACCTGATGCAGTTCACTTACTTTTAAATGCCCTTTGTTATAAGGCTCAATCTCTGGGTAAAGGTCGTTTGTATTCATATTAATTTTCCGTGTCATGTGAATATAGTGAGCAGATGGTATATAAAATTCTCTAAAAAAGGAGGCCCATGAGGCTAAATAAAGGCTTTATTTTAACGGCCAGAGCAGAAGATATTAACTCAAAGCACTATATCTTCTTTTATGGTATTTCTGCTCATGGCCCTTTTGAAATAATTATTTCAACCTCCAGGCCACTATTTTTTATCGAAAAAGAAGCAAGTCTACCTGGCAATATGCCTCCTTGTCAGAGAAAGAATGTTGCACTCAAATCCTTTCAGTCTAAACCAGTAGATGCCTTGTATTTTAATACGCATAAAGACCTTCAAGAGGGTAGAGATTTATTTAAACAAAATGGTCTTCGAACTTTTGAGTCAGACGTTAGAACTCCTGAGAGATTTCTCATGGAGAGGTTTATATATGGTTCGATCGAGTTTTTTGGTGACTTTGAAGAAAAAAATGGCGTCCTAGTTTATAGGGATCCAAAAATTAAAAGAAGCTCCTATAACCCCGAGTTTAATATTTTATCTTTAGATATTGAAACAAGTATGGGGAATGATCTCTATTCTATTGGACTTCATCAAAGAGGTCCTAAGGGAGAGTATAAAAAAGTTCTTATGGTCGCTGATCATTATGAAGAAATAGATAAAGAACTTGTTTATTTTCCTAGTGAGCAAGAAGTCTTACTAGAGCTTATTGAAGAAATGAAAAAGTGTGACCCTGACGTAATAGCGGGGTGGCATGTTATTGGATTTGACCTTATCTTTTTAGAAAGAAAGTTTGATGAATACGGAATAGATTTTAAACTTGGTAGAAGTGATTCAAAAGTCATAATTCAAGAGAAAAAAGGCATAGGTCATTTTGCTCAAATTGACGGTAGAGTTGTTATTGATGGCCCGCCAACATTGAGAAATGCTTTTTTTAGTTTTAGTAACTTTAAATTAGAAACTGTAGCAAGAGAGCTACTTGGAGTTGGAAAAGATATCGATAGTGATAACTCTGAAAACAAAGTGGCAGAAATTGAAAGAAGATTTAGAGAAGATAAAAAATCACTGGCCCATTATAATATTCTTGATTGTACTTTGGTCTTAGATATTTACAAAAAAGTAGACCTTATTGAGTTAGTAAAAAAGAGGTCTCAAATATCAGGTTTATTGATAGATAAAATTGGGATATCGACGGCCGCTTTTGATCACATCATGTTACCTCATATTCATAGAAAGGGATTTGTTGGCCCTAATATTATTGATGTTCAAAGGGAAGGGGGAGCATCGGGTGGATATGTCCTAGAACCTGAGGCTGGATTACATGAATTGGTATTGGTGCTTGATTTTAAATCACTTTATCCAAGTATCATTCGGACATTTAAAATAGATCCATACTCAAGGGTTATGGCGAGTAAGGACCCTGTCTCAAACCCAGCGGGTGTAGCTTTTTCGGCGACTGAAAATATATTGCCAAAATATGTTGAAAATATGATGTCTAAAAGGACCGAGGCCAAAGAAAATGGTGAAGAACAACTTTCGATGGCCATTAAAATACTTATGAATAGCTTCTATGGTGTTATGGGCTCACCTTCATGCCGGTTTTACCATGTTGATTTACCTCGTGCCATTACTGAAACTGGGCAGTGGTTACTTAAGACAACAATAAAATATCTAAGTAATAAAGAATATAATGTTATTTATGGAGATACTGACTCTGTTTTCGTTAAAATTGATCCTTCAGATAAGGCCCGAGCAAATGAAATTGGAAAGAGACTGAGTAAGGAAGTAAATAATTATCTGTTCAACCTCATCAAAAAAGAGTTTGGTGCAGAGTCTTGTTTTGAATTTGAATTTGAGAAAATGTATAGAAAAATATTTTTCCCTCGATCAAGGTCTGGTGAAGGAGCGGCGAAAAAAAGATATGTTGGTCTTGTCGTTAAAGAAGGTAAAGAGAAGTTAGACTTTGTCGGAATGGAATATGTTAGGAATGACTGGACTCAAATGGCAAAAGAGTTTCAGTATGAGTTGTTTAATAAATTGTTTTCCGATCAATCCTATGAAGACTGGATAAAAGCTTATGTGAAAGAAGTTAAAGAAGGTCTGCATGATAGAAAGCTAATATATAAAAAGAGGTTAACTAAGGCCGTTCACGAATATACAAAAAATGTACCTCCCCATGTTAAGGCGGCTAAGAAACTCAAAGAGGCCAATAAAAACCCTGGGAAAAGCATTACTTATGTTATGACTAACCAAGGGCCTTGGCCGACAGAGTTGTCCTACGATAAATTGGATTATGAGCACTATATAGAAAGGCAAATTAAGCCTCTTGCTGATAATGTACTAAATCTTTTTGATAAAAGTTTTGATGATATAGTGATAGGGGATCAACTGGCCTTATTTTAAAAAGGCCCCCCTGAAAAGGAGGGCCATGAGTTTTACTTGTCTACGTAGTGAAGTGTTTTACCTTCCATCTTCTTTAGGAAACGATGTAAATTAACAAGTCCCTTAGTAGTAATATTTTGATTACTAAAGGCCTCTCTTACGTCTTCACGTACCGATTGTGTTGTAAAAGATTGTGATGCCATAAGAGATTCTTCGCTGATTTCTCTTCCATTTAAAAGGTCATCAATCATATCACCATTAAAGTACTTAGAGATATCAAGGAAAAAGGCCAGGCCTGATTCATAAGAAGCATCACCCGTAAATATACCTACTGAACCTAGAACACCTTTTATATCAAAGCCTAGAAAAATATTCGCTCCTGGGATTTTACCATTTAGCTTATCAAACTCTTTAATGGCGACGGCAAAACCAAATAAAGACCTTTTCTCTTGAAAAGCAAGATAAATCCTGGAGTGAATTTGATCAATTTGAAGTTGAACAACATCTGACTCGTTGATACCGGCGATGGGAAGATCTGCACCATTAGGAAGCTTTGCCCATCCTCCAGAGACTTTTGCTGAGGCACTGAGATTCGCTTTAATTCTAACCTCATTTATTCCAGGCTCTAAAGTTGGTCGAAAACTGATCTCACCATATTTAGGACTTAGTGGATCTGTATAATTATAAATAGGTAATGTGATGGCCGAAAGGTTTGTCGTACCAATTTTAACCATAATACCTAAGCTTAAATAAACATCGCCATCTTCTAAAGAAGTAACGACATTAACATCTTTGACAATATCTTGTTGTTGTCCTTCCTTACCACACGAAGTGAATAAAAGCATTAAAGTGATTAAGGTGACTCTAGTGTAATTTTGTAAATTCATATTTACCTCTTTTTTTTAGTTAATAAAGTTTGAGAAATCGTCTATATCGTAATCATCGCTTAGAAATTTCTGTAACTTGGACTCTTCAGGCATTTGTTCTGAGTTACGAAACATTGAAAAAGAATTTCTGTCTTTGTTGAATACAGCTATATTTTTAAAAACCCATTTATTAAGACTGATTTTTGAGGCACGGTAAAGAGGTTTATCTTCATCTTTAAGCCATCTTCCTAGTTGATACCCAATATACTTAGGTGTTTTGATTATTAGTGAAACTTTATTTTCAACAATAAAGTCTACCCCTGCATTAATATCTAAGAATTGTTTAATATTATTCACAGAGAGCTGAATATCAGCTCCTTTTCTGTCATAAAATTTAAACTCCATTTCATCCACTTTGAGTGCTTGAATAATAAAAGCAAAATGATTAAGGAGGTCTTTGCATGTTTCACTAAGCTTTTCATTATAAAATTTAAGAAGATAAACAGTGTCTAGGTATTCTATGTGAACACCTTTAAATGTTAGGGCCATTGTTTCAACTGTAGAAAACTTGGCGCCGATTTTGAAAGTTGGCATCCCTGTATTAAGTGCTTTAATCATTTCAACATTGAACTTTCCATTAGTAGTAACTTTTCTTTCTTTTGATGGAATAGATGTTTTATCTATTCTTCTTATATTTGTAGGCACACCATTAATTTGGTCAGGGAAACAACTATCTGGCGCCGCAATCCATGACATGCTTTTTGGAGAACCACCAATAATTGTTCCAGGCCCTGCTGTTTCCATAGGGCTTGGGTATGGAATATAGCCATAGGATTTAATTTCTTTAAAAAATGTATTAATTGGATTACAGCTGACAAAACTAAAAATAAGTAAGCCGAGTAAAATAGTTTGTTTCATTATGCCTCCATGGTGAATATTTTGCCTATTCGTTCAAAAGCATTTGTTATATTAGTTTTTAATACCCATGCAGTTTGCTTTCTGTTGTGAGTTTAAAGATTAGAGTGTTTTAAGTAGTTGATCTGGTTAGTTGATTAAGTGACTAATAATTGTTTTTTTAAACGTAAAACGTTTAAATAAAAATATGGATTTTTCACAACTCTCAATGGATATCAACTTTTGCTCTAAAGGCTTAGCTATTTTTCAACTTGAAGAGGGGATAGTTAATTTATATGACCATGAGGATGGACATGAATGCCTTAACCTATTATTAAGATCAGAGCACGAGGAACACACTTGGAAGGCGAGGTTTTGGAATCACTTTTATCAATCTATTTCAAATCAGGGCCCTATTCTCATTTGGACTCGAAAAGAAATATCCAAAACGCACCTTTTTAAATGGCTGAGTTTTTGTTTTAGACGTAAGCATTTACCTAAAAAAGTTATATCTCGTATACGTTTTGAGTATGTTGAAAATCTATCTGAATTAAAAATACTATTTCGGTCTTTTATAGAGAGTTCAATATTAGATTATGGTTATAATCCACAGTATTATATAAGTGTCTTTAGTGAGAATTTAATAAACCACTCTAAAATTTTAGAAGATCTAGCGTTAGATTATCGTGATTTTAATTATCAAATGATATCTTCTAAAGGAGTTGAGTTTAGCCACGGTAGGGAATTTCCCATTAGAAAAACGAACCCAGGCAGTCATATTTATAATCAGTTAAGATTATTGTGAACTAAGAGGAACTTCAGTTCTCCAAAAATCTTCATGGTAATCAAAGTTACACATTTTTTTAATATCTTGAAGGTATTGATGTATTTTTTCTGAGAATTGAAATTCAGGAAATATATACATTCCCCAAAGATGAGAGGCCAACATTATATCTTTGATAGTAAACTTCTCACTCTCATAGTAGGGAGTTAGCTTTTGTTCAACTTCTTTAAGCTCCTCTTGTAATTTTTCAATGAAGGCCTTTTTATTTTGCGCTAATTTGTAAAAAGGCCCTCTTTTAATCTCTTTCTTTTTCTGGAAATAATTTCTCGATGATTCGTTAAATTCAGGCGTGTAAATCCAGTAAGGCATACAAAGAGAATGGATATGAGAACCAAGACGATTCAGTTGTTCATCAAGACCTTGATCTACTGATTGCTCGTTGTCTAACTTATTATTAGCATCCAGCTTTTTAATTATGTCTAAGGATTCATTCATGACCAATGATTCGTCACATTTGTATATCGGTAACATCTTTACCCCAGTAAGGGATAAGGGTGTTTCTTCATCATCATATGGTAAAACAACAGACTGGTATTTAATTCCTAAGTAACCTAAGGCCATCCTTACTCTTATACAAAAAGGACAATGAACATAATGATATAGTGTTGCCATGAAATAACTCCCTTGCCCACTTATAGTATCTAATAGACCATTTGAGAATGATGTAAGGTATTTTTAGAAGAAAAAAAGTATAATATTCCGTTTTGTTGCTGGGAACAAAAACCACTATTATTAAATAGATAAATACTACTTTTGAGTTATCATTAGAATTAAGGAATTTTTTTTTCAAGGAGGCTTATGTGAGAGGATTTCTATTGGCCCTAACTTTGTTAGTTTCTTCAGCAAACGTTACATATGGATGTGACGAAGAAGGAAAAACGGGCTTTATGCCAGACAACGATTTATGGATTGCACCAGGCAACAGTTTAACAGAAATGACTGAGGAGGAGTTCGATCAAATTATTGATAGAATTGAGGATATCTATTCTCCGATAGTAGACGCTGAAGGTGCTAAATTAAAGATCGTAAGAAAATGGAAAGATGGTACGGTAAATGCTTATGCTCAAAGACAAGGTAATACTTGGAAAGTAACTATGTTCGGTGGAATGGCCAGGCATCAATATGCTACAAATGATGGATTTGCATTAGTTGTTTGTCACGAACTAGGACATCACCTTGGTGGAGCTCCTAAAAAGTCAGGATGGTTTGGAGAAACAATGTGGGCCTCAAATGAAGGACAGTCTGATTATTGGGGATCAATGAAATGTTTAAGAAAGTATATGGAAAAAGATGACAACGTTGGAATTGTCGCTGAAATGGATGTTCCCGAAATAGTAACCAATAAATGTAACGATAACTTTTCAAATGAAAATGATATCGCTATGTGTGAGAGGGGAGCGATGGCAGGTCTAGCTCTTGGTAAAATACTAAACTCACTAGGAAGAAGTGGAGATGAGGTTGATTTCTCTACACCATCTCGTAGTGTTGTAAGTAAAACAGACCATAACCATCCAAAAGCACAGTGTAGGTTAGATACTTATTTTGCCGGTTCTGTTTGTGAAAAAGATCATTATACAGACGTTAGTAATACAGATGCTAATCAGGCAGTATGTAATAGAGCAGAAGAAGATAAGCAAGGTCTAAGACCTCTATGTTGGTATAAACCACCTAGAAGCTAAAACAAACTTTTAATAGGGGCCTTAAGGCCCCTTTTTTTTTACTTAATGTCATCAAAGTGGATCGTCTATATTATTGAAGCAGAGAATGGTTATTACTATACGGGAATAACAACTGACTTAGAACATCGATTTAAGGCCCATCTTTCAGGTAATGGGGCCAAGTTTTTCAGAACGACAAAACCAAAGAAAATTGTTTACTCAGAAGAGTGCTCTAGTAAATCTATCGCCTCCAAAAGAGAGTATGAAATAAAAAAGATGAGCCGATCTAAAAAAATAGATCTGATTAATAATTGTGCTCAGCGTAGTTTTAAATGATTTCTAATTGATAAAATAAAATAATGGTTATCTATTTAAAGAGTTTATTTGTAAGGTCTGCTTCAATTTTTATTGAAAGGAACCTCCCTCTTGTCGCCGCCGGCAGCTCATTTTTTCTCATGCTAACTATTATTCCCTTTATTATTCTCTTGATGAAAACGGCGGGTTTATTTTTTCTAAATATCTCAGGTATTGAACTGAAAATTTTTGAATTATTAAAAACTTTTTTACCGGAGACATCACCAGAGCTTTTGAGCACTTTTCAACAAATCATCCAAAAGGCCCTTCTTAGAAAAAGTGGTCAAGACGTTTATATTAGTATTGTATTTCTATCCCTAGGCTCACTGTCTTTATTTGGGTCCCTGTCAAAAGGTCTAGAGCTTATAAAAGAAAAGAAAAATAAGGCCACGTTAAAAAAAATCGAAGACTTGTTTTTTGTAGGAATCTCAGTTGTGTTTGCGATTGCTTGCCTAACTCTACCCGCTGTTTTAGATGCCTTATATGGTCTCATGAATAATATTACAGTACTTTCAAAGATTGAAAGTACTTTCCCTGAGCTTCTTAAAGTCTTTTCAGTGTTTAAGTATTTAAAGTCTGGGCAATATCTTTTCCCTATAATTCTATGGCTTTATATTACATTCTTGTTGAGTTGGTACTTTAGATTCAAGCTGCGCAAAAGAGACTTTCTTTTAATTTCATTATTTTTCCTGTTAACACTTAATATGGCAAAATGGCTTTTTATCATTTATATAAAAACAGTCTCTCAAGGGATGGTATCAAACTATGGGGGACTATATACTTATATATTAGCTATGTTGTGGATTTACTTAGTTATGATTGCGTTTTATTTTAGCGCATGCCTTTGCCAGGCAAAAATACAAATGAAGGGAATACATGGGAATTATTAGGTTTGTTATAGATATTTATATTATGGTTATAATCGCTGATATTATTTTAAGTTATTTACCTCAATTCAAAAGAGAAAAATGGGCCATTTTAGTTCATCAGGCCTCTGACTTTATATGCCGACCAATACGCTCAGTTTTGCCGCGTGAGCTTCCTTTTGATTTTTCTCCAATGATTGCAATTCTTCTTCTTAATTTACTCGTTTATTTATTTTAAGTTTTGGCAGGGAGCTGAAATTTCAATAAAATAAAATAATGAGTAGAGATTTTGATTTTTTAGCAGAAGAGACACTTAAACTTTGCGAGAAGTTCACCCCCTTTAGTGATTTTGATTCTATGCGTCGAATGAGCTATGAAAGCTTTGAAAAAAGCATTATTGCACCAGAGACAAAAGTTACTACGGAGCTAGAAGAAGGCCCAGGTCTTTTGTTTTGGGTTTCACAAAGCCAAGGAACTTACTCCATAAGAGGGATTTATACTTATAATATAAAAGGTGACTACAACAAGTTCCTCTCTAAAGATAAGGCGATCTTAGGGCAATTAAAACTTAGTGATGAACAAAACATAGATTTAAATGTATTCCCGACTTATACAATTCATGAGGCCAAGTATATCTATTTAAACCTTCTCAATAGGAGAATTCTTCATCAAGAAGACTGGGCCACTAATATTAGTGACCCAGGTAATCATTGGTGGCTCACATCCTATGATGACTCTATCGAAATACAGTTTGGTAATAGGGGAATGTATTCTCAAAAAAATGTTATAGAACTTGGACCTATAGGGGATGGACGAGCTTTTTCTAAAATTTTGAATAAACATATATCCTTCATCTCAGAATGGATTCCCTATGATGAGTTTTCTACCAGCTATAAGTCTTTAAAGCTCATACCTAAAAATAATAATGATCAAAGCTATCAAATGTTTAAAAATATATTCTTAAATGGTGAGGTTTTTGAAGGAGTCGAAGGCCCTCAAACTATTAATCAAATACTTTATCAGCTCTCATGGGCGAGAAAATTTTGGAT
This sequence comes from Bacteriovoracaceae bacterium, assembly GCA_049415445.1. Lineage (GTDB taxonomy): Bacteria > Bdellovibrionota > Bacteriovoracia > Bacteriovoracales > Bacteriovoracaceae > JAURDE01. The sequence continues at coordinate 19,789 of JBMSGH010000011.1, read as the reverse complement.
TTTTGCTGAAAAACTACTTCAATAGTTGATCTCTTTTGTTTATTGCAACTCGTTACACAGATGTTAAAATATATATGTGATGCATAAGGCATTTCAATTTTAACAGGATGTTAGCATTGGACTTTACCTTCGGAAAAAGATCTCTAAACAGAGCTGCCCCAAATCCTCCCTCATCTCCATTTGGTGGTGAAGGCCCCCAAGATAGTATTGGCAGTGATCGCCTTCAAAAGGCCATTGAAAGAAATAGGGCCAAACAACTTAAAAGGGAACGAGTGGCACACACTCATAGTAGACCTCAACCTCCTCCACCTCCAAGGCCAAGAGAAGGTTTTGGCAGTGGTATGAGTTCTAGTCGAGTAGGTACCGGAAAGATGGGAACATCAAGACCTGGGTTTCGTTCTAAATTTAATCAAACTCGAGGAACAAGTAATTTTGAATCTAGAATGAATACCTCCTCCGTTAGAGAAAAAACTTATAATACTTCTCCTTCAGCAGGTATTAATAGTCGTCGAAGACCTTTATTTAATAGCTCCCAAATTCAAAATAAAATTTTAGAAAAGCTCAATAATCCTCTTAATAGGATTAAAGAAAGAACTAATGTAACTATTAACCGCACAAGAAGTTTTGTAGATGCTTGGTCCCTTAGAATTGGTTGGATGTTTTGTCTATTTTTACTATTTCGATTGATTGTCAGCGAAGGTGGGTTAAGTGATTTTTATTCTAAAAAACAAAACTATAACTCTAGGGAAACTTATAAGAATAAGTTACAGGGCGAAAATATTGGACTTATAAAAGAAATTGACCAGATAAAAAATAATTCGGCCTTACAAAAAAAGTTAGTAAGAAAACATCTTGGCTATATAAACCCAAGTGAGTATTTGGTGCTATTTTCCAAAGAATCTCAATAAATAGTTTGATGTCTTTTTCCAGTTAGGTTTCCAAGATAGTTTTTGGCCTATTTTAATTTCTTGCGCATGTGAAGATCCTGCTTTCATTTCAAGAACATGCCAGGCCTGTACTGTTTTAACTCGAGGGATGGGCTCTTGAAAGCCAGGGTGATGTGGGACATCTCTAACAATGTCTAAAACTTTTAAATCTTTATCTAAAAAAATAATATCAAGATCAAAATAAGTATCTGGCATCCAAAAAGAGCGGGACCCTAACTCTGGAAAAAAAAATAAAAGCCCTTGATCATCTTTAAAGTCTTTTGGGGAAACTCCACTTAGTCCTCTTGTTACTTCTTCTGGCCGGTAAACGATTTTAATACGAATGGTTTTACCAGAATTTAAGAGGACAGTTCCATTTGAGGGGTTATTTGGTGCGTCATCTTGGTCTTTACAAGACAGAGAACCCAGAATTAGCAATGTAAAAAGGAAATTTTTGATGAGCTTTAGTGTCATATAAGTTATATATGAGGTCAATTTCAAACATTAGTCAAGGTAAGAGAAATGACCTCAATTAAGGGATTACTTAGAACTCATCATTGCGCTGAGCTGAATACTGAAAATGTAGGCCAAGAAGTTATTTTATGTGGTTGGGTTAATAAAGTAAGAAACCTAGGTGGACTTCATTTTATAGATATTAGAGATAAGTTTGGCCTTACTCAATTAAGTTTTAGCGATTTTAAAGAAGATATTAAAGTTATTAAAGATGCAGCTCTTGAATCCGTTATTATGGCAAAAGGGATAGTCTCTAAAAGGCCGGAAGAGGCCCTTAATAAAACAATGAAAACAGGTGAAGTTGAAGTCCTTGTTTCTGAGTTTAAAATTCTATCAAAATGTGATGTAGATAAAATTCCATTTCTTCCCTTTGGGCAAATTGAGGCAACTGAAGATCATCGTTTAAAATATCGTTACCTAGATTTAAGAACGGATAAATTACAAAATATTTTAAAGCTAAGATCTGAAACATCTCTTAAAACGAGATTATTTCTTGATAAGGCCGGCTTTGTAGAAGTTGAAACTCCTATTCTATATAAATCGACTCCGGAAGGAGCCAGAGATTATATCGTTCCAAGTCGAGTCCACCCGAGTAAGGTTTATGCTCTTCCTCAGTCACCCCAAACCTTAAAGCAACTTTTAATGATTGGTGGAACTGATAAGTATTTCCAAATTACGAAATGTTTTAGAGATGAAGACCTTAGGGCCGATAGACAGCCAGAGTTTACTCAAATTGATATAGAGGTGTCATTTTCGTCTGCAGAGTATATTAAAAACCTTTGTGAGAGTTTAATTCAAGAAATCTTTCCATTGGAGGGGCCGTTTACTTTACCTTCGATGACATATCAAAAGGCCATGGAAATTTATGGTAGTGATAAACCTGATACAAGATTTGATCTCAAACATATGATCGTAACAGATTTATTTACAGAAAGTGACTTTAAAGTTTTCTCTTCTGTTATTGAGGCAAATGGATTAATTAAGGCCATCTTTGTACCAAACAATTTGGGAACATTTTCGAGAAAAGATACAGACGGCTTTACTGATATAGTGAAACCCTACGGTGGAAAAGGTGTTGCCTTTTTCAAAGTTGAAGGTGGAAAAAGATCTGCAGGGATTTCTAAATTTATAAGTGATGAAATACACCAAAAGTTAGAAGGACTAAGTGAAGAGAAGGGCGATGGAACATGGCTCTTTTTTGCTGACTCTAACCCAATGGTTGCCCATAACAGTGCAGATGCTTTAAGAAGGCATTTAGGGCAAAAATTAAATCTTATTGGAGATGGTTATAGCTTCTTATGGGTTTATGACTTTCCACTTCTTGAATGGGATGAAGATTCTTCAAGATTTGTGGCCATGCACCATCCATTTACGAGCCCAAAAGTTGATGAGCTCGATGATTTTACAAATGCAGATGTGAGTGATTCAAAAGGGGCCTTATCTAAAATTAAGGCAGAGGCTTACGATGTTGTTTGTAATGGTTATGAAATAGGTGGTGGATCAGTAAGAATTTATGACGATAAAGTTCAGTCACAAATGTTTAAGGCCTTAGGAATGAGTGAAGAAGAAACTAAGGCACAGTTTGGCTTTTTTGTTGAGGCCCTTAAATATGGTACTCCTCCTCACGGTGGGATTGCTTTTGGGCTAGATAGAATTATTATGTTACTGGCGAAAACGGATAGTATTAGAGATGTTATTGCATTTCCTAAGACGAGTTCAGCTTCAGACTTAATGTCGGCCTCTCCTTCCTCAATTACGGAGAATCAGCTTAAAGAATTGAGTATGAAATGGCGTTAGGCCGCATCTTCAAACTTATCAAATGATTCGTTTGTATATAGTTCAAGAGTGGCCATTTCCTCGTCTCTCACTATATGAGTTGATGACATCCAGTCGGATAGACCTTTGTTATCCTTACTGAAATAAATCGGTATAAATAGGATCAGACCAGAAAGATAGCATATAAATGTACCTAAAGTTCTCAAGCAAATATGCTTTAAGCTAATTAATTTTTTGTTATCTTCTTTTACTTTAATATTATTAATAATGGCGCCTAAAGTTTTTCCATTCCATGTGTATTGGGTCCAAATAAAATATCCAAAAAATAAAGAAATGAATAAGCTAAATTGAACAAAAGGATAGAGGGCAAGCGCCTGATTATAAAGACGTTGGTCTAAAGGATAATATTGCTCTAGAGCTTTAAAGTATGCACTCATAAGGCCCTTATTCAAAATAAATATAAAAAGAATATCAAAGGCGAACGAATATAAACGTTTTCTTAAGAGATCCATAATGGACCTATCGATCATGACCAAAAGGAACTTTAATTACTGTCGGATTTGTTCTTTTAAGTTCCCTAACTTACTTAGGGCCTCAATAGGAGTCATATTATTAATATCGAGACCTAATATGTCCTTTTCGAGGTTTTCTAAATATTCGGGTATTAGAGGTTGAGGTGTTGGAGAGTCGAAAAAGCATAATTGTTTTTGATTATCGGCCTTAAAGTTTTGAGGCGGAGAATTTTGTCCTTCCAGGTTTTTGAGGATTTGCTTACTTCGATTTAGAATTGTTTTAGGAAGACCTGCTAATTGAGCGACATAGAGACCGTAGCTTTGAGTTGCCGCAGATTCAATAAGGTTATACATAAAGCGAACTTCACCTTCATTGTTAACGGTTTCCATCGTAAGGTTTTTAGATCCTTTTTCAATATCGGCCACTTCGATGAGTTCATGATAGTGAGTAGCAAATAAAGTTAAGGCCTTTACTTTTTTGATGAGATGTTCAGTGAGCGCCCAAGCAATACTTAAACCATCATAGGTCGATGTACCTCGTCCTACTTCATCAAGTATAATCAGAGATCTAGAGCTAGCATGTCTTAAAATTTCTGCTGTTTCACACATTTCAACCATAAAGGTTGATTGACCAGATTGAATATCGTCACTGGCCCCTAGTCGACTAAAGAGAAAGTCACAGATTCCCAGGTTTGCCTTTTGGGCAGGGACAAAGCTTCCTATTTGAGCAAGAAATTGAATGATGGCCATTTCTCTCATAACAGTCGTTTTACCGGCCATATTAGGTCCTGTTATGAGGCCAAAATATTCACTATCATCAAGAGTTAGGTCATGACATATAAACTGATCTTCCAAGTTCTTTTTAATAAGCGGATGCCACGCCTTTCTGATTTCTAATAATTTTTGATTGGGGCATATATTGGGCCTTGATAGGCCTTCCGCTCTGGCCACGTAGGCAAGAGATAGAAATGCATCTAATGTGGCAAGAAATGATGCTGCTTCCATTAAAGTAGAGGCATTTTTGACAGTATCTTCAACAAGAGTGTTAAAAATCTCTCTTTCAATCCGCTCTAATTTATCCTTTGCTATAAGCACTTCGTTTTCAAACTTCGCTAGTTCTGTCGTTGTAAAGCGTTCACAGTTAACAAGAGTCTGTTTTCTTTTAAAGGACTTGGGTACTTTGTGAGTATGAGATTTAGAAACCTCAATAAAATGTCCAAATACATTATTAGACTTTATTCTGAGTTTTTGAATTCCTGATTTTTTCTTATATTTCTCCTCAAGAAGCTCTAGTTCTTTTGAAGAATTTGTAAGAAGTCTTTTGAACTTGTCTCTTTGCTTATCAACCTTAGGTAAAATCAGGTTTCCTTTTTCAAGGCTTGCACCTATTTCGTCATTAAGAGTTTCAATAATACGAGTTGAAAGATCTTTCAGAGTGCTTAACTTTTTTCCTTTAGGCTTTGTCAAAATAGGTGTTTTATATATTTCAAGATCTTCAAGTATGACTATCGTATTGGCCAAGTTAAGAAGGTCTTGGGCCGATAGCTTTTTATGACTTGCTTTGGCCAGTATGCGCTCAATATCTCTAATTTCTTTTAGCTGATCACGAAGTGAATCAAGTATATCACTATTTTTATTGTAGTATTCAATAAGGTCTAAACGCTCTTCTATTTTACTATGAATAGTGAGTGGTTTTTGAAACAGGTTTCTTAGTTTACGCCCTCCCATTGAGGAAACAGTTTTATCACATAGACCGAGAAGACTATCTTTCTTTTTTTCTTGAAACCTTGGAAGAATTTCGAGTCCTTCTAATGTTTTAGAACTACTTTTAAGAAGGCCATCTTCAGAGTCAATGACCAGAGGTTGTATATGGTAGAATGTTTCTTTAGATTGAGTCGTCGTAATATAATAGCCTAAAACACCTACTGCGATAAGAAGATCCGTGTTGTTCTTAAGAAATTGATCTTTTTTATAACCGGGGATTAAGGGCTCAATATAAATCTCATTAAAATCGAGGGAAAAAACCTCTTCGGCCATGGTAGTTTTTAAAGTCTCATGATGTTCGATAAATTGATTCATCTCATCGATGTCATTCCATTGGCCCATATGACAAAGAAATTCTTTAGGAGAATAGGATTTTATTTTTTCAACTTGTTCAACGCGATCAGGGGAGTAAAAAGCGAGAAAGTCACCACTTGTAAAATCGATAAGACAGGCATAGTCCCCATAGCATGAAGCAATAAAGTGATTTTCTTCTTTTAGGGAATCCAGATCATAGGGAAGTGCAGGGCTGACAATTTGAGTTATTGAGCGCTCGACAATACCTACCGCATCTTTAGGGTCTTGAGTTTGTTCACAGATAGCGACTTTATGACCAGCAGAAGTAAGTCTGTCGATATAAGATGTTGCAGCATGGTAGGGAATACCTGCCATTGGTATTTTGAAATCCCCAATTTTTCCTCTATGGGTCAAGGTAATATGGAGCAGCTTAGATACTTCTACAGCATCATCAAAGAATAATTCATAAAAATCCCCCATGCGAAAAAAGAGATAGATATCAGGACACTTCTTCTTGATTCCATAGAATTGTTCCATCATTGGAGTGAGCTTCTGGCCACTTTTGACTATATTTTCAAGCGTCATGAGAGTTTTTGCAGTCAAGTAAAAAGTCCTTTTTATAGAGGATCTAAAGGTAACATATTTACTTTTTTTTAGTAAACAAAAGGGTTGATAAAATATTTTAAAAAAGAGAGACCTTTTCACCCTAAAAGAGTGATTTTCATTATACTATTTGTAATGAAGTTTGGGCCAAGGGAAATAGATTTTATTTAGGTGCATAATGAGACATTACCTTCTAATTTTTCTTTTTGTTGTTATGTGTTTTTCTGTATCTTTGACTTCACTAGTTACTGAGTCGACGAGTAGCGGTGAAGATCTTGGGCAAAGCTATTTTGAAAAAGATGAAAACAAAGAGAGCTATTTTAATAAATTAAAGTATTTTATTAGCAATAACTCAACTCCAGTGCTTAAGGTGACAACGAACGAGTTAATTCAATCAAACACCAAGGGGTCTAAAAAGTTAACGTTTTATTTTCCCGATGGAGTGGCCTACTCAAAAAGCAAAGAGCCTATTCATTATAAGGCAAAAAATGGAGTTTATACTTTTAGCGATAATCTCTTAGTTCTCAACAAAAATGTTGAGGTTAAAACGACCAATTCAAATATTAAGTCAGAGCAAGTTACCTATAATATAGATAAAGATATAATATCAGGCTCAGGGAATGTAAGAACAAATACTCTGGCCCAAGAAACCCTCGATTTAATCACTATTAATTCTGATACATTTAGATCTTTTCCAAATAAAAAACAGATCTATTTTAATGAGAACGTCACAGGAGTTGTCGAGCGTAAAAAAAAGTATGAGGCCCCAGTGAGATTTACATCAAGTGCTCTGAAACTTGATCTTCCTATCAATAAAATTAATTTAGATGGAGATGTCCATATTAATAAAAAGAACTTAAAAACATGGGCCAAGAGAGGGGAGATGTTTCTTGAGAACTACAACAAAAGACTCAAGTACTTTTCTCTATATGACGATGTGAGAGTAGAGGAGAGTCTGCTAATTAATGGAAAATCCGTGTTAAGAAAAGCATTTGGCGAAAGGTTGGAAGGATTTACAAGTCTAGACCGTTTGGTGCTCACAGGTTATCCGAAAGTATATCAAGAAGGGGATGTAATCAAAGGAAATAAAATTACTTTACGAATAAATAATGAAGTCGTTGAGGTAGACGACGCTAATACGAGGTTTAAGTTAAAATGAGCCAAGAAATAATCGAACTAAAGGCACAAGGTCTTAGTAAAAGCTACAATGGAAGAGCTGTCGTTGAAAACATAAGTCTCGATGTAAACTTGGGTGAGGTTGTAGGGCTTTTAGGGCCTAATGGCGCAGGTAAAACAACATGCTTTTATATGATTGTTGGTCTTGTTAAGGCCGAAAATGGAAATATTCACTTAGGTCAAGAGGATGTAACGAATAATCCAATTCATCAAAGAGCACTTAAAGGAATTGGCTATCTACCACAAGAAGCATCTGTCTTTAGAGACCTTAGTGTTGAAGAAAATATATTTTCAGTTTTAGAAAATAGGTCACTTCCTCTTTCAAAGAAAAGGAATTTACTCGAAAATCTTATTCATGATTTTGGGTTAGACCGCCTTACGAAATCTAAAGGAAGTGAGCTATCAGGTGGGGAGAGAAGAAGGGTTGAGATTGCTAGGGCCTTAGCACTAGAGCCGAAGTTTATTCTTCTTGATGAGCCTTTTGCAGGCGTTGACCCAATAGCTGTAGGCGATATTCAAAATATAATTAAAAGCCTTAAAAGTCGTAATATAGGCGTCCTTATTACTGATCATAATGTAAGAGAGACGCTCAATATAGTTGATAGGGCCTATATTATGAATAGAGGAAACTTATTAGTGAAGGGCACACCTGAGCAAATAATTAAAGACGAAAACGCCAAGAAGTTCTATCTAGGCGAAGAATTTAGGATGTAAGGAGAATAATGGCCGTTAAGTTAGGACAAAACTTAAAGCAAACTCAAAGCCTTTTAATGACGCCGCAACTTCAGCAGGCGATAAAACTACTTACGCTTACTCACATGGAAATGACTAATATCATTGCCCAAGAAATGGTCGAAAACCCAATGCTTGAAGAAATGGGACAAGGAGACGGGGAAGACTATAAAGTTGAAACCCTTGAGATACAAAATCAAGAGGCCGGAACTGATAATTTTGATGAAAAACCTATCATGAGTAATGATCAAGATGACTTTGATTGGAAAAGTTATGTTGCTGATGATTCTAATAGTTATACTCCCCCCAATATGGTTGGACCAGCGTCCTCAGAAGAAGCTCCTAATTATGAAAATATGGTGAGTAAGGGGCAATCACTTCAGGATCATTTAGAATGGCAAATCCGTATGGAAGAGCTGCTTGAAGATGAACTACAGTTGGCCTTACTTATAATTGGGAATATAAATGACGATGGTTATTTAGATTGTGACTTTTCGGATTTGGTTTCTCAGGTCGAGTTAACACCAGAAGTTTGTAATGATGTTTTGGAGATGGTTCAAAGGCTTGATCCTATTGGGTGTGGTGCCAGAAACTTAACAGATTGTCTTTTGGCCCAGGCCAAAATAATGGAAGAAAGATCTCCCTTATTAGAAAAACTCATAAGAGATTATCTTGAAGATTTAAGATGTAATAATTACGCCAAGATTGCCAAAGAAACAGGTGTGAACTCTGAAACGGTGGAAAAAACAGCAGAGCTTCTTCAGCAATTTCATCCTAAGCCTGGGCGATTAGTCTCAAGCTCCGAAATTCATTATGTCGTACCTGATATCTACGTAAAAAAAGTTGGCGAAGAATTCGAGGTTGTTGTCAACGATGATGGAGTCCCCCGTTTAAAGGTTTCAAACCATTATAAAGAAATCCTTGAGACAATGTCTGAGAAAAAAACGGAAGAAGAAAAAAAGGCCTTAGAATATGTAGAGGAAAAGTATAAATCTGCAATTTGGTTGATTAAGTCTATTCAAAACAGACAAAAAACTATTGTTAAAGTTGCTCAGGCGATCGTGAGAAGACAGCAAGACTTCTTTAAAAAAGGCCCAAAATTTTTAAAACCTATGATTCTTAAAGATATAGCTGAAGAAATTGAAATGCATGAATCAACAGTGTCCAGAGTGACGACAAATAAATTCATGCATACGCCAATTGGAGTTTTTGAGCTTAAGTATTTTTTTAATGCAGGAATTGGCGGAGGGGCCTCTGGAGAAGATGTGAGCTCAGAGGTTTTAAAGCTTAAAATTCAAGAACTCATAGAAAATGAAAGTCCTAAAAGGCCTCTTTCTGATCAAAAGGTAGCAGATATCCTCAAAAGAGAAGGACTGAATGTGGCCAGAAGAACTATAGCTAAATACAGAGAAGCGTTGGGGATACTTTCCTCAGCAAAAAGAAAAATAAAGGCCTAATAAAGAGGAGGGATAACTAGGTCATTTAAATATTACACTTTAAGGAGAAGGAAAATATGAAAATTACCATTTCTTTTAAGCAATTAGATCATACTCCTAGCTTGGATGATATGATTCGAAAGAAAAGTGAAAAGATCGCGAAATACTTAAATGGTAAAACAGAAGTGAAATGGACCTGTTTTGTTAAAAATCAAGTTCATTTTGCGGAAATTACGCTTCTAGGACCTGATGTTTATTACAACGCTACTGCATCCTCAGACAACCTCTACAAATCCTTAGATTTAGCAGTAGAAAAAATTGAGAAGCAAATTTCCAAAAAGAAGGACAAACTCAAAAATAAGATTCACCGAAGGAGAGAATCTTTACAATGTCTTGACCCTGAGAATGCTTGGACTGATTACGATGAAGAGTCCGAAGGGTATGCTCAAGATTTCTTTAAAAAAGTAGTTTAATTTGATGGGGAGCTCATGCTTCCCATCACTTTTTTTGGCACTAAACTTGAATATTAATTACCCAGATATTAAATACTATTGATATTTGGGAGTTAAGTTGAATAAGTGCTTATCAGTTGTCTATATTTTAGTCATATTCTTAGTAGGGTGTAATAAGTCATTAAATGGACGTAAGAGGCTTTCTCCACTAGGTATCAATGAGCTTCAATGTTTCAATGGACGAATTAAACTTGATCCTATTTTGAAGAAAATTCAAGATTTATACAAAAAAAGCGAAAGTCTCATTATTTCATCCACATTTACTCAAGCTGGAGAGAGGGATTTTGAAGAGCTGTTTGAGTTTAATAAAACACCCTTAAAACCCCAAGTTTTATCGATTAAAAAGTTTAAGTCTATATATAAATATATAAAAAATGAGTTTAAAAGTGAGCTCGATCCAGAAGATGCCATAGTTATTTATGCTTTTTTGTTTGAAAAAAAGAAGAGTATAACAACGAGCTTCAAAGACCCAAGAAAAGTCGCTCGCTTTCTTTTTGCTCTATCAAGGCTTAATCAGGCGGTCGAAAGGTTTAAGGCCAAATCCTGCAATCTTATGCAACTGAAGTCTCAAAGAAAGGACGATGTAAGAGATTATTTTGTTGTAAAAGAAATTTGGGAAAGTGATCAAGAGCAATCTGTTAAGAGAATTAAAATAAAACCGCATATAGATAAGATTTGTGGCGCAATTAATAAAACATGTTACGGAGAATCTGACGTAACCCAAATTTTGGAAGAATATAAAAAGAATATAGTTGATCTGGCCTTTGCAGCTCAAAAATGGGGTTTTAAGAATATAGGGTGCGAATTTCAAGGAGAAGGACAGTATCAACTTAAAATTCCTGTACGCAAAAATGATTTATCGGAGTTTAAAAAGATTGCTCACTTTTGGGAAGATAAGTCTCTTAGGCTTAGTTTTTACGCTCACTCAAAAGGAATAAAAATTAAGGAGCGGGATCAAGGCCCTTCTTTTGTTAGGCATAGTGATTTTAGTACAATTCACCTAGATAAGAGGCTAGGCCCTTTTGAGCGCAAAAAAGTCCTGGCCCATGAATTAGGACACGTATTGGGATTCCAGGACTGTTATGTTGAATTTTATAGTGAGGACAAAGAAATTATCTATTATGAACTGGATCAAAGCAATCTGATGTGTTCTGTAGATAATGGGGCCAGAATAAAGCAAAGCTATATAGAAGGGCTTATTTCAAGGTATTGTCTTCCTTAATGGCACCAAGCTTTTCAAAAACTGTGGATTTTGCGGCCACAAAATGAGGGTGCTCTAATAAAAGGCCCTTACAAATAAGTCTGATTTCTTCACCTTCTTCTTCACTAACAGTGTCATCTCCAGCAGCAATAGCGAAAAGCATTTTAAGAATATCTAGTTTTTCTTCGTTATTTAATAAGTCATTTAATGGGTGGCAATATTTATGATTTTGTATACCGGAGAGTTCCTTGATCTCTTCTAAGGCAATTTTAACTATGACTTCTATTTCACTTTCTTTTAATTGCGTCCAATCAGAAATGGCCTTTTTCATTGCTTCAACTTCTCCCTCGTGAACCTCTAAATCAATAAAAGCAACACGGGCCAATAAACCTGAGAGACAAGTAACTTTAATAAGTTCTTTTTCGGGATAATTGGGAAGTATTTTTTCTAGCTTCATTTGAAGCCTAGATGAAAGCTCTTTTTTTTCTTCTTTTACTGCCTTAAAAAAGTCCCATAGACTCATAAATAATCCTTTGAATAGTTTATTGCTAAGTACATGAAATTGTTGGTATACAACATGCGTACTTGGCGTCATTTTTTATTCATTATAAAATGATAGTTAACAGGGGTAAATACCTGTATTTAGACAGAATGGGGTTGACGAAATGAATTTTGAAACCATCTTTATAACAAGTGGTGATACCGACTCTGAGGGAGGGGTAGCAACTAAAATAAAATTGAAGAGACCTAAAAAGTACAAGGTTATTCTTCATAATGATGATTACACCACTATGGAGTTTGTTATTTATGTTCTTCAAAATGTATTTAGCAAAACTTTTGATGAGGCCCAACAAGTGATGATGCAAGTCCATATGAAAGGTGTGGGAGTTTGTGGGGTCTACATTCATGAGATAGCTGAATCTAAGGTGGCCAAGGTTGAAGGCCTCGCCCAGGAGAACGGACACCCACTCAAATGTACGATGGAGCAGGAATAATTATGATGAGTCATCAGTTAGATGTGATATTAAATCGGGCCATAAAAAAGGCCAATGACTTAAACCATGAGTATATTACTCTTGAAGGCGTTTTATGGTCTCTACTATCTGAAAAGGGCGTCATAGATGTAATTAGAGACTGTGGCGTTGAAGAAGAAGAGCTTGTTTATGATTTAGAAGACTTTTTCACTGATGCCTCAAATTTTAGCATCCTTAATGAAGAAGAAATAGAAGAACTTAATAAAATACATTTTTCTGATGAGAACTTGAGAAAAATGGCATTTGAAAGTGGTATTAGATATCAACCAGAGATTAGCCTTGCCCTTCAGAGAGTTATCCAAAGGGCCGCAATTCAGGTACATAGTTCAAACAAAAAAGAAATCAGGGCCATTCACCTTTTAGTCGCCCTTTTTCAGGAAAAAGAGAGCTTTGCAGTATACCTTTTAGAAAAACACGGGATTAAAAAGCTTGATGTTATAAAAAGAGTGGCGCATGGAAAAGATAAGGCCGAGAATCTTGGAGAGGAATCTCAAGAGGAAGTTAGTGAGCAGGATGAAGATATTATTGAAGAGGTACCACAAAAGCCTCTCCGTAAAAAAAGTGCTCTAAGTGAATTCACTGTTAACCTAAATGAACTGGCAAAAGGTGAAAAAATTGATCCAATCATTGGACGTGAAGAGGAAATAACTCGAATTGTCCAAATTCTTTGTCGCAGAAGAAAAAATAATCCTATATTAGTCGGTGAGGCCGGAGTAGGTAAAACTGCAATAGCTGAAGGGCTTGCCATAAAGATAATTCAGGGTGAAGTACCAGCAGTATTAAAAGGTGCAACAGTTTATAGCTTAGATATGGGGGCCTTACTTGCTGGTGCGAAGTTTAGAGGAGATTTTGAAGAAAGGGTAAAAGCAGTTATCAAAGAAATTGCTCATAAAAAGGATAAAGGTGAAGAATCCATTCTTTTTATTGATGAAATACATACAGTCATGGGTGCAGGCTCCACAGCTGGTGGGAGTATGGATGCTTCAAATCTATTAAAGCCTGCTCTTTCAAATGGGAAGTTAAGATGTATGGGTAGTACCACTTTTGATGAGTATCGAAAGTTTGTGGAAAAAGACCATGCTTTTAATAGAAGATTTCAAAAAATTGATATTCAAGAACCCTCAATTGATGAAACGTTTAAAATACTTCAAGGTCTAAGGCCAAGGTTTGAAAAACACCATGGTGTTAAATACTCTAATAACGTACTAAAATCAGCAGTTGATCTTTCAAATCGCTATTTAAGTGATCGAAAGCTGCCAGATAAAGCAATTGATGTGATTGATGAAGCTGGTGCAGTTGTTCAATTGATGCCTCCTTCAAAGAAAAAGACCAATATTTCAATAAAAGATATTGAGAATATAATTTCTGTCTTGGCCAGAGTTCCTGTTCAATCTGTGACTGGAACAGAAAAAGAGAAGCTCAAAGGCCTTGAAAAAAGTCTGAAACTTCTTATTTACGGACAGGATCATGCTGTTAATAAAGTTTGTGATGCTATTTTAATGGCCCGTTCAGGTCTTGGTGATACAAATCGTCCGACTGGATCTTTTCTTTTCACTGGTCCAACGGGAGTAGGGAAAACGGAACTTTCAAAACAATTGGCCAGTCATTTAGGTGTACATTTTGAGCGCTTTGATATGTCGGAGTTTATGGAGAAACACTCTGTGGCAAAGTTTATAGGAGCGCCTCCTGGTTATGTCGGGCATGATCAAGGTGGAACCTTAACTGAAGCAGTAAATAAAAACCCTCATAGTGTTATTCTTCTTGATGAAATTGAAAAGGCCCACCCTGATATTTTTAATCTTCTTCTTCAGGTAATGGATCATGGCTCTTTAACTGATTCTCAAGGAAGAACATCTAATTTCAAGAACGTAATATTAATAATGACTACGAATGCCGGTGCCCAGGATATGGAGTCAGGAAGTATCGGTTTAGGTAATACGAGCGGTAGCAATAGCGTGAAAAGAGATAAGGCCATTAAAAATTTCTTCTCACCTGAGTTTAGAAACAGATTAGATGGTATTATTCACTTCAATTCTCTTTCTATGCCTCAAATACACCAAATTGTTGAAAAGTTCCTTTCTGATTTGGAGATGGTATTGGCAGAAAAGAATGTCCAGCTTGATTATGATGACTTGATAGTCGATTGGATTGGTGAAAAAGCTTATGACCCAAAGATGGGAGCAAGACCAATAGCTCGATTTATAGACACAGAAATCAAAAGAAAACTAAGTCATGAGATTCTTTTTGGGTCGTTGGAAAAGGGTGGTATTGTAGAGTTACTTGTGGAAAATAACACTCTCGAATTCAAATTTGGCCCTAAAATTAAAAACTAATTCATAAAAAAGAGGCATTTTTTTCAATAAAAACCTTCTTGAAAATGGGTTTCCTTAGGGGAAAAAAGATAAAATTTGCATTTTTTTTCAATAAAAATATCTTCCTTTTTAAAAAACTAAATTCGCTCTAAACGATAAAATTCTTAAGTTATTTGCGAATTTAGTTCCTCTTGTTAAAGCTTTAGAAAAAAAAACTTTAAAAAAAAAAACTTATTAAGCTAAATAAAATTTTATTAAAACCGATTAATTGGAAAACATTGTTTTTTTATTTGCGTTACAAGAAATTTATGTTTAACCTAATATTATAATTAAGAAACTCTAGGAGGACGTAATGGCAAAGAAAAAAAGAGCAACTAAGAAAAAAGTTGCTAAGAAGAAGACGAAAAGAAAAGTAGCTAAGAAAAAGACAACAAAAAGAAAAGTAGCTAAGAAAAAGACTAAGAAAAAAGCTACTAAGAAGAAAGCGAAGAAAAAAGTAGCTAAGAAAAAGACTAAGAAAAAAGCTACTAAGAAGAAAGCTAAGAAAAAAGTAGCTAAGAAAAAAGTAGCTAAGAAAAAAGCTACTAAGAAAAAGGCTACAAAAAGAAAAGCAGTAAGAAGAAAGAAGTAATTTTTTCTGAATAAGGGCCCTTACGGGCCCTTTTTTTTGACTTTTTTTTAGTTTCGGAGATTCCTACCATAGTCATTTACAATTTCTCCATTGCAAGACAGGGCAGTAGCGTTAGTAATCTTAAGATCAACCCAGCTCCATAAATAGTTCTTATCCTCAACAGGATCAAAGTGAACAATTCTATTGCAATTTGTTCGGCCTTTCCATCTGGTAACACCCTTTAACTTACTTTGCCCGTCAACTAATACTCGCATTGTTTTTCCAAGAAGGTCCTTACGAATCTCTTTTTGGATGTTAAGTTGAAACTGCTGAAGTGCTCTTAAACGCTTTCCTCTTTCATCATCAGTTAAAGAATCTTCCATTTGCTCGGCCTTGGTTCCCTTTCGAGCACTAAAAGCATAGCTAAAAATAGAGTCAAACTTAACTTTCTCAAGAAGCTCAAGCGTTTTTTCGTATTCTTCTTGAGTTTCATTTGGGAACCCAACAATAATATCTGTTGATAGTACAATATTAGGGTTTGCTGCTCGAAGCTTTTCTACAAGTCCCATAAAATGCTCAACAGTGTACTCTCTTAACATTCTTTGTAGAACAGTGTTAGAGCCTGATTGAACAGGAAGATGAAGATGGTTTGATAGCTTTTTTGCTTTTCCATGAACTGCAATGAGCTCATCAGAAACATCATAGGGGTGACTTGTTGTATAGCGAACAAGCTCTAGCCCATCTATTTTCTCTAATTCCATTAATAATTGGGCCAAGGACTCACCATTATCTTTTCCGTATGAGTTAACATTTTGACCCAAAAGAGTGACTTCTTGAACGCCTTGGTATCGAACAAGGTTTTTTATATCCTTTACGACCTCTTCGCACTTTCTACTTCTTTCTTTTCCTCTGGTGTAGGGGACGATGCAGTAGCTACAGTACTTATTACAACCTTTTATAATATTAACAAAGGCCTGAGGAGTACCGTGGGTTATCTTAGTATCAATAGAGAAGTCTTCAGATCTATCCCAGGCGGTAACTTTAAATTTTTTATCACCAGCATAAGCTCTGTAAACCATATCACCAATACAATCGATAACATCTGTTCCAAATGCGAAGTCTAGTTGCTCATATTTTTTTAGAAGGTCTTTGGCCTCCGTTTGGGCGACACAACCTCCAACTCCAATAACAACATCTTTCTTTTTTTCTCTTTTGATTCTTTTGGTATCACCAAGCTGGCTATAGAACTTTAAATTAGAGAGGTCCCTAATAGCGCAAGTGTTAAAAAGAATGAGGTCTGCATCTTCTTTTTGCTCAGTAAAGCTGAAATTAAGCTCACCTAAATGAAAAAGTATTCTCTCTGTATCATGATAATTCATTTGGCAGCCAAAAGTTTTCATCCAAACCTTACGGGGTGGAAATAGTAGATCACCTTTTTTAATAATTTTTTGGCCAGTTTTGGGGTCAATGTAAGAAGATTCTTTGAGGCCAGATTTAAGGCCAAGTCCAGTTTCCATGATTTTTTCCTTTCAGTACGGGTATTAATACCGCTGCCAGGGTTGATAAAGGCGAAATCTACAAAATGAGTTTCAAAATGGCAATTTTGATAGGGCAAATAAGTCTAGGGGAAAGAAATACCCAAGAAAATCCAATAAAATGATGCTATGTGGCGTTATACACTTTTACTTATAACATTTTTTCCCCTTTCTTCTTTTGCATTAATGACTGAGTTAGGTGGAAGTGTTGGCTATGATAGAGAAATCTATGGAACCAGTAGAGAGAACACAATTCGAACAAGAACCTACTCTGGATCTGCGGCCTTTTACTTTCTCGAATATACGGCCATCGAATTAAACTATTCTCACTCAACAAAAATGATTGAAGAGCATACTGTTTATTCCATTAACGATGCCGCCAATAATGTGAGCGTCGTTGGAAATAACTCTACTCTTAGTACCGAGGCCTTTGGGATCGGAATAAGACAGGCCCTTTCGGCCAAAGATGCGCTTATTAGACCTCTTATATCTGTAGGCTATGCTAAGCAGTTCGTAGAAAGCAGTGGCGATACAACTTATAGACTGGATCTTACCGGTGATGAAATACGAGTCTTCATACCTAAAGAAAAGAGGCGCTATGACTCTATTTTTGGTACTTTTAGGCTTCAAATTCGCCTTACGGCAGGGTTGAGGTTAACTGCTTCTGTTTCGACCTATTTTAAGGCAATGGAGTTCAAGCGCGCTCAAGACAATTTAAAGTATCTTTTAGGCTTTTCCTGGATGTTCTAGCAAGGTATTCTTAAAGTACCTATGAAACGGATATTTCTTTTTTTTATAATTCTAAGCTTTAGTTCATGTACAAAATTTATTTATATCATTGAGCAGGGGCAAGGGCAGCTATCATTACTTCATAAGGCCAAAGATAATAAAAAAGTTCTCAAGGATGTAAGAGTTCTACCAAAGCACAAAGAAAAAATAAGATTTATTGGTGGCCTTAAAAACTATTTTTATAAGTATTTTAAGATAAAACCAACTGAGGCCTATAGTAAGACAACCTTTTTAGATAGGGATGCAGTTACTTACTTAGTTGTGGCCTCTCCTCATGATAAAATTAAGGCGATTAATCACTGTTTCCCTTTTATTGGTTGCTTTCCTTATTTGGGTTTTTTTGACCCAAATTCATCACTTCAATTTAGAAATGATCTTGAGCAAGAAGATTATGTGACCTACCAAAGACCAGTATACGCTTATTCTACAACGGGTTATTTTAATGATCCCATTCTTTCCACATTTTTTAAATTTAAGGACTTTGATTTAGCTGAGCTCATTTTCCATGAGCTTTTTCACACAATATTTTTTATTAAAAACGAAGTGGACCTTAATGAAAACTTGGCAAATTATTTTGGAAGACAATTGGCCTTTGAATATTTCAAAAAAGACGAAAGTTTTAGAAATAAAGTGAAGCAAAAAGAAAGTGATTTAGAGTTTTTAAAACGATTTATTGTAAAGGCCACAGCAAGGTTACAAAGTATTTATAAAACAAAGTCTCCTCAAAATAAAAAAGAGAGTGAACTCCTACTAGCGAGCTTTTTAAAGACTGATTTTATTCCAGGGGTTACGGAGATATGCGCAAAGCGAAAAATGGATCACTGTTTTGCTCTTAAAAGACAATGGAATAACGCATCTTTTTCAGCTTATCTAACATATGAAAAAAACTCAGAAGGGATTGAGAATCTGCATACAAAACTCAACTTATCCTTGTTTGATTACTTCAAATATATAAAGATGGCCTATGAAAAATATGAGGGAGAGGATTTCTCCAAAGACTTTTTTAACCGGTAGGTCACCTTGGCACGTCATATATTATTTATAGATTCTCTAGAAAAGCTAGATATTAAAAAAGATTCAACTCTTTTAATGGCCCATACTTTTAAGGAGATGGGACTTGAAGTTTATATATTATTTGAAAATGATTTTTACGTTACCAATAAACAAGTTCCAAGGTTTAGAGTATTTGATTTTGACTCGAGCTTAAAAGAAGACAGCTTTTACATCAATAATTTTGAGCTCCGGGGGCATAAAGAAATAGGCCTTAAACAAGAAGATGTGTTTCATATGCGTATCGATCCTCCTTTTGATACGCGCTATTTACGTTACCTTTGGATGTTAAGACATATAAAAACATTTGGAGTTAGAGTAACAAATGACCCAGACGGAATTCTTCTTCATAACGAAAAAATGACAGCTTATAAAGATGAGTCTGCACTTGAGTCTTATATTGGTATGTCTTCAGAGTTATCTTATTCGTTTTTAAAGAACTTGAAAGGTGAGGGGGTTAAAGAAGTTATTTTAAAACCTCTAGATCTGTATCAAGGTATAGATGTTATAAAAATGTCATTAGATGAATTAGATGATGTGAATAAAGTTTTTGATGAAAAAACTAAATCTTGGCAAGGGCCTGGTATTCTACAACCATTTAATGAGGCCGTTAAAGATGGTGAAATAAGAGCACTGTTTTATAAGAATAAGGAAATTGGCTCAATTATTAAAGTTCCTCTTAAGGGAGAGTACTTGGCCAATATCGCAAGAGGCGCCTCATTTGAGAAAACTGAACTTAATGCTATTCAACATAAGTCTTGCTTAGAGGTATCGCAGCAGCTTTCCGAATATGGAGTGGATTTAATTGCTTTTGATATCCTGGGTGATTCTCTCAATGAAGTCAACGTGACCTGCCCAGGGCTTTTGGTTGAAGTAAGTGAAGCGCATTCTAAGAATTTGGCCAAACTTCTTATTTAGTTAAAGTCATTTGTCCAATCTGTAGAAAGATGTAATTCGAGTTGAGAACAAGAAAAAGATGTTTCTTCAGCAAATGGACAATAACCCATTTGGATA
>JBMSGH010000010.1:0-104164 GCA_049415445.1 Bacteriovoracaceae bacterium | reverse complement strand
TCAATGCCCTTTTGCGCTATAATTCCTTTTTCATAAGGATGCTTAATCATTTTCATTTCAGTTACAAGGTCGGCCATCTCAATTATCTCTGAAGGACAATCTCTTCCCGTAATGATGATATGTTGATTCTCTGGTTTATTTTTCAAAGTCTCAAGAACATCATTTTTATCCAGAAAATTATAATTAATCGTATAAGTTAACTCATCTAGAATAATGAGTTGATAAGAAGGGTCATTAATAAATGTTTTTGCTTTTTCCCACCCTTCTTGGGCCGTTTCTTTATCTTTATCGAGGTTATCACTCTCCCAAGTAAAACCTCTTCCACAAGTATGAAACTCAAGTTCGGGAATTCTTTCGGCCATCATCCCTTCACCTGTTTGCCATTTACCTTTAATAAAACGAACCACAGCACATTTCCAATCTCTTCCTAACGCGCGAAATAAGGTTCCAAAAGCTGCTGTCGTTTTTCCCTTGCCGTCACCAGTATTAACGAGAATTAGTCCTTTTGACTTTGCCATATTCCTGTCCTTTAGTAAGATGCTAAGTATGAAAAGTCATCTTATTGCTCTGTTACATTCTTTAGTCTTTTTTACCAGACTTCCTATACCATGGACACTGCCAATACTGAAAAGACCTTCATTAATTCTTAATTATTTTAGTCTCATGGGACTTGTTTTAGGTCTTCTTCTCGGAGCTCTTGGTCATACAATTATTCCTCATTTTAACTTTGAGTTAGTTATTACCCTCATCCTAGTCCTTTCTTTACTTTTAACAGGTGCTTTTCATGAAGACGGGCTGGCAGACTTTTTTGATGCTTTGGCCGCAAGAAGCCGAAGTCATTTCTTAGAAATTAGTAAAGACCCTCGTATTGGCAGCTACGGAGTTCTGGCCCTTGTGGGAAGTTTTATTTTAAAAATTCTTCTTTACCGTGAAATAGGTTCGGAAAACTTTATTGAGACTCTTATTCTTGTTTATGTTTTATCCCGCTCATTAACGTGTTTTCTTATCTATCAAAATAGAAATATAGCAGCTGTTTCAAAAACGGGAGACCTTGTTAATAACTTCGATTTTGTAGGTCTTCTTATTAATCTCATTCCCTTAATTGGCGTCATGCTCTACTTTCTTACTTTTTCAGAAATGGTAATGATTGTCCCCTCCGTCTTGATCCTTTTCGTTTTTCGATGGAAAATGAAGTCAATGCTGGGTGGTATCACCGGTGATGTTATTGGAGCTGCTCAACAAATAATGGAGCTCTCCTTACTTTTAACTTTGGCCTTAATATGATTACTCATTATCTTGTACGACACACAAAACCAGATATCGGTCCAGGTATTTGCTACGGACAAACAGATTTAGAGTTAAGTGCTAATTTTGAAAAAAACTTTTCATTCATTAAAGCAGCTCTACCAAAAGCTGTTATGCCTGTTTTTACAAGTCCGCTTAAAAGGTGTTTAACTTTAGCAGAATATTTAAACCATTCAGTCTCTATTGACCCACGTTTAAAAGAACTAAACTTTGGAAAATGGGAATTAAAGAAGTGGGATAATATCCCTAAAGAAGAAATTAATCCTTGGTATGGTGATTATATTCATGTTTGTCCTCCACAGGGTGAATCCTTCATACAACTTTATGATAGAGTTAAAGATTTTTATGAAAATATTCTTGCTAAGCAAAATTCAAGTTGTGTGATTGTGGCCCATGGTGGTCCTATCAGAATACTCAAAGGTATCAGTCAAAATAAAAGTCTTAATGATATATTAAAAATCCAAATCCCCTTTGGAGAAGTGCTAAGGCTTGATATGAACTTATAAGTCCAGCTTCAAAGAATCCGCTTCTAGCGAAAATTCGCTTGACAGTAACAACTACTCATTCCGATAATAAACACATAATTTTCACCAAAGGATTCACATGGAAACGGAATCACTCCACATAGACACAGCTACATTATTTAATAAAGAAACTTCTGATCTTATCTCTAAACTTCACTCACAGTTTGAAGCAAGACGACAAGAACTTTTAAAAATGAGAAAAGAGCGTCAAAAAAAATGGGATGAAGGAGAATTACCCCAATACCTTGATCAAGACTCTGAAATGGTTACTGGAGATTGGAAAGTAGCACCTATTCCAGAAGATCTACTTTGCAGAAGAGTAGAAATCACTGGCCCAGTTAATGACCCTAAAATGGTTATTAATATGCTTAATCGTACAACTGATGGACACCGAGCAGATACGGCCATGCTCGATTTTGAAGATAGTATGATGCCTAACTGGGATAATGTTTTAAACGGATACAAAAATATATACGGTGCCGTTCGTGGTGAACTTGAATATGTTAAAGAAGGCCCTAATCCAAAGCACTACAAGCTTAATAAAGATGATATGGCCAAAGTCATGGTTCGCGTTCGTGGTCTTCATATGAATGAGGCCCATTATAAAGTTAAAGGACAAAATGTTTCAGCTGGTCTAATGGACTTAGCTGTCGTGGCCTGTCAAAATGCCCGTTATCAAATTGAACATGGAATCACTCCTAAGTTTTATGTCCCAAAATGTGAACATCACCTCGAAGCAAGATGGTGGAATGATGTCTTTACGGCCATTGAAGATGAATTAAATTTAAAACGAAGCAGCCTACGTGCCACTTTTTTAATTGAAACCCTTCCTGCCGCCTTTCAAATTGAAGAAATTCTTTATGAACTTAGAGATCATGCTGCAGGCCTAAATGTAGGAAGATGGGATAAAATATTTTCCGACATTAAATGCCTAAGAAATCATCCGGACCGCATTGCTCCTGATAGAGCGACTATCAATATGAGTAAATACTGGATGGATAATTACGCCAAAAGGCTTATTAAAATTTGTCACGAAAGAGGGGCCTTCGCTATTGGTGGTATGAGTGCCTTTACTCCAGGAAAAACTCCTGAGCTAAGACAAAAACAAGAAGCTAAAGTTGCAGCGGACAAAAACAACGAGGCCAATATTGGTCACGATGGTTGTTGGGTCTCTCATCCTTATTTTATAAAGACGGCGATGTCCGCCTTTCAATATGATAACCAACTTGATAAAAAGCTAGACACGTTTTCAAAAACACCAGATCTTATCATGGATGGTGAAGGACCCAAAACCATGGACGGTTTATCTACAAATATCAGAGTCGGTATTGCCTATATGCATGGATGGAACAAGGGAATTGGTTGCGTCGCATGGGATGGTCTAATGGAAGATCTTGCGACCCTAGAAATTTCAAGGGCACAAACCTGGCAATGGCTAAAAAACAACATCACTCTTGATAGTGGTGAAAAAGTCACAAAAGAACTTGTTCGTCAGGTCTTTGATAATGAATTAAATAAAATTATCGAAGAAATTAAAAACCCTGCTCTCAACCAAGAATTTATCAAAGCAAAAGAAGATGCCCAAAAAATATTTTTAGAAGATGAATTAAGAGATTTCTTAACTGTTTAATAACAAAAGGATTGGAATGAAGACTGCCATGGAATTAGAAAAGGAATGGAAAGAAAACCCTCGTTGGAGTGGTATTAAAAGAAACTACTCTGCAGAAGAGGTAACAAAGCTTAGAGGAAGCTATGATATAAAGTACTCTATTGCTGAAATGTCCGCAGAAAAACTATGGGCCAATATCAACACTTTACCTTACGTCAACTCTCTTGGTTGTCTAACAGGAAACCAAGCTGTTCAATGTGTAAAAGCGGGCCTTAAAGCAATTTATTTAAGTGGATGGCAAACGGCCGCAGATGCAAACCTATCTGGCCAAATGTATCCTGATCAATCTCTATATCCGGCCAACAGTGTTCCTGATGTTGTAAGAAAGATTAATAACTCTCTTAGAAGATCAGACCAAATCGAAACTGCAGAAGGAAACTGTGGAAAAACAGATTGGCTTGTCCCTATCGTTGCAGATGCTGAGGCAGGCTTCGGTGGTGCTCTTAATGCATTTGAGCTTATGAAGTCAATGATTGAAGCAGGTGCTGGAGGAGTTCACTTCGAAGATCAACTTGCTTCTGAGAAAAAATGTGGACACCTGGGTGGAAAGGTTCTTATTCCAACTACACAATTTATCAAAACTCTAACTTCTGCTAGACTTGCAGCTGATGTTTTAGGTGTTCCTTCAGTTCTTATTGCTAGAACAGATGCTGAAAGTGCTAAACTACTAACCAGCGATATTGATCCTGCCGATCATAAACATATTAAAAGTAAAGAAAGAACTCCAGAAGGGTTCTTCAATATTATTAATGGAACAGATACAGCAATAGACCGTGGTCTTGCTTATGCTCCTTACGCTGATCTTTTATGGTGTGAAACGGGAACACCAGATCTAGAGCAAGCAAAAAAATTCTCTGAGAAAATACGTGAGCAATTTCCTAATAAGCTTCTTGCCTATAACTGCTCTCCTTCTTTTAACTGGAAAAGAAAACTAGATGCTCAAACTATTGCCAAGTTTCAAAAAGAACTAGGGGCCATGGGATACAAATTTCAATTTGTAACTCTTGCTGGTTTTCATGCTCTGAACCACTCTATGTTCACTCTTGCTAGTGATTATAGAGAAAGAGGAATGAGTGCTTACTCTAAACTACAAGAATCTGAATTTAGCCTAGAAGAAATTGGCTATACAGCAACTAAGCACCAAAGAGAAGTTGGTACAGGATATTTTGATCTCGTATCTCAGGCCGTTAGCGGTGGTCAATCTTCTACTTTAGCTTATAGTGAATCTACTGAAGCTTCTCAGTTCTAATTTTTTAGGAGGGCCTTTGTGCCCTCCTTTATAAAACTCAAAACATCTTCCACTATTTTTTCATCTTTTAAAATCCGATTATGCCCTAGACCCTTTGTTTCAATAAATTGAGCATCTGAAAAAACTTCAAACAATTTTTGGGAGTGAGTTGAAGGTAAGGCGCCATCATCTTGATCATGATAAATAAGAACTTTACCTTCATATGATGGAGCTACATTTTTAGGGTTAAAAGATTCAAAGGATATTTGATAATGAGACTCATAAAGATTAAGGACTTTTTTTATAAAGTCATCCTCTAATCCACGTTGTCTCATCATCTTAGTTAAACTTTCATAAAGATCATAATGAGGGGCAAACAAGACCAGAGGAACTTTGGTACCTTCTGGAAGACTTCCTAAGAGAGCAGCACAGCCCACACTATGGGCAATAAAAGCATCAAAAGAGTTTTCTTCAAGAACTTTTTTTAATGTATGAATAAATTCAAAGACACTTGTCGACTTTCCAGGGGCCTCACCATGAGCAGGAAAATCAAGCATAAAAACTTCGTGCCCTTGATCTTTTAATTTTTCAATATGTTCTCTTAATTGAATACCTCTGCCCGCCCAACCATGAATGACGAGAACTTTTTTTCCTTTTCCCCATTTTTTTAATATAGCGACCCGACCAATTTCAGAAACTTCTAATTTTTCGGTCTCCGCATTGGATAAAAATTCATGATCTTTATCATCTGCTTTAAATCGAGGTGGTCTAGAAAGAATGTTCTTACTAAGAAAGAAAAAAAGTTTGGGATGTAAACTAATAAGCCATTTCATTACTCCCATTAGATAGGAAAACCACATGAAATTCAAGGCTTAGAGACCATTTGCCAGTTGATCGGCCCCTCCTTTATAATCCGCAGGAATTGATTAGGAGCAAAGTATGGAAGAGTTTATCAACACAATTATTAAAAACCTTGAAAGTAATGGTTTTCCTCAAAAGCGCGTGGCCCTACCTCTTGAGAAGATGTACGAGATAGCAGATCAAAAAGAGCTCAACTTTAATAAAGTCCTTGAAGAGCTCTCCCAAAAAGGTATTTCCCACTCTAAAGAGGGTGATAGAATCATCTTTTCACAGGATACCATGCCTAATTTTGATCACTTAGCTGAGATGATGAATGGTAAAAATCCAGGTGATCTTATGAAGATGGCCCAAGAAATGATGGCCAAAATGAGTCCTGAACAACAAGAAGAAATAAAAAATAGAGTCATGAATATGGATCCTAAAGAGCGTGAAGAATTAATGAATAAGGCTAAAGATATGGGCATGACCTAACCCTTTGCGTCATGACATTCAAATACATCGTGTTAAACCCCTCCTATAAATATTTTGGGAGGAAAAATGAAAAACTTAATTTTTATCACCCTCATTGCTGTTTTGATGGGCGCCTGTACAAAGGCCCAACGTTTCGTCAAAAGAATTAATGAAGGTCCAACTGCTGTAGAGCTCGTTAAAGACCCTACTAGAGTAAGAAACACAATTATCGTAAAAGATCCTGATGGAACTTATTATGCCATTAACATGAGCTATAGTGGCAGTAATACTTACGACTACTATATCAATAACAGAATTAGCGTCATCCCTGTTGGAAATGGCTACTATGATGATGGAACAACTCTGTACGAAACTCATAACGCAACTTCAAAAGACCTCGAGCAACTTGCTGCTTTTGGAGAAAAACTTAAAAAAGAACATTTAATCGAGTTCTACGCTTTAGAGCTTGGTCTTAATGATCAAAGAGCACATGCTATGGCCTCTTTAACTACTGCTTGGGAAAAAGTAAGAGGTAAAAGAGCAATGACAGCACAGGACCTTAATACATTTTCTAAGAAGGCCTTTGGACTTTCTTATCAAAATGTTGAGGCCGCAATGATTAAGTATCAAGAAGGTCAATTTGACGAACTAGATGCTGTTATAGAAAAGGCCGCTGATTTTAATGAAATTTCACCAGAACACATGAGATCTATTGTTAATGATCTTATGGAATTATAGGAGAACCAATGAAAAAATTAATTAATATAGCTCTTATTCTTTCTTTTGCTGTTATTGCTCAAGGTTGTAAAGGTACAGCTGCGGAGAGATTTCTAGAAGGCATTAATGCTGAAAGCCCTAACCTTGTAACTCTTGTTAAAGACCCTACTCGAGTAAGTGGTTATATCATCGTACAAGAGGGTAATACATTCTATGCTTTCAAACATACTCGTTATTGGTTTTGGGGAAACTCAGATCGTTACAGCAAGTATGAGTATTATCTCGCAAAAAGATTTGAAGTTGATTATGTAGGAGATGGTTATTATAGAGGGCCTTTAGGTAGACTTTATGAAGAAACATCTTCAAGCAGTAAAGACTTAGAATTTGCTGGAGCTGTTACTGAAGAAATCAAAATCAATAATATGGCCGAAAAAATTCAAACTAAGTTTGGTTTTAGTACTGAAAGAAGTCTTGAAGTTGCCGAGTTAACTTCGCACTGGAATAAATTAAGTAAATCTAGATCTATGACTCAATCAGACAAAGATCTATTTACTCAGAAACTTCTGGGAGTGAACTACAATAGAGTAGAGAATGCTCTTAGTGATCTTGAAGTTGCTGATATGAGCTCCACTGAGCAGATCCTTGACAATGCCGCTAATATAAATGGTGTTTCAAGAGAGCAAATGAGAGAGTTGATTGAAGAATATCTTTTAAGATAGAATAATAGGGCCCTCAATGAAGAGGGCCTTTTTACTTATCACGTATGATTATTTTATTTGTATTTTCATTTATTCTTGAAGGCCTCGTCCTTTTTACCTGTGCAATCCCTATTTCAATTTTAAAAATACTTCGCATTCTTCCTTTTGGTAGAAACTTCTTTATCTCATGGAGTTATCGTTGTTATCAACTGGCCGTTGACTTTAACTATTGGTATTTTTTTAAACTTTTAAATAACCACCTTGAAGTAGAGTTCCCCCAAAAAAAGAGCTTAAAATTCCATGATAACTATTTGCTGCTCTCAAATCATCAAACTTGGGTGGATGCAGTTGCTCTGCAAATTGTCTTGCAAAGGGCCGTACCTCCACCAAAGTTCTTAGTTAAAAAAGAGCTTCTTTACTTTCTCCCTCTTGGTTTTTTATGTTGGGCCATTGACTCTCCTTTTTTAAACCGAGCTTCAATAAAAGGTAATAAGACTTCTAATAACGACGATCAAGAGGCCATCAAAGAGCTTATTAAAGTTCAAAAAGGTATTTTTTCTTCCATACTTATTTTTGCTGAGGGAACAAGAAAGAAACCTCATAAGATGAAAAATAGCCGCTTTAAAAAATTACTCAATCCCAAAGCTGGTGGAGCATGGATTGTATTAAATTCAAAACTGGGAATTTCTAATATTATTGACCTCACTTTTTCTTATAACAGGCCCTCTTATCCCTTTTACTATTTCCTTACTGGTCGGCTCAAAATTAAATGCTATGTAGAGGTGAAAAAAGTTCCACAAATCACACAATATATTGATTTTAAGCTTTGGATAAATGAGTTATGGAGGCAAAAAGATCAGCAACTTCTAAATGACTCCTTTCATTGTTAAAATTTATTAATGAAAAATGTATTAATCGTTGATGACTCCGTTGAAATTTTAGAACTTATCCAACTCTATCTTGAAACCAGTTTAAACATTAAAAATATTTTTAAAGCAACTAGTGGAAGTGAGGCCATCGAATACCTGAAGACTCATCAGTTTAGTCTTATTATTTCCGACTATCAGATGCCTGACGGTGATGGGCCAAGTCTATATCGTTATTTAAAAAGCAATAAAATTGATACACCCTTTATTTTTATTGGTGGAGACCTTCCTGACCATAGAGATGAAGAGCTTTATTTACTTCACAAACCTTTTGGACGTGAGGAGTTATTAAAGACAATAAAAGCAGCAATGGAAGATAATTCCCTCAATAGACCAATCGCATAAATCTATGAATTTCCTCTTCTACTAGGTATATTAGGAGTGATGTTAAAGAATAATGAAAAACTATTTGGACATTTTCAAAAGCTCTCTGATGCAGTGTGTGTAGGGCTGTGTTGGCTAGCGGCCTACCATATCCGCTTTGAATTTTTTCCCCATGGACAGGCCGGACTTGAAACACTTTTTTATAAGCTCACATTTTTAGTCATGGGATTAACTGTTTATTTCTTCTATAAGATGAACCTCTATCGCTCTCAACGTTTCACAAATAAGCTTAAAGAAATAACAACTGTTTTTTACGCCAACGCCCTAAGTGTCTTAAGTCTAATTGTTATCCTCTATTTCTTCGCTGGAGATAGAGTATCAAGACTCACAATCATTGTTTATTTTCTTCTTTCAAGTTTTGTCCTAACTCTACTTAGAATTCTTATAAGAAACTACCTACGCTCATTAAGAGAAAAAGGAATGAATTTAAGGCATGTCCTTATGGTAGGTAACGGTGCTCAGTGCGAAGACTATGTAAAAACTGTTTTAAGATTTAAAGATAGTGGTATCAAATTTTGTGGATGGATTGATGGGGATAACTTGTCCCAACAGTATAATATTAATCCCATCAAAGCTAAACTTAGCGATGCTCTTTCAACACTTGATCCTGATGCAATTGTTATTGGCTACCCTTCAAAAGACTCTCATAAGGTAGATGAAATTATTCAAGGCCATTATGACAGTCTCAGACCCATACAAGTTTTACCTGATTTAACTCTAAGCTTTATTGGGCATAGTATAGAAGACTTTGCTGGAATTCCTTTAATGACCATTAATCACCCTAAGCTCAATGGTCTAGGAATGTTATTCAAACGAATGGTTGATATACTTGGTGGACTTGTTGGCCTTATTTTACTCTCCCCTTTATTGATTATTATTGCCTCTTTAGTGAAACTAACTTCAAAAGGGCCTATTTTTTATGGCCAAGAACGAATGGGCCTTGATGGACAACCATTTATGATGTGGAAGTTCAGAAGTATGAGAGTAACTGATAATGAAGATAAAACGACCTGGACAACGAAGGATGACCCTCGAAAAACTAAGCTAGGATCTTTTATAAGAAAGACTTCAATAGATGAGCTCCCACAACTTTATAATGTTCTTAAAGGTAATATGAGTCTTGTTGGTCCTAGGCCAGAGCGTCCTTTCTTTGTAAAAAAATTTAGAGAAGAGATTCCTGGTTATATGTTAAGGCATAAAATGAAAGCAGGTATTACTGGTTGGGCCCAAATCAATGGATGGCGGGGTGATACATCTATAAAGAAAAGAATTGAATTTGATAATTTCTATATTAAAAACTGGTCATTCTGGATGGACATAAAGATTCTTTTTTTAACTTTCTGGAAAGGCTTTATTAACAAGAACGCTTATTAAATATCTTGCTCTTAAAAAGAAGATAGACCCCTGTTCCAAAGAGGGCCAAAAATAGTACTGACAAGATTAAGAAAAAGTAGCGTCCCCCTTTTCCTCCAAAAAAAGTTCCCTCATGTAGCCTAACTAAAAGAGGAGTCATGAGTTTACCTTCCGAGAGAACTTCTCCTGTGTGACCATCAAGTTGAACCTGTGTACCATCTTTAAATCTTACAAGGATATGACCTTTAGAAGGATAAACGCGGTAATGAGAAACTGAATCCCATTTGTTTAAAGTTAAGGCATCTAAAACTTCAGAGTGATTTAGAGTTATTTGCTGAGTCGAGCTTTGTCCGAGCTTAGGCTTTATGAAACTTAAATCATTTCTCAATATAAGAAGCACACCCGTTATGATTACGATCGCTAGATACGGCGCAGTAATAAGCGATAAGTATTCATGAATGATTCTAATATTTTTTTTCATAATTTATATTGACCAACAAAAGTTTGATATATAAAACATTAATACCAAATATATAACAAAAGTAGGAGTTTTCAAATGAATTTAAAGCGAATTAGTCTACTTTTTCTCAGCATAACGACTCTTGCGTCGTGCGCAAATAAGAGAAATAAAGATGACATCCCCGTATTAGGCCTAGATGAACAAGGCAATAGCATTGTTCGGTATATGCCCAAAGGAAAATATATCAAAAAATATTCTCCTCTAATGAATGAGATCAGTAACAAATCAAACCACGTTCTTGAAAAACACTCTAATAACAAGCCTTGGAAGCTTAAAAGAGTAACCATCGGAATGGAGTTTGTTTTCGAGGCCGAGTTTGGCCCAATCTATAAATTTGAGTTTGTGCCGGCCGTTGAGCTTAGGTTCCAACCTCTTCCAAGACCACAGATTAACTAAGGATAATAAAGATGAAATTGATAAAACTATTAATGATATCTCAGTTTGCACTTTTTAGTGCCCAAGCTTCACTTCCTGAGTCATGGTACTCAGATGCAGATGAAGTTTTTGATAAATCAAATGACCTCTCAGATGCTAACTATACTCTTGATAATATCCTCGATGCTAAAACAGAAGTTGTTGAAGCAATGGATAAAAGAAAAGCTCATAAAAGTGACCGACAAAGATGGTTCCTTCAAAGTATCAAAACAGAGATTGGTGTTGAAAATATTGGTACGTGGGGAGTTGTAGGTCTTAAAGGTGAAACGGCGGTTGAATTTATTTGGACGCGTACAAAAGAATCTATAAAAAGGCTTCAGCAAAAATTCTATGATACAACTAAGTCCACTCCAGTTGAGGATAAAGTTGAAGTCTCTATTGAAGGGCCTGTACTAAAAATATCTGAAGAAATGAGTGCTGATGATTTATCACAAAAGATTGAGCCTTTAGCTGAACTCGCTTTCAAATCAGGTAAAGTAAATAACAAATCAAAATTTAAAAAGAATCTTCTTAAACATGCCAAAGAGTTTCAAAAGGTCATCAACTCAATTACTTCAGCCTCTCACAAAAGACCTTGGTGGGTCTATAAGTATCAACTTCACCTTGAAGCCGAGGCCAGTGGAAAGGTTTATCCATTCATTAACGTTGGAGCGGGTTTCAGACTTAAGCTTGAATGGTATAGGGCCCAAAGAAAAGTTCAAAACAGCAGAGCAAGAGAGCTTCTTACTGGACAAGGTGTAAAATCTGAAAATGCCAGATTCATTTATGCTATGGCCAAAGACTTTGAAACTCTTAAACCACTTACACTCAAAAAGAGATCCTATGGTCTTGATTATATTAAAGTTGGTGTAGGACTTTCTGCTAGTGGAAAAATTGTAGTTGCTTCTGCTAAAGGTATGGTTATGGGAAGTCTTTTCTTTAAAAGAGATCCTCAACCAGTTAATAAATCAGACGAAGAAGAAATCTCTCTTCAAGACTCTTTTCCTATCTTAAGTCACGCTAATGATAAAAACCTTAGTTATGCAAAAGAGCATGGGGTTAAATTCTCTTATGACTCAAATAACGAGAAGTCATTTGAAAATAGCACAGTTGCTAGAGCATTATTTGAAGGCTCAAGAAAAAGCTTTAGAAAAGGTTTAAAGAAAGCAACTAAAATGGCCACTTTCTGGTCAAGAGGTGCTCTTAGAAGACTTGATAGAAGAATTAAAAAAGGCAAGACCGTTAACTTTGATCTTGAGGTCCTTGAGCTTGAGCTTGAGCTCTACCTGAGAGGAAACCTCTCAATGGCCAGAATCGAAGGGATCGCTGCTGTTGAACTCTTTTTAGTAAAAAGAAATTAGGAGATTATAAATGAAATATATAAAAAGTTTAATTCTTAGCTCACTTTTAATTTTTGGTAGCGCTTCTCAAGCTGAAATTTTGGAAGAAGAATTCAGTATGAAAAAGGCCCCTCAAGTTATCGCCAAGGCCCTTGATAGAGAGCTTAGCTTAATGGATAAGGCCCTTAATGAGCAAAAGCGTTCTAAAAAAGAACAAGATCTTTATCTTAAAAGAGTACGATTTACATTCTATCCGCTTCTAAAGTTTGATGCCCACTTCCTGGAAATTAAACTCAGACCAATTTTTGAATTCCGCTGGGAAAGGGACTACAAAAATGGTTGGGAAGCTTATAGACCTAACTAACAAGAAGGCCCCTTTATGGGGCCTTTTCCTATGGAAAAAAGATGAGCCGAGCAAATTATATTGATACACCTTCTAAAAAGACCTCATTTCCTAACAGAGATAATGAAAGCTCTGTATTTAAATTTGGCCTTGAAACTGAATATATCATTTCATCATTAGAGTCTTTAGAGTGCCTTAGTTACCTTGATATAACGTTTGAAGAAATTGAAAAAATTATCGATAACGTTGTATTTGATGATCTCCCTGGTGACTTTAGCGTACTTGAAATTGAAGCACCTATGAAAAAGGCCTCTCCTGTTATCGTTGAAGGTTATGGCCTGGTGGATGAAGACTTTAAAGTCTTTGATATGTTACCAAAGGGAATTGAAATTAGAACTTCAGTATGCTCATCTATTGATGAATGCCTCTACGTCCAAAAAACTCTTTTTAATAGAGTTAAAAAAGAGCTCAATAAAAATGGGCTTGATCTTATCGCTCTTTCCCATCACCCTACTCTTAAAAATTTTCATGGCCCTCAAAACAAACGCCGCTATGATTGGTGGCAATGGGCAATGCAAGTGATGACAACTTATGGCCCTGATATCAATATCAGTGTTCCGACTCACCTGTTAACAGACTTTGATCTTGAAGCCTTTGATGAAAAAGTTAATTACTACTCTCCTGCGCTAACTGCTCTTAGTTGTGCAAGCCCCCTGTTTGATGGCCAAATTTGGGAAGGTGTTAGCATGAGAACTCATAAGCGAAGCATAGTCGCACCGGCCATTGAATATCACTCTGATGAAGATAATCGCCTAGAATTTAAGTTCTTTGACATGTCACCAAATCTATATGATTACGAGGCCTATTTTTTAATTGCTCTCTCGCTCGTTCTTAATAAAGATCTTAAAGGCAAAGCTGATAAGTCCACAAGAATTTATGAACTCGGTCAGGTTGCTAAGCATGGACTTCAAACTCCAAATGTCATGACTAAACTATATGATTTTTTTGAAAATACTGAAGCAACCCTAAAAAAGCATGGGTTTTGCACAGACCAGTTGGCAAGAGTTTATCAAAGAATGCGTACTAAAATGACTTTAGCGGATGAATATAAAGGGATATACCGTAAAGGACAAAAATATCTTTATCATATTCTATCTAAACTTGATGAAACTCAGCTTAAGCAACCGCTTTATTTCTCTCAGAATCTTTAAGACAAAGCGAAAGAGAGTAAAGGCCCATAATCAGAAATAAGTTTTCTCCATCACCAAAAGTATATTGAAAAAGACCTGAGATGAGAAAACTTACAATGAAAGTAAAGATGGTCCGCGACCAAACATCATTTCCTTGATACATCTCTTTTAACCAATAAAAAAGAAAGAGTAGCATCACAATAACTCCAACAACTCCCGTGGAAGCAAGATGCTCTAGGTAGTTATTATGAGCATGGCCACCCATATAGGGGCTTCCAATACCGTAACGCTCTTTAATATCTTTAACATGAGGCTCAAAGTTTCTATATCCATACCCCAATAAAGGTCTTTCTTTAAAGGCCATATAAGCAGCTTCAAAAAACTCAAGTCTTTGAGTATTCGAACCTGCTCTTTTTAAAAACATATCATTTATAGTGGGGTTAAGTGATATGAGCCCTCCTAAACCAACTACTGAAATAAGCATTACCGAAAGAAAAACTTTTTTATGATCCTTTAAGAAAAAGAACGGTAAGGCGAACAGATAGCCTATAAGTCCACCTCGAGCATAACTTAGATATAGACCCGCTAAGTTAACAACTAAACCAATACTCAAAAGAGGTGTCGAAACTAAAGAGCTCAATTGCTTTCTCTTTAGAAATAATCCCGTAAGAAGAATACAGAACAGACTTATTCCATAACCATAAGTCATATACATCCCATAAACCCCACAGGCCCTCGTAGCATGACAGGCCTCTTTCCACTTTAAGATATTAAACCCTGAATAAAGAGCAATAATACCGCTTAGAGAAGCTAGAGTTGTTGAAATAATGAAAGTCGCCAGTAATATTTTTTTATGCTTTTCAGTAATATAATTTTTAAAAGTTTCTCTATAGGCAAAAAAGCCAAGAAGGCCGAAGATAAAATACTTGGCCTTACTCATATTTTTTAAAGGACGCTCTATAATATCTAAATTAAATAAAACAGAAGCAATAATCACAAGAGCTAACATCGCAAGAAACCAAAATGATTTCTCATAATTGGAAGACTTTGCTTTTTTATAGGTAAAGTAAAGGCCAGGAGAAATAAGTAAAATATGCCCTACAGCTGATAAACTAACTGAGGTGAAAATTCCAATGGCAAACACCATCAAAGAAGCAAAGGCCAACTGATACTGGATTTTTTCTGTTTTAGTCATAGCTTTATCCTACATGGTTTAGGAGCTATTGTCTTTTATGGATTACCTCAATATGATCTGATTTAAAGGTTATTTTACAATTTTCGTTTCGCATAAATGAGGAAACAACTTTTTTGTTCTCTTTTTCTATATGGTGCATTTTTAAATCCCAAATAATAAATTTGAAAACCAGTGTAGAAAAGAGAACGCCTACAAAAAACCCTAAATAGAGTTCTTTTTTATACTTTATTAGCCATAATTTGAGAGACAGCATCTTTAATATTCTTTTGAAATGATTCTTTTGAAAATTGATTGGCCCTTTGAATCAGCTTTTGTTGATCCCAGTTTTTGGCCTCGAAACTTTTGATTGCATCCATAAGCGACTCTGGTGTGGCCTCATTAAAAAATACGGCCACATCATCATTAAGTGTTTCAAGAACTCCACCTTTACCGTAGGCAATCACAGGGGTACCACTGGCGAGCGCCTCTAAGGGTGTTATCCCAAAATCTTCTACTCCAGGAAAGATAAGGGCCCTTGCTCCAGATAAATTTTGAATCACCTCTTGTCTTGAAACATTTCCTAAAAAGTGAATATTATCTGACGACATCGCCTTAAGTTCTTCTTCTTGTTGTCCACTGCCGATAATTCTTAAATTTAAACCCGTATTGTTAAAGGCCTTAATCGCCAAATCTACTCTTTTATTAGGAGCAAAAGCAGTTACCATGACAAAGTAGTCTTCTTTTTTATTCTCAAGTTGATTGAAGTCTTTCAAATCAACAAAGGGATGAATAACTGTGGAGTCTTTATGATAATAAGTTTTTATTCTTTGCTGAACAAAACGAGAGTTTGCCACAAGAAGATCAATATTCTCGTTAGAGTCAAGATCCCAATTGGTTAAATAATCCCTAAATACTTTGGCCCCCATTCTCTGGTAGAAAGGAGCATTTTGACCAAAATAAACATCAAATTGATCGTAAATATACCTCATAGGACTATGTATATAAGATATATGCTTTGCCTTTGAAGGTTTCTTTACACCTTTAATAACACAGTGAGAGCTACTTATGACCAGATCAGCTTGCTCAATTTGTAGTGACTCAGCGGCCTTAGGAAATAAAGGAAGAAATTTTCTATAATGTTTAAAAATTCCTGGAACCTTATTTAAAAATGATGGGATGATATTTTTGCTTTCGATTAAAGCAGATGTTGAGTTCTTTTCATGTATCAAAGTATAAATAGGGGCATCGGGATAAAGCTCGCATAGGGCCTCAAGAACTCTCTCCCCTCCTCTATAACCTACTAGCCAATCATGTAATAAAACGACTTTCATACTCATCCCTTCAATAAAGCATCGGCATCATCATCTGACAATGTGTCATGTCCATGTTCTTTTACTATCTTGAAAAGTCTTAGTAATTTTTCAAAGTTTTTACCCATAAAGGGATAGCGCTTAGCGCCTTCAGTAGCGAAATATTCAGCATCGCGCCCTAATAAATCTTTTTCTTTAGGGTTAACTCCAATGCGAGCTAGCTCAAAGGCCATACGAACTTTTCCATAAATAGTGGCCAGGTGGAGTAAATTCCTACCTCTACTGTCTCGATGAGTTCTTAAAAGCTCCTGTTGTTCATTATCAAAGGCCAATTTAAGAAATTTAAGTCTACTAAATTTAACCATAAGCTCTAGCGGTGATTCTTGGAAATAATCCTCAATTAAAAGATCTTGCGCTTGAAAACGATCTTTGACTGTTTCATAAAAAAATTCGGCATTATTATATAAGCTTATATGTATAGGGGTTCTGCCTTTGCTATTTAATTGCCTTAATAAATAAGGAAATTTTTCAATGACCTCGGCCGCAAGGTAGTCATTATCTGACTTTGCACAAAGGTGAAGCAAATTATTGCTCTTTTTATCTTCAAACTCCCATTGAAGATTATTAGTTACTTTACTCATAATGAGTCTCACCAGTTCTTTAAAAAGTTCTTGGTCCGAGTAATTAAAGTTTTTGTAGCTTGTTTTTGCTAACCAAAGAAGGGGAAATTCTACACCATTTTCAGTTTGAACCATTTTAGATGCAGACAGAGTACCTCTTTTTATAAATTCATCGATGAATTTCATTTTTGAATAATTAAGGTCATTAAACAGTAAAACATATAGTGACTCCTTTTTTTCCATTAAAAAATGAATAAGTTCACTATTTTGTCCTTTAATCCCCTCAGAAAAAAGATGCTCATGATCAAGTCGATCTAGAAATCCTTTTTGATCTAGAAAATAAAAAAGATCAATAGGATAATGCTTGGCCAAAGAAATATGGAGTTCCTTTGAAAAAGGAGTCTCAAAAAACTCTTTTTTATTTTTTAGATAAGAGCTCTTAATTTTATGAAGTTCACATCTGTTTTTTATCAAGATATTAAAATCTTTTGAAGAACAGGGGTCTACTTTATCCTCGAAAAATGAAGGAGGAAGATAGACTGACTTGCCCTTATTTAAAACTTCTTCTTTGTTCTCACAGGAATAAAAAAGGATGGCCAGTAAAAGAATCTTAATCATTGCGAACCTCGTCATATTTTTTAATAAGCATGTAAACATAATCCTCAAGCTCATCTTTAATCGCTTTGATTTCTTCAAGAGTAACATCAGGTCTATTTTCTATGAGCTTTACCTTACTCAAAATCTGATCCATCTTGCCATGAAGAACTTTAAGATCTGACTCCTCTGCTAAATGTCTATACCTTTGACATTCACCTGTACGCGGATGCGATTTAGAGCATTCCCTATGAATAGAGTGAGCATTAAATGAAAATAAAAAAGTAAAAAATAATATTAGTGTTTTCATGGGGCCTTTTTAACTTCTAAAAGACTTCAAGGTCCAATGAAGAAGAAGCCTTTTTCACTTACGAAACGTAAAAACTGTGATTTACTATTTATCAGACGGAGAATCTTATGAAAGTCATAGAACATATTGAAAAGGCCAAAGAAACTTTACTCTCAATTGAAATAGTCCCGCCCGAGCGAGGAAAAAATATTAACGCCATTACGGATATCATTGACGCGTTATCTCAGTATCAACCGAGCTGGATTGATGTTACCGCTCACAGCTCCGTAGCTAATTACCATGAAAATGGAGATGGCTCTCTTGAGAGAAAGATTTATAAGAAAAGACCGGGAACTATCGGAATATGCGGAGTTATTCAAAACAGATACAATATTGATACTGTTGCTCACCTTCTTTGTGATGGTTTTACTAAAGAAGAAACCGAAGATGCTTTGATTGAATTAAACTTCTTAGGTGTAAACAATGTTCTCGCTCTTAAAGGTGACAGCCTGAATTATAAAAAGAGTGTCTCTAGAGACAGGTCTGTAAACAACTATGCCTGTGATTTAGTTGAACAAGTTTCCAATATGAAAAATGGAGTTTTTCTTAATGAGCTTGCTGATTCAAAGTTCCTTGATTTTGGAATTGGTGTAGCTGGTTATCCAGAAAAGCATTTCGAAGCACCAAGTTTACGAAGTGATATTAAATATCTTAAGCAAAAAGTTGATAAAGGTGCAGAGTATATAGTAACTCAGATGTTTTTTGACAACCAATGTTACTTTGATTTTGTCGATCTCTGTCGAAGCGCTGGTATTACTGTACCTATTGTACCAGGGTTAAAAATTATTCGAAATGCGAGACAACTTAAAAGTCTAGCAAAATCTTTTCACATTTCTATTCCTGATGAACTCATCGATGAAATAACAGAAAATCAAGAGCGAGCGTTCGATATAGGTATTGAGTGGTCCATCCGTCAATGCCAAGAGCTTCTTGAGCATAATGTACCTAGCCTTCATTTTTATATTATGAATGATGAAAAGTCTCTTCTCCAAGTGCTCAAAGGAATCAAACGCTAAATGAAAGTTTCAAAAAACCTAGTTGAACTGAATAATCTTCTCGAGTCCCAAATTCTTTTTCTTGATGGTGCTATGGGGACCATGATTCAAAAACATCAATTAGAAGAAGAAGACTTTAGAGAAGGCCATTTTGAGAGTCATAAAAAATCCTTAAAAGGTAATAACGACCTTCTTTCACTTACCAGGCCAGATATCATCAAAGATATTCATCTCAAATATTTAGAAGCTGGAAGTCATATTATCTCGACCAATACCTTTAGCTCTACATCAATTGCTCAAGCTGATTATGGACTTGAAGATAGTGTTTACGAGTTAAATTTAGCATCGGCCAAGGTTGCAAGGCAGGCGGTTGATGAGTTTAAAAAGAAAAATAAAAGGCCACTTTTTGTAGCAGGCTCAATAGGACCTACTAATGTTACGGCCAGCTTATCTCCTGATGTTAATGACCCAGGACTTAGAAAAGTAACTTTCCAGCAACTTGTAGATACTTACTATAATCAAATCAAGGCCCTCATTGAAGGAGGAGTTGATATTCTTCTTGTTGAGACCGTCTTTGATACACTGAATTGTAAGGCCGCTCTATTTGCCATTTCTCAATTTGAAGAAGATAACAATACCCGTCTTCCTATTATGATTTCTGTCACCATTACTGATGCCTCAGGAAGAACATTATCTGGTCAAACGGTTGAGGCCTTTTGGTACTCTATTGCACATGCTAAACCATTAAGTGTTGGAATCAACTGTGCTTTAGGTGCTCAAGAAATGAGGCCCTTTATTAAGGCCCTTTCAGATACGGCCAACTGTTATATAAGTTGTTACCCTAATGCTGGTCTGCCCAACCCTTTAAGTGATACGGGTTATGATGAAGGGCCAAACGATACTTCTGAGTATTTAGTCGACTTTGTAGAAAACAAATTTGTGAACTTAATTGGCGGATGCTGTGGAACTACTCCTGAACACATCAAGGCCATGGTGGATAAACTACAGTCTTACCCTCCAAGAGAAATTCCTTCAGCTCTCCATCATACCTTTTTAAGTGGATTAGAGCCCCTTACTATTAAAGCCCCTCATCCCTTTATATTGGTTGGAGAAAGAACCAATGTCGCTGGAAGTATCAAATTCAAAAACCTCATAAAAGAAGAAAAGTATGATGAAGCCTTAGAAATTGCCCGAGGACAGGTCAATGGCGGTGCTAACATCATTGATGTCAATTTTGATGACGGTCTTCTTGATGGGGTAAGCTGCATGAAAAGGTTTCTCAACCTTATGGCCTCGGAGCCAGATATAGCAAAGCTGCCTTTTATGATTGATAGCTCTAAATGGGAAATATTAGAGCAGGGTCTTCAATGTATTCAAGGTAAAGGAATTGTTAATTCAATCTCTTTAAAAGAGGGCGAGGAGAATTTTCTTAACCAGGCCAAGTTGATTAAGCGCTATGGAGCTGCCGCCGTAATTATGGCCTTTGATGAAAAAGGGCAAGCAGCCGAACTTGAAGATAAAATTAAAATATGTAAAAGGGCCTATGACCTTCTGATGACGATTGACTTCAATCCTCATGATATTATTTTTGATGCTAATATTCTAACTGTTGCTACCGGTATGGATGAGCATAATAATTATGCTGTGAACTTTATTGAGGCCATTCGAGAAATTAAAAAGCAGTGCCCTGGTGCTCTTACATCAGGTGGAGTCAGTAATATTAGTTTTTCATTTCGAGGCAATAATGTAGTCAGAGAGGCAATGCACTCTGCGTTTCTTTATCACTCCATTAAGGCCGGTCTGGACATGGGTATCGTGAATGCAGGGATGCTAGAAGTCTATGAAGAAATCGATCCTAATCTTTTAATCAAAGTAGAAGATGTACTTCTTAATAGAAACAATGAAGCAACTGAAAACCTTATCGACTTTGCTGAACAGTTTAAAGGTCAAAAAGGTAAAAAGCTTGAAGAGGATCTTTCATGGAGGGAAAAAGGGTACCAAGACAGAATCATTCACTCTCTTGTCAAAGGAATTGACCTATTTGTTGAAGAAGATACTGAGCAGGCCAGAGAAGATCTTAAAATTCCTTTAAAAGTCATTGAAGGTCCTTTGATGGCGGGAATGAAAGTTGTTGGTGAATTATTTGGCGAAGGAAAGATGTTTCTTCCACAAGTTGTTAAAAGTGCGCGTGTAATGAAAAAGGCGGTTGCCTATCTAGAGCCCTTTATGGAAAAGGAAAAAGAGGGAACCGATAGTAAAAAAGGGCAAGGTACTTTTGTTATTGCAACTGTTAAAGGAGACGTCCATGATATAGGAAAAAATATTGTCTCCGTTGTTCTGGGTTGTAATGGTTATGAAGTCATAGACCTTGGTGTTATGGTTCAGGCCGATACAATCTTAAAAACTGCTATCGAAAAGAAGGCCGATTTCGTTGGTCTTAGTGGTCTCATTACACCTAGCTTAGATGAGATGATTCATATTGCAAAAGAAATGGAAAGGCTCGACCTCAACATGCCTTTACTTGTTGGAGGGGCCACAACATCAAAGGCCCATACGGCCATCAAAATCGCTCCTCATTACACAAAAGGCCCTACCGTAAGAGTTGGAGACGCCTCTCTTGTTGTTGGAGTTTGCTCAAATCTTTTAAATCATCACATGAAAGATGTTTACTTAATGAACTTAAGACAAGAGCAAATGCGTATTAGAGAGGCGCATGAGAAACGCTCTCAGGGTGGTAAAATACTTATCTCCTATAAAGAAGCCAAGAAAAGTAAAAAAGAGTTAAATTGGAATGAAGAGGATATTGCTAGACCAGATTTTCTTGGTCTTAAAACTGAAGATATTCCTATCGAAGAAATTATTCCTTATATTGACTGGTCCCCCTTCTTTTGGACATGGGAATTAAAAGGTATTTACCCTAAAATATTTGATAATCCTCAATATGGTTCACAAGCAAAATCATTATTTGATGATGCTCAGAAAATGCTTGAGCGAATTAAAGATCTTAAAATCTATAAACCAAAATCAATTATTGGGTTCTGGCCTGCTCAATCAAAAGATGAAGACGTTATCCTTTATGATCCTGAAGACAAAAAAACGGTAATTAAAACTCTTCACTTTCTTCGCCAACAAAAAATTAAAGAGGGAGAAAATCCAGTTTATGAATGTCTCAGCGACTATATTGCACCAACAGAAAGTGGACTGATGGACTATATCGGGCTTTTTGCTGTTACAGCAGGGCAAGAAGTAGAAAATTACGCAAATCAATTCAAAGAAAAAAATGATGATTATAACGCAATCTTGGCCCAAGCTCTTGGAGATCGTATTGCAGAAGGGTTAGCTGAATACACCCATAAAAAAGTTCGTGAGGCCCTTGGATATGGTAAAAATGAGGACTTCACGAATGAAGAACTTATAAGAGGTAAATACCGAGGAATTAGACCGGCCCCAGGTTACCCTGCTTGTCCTGACCATACAGAAAAAGATATTATTTGGGAGCTTTTATCTCCTGATCAAACTATTGGAATGACTTTAACAGAAAGCTTTGCCATGTCCCCACCTAGTTCTGTTAGTGGTTATTATATCTCACATAAAGATTCACATTATTATAATTTAGGCCCGATCGGAGAAGATCAATTAGAAGATTATGCTAAGAGAAAGGCCATTTCATTAGATGATGCTAGAAAATGGCTCGCTCCTAATCTTCTTCATTAAAAGGCTTTCAATAGGCATGTGCCTATTGAAAGCATATGAAATTATTTTTTAAGACGGTAGCTAGGTCTATCAAACTTAATTTTTCCTCTAAGATATAGAGGGTTTTTTCCATTCTTAAGCTTGTTAGCAATTTTATTTTGGAACCACTTCAATTTTGATTCTGTATAAACCTCGCCTTCTTTCAACTCAACGATAAAAGCGAATCGAGTCTCTGATGACTCAGACTGATCATAAATGAGTAGTCGGTGACCACCACCTTCATAGTCATCTTTAATTTTAACCTTACTAGGAACATTCATAGCGTTGCTATGATCATTAGTGATCACAACAGTTCTTTTAAGGTTAAAGTGACGAGGAAGAAATACCTCTGTTGGAGCGGCCAAGTTTTTTCCTTTCCAGCTAATTAAAGCAAACTTATTATCTGCAAAGTATTCAACGCCATTATCAAGAGGTTTTAAACTTACCCAATCCATTTTTCTATCTTTATAACTATCTCTTCCCGTATCATTATAGAAGAAGTTAATAAGATCACCAGCAATTCTACGTGGATAAGCTCTTTCCATAATCAAGTTACTTGAACTGTGATAATGACCAGGGTTGTTAGAAATTCCACCCATTCCAAGTTTTTTATCCACACTCATTATTTTCCATTCCCAGAAAGTATTAGAAAGAATTGAAGTGTAATAATCTGGACGTCTATGTCTTTTCTTTCCATTCATACTCATTTCCATACCTTGATAGCTGGCCTTAAGAATTCTATGAGGATCAAAAACCCATTTTTTCTTCGCATGCAACCAAGCACCAAATTCAGTAATGGTAGGAGGTGCTTGCATTTTTCGAGCTTCATCTCTAACAAGCTCCATTTCTTTCATATAAACACCATTTTCTGCTTTAAAAAGTCCGTAAGACTCTCTTACTTCATCATACGTGTGAGCATTAAAAACCCAGTTACCTTTCGGAACCGTTTTAAGCTTTAAAGGACCTGATGGTCTGACAAAGACATATAAAAGAGGAAGCTTTACGTTCCAGAATGTTCCCGGCTCTGCAAATATAAATACATTCTTAAATCCAAGCTTATCAAGTGTATTTCTCGCCCTTTGATAAAATGGAAAAAGCTTATTGTTTACCCAATCATTATATCTTTCGCCTCGATCATAATAACCGTGAGTAGGCTCATTCATAGGATCCAATCCGATAATCATACTTAGTTCTTCTGGAGTTAACTTCTCTTTAAAATAAGAAAATGTCTTTTCTAACATATAAAAGAACTCGTCTTGAACTCCACGTGGACCTTTTTCAGTTTGAATAACTTCATTTTTCCAAAACTTAGCAAAAGCTTGTCTCACACCTTTATTAGTGATGTAGTTTACAGACCATGTTGGACAAATTTTTCCACAACCTGTTTGAGGAACCTTCATACCATCAACAATAAACTTAGGAGCGCCGTTGGAGCCATCTTTTATATGTCTTGAAAATAAGTCCTGGTGAAAATCAATTAAAATGAAAATTCCTCTTTTCATGAAGCTTCTCATCTGAGCTATCTGCTTATCAAGGTGATCATAATCAATCTCATCAACAGCTTTATGAGGTCCTTCCCAATTGAATAGCCAACGAACAAAATTGCCACCTGTTGTCGTCT
The DNA here is from genome assembly GCA_049415445.1 of Bacteriovoracaceae bacterium. Classification (GTDB taxonomy): domain Bacteria; phylum Bdellovibrionota; class Bacteriovoracia; order Bacteriovoracales; family Bacteriovoracaceae; genus JAURDE01. The sequence continues at coordinate 79,847 of JBMSGH010000010.1, read as the reverse complement.
TGAAAATCTCTGCTTCCTTTTCTGACTGAAGAACATCTTTAAAAGGCAAATGTTCAAGTTCTGGGTGCTTAGTATTTCCAGTAGTATTCGTTCCCCTCAAGTGAACTTCTCTTCCATAACCATCTGTAAAAATAAAATCAGTTTGACCTTTGATAGTTTTTTTAGATTTACCGATACTACGGGCCTTAGGTGAGTCTAAAAAAGAAAAATCTTCTTTTGCTGATAGACTCATTGAAGTCAAAAGAAGAGTAAAAATTAAAAATTTCATACGTATCCTCATTTTAGTATTCTTTGTGAATACTTCTCTAATTTAATTGAAAATATTAGTGCTTTAAGTACACCCCAAATATTTCCTGAATATAATGCTGTTATCATTTTTTTAAAAAGGTTGTGTTTATCTTGATTGTAAGGATACCAGTGCGACTCAATAAGATCAGAATTCTTATCAATTAATACGGACTTGGACATAGAAAAGGAATGAAATCCCGCAAGACCTTTAAAGCGTCCAAAGCCACTTAATTTGCATCCTCCGAAAGGAAGGTTTGCATTACCCTCAGTGAGCATAACATTATTAATTGAAATATTACCGGTTTTAATATTACGTGCAATCCTCTTACATTTTTCTATATCACGAGACCATATACTAGCGGATAAACCATAGTCACTATCATTGGCCATTTCAAGCGCCTCTCGCTCATCTCTAAATTTAAATATTGGAATAATAGGTCCAAACGTTTCCTCTCCATAAACTGTCATCTCTTTTGTCACTCCTTCTAAAATTAGTGGAGGTACTTCTCGAGACTTTCTGTCCCAACTATGACCAGTTAAAAGCTTTGCTCCTTTTGCAAGAGCATCCTCAAGGTGTTCTTTTACTATTTGAGTTTGAAAGTCTGTTACCATCGGCCCGATATCAGAATTGGCCCCAATACTTATTCTTTCTGCCTTTTCAATAAGCATTTTTTTAAATTGATCATAAATACTTTCTTGAATCATTAATCGTTCTACAGAAGTGCAAGACTGTCCTGAAGCTGTAAGTCCACCCCATAACGCCCCTGAAGTGGCCCTTTTAATATTGGCATCTTCAAAGACTATCATTGGATCTTTTCCACCAAGTTCTAGTTCAAGTGGAATAAGGTTTTGAGAAGCTTGGGACATTACTTTTTTTCCAGTTTCCACACTTCCCACAAAAAAGATTTTATCTGGATAAGTATCAATTAATGCCTTTCCTACAAGACCATCTCCATAAACTATTTGCACCCAATTATTTTTAAAACCGGCCTCACTTAAAACTTCCTCAAGAAGGCCTTTCATAGGTGTAACTTCTGATGGCTTAATAATCGTTGCATTACCACAAACAAAAGAAGTCGCCGCATGGATAATAGGGTTAAAAAAAGGATAGTTCCAAGGAACAATACTTAAGGCCGTTCCTAAAGGTTCGTAGTATATAAAAGATTTCTTTCCCATTAAAGCAATAGGTGTAGGAACCTTTTGATCTTGAAGACTTTTCTTTGCATTTTTTAAGACAAAGTCTAGAAAGTCTATTGGGCCATAAACCTCTGAAGTCAAAATATCAGTTGATGATTTAAAGCTTTCCTTTTGGATTGTATTTAGGATTTGATAGCGTTTCTCATAAAGAACTTCTTTTAATTTTTTAATAATAAGTAGACGTTCATCAAGACTTAGCGCTCTTATTTCATTTTCAGCTTCGCGCGACTTTTCTCTAACTAAATTCACTTCCCTAACAAGACTTTGTTCAGGTATAGGAGAGCTTAGAAAATCATTATAAACTGTTTTCATCATTCATCTTCTTTATAATTTCAATAACATACCTAGCTATTGCTGGTGCGCTTGTTAATCCAGGGGAGTCAATTCCACACAATTCGACATAATTTATAACACGATGGCCCATTTCACAACTAGGGCCCTTGATCCAGAAGTCTTTAAGTACTTGATTTTTATAGCGTACTTTAGACCTTATCCCGGAGTAATCAAGGCCAAAATCCTGTTTTTTCAAGCACTTAAATACTTTAAGAACACTCGGAACAATTTCATCAAAAAGCTGTTCAGATAGTGAATAATCTACATTATCAACCTCTTCGGTGTTAGGCCCAAAGCGAACTTGAAGTTGATTATCAAAACTCGTATGGACTCCAAGGCCTTTTAGATTTTTTTCAGGAACTGGATAAATAAGACTTTGAGTATAATAAGGTCTATTTATTTTTAAATAACTTCCTTTAACCCATTCATCCTCTAGGTCAGTTAATCCTAATTTTTTTCTATTACTGACAGCAAATAGACCGCCTGCATTTATTAATCTTTCCGCAAGGATTTTCTCGTGAGTGGTCTTTAATAAAAAGCCTTCTCCTTCTTTTTTAATATCAATAACCTCATCCTGAAATAGGATTGGTATATCCTTATTATAAAGCACTCGCTCAAGACTTTTTAGTGAAGCAGATACATCTAGAATTGCAGTCGTAGCTGAAAAAAAGCCCTTTTTAATGTGAACAAATTCTGAGAGTTTTTTAAGTTCAGAGTTATCTGCCCACCGAATTCCCTCGACTTCATTTTCCTTGGCCTTATGGTAATACTTTTCAAGCTCTAAACACTCTTGATCACTTGTTGCAACAACAAACTTTCCACATGGGTTTATTTCTACATTCAGTTCTTTGGCCAATGTTCGCCAGAGTTTATTTCCTTCAATACAAAGCTTTCTTTTTAAACTTTCTTTAGGATAGTAAATCCCTGCATGTAACACACCTGAATTTCGACTACTTTGATGTTCACCTGAATATTTTTCTTTCTCGAATATGGCTACGAGGTGATCTGGAAAATTTTTAGAGTACTCATGGGCTATCAATAGCCCGTTAATACCACCGCCAATTATTGCTAAATCAATTTTTTCCATTACCTCTTTATACCAGTTCGTCTACCTAAATATCAAGGCCAAACTCGTAAGGTCCATAACTACAAAGAAAAAGAGTTTGTTCTTTTAATTTAGTCTGATCATTATTTTTTCTATTTTTGATTTTATTCAGAAACTCCTTAATTTGACGAAGGTGATAATCCAAAGCTTCCTTTTCAAACTCATCTAAAGAGACTTTTAAAAAAGAGAGCTTTACCTCTTTTTTGCCATCAAAATAGTGTTTTAATAGAGAAGAAGCTATTTCACATACTTCAGCTTTTTTATTTTCTGTCGAATTAAAGTCCACTAAATGCTCATTAAGGCTACTTTTATTAAGTTGTATAAGCCCATTCTCAATGGAAATAATGCCTATGGAGAAAAAAGACCTTAATATGTTTGTTAATGCATTTATTGATAGGCCCGTGCTCTCAGTTATTTGCTCTTTGGTTTTTTTGCCTCGCTGCAATTCTTCTAACACGATTCTTTCTATTGGTAGTAGTCCCATATCCTCTTTTCCTTATGAAATAATTAACTTCTTTTTCTTTAACTTTCTTTCTAGGTTGTTTCTTACTCTATGAGCTTCATCGTTATCTAGCATAAGCATGAGGGGCTCTAATTCAATAAACATATGTCCTTTGGTTTCAAGAATACGGCATCTAAATATTTCATATTCATCAAGCCTCATTTTCGCTCCATTAAATATTCTAAAAAGCCTAGAGATATTCAACCCAGTGTGTTTAGAAATAGATGATAGAGTTCTTTTACCAAACAACTCTTTGTAACTTTTAATAATCGAATCCTGTAAATTCATTTGTGTGCCTCCTTCTCAAAAGAAGTTTTCTATAAATAACGGATAAAAGTTTTTCAAGAAGAGGCGAAAGTCTATTTCGCGTGAAATGAGCTAAGTTATTATCATTACTAGATTGGGGTGTATTTCTTTTTTCATATTAAAAATAAAATTTCTATTCTACTTTAAATACACCTTTTTCAATTTCAACCTCACCACTATAAATTGAGTTCTTACTTTTCCAGCTTAGATCGAGTTTAATAGGATAATTGGTAGATAGACCATATAATTCTTTTAGGTCTTGTTTCCAAAAAACATCTCCTGTTTCCATATAAACAGAGAAGTTTTGTGTAAGGTTTGTTATCTTAAAGTTACCCCTAGCTGCTTTAATATTTAAATCTATTTCATGAGGGATTTTTACATCACAATATACTGGCTCCTTAAAATTTAAAGAAATACTTCCTTTTTCACTTTTAAGAAAATCTTCATTAACACTTGCGGAAAAGCATTCATAAGTTAACTCCTCGAAGTTGCCACCCTCGATATCTAGGTCAAACTCCTGCCCTGATAAGTTCAAAGAAGAAACATACTCTTTTTCTAAACTTCCTTTTACGTTAGGTCCCTCTCTATTGGCCTCTAGTATATCTTTTCTTGTGACCTCTTTTCCATTAATGTAAATTTTAGTATTAAAATCCTGATCATCTAAGTCTATTCTTCCTCCAAAAAACTTAACTGATCCAGTACTGTCGTTTATTTCAAATAAAGGAAAAAAAGATTTAAAGAAAAAGTATAATCCAACAAGAAATGCCAAGATAAACATTATAAATGTAACAACAATAATCTTACCCCAGTCTAGTTTCCTCTCATATAATACCTGACCTGCATTTTTTAAATAAGAGTTAGAAAAGGCCTGCATATCTTTGTACTGCGAAATTACCTCTTGAAGATCCTTTCCTTGATCCCTTTCCTTAAGAAGATCACTTTTAATTTCTTCGTAGATAGTTAACCTTTTGGAGTAAGGTATATGTTTGAAGTATTTTTCACACTTTTTAATAAACTGAGAAAGTAGTTGATTATCTGGGATCATTCTTACCCTTTGCTTGGTTCCTTATAACTTCTTATAATAGTATTTATGATAATAAAAGTAAGCACATCTAATATCAGGTTTGATAACCCAAAAGATGGAAAGCATGATTGGGGCCATCGTAGAGATATTTTGGCCCAAGTTCTTAATAACTTCTCTTCACATATTTTAGGTACTCAAGAAGGGCGAAAAGATCAAATCATGGATCTTCTTTCATTACTTAATGAACATCAAATTATTGATAATCATCGTTCATGGATTAAAGAAAGGATGTATCCCACTCTTTTTTATAACCCCAAGCACCTTGAGCTTCTTTTAAGTGGAGACATTTGGTTAAGCCAGACACCTGAAATACCAGGCAGTAAATCTTTTAATAGTGCCTTCCCTAGACTATGTACATGGGCCAAATTTAAGTTAGCTAAAAAAGAAAATTCTTTTTATGTCTTTAATTGTCATCTTGATCATATTCGATCATCAACGAGGTTAGCTCAAATAAAAGTTCTTATCGAACAGGCAAAAAAAATCAATCCTCAAAGCTTACCATTTCTCCTTCTTGGTGATTTTAATGAAGGCCCAGATGGTGAGGTGAGAAAAGAACTTAAAAAACACTACCCTGAATTATTTGACTCTTGGCTTAGTCTTAAAAAAGACGAGTGTAGCTCTCATCATAACTTTGATGGCAAGGATGAAGGAAGGCGAATTGATTGGGTTCTCAATACTTCTCCATTCTTGGCCACCGAAGCAAAGTTTTTTAAAGACTCAAAATCAGGAGTATTCCCTTCAGACCATTATCCTTATATTGTCGAATACCTGGTGTAAGATCGCACCATCCTTAAAATACTGTTGATTAAAGGACAGTAATTAACAACACCATTAACGCAACACGGCAAAGACATAAAGGCTTCGTTCTATCCCTGTTTTCAATAGATTATTGAGAGTAAATCTTAAATTAATAAAGATTTTACAAGTATTGCTTTTAGATAGACTGATACTAATATTTGGCTTACATTTTTATCGCAATTATTTAGATTTAAACTATGTAGGTTATAAATAAAGGAGTAACTATGTTATTAAAAAGAAGTGTGGCCATTATTGCTGCTATTTTTAGTCTTAATGTCTTAGCGTCTGATTTAGATAAGGCCAATGAGCTTTATTCTCAAAGAGGCTTAACTGGTGAAGAAGCAGGATACGCTAATAAGGCCGGTCAAATTTATCTTAATCTTGCAAGAACAAGATCAACTTCTCTTCAAGAAAAAGCAACTCTATTAACTCATGCTTCAAAAGCATTCTTTTTTGACGCCATGATAATGTCAGATGACAATAAAAAAGAAAAACTAGCGAAGTACTGGTCAGCATTTGAATTAGGCATAGAGGCTTGTAATATTATGGGAACTTCAGCTTGTGATGAGAAAAATCCTGTTGGTGTTAAAGAAGGCTTTGATAAAAGTCAACTGGCACTAGCAATGTACTGGGCAGGTGCTAATGCTGCTAGATGGGGAAAAATTAAAGGACCTTTTAGCTCTCTTAGTAAATGGAGAAACATCCTTTTACCAAGAATTAAAGATATGCTTGTACTAGACTCAACGGTTAATAATTATGGACTTCATAGAATTGCTGGTGGTGCACTTAACGTTCTTGGTGGAGATATTAATGGAAGAGATGCTCTAAACTTCATGACGGAAGCCTTCGAAGCTACTGCTCACGATGTAAATGGTGTTTATCTTGCTAACGATATGGCAACTAATGTTTTCTACCTTGATGCTCTAAGAAAAGCAGGTAGAAACGAAATGTACTGTGAGCTTTACGACTCAATCATTGAAGCTGAGGAAATTGGCCAAGATGATTCAGAGTTTTTAGAGGCCATGTTTCCTGGAATGGTTGCAGACTATCACTGGGTTATGAAAAATGACTTCTATTCTGAGAAGAAATTCAAAAGACATTATAAAAAAAGCTGTGACTAATTAGTTAATTAATTTATATCTTTCATATAAAAGAGGGGATTAAAATCCCCTCTTTTTATATAAAGTAGGAGTAAAAATGAATCGATTCATATTATCAACAGTGCTTTTGGCATTTGCAGGCTCTGTTTTTGCTACCAATATGAAGGCCCCTATTTCTCTTCCAACGGCAAAAACACTTCCTAAGGGAGTAAGAAATATAAACCTTAAAGGTGTATTCGCTAGTGCTAGTGAGAAATACAATACTTTTGGAAACCCAGTTGGTCTTAGTGACCCTATGTATACGAACGTGACATTTGGTGACCTTATCATTGGAAAAGATGATGGTTTTGATAAAGCGGGAATAATAAGTAAAATGCAACTTGTTGGTGCCACAGAAGAAACCATCCTCGGTGAAACGACTGGTGACATCAATGTAAAGCCTACTGTAACAGTTCCAGTATTTGCTTGGGGTATCACTAATAAATGGACTGCGGCCATAGCTGTTCCCATAATGAAGTATTCTTTGAATGTAGATTCTGGTATTCGTCAAACAAATGCAGACATTTATAATAAAGTTCAAACTGAACTCATGAATGATGGTCTTCATGCAGAAAGAGAAGAACTTAATCGAAAGTTTGCTGCTCCCCTTCAGGCTAAAGTAATAGAGTATGGCTACAAGCCTTTGGCCAATGAAGAAGGAACAAAGCTTGGAGATATCGCTTTAGTTAATAGACTAAAGGCCTGGGAAGATAAGAACAATGCTTTAACTCTTACAGGTGCTATTGTTTTACCAACGGGTAAAGAACTTGATCCTAATAAAATCGTCGATGTTCCTGGTGGCGATGGTCAAACTGATATTGTTGTCGGTTTAAACCATGATTTCTACTTTGCTAAATACTTTACCTTCTCTTCAGGTTTTTCTTATACTGCTCAGCTTTCTGACACTGTTGAAAGAAGAGTACCTATTCAAAGAAAAAGTACTGTATCTAAAGATAGAGACAATAACATAGACAGAAACTTAGGAGATATTACCACAGCTCAAATGGCCTCAAATGTAAATTATAGAGGTTATAGCTTTGGAATGGGATATACTTTCTCATACAAATCCGGTGATAAATACACTGGTGATATTTATGAACAAACGAGATATGACTGGCTAGGTAAAGACTCCGTTCAAAATATGCAAGCACTAACAGCTAAAATTGGATATGACACCATCACACTATTTAAAGAAGGCAAGTTTATTGCCCCTCTTGCTATAAGCCTTACTCACACAAGAGTTTTGGATGGAAAGAATATGGTGAACGATCCCTTAACTGTTCTTGACTTTAATATGTTCTTTTAATTTTTTGAGGTTGATATGAAAAACTTGTTAATTACAACAACGATACTACTTTTAATCTCTTCATGTGGAAGAGATGCAGACCCCGTTTCAGCACCTAAACAATTGCTTGAAGTAAGTGCCAATGATTACCTTGAAGCTGAAAAGTCTCTTGAGACTGAAGTAAGAGAAATAAACTTTTTTTCTATTCCTAATAAAGATGACTTAGTTGATTTTTCTTTTGCAGAAGGAGACAGTTTATTTGATTCCAATCTTGATGCTTGGGGTAGAGTTCTTAGTCATCACAAAATTGGTGCTTCTTTTGCTGGTAAGTATTTCCACAAATACCCTTGTTTTATGATTAAAGAAGGAAATAATGAGGGGAAATGCCTTTTAAAAGAAGTTGAGGGAGTTACATCATTCATTCCAAATTACCCTTACTCTTGTGAAAAAATGGTCGTTAATTATGGATTATTTAAAAACCTTGTTAATGATGAAAGAATTCCATCTAGCTTCTCTGAAGAGTTTGTCGCTTCATCAAGTACTTTAAATGAAATGATCAATGATATTAAAGGTTGTTTCAACGAAGCTAAAACGAGCCATATGGCAGGTATTTCTAAAAACCTCTCAAGTCTTGATAAGGAGATCAGTTTTTCTACCTACATCTTTAATATTGCTAATGTTAGAGACAAAGGATGGAGAACTAACATCGCTTATCTTGAAAAAGAAAGTGCACTTATAGAAACACTAGAGAAGAAATACTTTAAAAACTTCAACTGTTACCAGGTAAGAAAAGGTACTAATAAGAGAAAGTGCTATCTTGCAAAGCTTTCTCGTGTAACGAAATCAAGACCAGAAAGAATAAGATCTTGTGAAGACCTTGAAGAAATCGCTCCAAAGTTTGAAGGCCTTGTTGAAGATGATCAAATTCCTACTGAATCTCGAAGTAAATACATTATTACCGACTCAGATTTAGCTCAACTCAAAGATGATATCATTCAATGTAAAAAAGAAGAAGGTGGCAGAATCAAGAGATATCAATCTCTTGCTCATGAAGGAAGAACTCTAAGAGACGACGGAAAAATCTTGGTAAGAGAGCTTCTTTCACAGGCCGAATTAAAAAGTGGCCGTAAATTTATGACAACCGCTGCAACTCTCCATGATGAAGATGTAAGTACAGGAAAACTTTCACAGATTTATATTGATCTTAATGAAATGAGTATTAGTGATGAGACTCGTCTAGCGATTGATTTTCAAACAGGTGAAGGTATTAAGTACTATAGTCCATCTCTTGGAAATATGACATCCATGGTCGTTAAAAGAAAATATAATGCTGTTGCCAACTACACATACTATACCGTTCATTTCAAGTTTTTCGTCAGTAACGGAATGATAGTTGAGACGGATCCAACCGAGGACAAGGGGCTTTCATTTGATACCAACGGAACTTTTGGAGCTCGAATGAGTGGTAAAATGCTCTTTCATTACCCAGATGGTTCCACAAGAAGAGGTATTATGAAAATCGAGGTTAACTACTCAAATTAATACTTTATGGCCGTCTTTTATAGACGGCCTTTTTTTTTCCCTTCTTTCTTCTTTTTGATTTAAAATTAAAGAACAAAACAGGAGAAAGCATGTTATTTGATCCCCCTTATAAAATTATAATCATTGATGATGATACCGAAATACTCTCTCTCATGTCTCTTATTATTAATAAAAACCATGCTGGAACAACTGTTGTTCACCCCTTTCCTACTTTCAAAGAAGGTTTTGATTATATTAATAAAAATGATGTGCATGTCATTTTTATTGACCTTAACCTACTTGATGAAGATGGAATGAAAGGTATAGAAAAAATTAAAGACTTGAATAAGCGTTTCAAAATTGTTGCTTTTAGTAGTGACACCGAACTAAGTGTCAAACTCGCCTGTTATAATTCTGGAGCAGACTTCTTTTTAGAAAAACCTATAAATAGAGATATTTTGAATGAAGTCATTGATCACACTCTTGTAGGCTTTAATCATTGGAAAAAAATTACTCAAGGTTAAAAGTTAGCTCTTTACCGCCTAACCTCTTTAAATGTTCAATATCATGACTTACACTAATTAGACTTAGGCCATTTGTTACTTTTTCTTGTAATATCTGCTCAAATTTATTTTTAAGATCACCATCCATCGCTGTACTTGCTTCATCAAGAAGAAGGGCCTCAGGTTCAAGTAAAAATGAACGGATAATCCGTATAATTTGTAATTCTCCACCAGAGAGAAAGTTTAAATTTTTATTTAATATATCTTTGTTAAATTGAAAGTACTCTAAATACTTTTCAAGCTCAGATAAATCAAACTTCTTCACTTTGTACACTTCTAGTCTGTACACAAGATTAATATAATCTAAAACTTTAAGATCATAGCTAGGGTTAAATTGTCCAATATAATGTATGCGAGATCTTATTTCTGGAAATGTTAAATGATTTTCAGTATGTGGATAATAAGAAACTTTTCCTGAAGAGTACTCAACAAGCCCAACGAGTCCCTTTAAAAAAGTTGATTTACCAGTTCCACTTGGACCTATTAAATGAAAAACTTCACCTTTTTTAAAGTCTAACGATATATTAGAAAAAAGAGTTCTTTCTTTAATCGTTTTACTTACATTTTCAACTTGAATAAGTACTTCACTCATCATTCAAAAGCTCCGATTTAAAACGATGATTAGCATCAAAAAACCTTAGAGTGGCCATAATAAGAGCACCGATTGATGATATAAAAATAACAAAGCATATAATGAGCATAATGCTAATTTGATACTTGGCCGCTTCAAAGGGTTCCATTCCTGCTAAGATTTGTCCTGTCATCATTCCAGGTATCGAAACAAGGCCTACAACATTCATAGTATTAAGAATAGGAGTCATACCAATATTTAATGAGTTCTTTATTAAGCTTTTGACCGACTCCATTCTGGTTGCTCCCATGGCCAGAAGGTCTTCAATTTCATTTTTTCTCTGAGAAAATGCATTGATAAAAGAGTCTAAAGATAATGATATACCTGTAAGACTATTACCGATAATCATGCCGAAAAGAGGAATTGTCTTACTTACGTCATACCAAGGCTTTTGAGGAATAGCATAAAAGAAGGTATAAAGGCCTGTTATAAGAGTAGGTAAAAAAAGTGAATGAAATGATATCCAGCTAAGTCCTTTAAACTTTTTTCTGACTCTTGATGAAACGGTATGAGTCGCAACTAAAATCATAAAAAAGAAAATCAACAGAAAAGTTAAAGGGTGATTAAACTTGAAAAGCCAAAGTAACGCATACCCTAACAGGATAAGTTGAGCTATGCTTCTCACCTTAGCAATTAATAGTTTTTTTTCTAAATTAAGCCCGATAAGAAAAGATAAAGCGATGGTAATAATAACCAACAAACAAGAAAAAAGTATTTGCTCAGGACCAACATTCATATCATTTTATTGCTTATTTGCCGCAGTTAGGCCAGAATTTTGCTATGAATTCTTATTTTAAAGCATCTGCTATAATTTTTTTACTCGGTGGTATCCTTGGGCCTCTAGGGGATATTTATCATGTCTTTAGTATGACGACCGGCTACCCTGATCACTACGCCTACTATATACAAGGAATTCCTTGGTGGGTTTTTCCATTCTTTGGTGCTTCTGGATTGGCGATTGGAATGAGCTATCATTTTATGAACTTTCAAGGAGATAAGTTTCAGTCTAAAGGTTTTATTCATGCATTTACAGGGCCTGTTATTTTTCTATTGAGCTACTTTTTAAGTGGCTATTTCACGGTCATTAAATCACCTACCTTTTTAAATCATATTATCCTAGGGGCCATCTTTGCTATTATATGGTGGCTATATGGAAAGACATGGCGGTCTTTACTTCTTAGTGTATGGTTTTCATTTTTAGGTATTATTGTAGAGGTCACTTTGGTTAAAATGGGAGTATTTTGGTACACCTCACATGATAATCAACTCTTTGGCGTGGCCTCATGGTTACCATGGCTATACTTGATTCTGGCCATAACTATTGGAAATTTCACACATTTTCTCATTAAAAAGCATTAAAAAGAGGCATAATTAAAAACCTCTCATTTTTTGGTACTTTTACTACGGTCTCTTAAATACCCGAAATTACACTTTTTCTAAAAAAATAATTGGGCCTCCTTCGTGATGTCCCGACAAGAAAGCATAATATATTAAGGAATTAGAAACACTGATGTACATATTAAAGCTTATTGGACTAACCGTTATTCTCCTTATGAATTATTCCTGTGTAAAACAGCAAGGTGGTTTTAGTAAACCGCTTGTTTTTGGAAGTCAGGCCACAGGTGCTCCAGGAGAAAAAGTATTCTTTGCAGAAGAGGCCAATATTCTTCAATTTCTTCAGAATTTTGAAAATGCAACTCCTTCCAATGCTGAAAGTGCTGAGCTTGACCCGTTTATTTCTCGTTGTGGCTTTTTTGATACTCCTGTAGAATTCAGAGATTTTTCAACGGCCCTATTAACAAATATTTTTGAACTCAAAGGGCAGAACTACGACACTTATCAAACTTTATTTTTCACGGGTGCAAATCCACTAAATCTTGCAAATAAAAAGCTTGTTTTTGATCTTAATAATATCAGCTTTGTTGGCGCTTCCACTTTTGATTTCAATCCACTTCCTCCGAATCTATCAATTGCTACACCAGGAACACGAGTTATCGTTAAAGTCGCCTTTAATATAATTGGAGGCAGTGGTTCACTAGGCTTTAATTTTCATCTTATAAAAGTTAATGGAAATTTCTCTAATGGAGGGTTTGTTTGGGCGGGTAACGGGCTTAAAAACTGTAGTGATGTTGTTGTCATCCCTGATCTTCCAGATCCACCCACTTCCATCACCTTAAAAGCACCTGTCAATCCAATCGATATTGAAACGACTCCCACACTTGTTATTTCGGGAGTGGAAGATAATGACACCGTAAAAGTTTATACTGATTCAAAGTGTATATTTGAAGTGGCAAGTATCATTTCATCTTCAAATACAGTCGATGTAATCATGCCAAGTCTTTCAAGTGGCACTTATACTTTTTATTCTAAACGTATTCTCTCTGATGGTTCTGTGAGTCCATGTAGCTCGAACTTTGCTAGCTATACACTTGATCTTATTGCACCACCTGCTCCTTCTTCAATTTCACTAGTTAACCCCGCTATTACTCCTGGTAATATTGATACACCCACGTTGAGAGTATCCGGAGTTAATAGTGATGATACTGTTAGAATTTTCAGTGACTCAAGCTGTACTAACGTTGTAGCTCAAGCAATAACACAAAGTAGTAGTGTTGATATCGTGGTAAATGCTCTTGATCCAGGCTCTTATACTTTCTGGGCAAATGCAGAGGACCCTCTTGGTAATATTGGTACTTGCTCAAGTTCGAATATTTCCTACTTCTTAGATTTGACTCCTCCTGGAACTCCTAGCTTAACTTCACAAGTAGTTAATGCAGATAAGGCCACAATCACAGTTGATAATGTTTCAGCAGGAGATAGAGTAGAGCTTTACTCTATAGCAGGATGTTCCAACTTAGTCGGAAGTGCATCTTCACTAGGTACACAGGTTGATGTCACAACCATATCCCTTATAAATGGTAGTTATACTCTTTATGCTAAATCTATTGATCTTGCTGGAAATGAATCCAGTTGTACACCAGCAGGAATTGGCGTTACAATTTCTAATTAATAAAGCTCATAAAAAAGCCTATTAGACCTCCAAAGACACCTCCCCATACAACCAACCATCCTAAATGCTTTTTAATCATTTCTTGAATAATAGTTTTAACCATATGAGGAGTTAATTCATCCAATCTTCTTTGAACGATTTCTTCAACTTTTCCTTGTACCTGATCACTTAAGTTATTTCCTAAAAAGCTTTGCTTAATGGCCGTTTGAAAATCATCCGTTGCTGTAACTTCTAAAACAGTTGATCTCATTTTAACCGAAAAGGGTGCCCGCATTGGCTCTAGAGCTGCTTCTCCTCCAAACATTGCAAGCATTCCTCCTAACTGTGACTGCTTTACGACATCAAGAAGTGAATCAAAAATCTTATGATAATCTAACTTATCAACAACTGGCTCAAAATTAAGTGACTCTGGGCCGTGGTCTTGTTCAAAAAACCTTTTTATATTTTCCTCATTAAAAAACTGTCCCATAATTAACTGTCTAATTCCGGCCTTAAATTCTTCAAAGCGATTGGGAATAACACCGGAGCCATAAAGAAAAGGAACTTTTTCAAATAACATATGGATAGCAAGCCAATTTGTAACCGAACCCGATAAGGCAAAAAAGCCAACTGACATGATTTGGTCTTTATATAAAGGCGAAACATATCCTAATAAAATTATTGATAAAGATATAAGGTTCGTTATTAAACTCATTATTATTGCTCCAAGGGACTAAGCTCTATAGTCAAATTTTCAATTTTATCTGCTCTTAAAATTTTCACCTTTACTCGATCGCCTATGTTTTTATTTTCAAGCGACTGAAAAATATCATTATATGATTTTAGTTTCTTTCCATCGACTTCTAGGATGATGTCACCAACGTATGTTCTACCCCACTCATCCCTTGTAATTCCTCTTAAACCTGCTTTATCGGCCCCTGATCCTTTAGAAATATAAGTAATGACAAGTCCATCTTCTCCATAGGGGTTGGCAGCAATCCCTACTCCTAAACCGGCCCTGGTAATCCTACCATTTCTAATGAGGTCTGGAATAATACGATTAACTGTATCTACGGGTACAGCAAAACCAAGACCAGCGCTTGAGCCACTGGTTGAAAAAATCATTGTATTAACACCAATTAATCTTCCCTGTGAATCAAGCAAAGGGCCACCTGAGTTTCCTTGATTAATGGCCGCATCTGTTTGAATAACACCATGAATTTCAACATCTCCAAAACCTGGTATCTTTCGATCTAAGGCAGATATCACTCCAACAGTCATTGTATGAGAAAGGCCTAATGGATTACCAATAGCTATTGCTTTTTGCCCTACCATAAGGTCTTTACTACTCCCCACTTTTATTGGAGTTAGGTTTTTTGGACTATTTTCTAATTTAAGAACGGCCAAATCTTTTTGAAGATATTTTCCTACTACCTTTGCTTTATACTTCTTTTTATTTTTAAAAAAGCTTACCCAGAAAGTATCACCTTGGTGAACAACATGAGAGTTTGTTACAATATGCCCTTTATTATCCCAAACGAAGCCAGAGCCTGCCCCAAGCTCTAGGCTTTTCTCTTCAGACGGGCCGTAAAACCAAGAGTTACCCATCTTAACTGTTTTTTCTATTGTTATATTTACAACAGAAGATACGGAGGCTTGATAGATTGAGATATTATTTTTCTCATTTTCCAAAAGTATCGAGTACTCAGGATGGCCTTTTAAATCTTTAAAGCCAGACGTTAAAAATGCAAATGTAAGAATCAAAATAAGAGTTTTCATTTATAACTTTCCTTTTCAAAAGATATATAAGAAATATATTGTGCATCACAAGTTTTCAAGTTAACTATTGGTTAATATTGTAAATTTTTATCATAGTTGGGAAGTATGGAAATTAAATTCTATAATCGAAAAGAGCAAAAGCTAGAGACCGAAAAGGTTTATGGAGACAAGGCCGTACAATGGCTATACCGCTCTTCGTTAGGCAAATTCCTCTCACCGATTGCCACTTCTCATGCTCTTAGTCGTTTTTATGGACATCTTCAAGATAGCTCTATACTGAGTCATTATAAAGTGGCCCCATTTATTAAGAAGTTTAACATCCCAATTGATGAATACATGCCTGAGAAAGGACTTATTCATGAACCCTCTAATGGTATTTATGGATATAGCTCATTTAATAGTTTTTTTACTCGTAAATTTAAAAAAGGAGTAAGAAGTTTTCCTGAAAATAGTGGGGAGATGGGCGCCTTTGCTGAGGCCAGATACTTTGGCTATGAGTCCCTGAGCGACTCAGATCGTGTTCCTGTTAAAGGGCAGTACCTTAATGCTCACCATATTCTCAAAAAGCCTCAATATTGTGAAATTTTCGATAATGGCCCCATGCTTTTGGCCCGACTATGTCCTGTCGATTACCACCGTTTTCACTTTCCTGATGATGGAGAGGTTCTTGATAGTTACCGTATCCAAGGTCATCTAGATTCGGTAAACCCTATGGCCTTGAAGGAAAAAGACGAGATCTTTTGTGAAAATGAAAGGCACGTCACTATTTTAGACACCAAAAACTTTGGAAAGCTTGCTTACGTTGAGGTCGGTGCAACCATGGTTGGTAAAATAATTCAAAGTTATAAAGGCAAAACTTTTAAAAGAGCTCAAGAAAAGGGAATGTTTCTTTTTGGGGCCTCTACAGTCATGGTCTACGGAGAAAAAGGACTTTGGAAACCATCTGCGGATATCTTGGATCATACAGATAAAGGTCTTGAAGTCCTTATTCAACTAGGCGATCAAACAGCAATAAAGTGTTAAGTCTTTCTTGGATCGAAAGCGTCTCTTACTCCCTCTCCTACTAGGTTCATCATTACTAGAGTTAAAAACAATGCCCCTGAAGGGAAGACTGCCAACCACCATGCGATGGTAAAGTTTTTATGTGCTTGTGCTAAAAGTTCACCCCATGAAGGAGTTGGAATTTCTAGACCAAAGCCAAGAAAGTCAAGCGACGCTAGACCTGCTATATGCCCTGCTATAGTAAAAGGTGCAAAGGTGATAACAGGAATAAGTGAGTTTGGTAAAATATGTTTAAAAAGAATCTTCCATGTAGGAACACCTGTCGCCCTTGCGGCCTCGACAAACTCTCTATTTCTATTTTTAAGAAATTCACCTCTTACATAATAACTTATTCCAACCCAACCAAAGATACTTGAAATAATCACAAGAAGAGTTAATGAAGGGGTGAAAAGAGAAATAAGAATGAGTAAAAGGAAAAACGATGGGACTGTTGAGAATATCTCAACGAATCTCAACCCAAAAAAGTCGACTCTCCCACCAAAATACCCCATAACTCCACCGACAATTATCCCTATAATTGTTGAGAACACCCATACAACAACGGCATAAATGATAGAGTATTTGAATCCATAGAGTATTCTTGTGAATACATCCCGACCTCGATCATCCGTTCCAAACCAGTTATTTTCACTTGGTGGAGAAGGATAGACCTCAACAATTCTATTACTTTCAAATGGATCCCAGTCAACTAATGGCCATACCGCCATATCATCTTCACTCATTTTAAGTTTTCTAAAGTTCACGACCATAGAGTCAGTAACCCCAAACTCAGTGGCACGGTACTCAGCAAAGATAGGCCAATAGGAGTTGCCTTTATAATTTATATATATAGGTTTATTATTCGCAAGAATAGGAGCTAGAAAAGTCAAAAGGGTCATGACCAATAGACCAAGCGATGCGGCCATGGCCAGCTTTCTTTTCTTAAATATCCTCCATCGTTTTCTCGATAGCTCGTTTTTAAATAATCTTTCTATCATTTGAAATCTATCCTTGGGTCAACAACAGTATAGGCAATATCACTAATAAGGTTTCCAATAAGCATTAACACGGACTGAATAAAGACTGAGCCCATAATAAGGTTATAATCTCTTTCTAGTACAGCTTGGTATGACATCAACCCAATACCATCCAAATTAAAAATCATCTCGATAAGAAGAGAGCCTGCAAAGAAAATTGTTAAAAATCCTCCAAGACCAGTTACGATTGGAATTAGTGCATTTCTCAATCCATGTCTTAGATAAATCATTTTCTCTGAAACACCTTTGGCCCGTGCTGTTCGTATATAATCTTTTGAAATCTCATCTAAAAGAGAGTTTTTCATAAGCATTGTTAAAACGGTAAAGGAGCCAATCATATAGGAGATAAGTGGTAGAATGAAGTGATGTACTCTATCCTGAATTTTACCCCAGAGAGTTAGATCCTCGTATAAATCTGAATAAAGATCCCCGACTGGAAACCATTCTAAAAAGTTTCCACCGGCAAAAAAGACAATCAAAAGAATACCCAGCATAAACCCTGGGACGGAATACATAACAAAGAGAATAAAACTAGATATAAGGTCCCATTTCGTGCCATTTTTCACAGCTTTAATCAGACCCAAGGGTATACAGATCAAATAGGACAAGAAAATAGAGATGACCCCGAACTGAAGTGAGACGGGAAACTTACTCATAATGACATCAGTAACAGGTTCCTCGTATGTAAAACTCTCGCCAAAATCAAGTTTCGCTAAGTTTTTAATCCAGATCCAATAACGAACATGAACAGGCTTATCAAAACCATATTGCTTGTTTAGTGCATCAATAACTTCTTGAGATATACCAGAAGAATCTCGGTTACCTCCTGCACTTTCTACTCCGGTTGTTTGTTGCCCCATTCCTCCAAAGCGAAGGGCCTGAAGTTTTTGCTCAACTGGGCTACCGGGTGCAAGGTTAATAATGAAAAAAACTACAATCGTCACTCCAAAAAGAGTGGGAATCATAATCAGAATTCTTCGAATGAGATAATCTAACAATTTGGCCTACCTATTTTTGAATCCACCAATAATCAAGACCAATACCATAGGTATATGTATCTTTTTCCATTTTCATTCTTTTGGTGTGTGCGTAATGAGAAAATTTAGAGTTAAAAAAGAATGCATAAGGAACATCTTCAGCAATCATCTTATAAACTTTTCTTAATAATTTCGTTCTTTTTTCTTCATCAAGAGTAACTCTGGCCTCATCAATAAGCTTATCTACCTTAGGGTTAGTATAACCAACAAAGTTTGAACCTGATGCGGCAAAGTCTGAGTGCCAAATTTGCTTTGGATCCCATTCAATAGCACCACCACTCCAGCCAAGTCTCACGGCCTCAAACTTTCTTTCATCAAGAAGTTTAATAAAGCTAGTCCATTCAATAAATTTGATTTTTACATCAACACCGGCCTTAATAGCATCTTCTTTAAATATGGTAAGGTTTTTAACGAACTCTTTATTAGGCTCTAAGATAGTAAAGCTTAGCTGTGTTGGCTTACCATCAATTACCTTTTGAAGAATGTTACCTGCCCCTACTTTCCAACCATCTTCTTTAAGAAGCTTAAGGGCCTTCTTAGGATTGTACTCTACCGGCTTAACATCTGGGTTTGCATATTTACTTTTTCTATAAAGTGGACCTGTCGCCAAGTCATTAAGTCCAAAGTTAAATTTATCATTCATCAGCTGTCTATTAATCAAATGATAAAGAGCAAGTCTGGTCTTTTTTGATTTAAACATGGGGTTTCTAAGGTTCCAACCTATATACCCATATCCTGATGGAGCTTTGTTTTTAACCTGTTTCTTGAAGATTTCAACACCCCATCTATCTCCTTGAGCTTTTTTCATATACTCTTCTGGAGATAATCCAAGGTAATCTATTTCACCTTTTTCGGCCCTTGTAATCGCAATGGTTCCATCTTTAATAAACCTCATAAGAACTTTTTTAAAGTTATACTTTTTCTCAAATTCTTCTGTGCCCTTTGCCCAGTAATCAGGGTTAGCCTTAAGCATAATGTCTTTACCTCTTCGGTAACGATCAAGCATATAAGGTCCTGTACCAACGAGAGTTTTATTTAATTTCTTTTTATTTTTATCACTAAGGTCTTCATAAATATGTTTTGGAACAGGAGTAAAACCTGCTGCAACAGAGAAGTTTCTAAAATATCTAACTTTAGCAACAAACTTAACTGTGTACTTATCAACTACAACAACTTTCTCAAAGTTTTCAAAATAAGGTCTTGAATGGGCCGTTTTCCACTTGTTTTCTGAATCCATAATCGCATCAAAAGTGAACTTTATATCTTCGGCGGTCAGCTCTTTTCCATCATGCCACTCAACGCCTTCTCTTAATCTAAAAGTAAAGTTAAGCCCATCTTCAGAAGTCTCCCAGCTCGTAGCAAGAACAGACTCCCACTCATATGTATCAATATTTCTGGTTGCTAATGACTCTTGTATATAACCCTGAACGACTGAAGCGTAGTAATCTGTGGATGAAAGAGGGTTAAGTGTTGTCGGTTGTTGTCCAAGATTGAACTGAAAAACACCACCTTTTTTACCTTGGGTTGCAGTTTCAGCAGAATTTTTTTGAGCATCTTTTCTGACTTCTTTATTGCAACTTACCAGTGAGATAAGAATGATGAGTATAAGAGGTAATTTAAATTTTAACATGTGGCTTCCTTTCTTCTTTCAGAGCCACGATACTAAATGAAAATTGGTAAAACTTAAAGAAATCAGTGAATGAAATCGGGAATTTTTTTGCATTGGGGCCAAAACGGCCTTATTTTTTTATGTACTGCATTGAGTCGAGTGCCCATTTATCCTCAATAAGGTTCTCATCCTCGATTCTATAGCGCTCTAACTTCTGACTCACCTCGTCTAAGCGAATCTGAGTTCCTTTATAATTTCTCAAAGCAATAAGTCTATCTTCCTCAATAAAACTAAGTTCCTTCTTCCACTCTTGCAAAAGCTTCGTCCTTAAAACTTCATAACGTTCATTTATGGAGTCTACTTTATCTAAATAAGACTCAAGCTTCTTTCTCAATGTCTCCATTTGACCTTGAAGGGCAACTCTTTTTTTATTAAGGATTGATGTAACCTCTTTACCCATCTTTATATTGTTTATGAGATCCTGACTAAATAAAAAGATATGGGCCCCATGGTCAATAAAGGTTAACATTTGGCAGAGTCGAAAATCGGGTATCTTTATGAGTAAGTATTCTGTACTTCTACCAACTATATAGCCTTTACACCTTCTTCCAGGATTTACCGAAGTCCAAAATTCGACTTTATCTTTTTTGTTAAGATATTTCGCATTTTTAAAATCGACTTTAATTCTCAGTAAAGAAGCCTCTTCACTTACTTTTGAAATTCTAGCACTAAAAATTCCATCTTCATTAGCATGAACCAAAAAGGGAATAAATATAAGTAAAAGAATCTTCCTCATTCTTTCATTTTACAATTATTTCAATAAAAATTCAGATGGTACTATTTTATGCCTATAAATAGAGCATAATCAGATGATGAAGCATGGGATTCTTCATACTTTATGACCTTAAAAGAGTTTAGGCTTTTTAGCATCTCTTGGGGTTGGAAGGCGGAAGCATTTCCTTTTTCAACTAGGGCCTTGTAATAGAGTACTCCATTTTCTTTTAATCTATTTACTACAAAGGCCATATTATTTGCCCCAAGTTTTTTTGTCAGGAAAAGAGCATCATAATTTTTGCCCGTAAGTTCTGAAAAGACATTAACTTCTTCCCCAAACTCAACGGCCAAGTTTGTGACTTTTTGACGAACATTTAAATCTGAATGAACAAAATTAACTTCATGGCCTTGACGAGATAATTCTATAATTTTAGGAAAGTCATTAAACTGATAGAAGAGTATTCGCGAGTTAGGTTTAAGAAAGCTATAGGTTTTATCAAATTGATTAGTCTTATTGGATTCTCCTGATTCATTATTTTTATTTTTCAGAAGTAACTTTTTTTGTCCTGAAAGGATAAGTAGCCTATTTAAGCTAAAAGGAGACTTATTTGCATGGGCCAGCTGTGTGGTTAGCATCATAATAATAAATAATTTCATAAAGGATTTTTAATCAAATCTGACAGACTTATTCAAGTCATGATTATCTTTTATAGACCTGATACGTCCTCACCTTGATTATGAAGATCGGTCTTGAGTTGATCGAGCTCATCTTCACCAAGTCTCTCTCCATGAAGCTCCGCATCAACAAAGATATCTAGCTGATCAAATACCTTTTGAAGCCTTATTATCCATTTGGTGATTTTATCATCAACCGTGGCACCCATATCTTGAGTGTGTTTAAGATACCAAAACATATCATCAACGAGATTATAGAACTGATCATAGAGGAAGATAATTTCCTCTGATAAGTTTATTAAAAGCTCTGGACTTGCTCCGTGAAGACGACTCTCAAAGATATCAGAAAAATGATCTCTTGTTCTGTGTAACGAGAAGCTATGAAGGTACTCTTTTCTTCTTTGAGTGATTCTTTTAAAAAGGGCATTGGAATCGAGCTTAATTAATATTAAAAGCCTTCTGGTTTTTTCTTCTAGGTTAGATCCCATTATGTATCTCTAGGTCAATTGGCCAAAAGCTAATTTCCTTGGCCTTTGTTTCATAAAATTTAGTAATCTCTTTACCTAGAATATCGAAATCGATGGGAAGTTTTAAGAAGAGGTAATTTTTGGCCTTTATTTCCTTTAAAAGATATTTTATTGGAGAAAAAGAGCTCAAGTGAATTAACCGTGCCTTTTTATTAAGAACAGCAAACTCAAAGTATCTTTTTTGTAATTTTTTAAACTGGTCAAAAGAATTAAAGTCATTAATTAGGGCCACAATTACTAAGCGTTTATATTTAGGTAAGGCCATAATATCGTCAAACTTCATTGGTACTAGTTTAATACCACTATTTAAAAGAGTTACCGATAGCCTAATATAGTCTTCTGTAACTCGGTCACTTAGCTGGAGAAAAATTATCACTTTTTCTTTACTCACAACCATAGAATCGGATCATTAAAGCAGCGAGTTTAAGCAATCCTACAAAGAGGAAAAATATGCCTTATGAGTATGGGGAATTATTTCCGATCCAGAGCGTTTTAAGCAGTTCTGAAGCTCATCTATGGTGTCAACATCAGACCATCCTGGAAGCTCATTCATTTTGATATTTTTATTTCGAATTATCGTTCGGGTTTTATCCAGTAGAGAATGACACCCTTCAAGTTCGGCCGGTACCTCAAAGAGAAAGTGATGACTTGCTCTAGCACCAATATAATAATAGCCTCCATCACAATCAGGTCCTATATTAACTTTCTCATAGTCTACCGTATTTAAAAATTGAAAAGGAAAATCTGGTATGTCGGTACCAGTAAGATGAATAAAGTATCCTGGATACTCTTTTTCAATCTTTTTAAAGATATAAACAAGCCTCTCCATCAGTCCCCCTGAAGGCTGATCGAAATATTGTAATTTATTATGTCCTAACTCTCTAAAAAGCTCCTCAAAGTATTCTTGTGCTGACCCATCAGTGGAGCTTCCAAAAAAAATAATAGGAATCATTGTATTTTTTTTTAAGCGAGTAAAAAAATCTTTTAAGAAGGCCTGATAAATTTGAGTGGCCTTATCCTCACCTATTGATTGGGACAGCCGAGTTTTAGAAATACCTTTTTCTGGTTTTTTTCCAACAACGACGAATAGTTCTTTCATTTTTTTTTGAGCTTTTATAAAAAAAAGGGCCTTCTTAAAAAGAAGGCCCCTATTCTAATTAAAAATGAGTCACAGTACGAATTACATCATACCTGGCATTCCGCCCATTCCGCCCATTCCGCCCATTCCGCCCATTCCAGGAGCACCGGCGTCGTCGCCTTTAGGAAGATCAGCGATCATTGTTTCTGTAGTAAGCATTAGTCCTGAAATAGAAGCTGCATTTTGAAGAGCGCTTCTAACAACTTTAGTTGGGTCAATAATACCGGCCTTAACAAGGTCTTCGTACTTGTTATCTCTGGCATTGAATCCCCAGCTATTAGACTTACCATTTTTTACTTCGTTAACAACTACAGAGGCCTCGAAACCAGCGTTTGTAGCAATTTGTCTTAGAGGCTCTTCAAGAGCTCTTCTAATAATTTTTACACCGAAGTCTTCTTCTTCAGTCTTTCCGCTAAGACCATCAAGAACAGAAGATGCATGAAGAAGAGCTGTACCACCACCAGATACAATACCTTCTTCAACAGCTGCTCTCGTAGCATTAAGAGCATCTTCAACTCTGTCTTTTTTCTCTTTCATTTCTGTTTCAGTTGGAGCACCAACGTTGATAACAGCAACACCACCTACTAACTTAGCAAGTCTTTCTTGAAGTTTTTCTCTGTCGTAGTCAGAAGTTGTTTCTTCAACTTGAGCTTTAATTTGAGCAACTCTGGCCTCTACATCGGTTGAGTCACCAGCACCGTCAACAATAGTTGTGTTTTCTTTATCAACGTTAACTTTCTTGGCGTTTCCAAGGTGCTCAAGCTCAGCAGCTTCTAAGCTCATACCAAGTTCTTCAGAGATAACTGTACCACCAGTTAGTGTTGCAATATCCTTAAGCATTTCTTTTCTTCTGTCACCAAAACCAGGAGCTTTGATAGCACATACGTTAAGAGTTCCTCTTAACTTATTCACAACAAGAGTTGTAAGAGCTTCACCCTCAACATCTTCAGCGATAATAAGAAGTGCTTTATTTGTTTGCATTGATTTTTCAAGGATAGGAAGAAGCTCTTTCATGTTAGAGATTTTCTTATCAGTGATTAAGATATTTGGATTTTCAAATGCACATTCCATTTTCTCAGCATCATTGATGAAATATGGAGAAAGGTACCCTCTATCAAACTGCATACCTTCAACAACATCTAAAGTTGTTTCAGCAGTTTTTGATTCTTCAAGAGTGATAACACCATCTTTTCCAACTTTTTCCATAGCTTCAGAAAGTAAGTTACCAATTTCGATATCATTGTTAGCTGAAATAGTACCAACCTGAGCAATTTCTTCTTTTGTACTAACTTGCTTAGTCGCTTTTTTAAGAGCATCTACTACTTTTTCAACAGCTAGGTCGATCCCTTTTTTAAGTTCCATTGGGTTGTGACCAGCAGTTACTAATTTAACACCTTCTCTGTAAATAGCTTGAGCTAAAACAGTAGCAGTTGTTGTACCGTCACCAGCATCATCATTTGTTTTTTGGGCAACCTCTTTAACCATTTGAGCACCCATGTTTTCGAAATTGTTTTCAAGTTCAATTTCTTTAGCAACAGAAACACCATCTTTTGTGATAGCGGGAGCACCAAAAGATTTTTGAATAACTACGTTTCTTCCTTTTGGTCCAAGAGTTACTTTAACTGCATTTGCTAAAGAGTTAACTCCGTGTAGGATTAACCCTCTTGCATCTTCACTATACTTTAATTCCTTAGCCATATTAAAACTCCTTATATTTTTTTATTTAGATTAATTATTTAGTGAATACACCAAGAATGTCGTCTTCTTTCATGATGAGATATTCTTTTCCTTCAACTTTTACTTCAGTACCTGAATACTTACCAAAAATAACAGTATCTCCTTCTTTAACGTCAAGAGGTCTTACTCCTCCATCATCCAGTCTATAACCTGGACCTGTAGAAACTACTTTGCCTTGAGCAGGCTTTTCCTTGTTATTATCAGGAATAATAATTCCACCAGCTGTTTTTGTTTCTTCCTCTAGTCTTTCTACTAGAACACGATCTTGAAGTGGTCTAACTTGCATACGATCCTCCGTTTTTATTTAAGCTCGTTTTTTCGACACTTTATTAAATTAATAGCCTACTCAATTTAGTATCAGTCCCGTTAGTGTCAAGGGTAGGTTTGATTTTTTTTTAGTAATCTCTATGTGTGCACAGCACAAAAAATCTGTAACCCCTTAAAAGAAGGAGTCTGGCCGAAAATCTCTTTTCGCTACCTTTATTTCAGGTCAAACCAATTCACGCCCATAGATGAAGCAACCTTAAGGGGAACCTTCAATTTAACAACGTTTTCCATCTCGTTTTTAACAAGGTCCATTATATAAACAAGCTCCTCCTCAATAACCTCAAAGATAAGCTCATCGTGAACCTGAAGGAGCATTTTTGACTTAACGCCATCATCATTTAGCTTCTTATCAATACTAATCATGGCCAATTTAATAATATCTGCTGCCGTTCCCTGTATTGGACTATTGATGGCCATTCTTTCTGCTTGGGCCTTAACATTACGGTTCTTAGAATGAATATCTGGTAAAAATCTTTTTCTTCCAAAGAGTGTTTCACAGTACCCTTTTTCCTCAGCATAATCTTTTAAAGAATCAAGATAGCCTTTCACCATTCCAAATTTATTAAAGTAGCTGGTAATATAATCCTTGGCCTCTTTTCGAGATATTCCAAGCTGTTTGGCCAAACCAAAAGAAGATTGTCCATACATAAGTCCAAAGTTAACGGCCTTAGCACTTTCTCTTTGTGCCTTGGTTATTTTCTCTGGCGCAATACCTAAAACCTCTGCGGCCGTTTGAGTATGGATATCCTGATCATTAAGAAAGGCCTGGACTAAAGTTGGATCTTCAGAAAAATGTGCAAGTAGCCTTAACTCAACTTGTGAATAGTCAGCAGAATACAGAAGTTTTCCAGGAGTTGCGATAAATGCCTTTCTAATTTTTTTTCCAAGCTCACTTCTTGCAGGAATATTTTGTAAGTTGGGATTAACTGACGCCAATCTACCTGTTGCAGCAGTATGTTGGCTAAAGTTTGTATGAAGTCTTTTAGATGTTGGATTAATTAACTTTGGAAGGGCCTTAACATAAGTGCTTTGTAACTTATCAACTTCTCTATAGTTAAGTATGAGAGCAGGTAAAGGCCCTAGGCCCCTAGAAACCAATTCTTCTAAAACATCAGATGCCGTTGAATAACCTGTTTTTGTTTTACTAATCACAGGCATCTCAAGTTTTTCAAAAAGAAGTTCACTAACTTGCTTTGGAGACCTGAGGTTAATAGGTGAGTCTAATTCAACATTTTGTTTTTCAACTTCTTTGGCCACATCACTTTCAATTCCATCTATTATTTTTTGAAACTCTTTTTCTAATTTTTTGAGATATTCAGAATTAAGAAAGACACCTTCTTTTTCCATTTTGGCCAAAACAGAAATTAATTTTTCATCAATGTCATCGTAAACTTTCTGAAGTTCTTTTTCTTTAAGTTCTTCTTTGATTTTTTGACCTAGTTTAAAGCTAATAACTGCTTTTTCACTCATGATATCAAATAGAAGATCTGGTCCAATCTCCTCATCCTGAAGCTTCTTTTTACCATGATCTATCATCGTATAGTCTAAATAGTTATTAGCGAGCTTTTTAAGATCATAATTATTTGAACTACTTGATACATAGTGAGCAAGAGTTAAATCGAAGATTCTAACATTAAAAGGAATTTCCTTAATAAGAGAATGTCTCACATCTCTTTTAGAGTGCTCTGTATAGATTTCTCCTTTTTTATTTCCCCAAACTTTTTCTAATAATTTATGACATTTTTCTTCTTCAAGATTTTCACCTGACGTTTGAAAAGGAAAAAAGAATGTTTGTGTTTCATCCACAGCTACACTAATGGCAAATATTTTTCTCTGTAAAAATTCTTCATCAGTATACTCTGTATGAAAAGATATCTCTTTTTTTCCAGAAAGAAGCTTTAGAGTCTCATCAAAGTTGTCGTCATCTACACGTTTTTTATCAAACTTAATTTCTGTCTTACTTTTTTCATTGTTTAAAATTTTAAACTCACCCTCATCGCTGTTATCTGTGTTTCGAGCAAGGTCCTTAAGCTTTTGTACTATTGTTTTAAAACCCAGCCCTGTTAAAAAATCTATCAACTCAGGTGAAGGGTAAAAATTGAACCTCGTATCCTCAGGCTTTGACTCCAAATTAAGATCTGTTTTAATTTCAACAAGCTTTTTTGATAAGAGACCTTGATCTAAATATATCGAAAATGCTTCCGTAAGCTTCTTTCCCTTAAACTCTTCTTTATGTTTAATACACTCATCAAGTGAGCCATATTCAGCAAGAAGCTTAGAAGCTCCTTTGGCACCTATCCCCTTCATTCCTGGAATATTATCTGAAGAGTCTCCAACCATAGATAAATAATCTACAATTTGATTTGGTCGTACTCCCATCTTTTCAAATACGCCTTCTTCATCATAAACTTTACTTTTCATTGTATCGACAACCTTTATTCCGTTGCCTACGAACTGCATAAGGTCCTTATCACCTGAAGCAATAAGAATTTCTTCAAAGTCATCCACCCATTGAGTACACACACTTCCAATAATGTCGTCAGCTTCAAACCCAGGTAACTCCAGAAAAAAAAGGTTCATTTTTCTTATCATTTTATCAATCAAATCAAATTGCGGAATAAGCTCTTCCGGTGGCTCAGTTCTATTGGCCTTATACTGATCATAAATCTCATGACGAAAGGTCGGACCTTTACTATCTCTAGCAATAAAAAAGTGAGCATTTGGATAAGTAGAAAAAAGTTTTTGTAACATAGATAAAACACCACTTACTGCATTTGTAGGTGTTCCATCTGGAGAAGTTAGATTATGTCTAATGGCATAAAAGGCCCTAAAAATAAAAGACATCAAATCGACGACAATAAGTTGCTTGTGTTTTGCTTTTCCCATTTTCTCCCCTAGAGATAAAAACGGGATACTAGCACCACAGAAAAGAGATGGCCTTACGGGCTAGGTCTTACTTCTGAAGAGTCAAACCATCCTGATTTTTTGCTATTTTTTGCGGCCACGGTATTTCGGTCATTCCCCATGACAGATGTATCTGCCATAACATCACCTAATCTATGCCCTGAATCGAGTTTAAATATAAGATAAACTTCCATAACGATAAGCGGAATTCCTAACAAAATAGAAAATATCCAACCCCAGATTGGTAAAATAGCAGGAATAAGAGGAACAATAATAGGAAGGTTTCGGATAAATGACTGTCTTGTACTGCAGGGAGACCCATCCTCTAAAGAGATTACACAGAAGCCCATAAATTTTTTCCCAACAGATTGACCGTTCTGAAGAGAGTCACAGACTCCAAGATAGAGCACAGCAAAAAGAATACCGACTGGATAAAAGAATATGGCCAATATAAGAACTATAAAGAGGTCAATTGACTTAGCAATTAATCTAGAAAGGATTGCAACCCTTACTGGTCCTCTTAAAAAGTACTTTCTTTTCATGTCTAGATGTTATCTCACAGTGCGACTATGTGAAACAAGGAATTTTTTTTATCATAAATCATTGATATTAGGTTTTTTAGCTAAAATTGAGCTGTGTACAAATATTTTTTCCTAATATAAATAATTCAAGAAATTTAATAGAAATTGGAGATTTTATGGCTTCTGTAAATAAAACTGATTCCGCTAACTTTGAAACTGATGTTCTAAAGTCAGATAAACCTGTTCTCGTAGACTTCTGGGCAGAGTGGTGTGGACCTTGTAGAACTCTAGGCCCAATACTTGACGAGCTTGCCACTGAAATGGGTGAAAATGCTCACATCGTTAAAGTTAATGTTGATGAAAATGCTGATCTCGCAAAAAAATACGGAATCAGAGGTATTCCAACTATGATATTCTTTAAGAATGGAGAAGCTGCTAAAACCCTTGTAGGGCTTCAACCAAAAGAAGAAATTAAAAAGTCTCTAGAAGAACTAGAGTAACTAGGATCAATTCATGGAAGATTATCTAAGTAGGGCCTTTAGCGAGGCCCATCATGTTCTGGGCTCTTTTCTTTCCCAAAAAGAAAATCTTAAAAACGTAGAGAACTTTGTATCAATACTAGTTCAAAGCTATCAAGAACAAGGTCGTATATTTAGCGCAGGAAACGGCGGTTCTTTGTGTGATTCGATGCACTTTGCTGAAGAACTTACAGGTCGCTTTAGAAAAAACAGATCACCTTTGGCGGCCATGTCCATTAATGACCCTTCCCATATTACTTGTGTCGCAAATGACTTTGGTTATGATGAGATTTTTTCAAGATATATTGAGGCTTGGGCAAATAAAGGTGATGTTTTCTTGGCCATCTCTACTAGCGGAAACTCTACCAACATCATCAAAGCTGTTGAAGTGGCAAAAAGTAAAGGTGTTACCACTCTAGGCCTATTAGGCAAAGGTGGTGGTCAACTAAAAGACTTATGTAATCACTCAATTGTTATTGATAGTAAAAGCACAGACCGAATTCAAGAAATGCATATTAAAATTATCCACTGTTTAATTGAAGGGATTGAAAGACAATTATTCCCCGAAAATTATAAACCCCTAGAGCTCACAAACTAGGGCAATAAGTTCCAGCCCAATTTCTCTTTTCTTATATTCCCTTAGAATAGATTTAATAGATATAAATGAGAGAGGTATTCCATGGACGGAGCATCATTAGGAACTGTTAATTCAATTGCCGCCTTCATGCAAGAAGGGGGGGCCTTTATGTGGGTTATTCTTTTTGTTTGGGGCTTTGGTTTAGCAGTTGCCCTAGAGAGATTCATTAAACTCATGTTTAGACTTGATGTTGATGGGCCAAGCTTTATGAACGAGCTTCAAAGGTATGTTCTATCCAATGATATTCAAGGAGCGATAAGAATCTGCTCTGGCTCAAAGGCGATGCTACCAAAAGTTTTAAAGTCTGGACTTAAAAGAAGCACACAAAAATCTGAACAGATTCAAAATGCCTTAGATGCAACTGCTCTAGAGGTTATTCCTAAAGTAGAGTCGAGACTTAATTATTTAGGTCTAGTGGCCAATATAGCTACTCTTTTGGGTCTTCTAGGAACTATACAAGGTCTTATCCAATCTTTTGCTGCCGTTGCTAGTGCAGATCCGGCCCAAAAAGCCGAATTACTTGCAACCGGTATATCTAAAGCAATGAACACAACTTTCCTAGGTTTATTAGCAGCTATAACTATTATGGTTATTCACACATTCCTAGCAGCAAAATCTGAAAAAATTGTTAGTGAAATAGATGAATATTCTGTGAAATTACTAGATTTACTAGGCACTAAAAAGACTCATCAGTAGGAGCCCTTTGTGTATAAACTACCTAGTCGAAAGAGAAGGGTTAGAACAGAAGTAAAGAAACCAAACCTGGTGCCTATACTAGATGCTGTCTTTATCTTTATTTTCTTTTTACTACTTTCCGCAAACTTTAGTATTATCTACGAAATTACAAGTAATGTTCCTATTGTGTCTGATTCCCCTCCTCCAAAAGAGAAACCTCTTGCCTTAACTTTAAGGATTAATCGTGATGATTTATCCCTCTATAAAGGGGTTCCCTCAACTTTTGTTAGAAAATTCACAAAAAGAGGAAAAGAATACGACCTTCTATCTTTAAGATCTTACTTAATTAGTATTAAGCAAAAGTTTCCGAAAGAAAAAGGAATCATCTTTGAGCCCAAGATAGATCTCAAATATGAAGAAATTGTCAAAATAATGGATGCTGTAAGACAGCTTAAAAATACAGAGCCGGCCATTTACGTAAAAGACAAAGTAAATGGAGATGTACGAACAAGGTTACTATTTGACGACATTATATTTGGAGATATCCAGAGTTAGTTATGGCAGGAAAAAGTAAATCAATACGAAACAGAGGAAAAAGAAGAAAGATTGGCCCTTTAGAGCTAGATATCACTTCTTTATTGGATATTTTAGTTATCCTTCTTGTTTTTCTTCTTAAAAGCTATAATTCATCTGGTATTGTTTTTAGCGTTCCTAAAGAAGTTAAACTCCCCTTTTCTCATTCTTCATCACCTGGTTCAGCAGGAGTTATGGTACAAGTCTCTCCGAGTATGATCTGGGTGGAAGACAAAGTTGTCGTTAATAGTAGAAATATGATCAATAGGGCCACCTTTGACGATCAAGGTAGAAGGATCATTCCTCTTTATAATGAACTGATCAAAATTAAAAGAACGAGTAAAATCGTTGAAAAAAGCTCGCCCAATGCCAAAAAGTTTTCTGGTGTCATTAATCTGATTGTTGATAAAAGTGTGAAATACTCTTTCGTCAAAAAACTCATGTACACTGCTGCAGAAGCAGGTTATCAAAAATATAAGTTTGTTGTTCGTGGTGAAGAATAAGCTTTAGAATAAAAACACACTACCTACTAATACCACTAAAGCAAGGTTAAAATAAAGAAGACGAAATTTATGATTTTCGTTTCTGAGTTTAAAATAACTTAATCCAAGAAAAAGCATAGACCAAGTAATGATTAAAGTCTTGTATAGTGAGCTTCTTACTTCTAAATCAAAATTAGCGGCCCCCATCAAAATAGGGCCTATAAGCAATAATATAAAGACAATATTCATTATACTTTTTTGAACTTTTTCATTTTCATGAGATGCTCTTATTGGATTATAAGGATAACGGACTAAGATTGGAATCTCACTCAAATTTAATACTTTAAATTTATTGTATGATTTAACAAATAAAGAATCCTGAGCTCTTCCTGGGGAGTTTTTATTCAATAGTTTTCCCATATAAATATCATTGATAAATAAGGCAAAAAGAAGAGCAACACCATAGTCCCCTACATCTATTCTTCCATCAAAAAACTCGTAAATACAAAGTACAGGAAATAGAAAGATAAGAATAAAGTTAGTCGGTCCAAGCTTTAGAGCAAATCTTTGAAGTTTCATTATAGATCCTCAAAGCTTATTATAACTCTATTAATAAAATAAATCAGGGACTATGAGTAAGCCCCTGAAATGATGACTCAATAAAAATTATTTATTAACAGGATAGAAGTTAAATGGTTGATTTACTTCTACTTCACCGCCACCTAGTGGAGCAGGGAATTGAATTCCTCGAAGTACATTAACAACACAACCTCGAACATCTGCAGGTATCCTACCTGAGGCAGTAGTTACACCTGCTTTTGCTACATTTCCTGATGCTCCAATAGTAAAATTCATATCTATAACACCTGAAAATGTGGATGAACTTTGGTCAAGTACCTTTTGATAACAATGTCTAAATTGTGGTAAGTTTTCTCTAAGAATTTTTCTTATGATATCTGGGTCCATACTACCCAAGACAACTGTCTTATCAGGAATCCCGGCCGTATAAATAGTTTTCTTATCAACAATCCCTTGAACACCAGCTGAGGTATCAATTTTACCAGAAACGACTCCACTTAAACTTCCTACATTTGTTGTAACTTTGGCAGTAGTGATAGTGGCGCTGGAAGTTGAGGCCGAAACAGTAGAAATCTCTCCAGAACTATCCCCTACTTCTATCTTTTTTATACTAGGAGCGGCACCACCTTTTGCTGCAAGTCTATTAAGGGTGGATTTAAAATCAATTGATTTATAAGCATCAACATTACCAAGACTCTTTTGCACGGCCGCTTTTGGAGCACTTAACTTAACAACTTTTTTAGGTCCTTTTGGTATGCTAACTTTTGTAACTTTAGGTGCCACTTTTTTTATTTTAACAGTCTCTGGCCCCTTATTTGGCTTGGCCAATTTAGGAGGTTTAACTGTTACAACCTTTTTAGGTGGTTCTGGTGCTTTTTCCTTCACAACCTTTTCGGGCGCTTTTTTAACAACCTTCTTCGTTGGTTTAGCAACCTTTTTTTCAACCTTCTCAACCTTAGGTGTTTTTGCCTGGGGTGCTATTTTTTTAGGTTTATATAGGATGGAAGCGATCCTCTCTGGATCCTTTTCCTTTTCTTTCTCTTTATCAACGTCAACAGCAAATAGAAACCCGAGAAAAAGAGCAACTAATATATAGATAATGAGAAGATATTTATTAAGGTCACGATCCTTAGACAAAATTGGTGCTCTAGCAACTTTTGGCGGTCGATCAGTTCTTCGAATAAAGATCTCGATCTCGTTTTTTCTTAAAATCAATATATCATCATCATTTATAGGATACTGGTTTGATTTAGAAGTTGTGCTGTCTGCAAGATAGCTCACCTCGTATCCTTCAAAGTGATAAGCGACAACATTATTTTTATCTATCTTTAAAAACTCTATTTTTTCTCTTGCCCCTAAGTGAACAAACTCAACCTCATTTTCGGAAGGGCTTTTCCCAGTAAAGTAATAAACGCCATTCTTTTTAGGTAGATAATCGACAGAATAAATTTTTCCACTGTAAAGAATAACGACTTCTACAGCTTGTTTATCAATTTGATATTTAAATATAGGTAATAGTTCGTCAGCATCTTCGAAAATATATTCACTATACTGTGCATTCGGATCTGAAGCGAGTGGGTATTCAATCTTGGTTTTTTTAGGGTCTGATATTATTACTCTTTCTGGTATCTCCGGTGCTTTTTCGTGAAGAATTGGTGGTACCAGTGGATCTATTATATCGAGGACAGGTGGCAATTCTTTTTTCTTATACTTTTCAAAGACAAACTCATGACTTCCAAATTTAAGTCTATCACCTAAATTAAATGACGATTTAACAATATTCTCATTATTAATAAAGGTACCGGCCTTTGAATTCATATCATATAAGACCAGGCCTTCTTTTTTAATTTCTATGATCGCATGTATAGGACTTATATCAGGGTAATTTAAAATGATATCACAAGTTTCGCTACTTCCTACTAGGGCCCTGCGAACTTTAACAATCTTATTGTTCTCAGCAGATTCATTAAGAGGAATGAGCTCATAAAACTGTCTTCTTTCTTTAAAAGTTTCCACAATAATTCCTCACCGGATTTTTTCAACGGCCATCATTATTTCGGCATTGAAGTTTTTTCTATAAGGTAGCTTATTTTTAAATTTTCTCTGATATCTAGGTGTTATTGAAAGGTCTCCTGGCGAACCTATCTCGCCTTCAATAACCATATCTTCGAAATCAAACTTTTCATATTTCTTATATTTATAGATAACCTTTGCTTTCTTACTTTGAGAAAACAAAGTATTTGAAAATAATAAAAGTATAAAAATGAGAAAAAGTTTTTTCATATTAATTCCTCTCAAGAAAGTTTCTTACAACTTGAAAATATTCTCTATGCTTATTCAAGATCTCTTCTTCTATCTCCTCAAAAATATCAATTGCATCATCTTTTTTCCCACTCAACTTAAGTGCTATTGCATAATTTAAGCTAATGTCGGCCCTGGAATAAAAATCACTATCAATTTTCTCAAAGAAACTTATTGATTGAGATAGGTTGTTATCAAGTAACTCACATGTTCCTAGAGCATTTAATATATCGATATCGTTTGGAGAACTTTGATAGAAACTTTTAAAACGAGAGCACGCCTCTTTATGCAGACCATACCTTAACTGTAGGAATGAATAGTTAAAATGAGGAGTCTTGGAGCTTCCTTTTATACGTGTTGCTTGCTTAAAAGTTTCAAGGGCCTTTTGGTCTTTTCCTCTTTTTAAATAAATCACACCAAGATTATTAATTGCCGGCACATAGTTTCTATCTATATTTTTAGCTTTATTATAAAATAATAAGGCCTTCTTTTCTTCATTATGAAGTAAATAGCAACTACCTAGTGTATTCCAGTAGGAAGGATTCGTTTTATATTTTTTGTAAAGTTCATCTAATAAAGTTAAGGCCTCAGATAAGTTTCCTTGATAACAATTACTAAGGGCCGCATCCAATTCTTTATCTTTAGAAACAGAGACCTTAGGTTCTCCTAATCGATCAAGTGTCTCAAGTGCCAAAGCACTAGATTTTATATCCCCTCCATCAAAATAATCTTGTCCTAAAACATATTTTGTCTGCGCAAGCTCTTTAAATTCAGCGTCTTCGACCCAATCATTATCTTTAAGACTAGAGACAACATCAACTTTTTCCTTCTTGGAAACAGTTGAGCAAGATGCAAAAAGAAATATAATTAAAAACCAATGAAATCTCATGGTCTACCTGCCTTATCCATCAAAACACCTCTTTTAGGATTTAAGTACTCTAATGAAAAATCCAACTTCAAACTGGAAGTAAAATAATGATTGCTTGGCGAAAGTATCTGTTGTCTATAAATTTCCTTGCTCGCCGATTTGTAAAAATCCTGGGCCTTGGAAGCTAAAGTAGAAACCAGAGGACTTATACCTTTCTTGAAACTATTGATATAAGTCTCAGATTTATCTTTGGGAGCAAAAGCTTTTAATTCATCCGAGAACTTCATATAAGTTGAGTGAAGAATTTTATAAGCTTCAACAATACCATTTCCAGAACCCACTTTTAAAAGATTTAGTGCTTTTGCTGAAAAACTATCAAGGTAGTTAAGTTTTAACTTTAAGTCCTTATTAAATTTGTTTTCAGGAAAGGCAAGCTTTATTCCTTCTATTCTTTGGGCCAATACCTCTACTTCTCCAAGCTTAAAATTAGCAATAATATCTACTGCCTCTAAGGGAAGAGATTTAGATGTATTTCCTAATTTAAGGATTTCTATTTTTATTTTTTTTGCCTTTTCCAATTGCCCTAATGAAAGTGCATTTTGATAAAGTAAATATAGAGGCTGAATCATAAGGCCCTGATAACGTTTTACCTTCGTTAAAATATTTATATATTTATCAGCTGCAGTATAATTCTTATTATCAAGATAAGCTTCGCTTAAAGCAATCATGGCCTTAAAACGATAGACACTTTCAACCTTACATTTTTTTGCATTCTGTAGATCATTAGCGATAGAGTTTATATCTCCCTTGGCCAGCTTAATAACATAAATATTTTTGAAAATAGAATTTTTAATTTTATTTTTATAGCTACAGACTCTATCAAAAATCTTATTATAGAGATCAATAGCTTCATCAAACCTTGTTCTATTAAATAGCTCATCGGCCATAACGGCAAAAGAATCTCTGTAGGTATAGACGTCTTTTTTACTCATTAGTTTGATTGACTCTTTTGCCCACTGATAACTTCTATCAACATCCCCTATTTCATGTAAAATAACGGCTATATTATAAGCCGAGTTCTTTTTTGCAATCTGATCTTTTTTAGAGTTTTGAAAAATTTCAAGGTAACCCAAAAGGGCTTTCTTTTTATCGCCAAGCTTACTAGCTTTTTCAACGTTTTCAAATTTCATATTTAATAAAAGCTTTCTTAACTGAACCTTATATTTTGTTCCAACAACAATCTTTCCCTCATTTATTAAACCAACCCACTTTGAAATCCCCGATCGATCCTTTTTATCTTTATAATGATCCATAATTTTGGCCAACATGGCCTCTTGTATGCTCAAGTCTTTGGGGAAGTTTTCCTTAAAAGAAAGAAGTGTTTTTTCAGAATTAGGTATATCTCGTTTATTAAAATAGAAAGTGAAAAGCCTCTGTTGTATCTTTCTGGACTCTTTAGATCTTGGAGAATAGTCGATATAAGTGTTAAAAGCATCTAAGACATAATTATCTTTGCGTGGATTTTTTTTACTAATCTTATCTACAGAAGCTATCATCCCTTCAATGGATAGTTTAGTAATCTTATTGTCCTTTTCCTCTCTGGCCTTAATAAATGAAGCCTTATAATTTTTTACGGCGGCTTCATAGTCACCACCTACATACTGAGTTTCGGCCTTATGAAATACCCATGTATATGATTTATCTTTTTCAATTTGAATAAGTACATCGAAATAGTTTATTGCTAAGCCTGCTAGTCTTTTTCTATTTTCTCTAGATAACTTTACACTAAAATCAGCAACTCTCTTTTGTAAGACTGAGCTAACCTTTTTGACTTGATATAAATATTGCTCTTTTTGATCATCTGACAAATCATCATCTTTTGCTTCATTAAAAAGAGATTCAGTATATTTATAATGCTCATTATACTTTCTATATTGCTCATACAAATCAAGAATTTTTAAAATAATATCTCGTCTTTTACGATCTGATGGCCCATGCTTTAAAGTCTCGATATTTATCTTAATGGCCAAAGTCTTTTTACCCTGTTTCTCAAGATATCCTGCTATATTGAAAAAATGCTTTACTAAATCAGCATTAATAGACTTATAAAAAGTAACGGCCTCATTAACCCTATTGGCCATCGTATAGAAATAGCCCATATCTCTTTCGACCTGAGAGGACATATTAATATATTTTCCATTCTTACTTTTTTGATAGATTGATTTCATCAAATCTATTGATTTTTCAAATGAGTTAACTCTCAGATAAGACCACGCAAGGTTATAAGCATATTTTGTCCACCAATCATTTTTTTGACCTAGTGAAAGCCCTTTTACATAATAAGGTATGGCCTTTTTATATTGCTTTTTATTATAAAAACTATCAGCGAGTGCGAGAATTGCTTTCGGGCCTCTTACTCCCTTTCCACCACTTGTTTTTACTGAGCTTTTTAAATAAGATTCATAGGCCTTTTCATTCCCAAACTCTTTAGCGTTAAAGGCCAGGATATAAAGAACATCACTTTTTCCTTTGAAGTTTTTATATTTCTTCAGCAAATAGCGCGAAAGCTTTTCCGCCTTTTTAAAATGCTTTAAGCTTTTCGCAAAAAATTTCTTCTTATCAACAGTACTTCTTTCGCCAGGAGAGATGGCCAAGTATTTTTTATTTTCTTCCTCTTTTATCAAACGGGCCTTTTCAAATTGTAATTCGGCCATTCTTAAAAGGAGATTTGGATTTTTACCTCTTTGCTTAACTAGTCGAACTATTTCTTGAATTTCCTCTTCAATAACGTAAAGCAATTCAGATCTTCTATCTGCATAAAGGTTTTGAGAAAATAAAAATAAAAAAAGTATAAAATATTTCATTATTTACATTCCGACTTAAGGGCGAAAACATAATCACCTAACTCATCTGCCCAAAATTCTCCGTTAAATGTCCAAAAGTATTGTTTATCATTTCTTTTAAGAAATTTAATATCTCCACGACCTCTACTCTGACTTTCTGTTGGTGTATAAAGGGCCTCTTTTCTTCTAGATAAAACTTCTAATCTTATATAGCTCATCCCTTCAAATGTTTTATCTATATTTCTTCTATAGTTATCCAACCCTTTACGTACATAAGCTCCCAGAAGGTTTCTTTGAAGAATCAAGGCTTGTCTAAGTCCCTGGAGCAGAACAGATCGGAATGAAGAACTTCGTACTCTTTTTAAAAGCTTTAATTCTTTTGCACCTTCAGCAAAGGAAGCATTGAGTTCTTGATAAATAGGATCTCTCGTTACAGATTTAACCAATCTTAATAGATTATCTTTACTTGATAAAATTCTATCCTTATTATTTTTAGCGAGTAGATAATAATACTTGTAGTTCTTTTTATTTTGTCTAAGCATTGTTTCTAAAGATTTTGATATTTTTCCATACTTTTTATAAAAGTCATCTACGACCTTCTTACTATCATTCCACAGACACAATTCCATATATGTAAGTGCTTTGAGAGTTTCTATTTCTGGATTAAACATATAACTGAAAATTGGAGCATTATAAGTAACAAGTTTTCCTAATGTTCTATTGTAATCTCTTAGATAAAAACTATTCCAAGCTTCTTCAAAAAGAATTTCTGGCCATATCGGCGATTCCTTAGGTAAATCGAGATAACTTAAATTGGCAGATTCAAAATCAGCTGCGGCAAATTGAGATCGCGAAATACCTATGACACATAAATCATTATTAACTTTCAATTGTCTTTTTGCAGATTCTGTTTTGGCCTTTCTTAGAGATTGATTAGTACTCGCGATACATTCTTTATAATAAGGTATTGCCGTATTGTACTTCCCTATTATCGTATAGATACTTCCCCGTAACATATTTGCAAATGGAGTGAGAGCATGATCATCTAAACTTGAATGTGATATAACCTTTAAGGCCTCTCTATATTTTCTTTCTCTGAATATTTTTTTGGCCAATATATATCGAATAGTGGGTGCCGAAGACTTTCTCAAAACATCCTCTGGTAAGACCTCGAACTGTTTAACACCGACTTGTGTAATAAGCTCATCAATAATTCTATCTACTTTTTCATTTCTACTTATATTCGATCTTATTAGATACTCTTTAACAAAAGGTATTGCAGCGTAGTAGAGCCCAACATCTATTAATTCTCGTGCAACATTCGGATAACTTGAAATACTACTCGATTTTTTGTAGTAGTATTCTGCCTTTTCTACTGAGGCATACACCTTAAAACTAAGGCCGATTAGAGAAAATGCTATTATTTTTCTAATTAAATCCATTTTCACCTCTTAGAACCTATACCCTAAGGATAAAGCAACATCCCAATTTGAAGTTGTTCCTTCCTCTGTAGTCGCACTAGATGTTGATGCTAGCTTTGCTTTATAAACGACAGAGGTCATATCTAACCTCAAGGCCCAACTCTCATTTAAATAAGCCTGTAAACCGACTTCCCAAATAAGACCTGTATGTGTTTCAGTAACGGCCGTATCATCCTGACCAAAATCTTTAATTTCATTTTGATTATTTTTTTCTTCTAACTGGGCCAGACCTAACCCAAAAATCCAATCAAGATAAAAGATAGAATTAAAAGTATTTATTTTTGTATAGAAAGGAGACCAAAGAAGCATTCCGCCCATATAACTTTGAACGATTCTTCGGAAAGGAGTTGTTCCATTTCCTTGTCCATTTCTAACTGCAAGAGCATTGTCATTTTCTTTTCCATCATTTTTGGCATAAATCCCTTCAATGCCCCAATCTTCACTAAAAAAATAACCTACTCTACCTTGAAGAGATGTTGCATCTACAAAAGGTCCAGATGTCGTCAATCCGTATCCTAAATTTAAGTGAAGCTTTCCTACTTTTCTGAACTTTCGATTTTGAAGAACATAGACTTCTTTGTCCGGATCAAGCCAAGTAAAGTTATACGTATCGCCCTCTGAAGCGCTTGATAAAGCTGGAAACAGTGACAACGCGAAGATAAAGCATAAAAATAGTTTCATATTCTTTTTCCCATCAAAGAAGATTCAATAATCCCAATATTACTAAAATTTTAACACGGACTTATAAAGGTAAGATATCAAGTGGAACAAATTGCTTGAAATTCACAACTTTCACAATGCTCAGGAGTTTTCTGATCAAGTAGAGCAACTCTTTTCCACATTTCGAATAATTTCTTCTCTAGTTCATCAAAACCCAATACTTGATGAAATGACTTTTGAGCATCAAAAAACATTAATTGATATTCTATGCTCTTTTGTTTTGGTAATAATTCATACCAATAACATGCATAACCATAAAGATAGAGTTGATACCAATAGGCCTTCTTATTTTCTTGAAGTTTACCCGACTTAAAGTCTACGACTTTAAAGCTTTCTTCATTTTTTGGTATCATTATAAGATCTGGACTTCCACTCACCATTTGTCCCGCAAATGGAAATTTAAAAAGCTCTTCAGATATGAAGTCGTAGTTATTCTTTAACTCACTAAATTCATTATC
Organism: Bacteriovoracaceae bacterium; assembly: GCA_049415445.1. GTDB lineage: Bacteria > Bdellovibrionota > Bacteriovoracia > Bacteriovoracales > Bacteriovoracaceae > JAURDE01. The sequence continues at coordinate 38,865 of JBMSGH010000010.1, read as the reverse complement.
AACATAATCTATAGTCTTTTGCTCATCGGCCTTTAACTGAGCTGTAAGATCAGATTTTAGGTGCTGAGATATTAAAAAATGAAGCCTTGTACCTCTTTGAGCAGAACTAACTATCTCCTCATCTTCATTGAAGGCAGTATAATCGAGGTTTTGCTCATCAAGTTTACAAATATTTTTGAAAAAGAATTTTCGAGAGCATTCGGCCAAAGTTGATAATCTTGTTACTGACAATTCTGAGCTAATAATAAGATCGGTTCCCATTTTAGGGATAATACCAAGGGAGTCGGTATGAAATAGAGGCCTATCTGATAATTTATAGCTAGTTTTTGAATTCAAATCCCCTAACTCTACATCACGTTCCTGCTCAACTATATTTGTCTCAAATTCGTACTTTCTTAAGGCACATACCCAACTGTTATTAGAGTATGATAGTTGATCTCCGTTATAACTTAAATCAATCCAATTGATCGATGAGATGGCCCTTGTACAAGCGACATAAAAAAGCCTTTTTGACTCTGAGAACTCTTTTTTATTTGTTATTTCTTTTTCAAGAATAAACTGAGGCGACTTAAAGTTCTTTTTCTTTGAAACATCAGTCTTCCACGTGAAACTCTTTGGAAGCTTTCCAATATAATTTTTATCTGATGGTCTACTTCCGTTAGTATGAATTCCACCAAGAATAACATGATCAAATTGAAGTCCTTTAGATGCATGAGTTGTCATGATAACAATCCCTTCAGGTGAGTTACCGTTTTGAAACTCAATTGAATATTTACTATCACGCTTACTAAAGTCCAACAGTTCCCATGCTCGAGCTAAGTCATCATTAGAATCCTGACATATTTTTTTTATAACTTCATAGTTCTTTGGGTAATTTGAATTTGAAATACCAAGTTTAAAAATAAATTTATCAAATGCCTCTAAAAGGCCAAGAGATACATAATGAGAGCAAAATCTTTCAAATAATAAACTTATATCTATATCGTCATCAACATTTAACACATTTAAATAACTCTTGATTAAAGTAAGGAAATACTTTTGACTTTTTTCGGGCCTTGTCTCATCCATCAGAAGATAGGAATCTACAAGGATAGAAAACAAACCAATCACAGGGTCTTCAGAAACAGGAACTTTTACCTGTGCACTAAAGTCTAAATCATGAGAAAGCAAAAGCGAGATCAAGCTAATTGAAGGATTTAAGTTTTTATACAATATAGCTACTTTTTCTTCTGGATTTTGAGACTTTATTTCCTTTATTCGCTCAAATATATATTTAGATTCAAAAGAGTTCATCATTGAAGTTGAAATCTTTTCTTTGTTATCACTTGATATCTTAACATTTATCTTATGTATTTCTCCCGCTGTTTTGGCCTCGTCCTCAACTTGCTCTTCTGCATGGACTCCAAAGCGGTCGTGACCGGTATATTCAAAAGATAAAAAAGAGAGCCAATCAAAAAAGTGATTGTTAAACTGAACTATTTCTTTATGTGATCTATAGTTTTTAACAAGAGATAAATGTTGCTCCATATTTTCTGAACAAGACTGAAAAACTCCTATCTCTCCACCTCGAAAACCATAAATGGCTTGTTTAATGTCCCCAACGACAAAAAGTCTATTAAAGTCCTCTTTAATTATCTTCTTAATTATAGAAAACTGAATTTCAGAGGTATCTTGAAATTCATCAACAATAAAATATTTAAATGTGTTATGGATTTTTTCTAGGCTTGTTTCATTTTCTAAACCTTTTAGAGTGTAATACTCTAAATCTGAAAAACTATAACCCCCAGACTGATTATAAGCATTTAAAACTTTTTTATACCCTTGTTTAAGGATCTGGTGCCATTTATTAAAAACTTCTTTATTCTTCAAATAAGCGTCTAAATCCTCGCCATTTTTCTTTATAAAATCTCTAAGTTGAAATGCTTTTTCTAAAAAATTTTTTGCCACTATAAATTCAGGCTTTTTGATGGTAGGCTTTCTTACTCCATCAAAGATTTCCTGATATTTAAGTAGACTCTCAATATCCCTAATTGGGTTTTCATTCTTAAAACTCACATAGCTTTTTAAAAAATCTACCCACTTGAGTTTTTGATTATAAAACTCACTAAGATCTGGTGTTGGCCCTAAAACTTCAGACAAATCTATTAAATCTAAGGCCTGTGCTATGAAGTTTTGTTCATCAAATTCATCAACTGTCTCATCATCCCAAACTCTTCTAATTAGCGGATCATTTAAAATACCACAATAAGCATTAATAATTTGATCAGAGTGAGAGAATAAGAGTTCATCCATTCCTAAACTTTCATCATTTAAGGTTATAACCCATCTCTCAAATGCTTCTTTAATTATATTTCTTTGTTCCAAATCACTTAATAGCTCTACATTTGGACTAAACTCAGGAAAATAAGAGCCGGCAATTAACTTATGGCAAAAGCCATGCACAGTTCCTGTATAAATATTATTTTGATAATCGAAGACGAGATCCCAAAAAGGACCTTCTTGCTCTTTAAGTTTTTTAGTAAGACGTATACTAAATTCACCTGCGGCCTTTTTGGTAAAGGTAACAATGACAAGCGAACATAAAAACTTTACAAGATTTTCTCTATATACTTTATCATCAACGAATGGGTGTTTTTCATTGTATTGATTTAAAGTATAAATAATATGTTCAACCAAGACTGTTGTTTTTCCAGACCCTGCTCCGGCCTGTAATATTACATTTCCATTATGCTCACATGCTTTTTGTTGCTCAGGATTAAGATTAGGCATGATCACTTCCTTTTGAGCACACATTTTTCAATGTACAAAAATTACAAACAGAAGAGTCTTGAGGGTTGGCCCTAAAGTCATCTTGAGTCATTATCGCTCTTACCGTCTCGTCCTCAAATCTTTGATAATCATCTAAAAAAGTTTTCATTTGAATTTGATTATTCTTTTTAAAAAAGCCAATAGACTTGATCATCTCTATTAAGGCCTCATCCTCATCAAAAAGAAATAAAGACTTTTTTATATCTGCTCCACTGATATAACCTACAAACTTTATATCCTCACCATAGTGGCAAGCATAATAACTCAATTGAACCTTTTTGAATGTTATAAGCTTTTCAATAGATGGAACTGAATGTTCACTTCGCTTAAAATCTATAACACCCTTGCCTTGGGGAGTTGTTACAATTAAGTCTGCTCGCCCCTCAAAATAAATATTATCTTTGTTATCATTTATAGGTTTTTCAAAATCGAGCTGAATATTTTCATAATCGTTAAATCTCTCCAGTGCTTCAATAAAATTACGAGAGATATCTCTTATTTCAATAAAGTATTTTTTAAAATAAAAGTCAGACAACACAATATGTCTTTCATGGGTAAATTCTTTTATAAGATCACTTATATGATTATCAAAATGTGAAATTTTTCCTTCAAAGTGATCTCTGACAACCTGATGCTCTAAATTACCTAGGTGAAAAGGCATAAGCAAATTATCACTACTAGGAGGGCCTGGGAGAGAATAGTGGTATTTATGAAAGTATTTTTTTGGACAATCTAAAAACTCTTGAATTTTTGTTGGTGAAAAACGCCATCTTTTTTCTACATCAGTTTTCGGATTCGCCAAATACTTAATCTCTTTTTTAGCGACCGTCTCTACTCCATTTTCAACTTGCTCACAATCCTTCAAAATCTCTTCCCAACCAAGATCATTTTCTTCAATATCATTTTCAATAACAAGAAGTGAGTTTGAAGAACTGAGAATCTCCATAAGAAAAAAGCGAGTCATCTGAAATTCAAAGTCTGGATTCTTAAGTGGCCCCAAACTAGCAAGTGTTGAAACCATTTGAGGGTCATATGGTACGATACCGGGACGTATCCTCTCATAGTCAGAGCTTACACAAATTACTTTCGTAGAGTCCTCTGAATAATCAAATAAATTTTCTAATCCTGAAATACTATGCTGAGCTTTTTCATGTAAAGGCATATGGTAATTTCTTGGAAGGGCCAGAGATACAATATTTTTCATGATTTTAAGATCAAAAGCAGAGAACTCATCACCTCCAGCTTCTTTCCATATTTCTAAGTGCGAAAGAAGTAACTGAAAAACTCTTAATTTTCTACCATCTTTAATAGAAAACTCAGAAATAGCTTTTTTATACTGTTGTTGAATCTCTTGCTCTAATTCATCAGCAGCGAGCTTTTTTCCTGATGGGATTATTTTATCTTCAATTCTTTTGATCTCTTCTATTAATGGCCCAGAAAAAAGATCTACTCTACTGCGAAAAAAAGCGTTATCTAATGGAATCTCATTTATTTCAGAGATTGTTGGATTCTTTTTGGCCAAAAAGACTTCTACATTTTTTTCAGCCAATAATAATGGACGCAGTTTTTCATTCATCCTACTTTTTGAATACCTAAGAGTATTTATAGTTATAGGATCATTCTCATTTTCGTTTTGATTAATGTCCGTTGATAACCAATAAGGCCAGTCTGTATTTCTACCATAGGATAAAACCATATAAGGGAGAGGAATATAAACATCTGATTTTTCGGCCAGTTCTTTAATAAAATCTATCTGACCAGCAGAGAGGTGATTAAAACCCCAGAAAACATAGCAATCATCTAAAGTGTCATATTGAGATACCTTCTCTCTAATTAAACTTATTGCTTGGTGCTCATCGATTATCTCATTTTCTAAAATGTAGTACCAAAATACTTTAACGGCCTTTGCAATATCTTCATCTCGATCTTCTAAAAGCTCTAAGACTTGTGTAAAGTCTAAAGTAAAAGATCTTAGTTCTGTTAATAAGTTAAAGGCCTGAACGAAAGACTCATACTTTGATTCAGAAAAAAATTGTTTCCAAACAAAGCTTAAAAATAAAAGTAACTCTCCCTTCCGCTTAACTTTTACATCACCTATTTCATCATTAAGGTATTTTGCTATCGTAATGACTTCAACATTATTTTTTTTTGATTTTTTCCTAAATGCATCGGCAGATACTGGATTAGGACAAATTACTTTGTACTGGGAATATTCTTTTTCTAAAAATTCGAATGAATAAACTTCTTTTGTATGATTAAAGGGGAAAATATTCAGCAAGTTACTACCTTTTTATTTCAGATTTTTCCTCAAAAATATCAAGTAAAGGTACTACAATTTTTTTAGGTCTCCATAAAAAACGTGGATGAATCTCCCATTGTTCATAAATACCACAAAAGTTTTCAGCACCAGCTCCTTTGGCCAGAACAGGTGATGAAAGTAAACTTTTTCTATATATAACCTTTTTTCCTGATTTCTCAAACGCTGCCCAGTCTTTTCCAGACTTAGGGTATTCAAAACTAAAAGGCTCACCTGAAGTAAGTACAATTAATAAGTTTTCATTAGTATTTATCTTTTCTAAATACTCAATAATATTAGAAACCTCAGTCAGTATCTCTACGGCGCCTTGAAACTGTGATGACTTTAAACTTTCTTTGTATGAGAAGTCTCTCACTATAAAAAACACTGGTTGATCACGATCGGAAAATTGAGAATATAGAGACTTAAAATTACTGCTTAAAGAAGTTTCACACCCATTCTTTTGACATGAAAGATCATGATACACCCTATTGGCCATATATTCTTCTTTCTTCAAATAATGAAATTGATCGGCCTTTTTAGGGGCCTTGGACATTTTCCAGTAGGTACTACCTTCTAAAAACTTTGAGTCCTTGCATGCTAAAGACTCCGTCAAAGAATTTTCTTCTTTCACATTATTTTCAAGTATCCCAACTTTATATCCAATGTTTGAAAACCTTTTCCATAGTGGAGTTAACTTATAATCTTCACACATGTTCTTTATGTTTTGTTTACCTGTAATTTGAGAAAGAAAATTACTCTCATCATTAGGACGTAAACGATACAAATCGTAATTCCACATACTTCCTATACAAGTCATCTTTTCTAAAGCAGAGAGTTTTTTTGACGAAACGCTAGAGAATCGTAGCATCGCTAGATGATCAATTGAAAAACCTGCCAATTGTATCCATACAATCTTTCTTGGAACTGCATTAAATTGATGTTTCTTGACTCCTATTGTTGCAAACTCAGAACAACCAAATAAAAAAAGCAGAGAAAGAAGTATTAATTTTTTTTGCATAAATACTTTTACCAAAAAAAGTTCTCACGGGCATAGCGCATCACACCAATATAACCCTTTTCAAATAGCCTTATCCATATTCGTGTATTAAATTTAAAGTCTAGGTTTCATCATTAAATATTTAAGGAGTCCTCATGTCAGACCAAGTGAGTCAAGCAACTCGTGAAATTATGTGGAACATACCCTCCTCCTTTAAAATCGCTATGTATGCTCTACTCGTAGTATCACTAGTGATAATGGTTCAAGGTATCCTAAAAAAGATTAACCTTGTTACAGGCGGTAAGGGGATTAAAAGTCTTTTTTCTGAAAATGGAGTAGCAAGTGGTCCATTCCAATGGGGAAGCTTTTTCAAAACAATCTTTCTTACAGGTAAAGTACCTCGAAAACCTTCTGTTGCTATTTTTCACGGACTGATTTTTTACGGTTTTCTCATTCTTTGGATAGCAACTGACATTGTGGCCATTCATTATGATACGCCTTTTAAAATTTTCGAAGGAAACCTTTATATCGTTATTAGCTTTCTTGCCGATATAGCAGGAATTATGATTCTGGTAGGGTTAGCACTCGCCTACCATAGACGTTATATCAAAAAACCAGAAAATTTATCAGCAACAAACCCAAATAGAGAAAAATTCATGTACTTCATGCTTTTTGCTCTTGTTGTTCTAGGTTACCTTATAGAAGGGGTTAGAATTCTTGGAAACAATATGCCTATTGGTGAAAAAACATGGGCCCCTATTGGTTGGTTTATTGCCAATATTTTCAAATCTTTTAACATGACTGATGGCTCGCTTTCTTTAACCTATAGGGCGATGTGGTTCATCCACATGGTAAATACTATGGCCTTTGTTGCTAGCCTTGGTCACTCCAAGTTCTTTCATATCTTTGGTCTTCCTTTTGCCTCTTTAGTTACTCCGGCAAGAAGAGGAGCTGTCTTAAACCCAATGGACTTTGAAGATGAAAGTGCTGAAACTTTTGGTCTGGGTAAATTAAGTGAGCTAACTCAAAAAAATAAGATGGATTATATTAACTGTGTTGAATGTGGACGATGTACTGATGTCTGTCCCGCAACCGCTGCAGGAAAAAATCTCAACCCTAAAACTATTATTACTAAGGGCCGAGATTTCATGGAGCAAAATCCAGCTGTTGATGCAGACTTTTGGGAAAACCCTATCTATGCATCAAATGAGCTTGATGCTTGTACAACATGTGGTGCTTGTATGGAGGAGTGCCCTGCTCACATTGAACATGTCTCTTATATTCTAGAGTTAAAAAGATACAAAACACTGACATTAGGAGATATTCCTCCAGCAGCTGCAGATGCTGTTAATAAAATTAAAAATAATGGTAACCCTTGGGGTATTACCCAAGATGATCGTTTTCAGTGGGCCGATGGATTAGATGTTCCAGTCATTGCGCCAGAAAAAGAAGTCGACTACCTCTATTATGTCGGTTGCGCAGGGTCGTACGATGCATCAAACCAGAAAGTTGTAAAAGACACTGTTCTCCTACTAAAAAAGGCAGGTGTTGATTTTGCTGTAATGGGAAAAACTGAAAAATGTAATGGTGACCCTATCCGACGCTTTGGAGATGAGTATTCATTTTTTGAAGTGGCCATCGAAAATATTGCCAATATGAGACAATATAAATTCAAGAAAGTTGTCACTCATTGTCCTCATTGTCTTCACACTATTGGAAAAGAGTACGCTCAGTTTGAAGATGGAGATTTTGATACTATCCACCATACTGAACTTTTGGCCGACCTTGTTAAAGAAGGTAAGCTAAAGCCTGAAAAACAAGTAAGTGAAAAGATTACTTTCCACGACCCATGTTATCTTGGAAGACATCATGGTGAGTATAACGCTCCAAGAGATATCCTCAACTCAGTTCCAGGGCTTGAAATTAAGGAAATGGAGTTAAATAAAGACAAAGCAAGATGCTGTGGTATGGGCGGTGGAAACATGTGGTACGAGCTACCAGAGGGTGAACACCTTGCCAAAAATAGACTTGAAGATATCGGTGAGAAAAATGTAGAAAAACTAGCTACAGCTTGCTCATATTGCATGATAAACTTTAATTCGACAAAATCTCAAATCAAGGAAACAGAAGAGATTGAAGTTGAAGACGTTTCATCATATTTGGCAAAATCTATTTTCTAAAATATTAGTATTACTCTTAATACTTCCTGGGGTCTCATTTGCTCAAAAAGATGAGGTTCCAGGGGTTCTTCAATCCTTCGAAAAACTAATTAATAACAATAAGACTAAGTATTTAGTATCCAAGCAAAAAAATGACTTAAAGGTTGAAAGCTTAAAGGATCAAGGTGACTTTGTTGATATGGTTATAGATCCATTTTTTATGAATACTCTTCTTTTTCGAAGTGAAAAAAAATTCTTAAAGCTTCTCAAAAAGGATGAGTGCTCTCTGGCTGCTCTGCTGCATAATAATCTACTTAATGCTTTTGAGCGACCTCTTCAAAACCTATTAGTTCAAATTAAGAATAAAAACGGTAAAAACAAATCCATTCTCATCGATAAGGATGAATACCTTGAAGAACTATACAAAACAAAATGCAGTACTAATAAAGAATTAAATATTCTCTACTCTAAAAAGAATATTAAAAAAACTATTCATGGCCTTAAGTTTGAAGTGCCAAAAACAAAAGTAGCATGCGAGAAGGTTTTCCAAAAATGGGTAGAAAATATAAACACACCATACTTATGTAAAATCCCAAATACCCTTAAGCGTGCAACCAAGGCCTCTAAGAAGCTCCAAACTAACCCCGAAGTAAATTTCTCCCAAACTCGTTATTTAAGAAATGTTATATCCCAGGCCAAAATGTATAAAAAGGAGTTTCCATTATTTGTTAGATCCTATCTTTCAAACCTTTGTGACGGCCTTGAGAAGGTAGAGAATTTCTGCTTAGAGTATTTAGCTGAAGATGCTTGGACTAAAATTATAAATGGAGAATTACCAAATCATTATCTTTCTTATAAATGTAAGAACTTTCTTGATAAAGACCAGTTATTACCATCTGACTTACAAAAGTGTGCTGATACATTCAATAAAAAACCCGATACTTGTATTAACGCAGGGTCAAAAGGGTTTCCTAGTTTTTTTCCACATGAGAAGTGTGATCGAATAAGTGAAACACTTAATATCGCAGGACTAAAAACTGACTACCATGACTGTCCAGGAAGAGTGGATAATGAAGCTATAACAAATGTCCATCGTATTATAATGCATCTAAACCCCTCTTCTCTACAAAATACACCCGAGTCATGCATGAATGAAACTCATCAAACATTTGCAAGAATGGCGATGAATTATAACAAAGATGTAATCTGGCCATTGAAAATTTGTTTTTTTAACCCTGCTAAAGAAGTTACCTCTTGTGAGTCATATATTCCTGGAAATAATTTTAACAGTCCTGATTCTGAAAATATGGTCATCAGCTCTATTCTCAAAATTACCAAGGGTGCACCTGATAAAATGAAATGCCATCTTACAAGCACGACAAAATTTAATCCTCTACGATTACAATACCAAGTCGGCTGTTTTATTGTTTATGATCCTCAAAAATGTACGAGCTCTTTTTGTCCGAGAAAAATTTATTGGAATAAAAATGAGGTGAAAGGTATTCGTTATGTTGGTTCTCCTAATTTTTCATACTTTCCCACTTCATTAAAAGAATCTGGTAGTTCGGTCGAACGTATTTTAGAGCGTGTGTATAAGTTTAAAAATAAACCATTAAAAAACCTTACTGAAATCGCACGTTTTTTTAATAAAAAGCCCCACAACATTTTACACGGAGTGGGATGTATTGAAGATATCCTTCCTCAATTTTACTCAAAATCTTATTTCAATGGATGTCGACCTATTCCTTTTATTCTGGATGGTAACAAGAAGTTAAATGGAGATACTTATTTTTCAGTTAGATTACCAATTGATGATATTCATTCCCCTCGTCTATTAAATTGGAATAAAATTTTTAATGCTGTAAATAATTATAAAAAAATACATCCTATGGATACTTGGACATTAAATGGTCTCGTCAAATCAAATTAAATTTTTATTACTTTATCTCATTTCTTTTCCTGCTTTAGCTTTGGTAGAAACTAAACTTCCTCTTTTATTAACGAAGCAATCTATATTTAATCTGAGATGGGTTTCACTAGATGGAGAAAGGACATACTACCAAAGATCTTCGGGGGACCTCATCCTTTCAACTAAATATAGAGTTATTGAAATACTAAAAGGAAAAGAGGATACCAACTATACCGTACATTCTACCCGACATCGTAAGGCCATTGTTTTTTCTAAGGATGAAAACTTTCATACTTGGCTAGGTATTCGGCATCCAAAACAAATCTATGTCTCGAGCTTTAATAGTGAAAAAAAACCAGATCTTTTAGGATGGGGTATTAAGCCACAGCTTCACCTTGCGGATCAATGGGTTTCTTATTTTGACCCACTTACAAGAGTTATTCATTTAGTTAACACGAAACACAAAGTTCTTCGGCAACAAATTCAACTTAGAAATACACACAACCCTTATTTTGTTCCTGAAGTCACCATGGCCGACAAGGATACCATTATCTACACAGACATTAATTCGAAGGGGCAAACGGGTGTTTTAATTTATAAAAAGCTGCTAAAAAAAGTTCAAGCAACCATGAAAGTATCTGATGTTCGAGAGAAGATAGAGTTTTGTAATAATGGTCTAGAGCTTATTATTGGTGTTTTTGGTACATCTGTATCTAAACAAGGTAGCCAAATCTATACCCTTCCCATTCAAAAGCTTGATTTTAAACAGCTCAGTTCAATTTATAAATCTAAACTAAATGATATTGGAAACATCGAATGTGATCAATCTGAACGAAAGTTTTACTTTTCAAAAAACATTACCGTTGCAGGTGAAAAGCAGCGGTTTGAAATTGCCGAAATTGATATCAAAACTAAGAAAGTAAAACTTGTTAGCGATCTCGAATATGCTACTGAACTTATCAATCTTGACGGCCGCTTACTCATTCAACACCGTGGTCATTATTATGTACTAAAAGGAGAAGAAAACCTCCGAAAAGATGATATATTTAAATTATGAAGTACTTAATCTTTTTATTTATTATAACTCCCCTTTTTGCTGCTCCTAAAAAGTTTGTCTCTGTTAAAGAAGTTCCTGCTGAACTGGCCTATCTCATTGACACTATTCAAGAGCATGAATATACCCAAGAAGAAGTCGATCAACTTATGGATCTCATTAAAAGACTAGATTATATTCTTCCGCACCTCACAAAAGAAGAAGCATTTTTTCTTTCTAAATCTGAAATCTATTTCAATGTTCTTAGACAAAACCGTAATAAATATGATGTTGAGGCAGATCTTTTAAATAAGTCCACTTTAAGTACCCTTGAAAACTTAATTAAAAAGAATAGTGAAATATATTCACCTTATGCTCTTTGGCTATCCAAGGCCATTCTATCTGATTTAAAAATCCTTTTTGAAAGCTCTCTTTTCTCTGTATATAAAGCTCTCAAAAAAGATGAGCGTCCTCTTAAATCCTCTCAAGCTAAAGTTCTAGATACTAAATTAAAAATGTTATTACCTTGGTTTAAAAAGTTTACAACTCTATCACCGAAAGATTTAGAGGAAGAATTAAAGTATAACCAATTTGATCAACTCAAGGCCGTTGTAAGAACAAGTGAAAAGCTATTAAGATTTTCTCGATTTAAAAAACTTGGAGCTATTCCGAAAGACTACACATTTCAAGCTTTTGTACTCCAAGAGGAAGAAACTATTATTGAAGAAAAAGTCAATGAAGAAAATATTGTTGAAAACCTTCCTATTCCTGAATCACCTCAAAAAAAAGAGGTTAAAAAAGCAGAGAATTGGGTACCAAAAGATCTTTTTCCGAAACCTGACCCTAATTATAAGGCCCCTGATAAGCTTCCAAAGCCAATTGATGACTGGATTGAAGATTTATAAGCATTGCATTTACTGAAATTAAAAAAATCTCTAGACGGATCAATAATCTGACCTCTAAAATATCTTATATTTCATTTGCTTAAGGAGAACTAAATGAACAGAAAAGAACTCATGGAAGCCATTACTACAAACAAAGAACTTAATCACCTAACTAAAAAAGATGTTGAGGCCGTATTTACTACAGCTATGGATGTAATCAAAAAAACAGTTAAAAAAGGTGAAGATGTTTCTCTTATCGGCTTTGGAACTTTCACAAAGATTAAGAGAAAGGCCAGAAACGGAATCAATCCTTCTACTGGTGAAAAGATCAAAATTAAGGCAAAAACTCTTCCAAAATTTCGTCCTGGGAAAGAGTGGAAAGACATGATGTAGTCTTGCCTTACTCAAGTAACGATGAATACGAAGACCTGCCCTAGAGCAGGTCTTTTTTTTGCTAAGCGTAACCCCTGTTTCTTTTAGACCTATCGTGTCTTTATTGCTATAGTTCGCTCACTTTGAAGAAAGGATCTTTAATGAGTTTGAGCAAAAAGCCATATAAAGGCACCAGAGACTTTTTCCCTGAGAATAAAAGGGCACTTGATTATATTTTCTCTATCATGAGAAAAACGGCCTTTGAATTTGGTTACGAGTCCTACGATGGACCTCTTCTTGAAGAAGTTGATCTTTATAGGGCCAAAAGTGGTGAAGAACTTATAAATGACCAAATCTATAATTTTATAGATAGAGGAAACCGCGAAGTCGCCATTCGACCAGAAATGACTCCTACAGTTGCCAGAATGGTGGCCCTTATCCATAGAGAAGAAGCAAAACCTATTAGATGGTTCTCTATTCCAAATTTAATGAGATATGAAAAACCTCAAAAAGGAAGACTTCGAGAACATTGGCAGTTTAACTGTGATATTTTTGGAGCACCTGAAGGACACGGGGAATTAGAAATCCTAACCCTTGTCATTAAACTTCTTAAAAACTTTGGGGCCAATGAAAGTCAGTTTGAAATTCTTATCAATGATAGAAGAATTGTTGATTTTATCATTAAACAAAAAATGGGCCTAAATGAAGAGAAGGCCTATAAGCTTTATAAAATAATCGATAAATCTAAAAAGGTTGGACCTGAAGCGCTGGAAAAAATGATCAATGACCTAGGTCTAGACGCTGAAGCTAAAACAGTCTTTGATAAATACCTCGCAGTTTCTAGTTTTGGAGACATGCTCCATCTTCTTAAAAATGAAGGTGCTCCACAGGAGGTTATTGAAAACCTTGTTGATTTTAGTGATAAATTAGACCAACTCGATCTCATTAAATATTTTCGTTATGACCCAACAATTGTTCGAGGCTTAGACTACTATACAGGAATGGTTTTTGAGGTTTTTGACAAACACCCTGAAAACCGAAGGGCCATTAGTGGTGGTGGTGCTTACTCTGATCTTCTTAAGATCTTTAATGAGGCCCCCATGCCAGGGGTTGGGTTTGGCCTTGGGGATGTTACTTTAAAGGACTTTTTAGAGGTTCATGGTCTACTTCCTAATTTCAAAACGCCTGAAAATGACCTTTTTATCTCTTATCAAACAGAAAAGGCCGAGACAGAAGCAATAAAGCTTGCCAATAACCTTAGAGATAAAGGTCTTCGCGTTGTTGTCCATTTCGGAGAGCTTAAGTTTAAAAAGATATTTGGACTTGCTGAGAAAAAAGGGGCCAAGGCCGCAGCTTTAATTGGTGAAGATGAGCTAAAACAACAAAAAGTTCAAATTAAAAACTTATCAACTAGAGACCAGCAAGAATATTCCTTAGCAGACATAGATGCTATTTACAGTAATTTAAAATAGGTAATACTTATGGAACTACCAAAAACATATGACTCTAAAAACGCCGAATCCAAGTGGTATGATATCTGGGAAAAAGGAAATTACTTTAAACCTAAAAAAGGTAAGAAAGAAAAGCCTTTTAGTATCATCATGCCACCTCCCAATGTGACAGGACAACTACACATGGGGCATGCTCTTGATATCACCACTCAAGATGCTCTTATCCGTTTCAAGCGAATGAAGGGCTTTGAAACTCTCTTTTTACCTGGCATGGATCACGCAGGTATTTCAACTCAGGTTGTAGTAGAAAAAAAAGTTAAAAAAGAAGAAGGAAAATCCCGTCATGATTTTTCAAGAGAAGAGTTTCTTGAAAAAATTTGGCAATGGAAAAAAGAATATGGTGGAATCATCATAAAACAGCAAAAGGCCATGGGAGCAAGCCCAGATTGGGACTACTTCATGTTTACTATGGATAAAGAGGCCAACGAAGCTGTTAATAAAGTCTTTGTCTCTCTCTATAATGAAGGACTCATTTATCAGGATGATCGTCTTGTAAACTGGGATACCGTTCTTCAATCTGCTATTAGTGATGCTGAAGTCGAGTATAAAGAAGTTAAAGGAAAGTTTTATCATATCTTCTACAAAGTTAAAGATAGTGATATTAAACTCGAAATAGCAACCACAAGACCTGAAACTCTACTTGGTGATACGGCCGTTGCTGTAAACCCAAATGATGAAAGATGGAAAGACCTTATCGGAAAAAAGGCCATCGTACCTATATGTAACCGTGAAGTCCCTATTATTGGAGATGAATATGTTGATATGGAAAAAGGAACAGGTTGCCTTAAAGTAACTCCAGGCCATGATTTTAATGACTTTGAAATTGGTAAACGTCATCAACTTGAAACAATTAATATATTAAATCTGGATGGAACTCTAAATAAAAACGGTCTTGAGTGGGTTAATAAAACGACAAAAGAAGCTCGTAAGGGTGTCTTAAAAGAATTAGAAGAATTAGAACAACTCGGTGAAATTAAAGATCACCTACATCAAGTTGGTCATGGAGATCGTTCAAAAACCGTCATTGAGCCCATGCTTAGTAAGCAATGGTTTCTCAATGTACATGATATGGCCGACCGAGCAGTTAAAGCTGTTGAAACAGACGAAACTAAGTTTTACCCTAAAGGCTGGGAAAATACTTATTTCTCATGGCTAAGAGAGCCTAAAGATTGGTGCCTTTCGCGTCAGCTTTGGTGGGGCCATCAAATTCCTGTCTTCACTTGCCAATCTTGCGACAATCAGTGGGCAAGTGAACAAACTCCATCTTCTTGCCCTAAATGCTCTCATCAAGAAATCGTACAAGACCCTGATGTTCTTGATACTTGGTTTAGCTCAGGACTATGGCCTTTTAGTACATTAGGATGGCCAAATCCAGAAAGAATGAAAGAAAGAAAGTTCGATACTTTTTATTCAACATCTGTACTCGTTACAGGCTTTGATATCATCTTCTTTTGGGTGGCCAGAATGATGATGATGGGCCTTAAAAACTTAGATAAAGTTCCTTTTGAAAAAGTTTATATTCATGCCATTGTTAGAGATAAAGAAGGCAGGAAAATGAGTAAGTCCCTAGGTAATGGGATTGATCCTCTTGATATGATTGAACATTACGGTGCTGATGCTCTAAGATACACCCTTGCCGCTGGAAGTGGATATAATAGAAATCTTAATTTAGATTCAGAAAGAATTGCTGGTTATAGAAATTTCATCAATAAAATCTGGAATGCTTTTCGATTTATCCAACCTTTCTTAAATGATGCAGACCCAAAGCTTCCTGAAAAGCTCAACCATCATGAAAGATGGATTCTCTCTGAACTCAATATGGTAACAAAACAAGTAAATGAGTCCATGGAGGAATTTCGTTTTGATGACTCATGCTCTCAAATTTATGGTTTCGTATACGATAAATTCTGCTCATGGTTTATTGAAGTCTCTAAAAATATTCTCCATAGCGACGACCAAGAACTTAAAAAACAAAGAGCATCTGTTCTTAAGTTTAGCTTTAAAAAAGTGTTGGCGCTTCTTCACCCATTTGCACCGTACATTACAGAAGAGCTTTGGTCTTATCTTAAGGGGCCAAATGAAGATTTACTCATTGTTCAAGATTTCCCTGAATATGACCCCTCTTTAGATTTTAACCAAGATCAAGAGTTAATGAATAACTTTATTGAAGTTATTACCGCCGTTAGAAACCTTAGGGCCAATATCAATATTGGCCCAAAAGAGCCTCTCGCAATTGAAATATTCACAGATCACAGTGAACTAGAGCAATACCTCAATAATGAAACTGAGGCCTTAAAAGATATCGGCCGATTAAAAGAAATTACAGTTAAAGCGAAAGGTCTTGAGAGACCTAAAAAATCTGTCATGAGTGTAACTTCTTTTACCGAAGTTTTCCTTCCTCTAGAGGGTGTTATCGATTTAAATGATCAAGTCGGGCGTTTAGAAAAAAATCTTCAAAAGACAGAAAAAGAATACTCAAAGTATGCTAATAAGCTTAAGAATGAAAAGTTTATGAAAAATGCTCCTGATGAGATTGTCAGTGAAGTTAAACAAAACGCTGCAGAACTTGAAGAAAAACTTAAAGCAATCAAAGAAAACTTAGAGATTTTTAAATCTTAAGAACTTCATGAACCAGGTCCACGACCTGGTTTATTGAGGATAATGATCTTTTTGTCTTACCTAGCGTTACTTCATATCTCTCTCCATCAACTTTAACAACAAATGGCCTATTTTTAATATAATAGCTTAAAGGTAATTCAAGATTTTTTGCTCTCAATAAAAATACAGGTTTTTGAAAATATATTCCCACAGAGGAATAAAAGGACGAATCTGTTAGTACTGCCGAGCTGTAATCTAAAAGAGCTGAAAGGTCTTCTAAATTATGTCCCCTTTGATGAAAATAATCATTTCTTGAGGTAAGGCTTTTTAGAAAATCACTTAGTTCAACATCAATTTTTTCACTAAAAACCACAAAACGCTGATCAGTAAAAGACTCAAAAAAGGAGCGCCAAAAATGCTCTTCAGTCGTATCCTCTCTTTCATTTCCATCTTGGTAGAGTTCACTTTTAATGTCACCTAATGAATCAATAAGACAAAGAAAATACCCTTTTGTAAACTCCTGAGATATAAGCCTATTTTGAACCAATGGGCCTTCGAAAGGATTCACATCCTTACATTCTCTTGAAATAAAAAAATTCTCATCCGACTTATTATTCCATTTTCTTAATAAGTTTAGATATATTCTTTCCGAACTCATATGTGTCGAAATTTGAATTCTTTGATTATATAGAAACCTGGCCATACCTTTATCGAGACCAATTCTCTGATTTGCTTTAACAAAAATACCTATTGTTGCCGAAGCTAGAGTTCCAACTAAGTCGATATAAATATCTATATTGTTAACTCTTTTGAGATTATAAATATATTTATATAAACCTGCGACATTATAGTCCTCAAGGTTATATGTATGGATGAAAAAATTTTTCTCAAAGAACAGAAGGTATTTTTTTAATTCTTCCAAAATCAGAAGGTGAATCTCCCCATCTGGATACAGATTCGTAATTTCTTGAAGAAAAGGATAACAAGACAAGATCTGTTCTTTGTTTTGAGGGAGAAAAACAGTTATTTTTTTCATCTATGACCTTTTCATATTTTTTTGAGAAAAGTGAACTGTAAAATAAACGACGGCCAATGGAAGGCAAAAAATATTCACGATAGGGATTGAGAGTAAAAATACAAATAAAAACCCTGACACCATATAAATAAAAGGCGTCGATTTTAAATCACTTACACACTGCTTTAAAGATAAGTCATGACGACTCCAACTATAGTCTAAGAATTGAATGGCAATAAGAGCACTTGCAATAACAGTTGATAGTACTGGCCCCACTAATGGAACAATACCTAATAAAAATGACATTAAAGTAAGTAATACTATAAAAGATATTTTTTTAAATTCATTAATAATAGTAAAAAAGAAACGACCGATTATTCTTTCAAAATCTTTTCCTAACCCTGTAAGTTCTTTTTCAGAAATAATCTTCTCCACTCTCGAACTTAGCAAGTCATTAAATGGAGAAGCAATAAAAGATACAATTAAGACAAAACCCCAATTGATCATAAAGAAAAAAAGAACCGTCAATATTCCGAAAATAAAATAATAAAAAGCGCTGGCCCAACCGCTACTTTGAATATTCTGTTCAATATAGCTTTTTCCAATTTCAAGCAAATCGGTATAAAGATAATTTCCAAGAAAATAAAATAAAACCAATCCTATAACTAGTGGTATAAGACCATAAAGCATAACAATACGATCTTTTCTTAAAAGGTTTAGTGATATTCCAAAGGTTTTAATTATTTTATTCATTTTTCATACCTGTTCCCTGGAATCTAAAATTAAAAAGCTCATCCAGCTCTGATAACTCTCCATTATTTGGAGCTGCCTTTATTTTATCCTTAAACTCTTGCCAATTTAAGCTTTTGAATAAAAATTCACTTTCAACGTAGTTTTTCTCACAAAATTCAATTTTTTGTTTCGCTTTTTTCAGAAGGCCAAAGGCCCCTTCCTTATTAAGATTTCTTACATGATACATAGATGCGGCAATTTGGATAATGGCCCAATATACATAGCGAGCATTATCGCCCCTATCCTCTAGCCAGTGGTGCTCCAACTCCTCATGACACTCCCAGTAAAACTGCTTATTAAACAGCTCTATGCCTTTTAGTACTTTTTCAAAATGTTCTGGTCCAAAAAAACTCAAGGCATCCCCTTTTGTTACCTAATGTGCTAGAAAAGTGAAAACTTAAACCTATTTTGGATGCAATATGTCAAAAAGTCACTCTCTTGTTCCCGATTATATAAAAAACTTAAAAGTTTACCAAGCAGGTAAACCCGTTGATGAACTCGCAAGAGAGAGAGGTCTAACAAAGATCTCAAAACTTGCTAGTAATGAAAACCCTTTAGGCCCATCCCCATTTGCTATAAAAGAGATGACCGAGGGCCTTTGGAAACTTCACCAGTATCCAGACATGCACGCTTATAAGCTCAAATCGGCCTTAGCAGACTTATACAAACTAAAGCTCGAAAATATTATTTTAGGAAACGGCAGTGAAGGTATCATGTCCTATATTGTTAGGGCCTTTTTACAACCAGGTGATGAAGTTTTAACTTCAGAGAATACTTTTATAGGGCTTTATATTTTGGCCAGAAGTGTTGGTGCTAAACTTAATCTGGTTAAGCCAACTTCAGATTATCGCTTCAATGTTGATAATCTTATTCAAAATATTAGTGAAACAACTAAAATTATCTATATCGCAAACCCTAATAATCCTACAGGAACTTATATTACTAAACCTGAGTTTGATAAATTAATGGAGCATGTTCCTAAGCATGTTCTCGTTATTTTAGATGAGGCTTACTTTGAGTTTGGAAAAGAATTTGAAAATTATCCAGACTCTATGGATTATCGTTATGATAATGTCATTACTCTAAGAACTTTTTCAAAGGCCTATGGTTTAGCTGGAATTCGTGTTGGTTATGGGTTTGGCCATAAAGAGCTTATTTCAAACCTTACAAAAATTAAACTTCCCTTTGAACCAAATCTTATAGGTCAGCTAGGTGCCGTTGGAGCTCTTAATGACATTCCTCACCTCAAAAGAACAATCGAAAATAACTCTATTGAAAGAGCACGATTAGATAAGTTTTTAAAAGAAAAAGAATTCAATCCTATTGCCTCTATTACTAACTTTATTGCTTTTAAAACGGGTTCCGCAGAGGCAAGCCAATATATGTTTAATGAGCTTTTAAATCGTGGAGTCATCATTAGACCTCTCGTTGCCAATGAAATGGCTGACTATGTCAGGGTAAGTATTGGAACAAAGGATGAGATGGATCATTATTATGAAGCAATGGAAGATATTTTAGATAATTATACGGAAAAATTCGGCCGTAGCTAATAGAGATCATAAGGGTTATTAGTAGAACGTGTTAAAAAATCTTAAAAGGAATAATATATGGAAAACTTTAGATCTAGTGGAACTTATACGAAACAGGCCCACGTAAAAATCCCTGAAGGCCTTTACGAAGATGAGCACGGAAGAAAGGGCTTTTTTGGAAGAGTAAGTCAACTATATAGAGAGAATCCTCCTGTTAATTGGACAAATATTGAGGGAGAATTAAAGCCTCAGTGTCTACCTCCTTCTTTTGATCATCCCGGTGTTCAAAATCAGTTTCAACCAATACTAAAGAACAAAGATTGCATTATCAATTTAGGGACTTTTAACAAAGACTTTGAAAACTTTTTTAGAAATGCTGACCATGATGAACTCTTTTTTATTCATGAGGGTAATGGTGTCTTAGAAACTGCCTTTGGCCATATTGAGTGTACCAAAGGTGATTATATTGTTGTCCCTAGAGGTACAACTTATAAGTATTACACTAAATCTAATACTAAAATCTTAAAAGTCGAGTCAAACTCAGAGTTTGAAGAACCAACAAGAGGTCTATTAGGCCCTAATGCTCTTTACGATCAAACGGCCAAGTTTATTCCAGAAGCTGCCCTCGGAACCGAAGGTGGTAGAGAAGAATATAAACTAGAAATTAAAAGACTCGGTAAGATTACAACAGTAACTTATCCATTTAATCCTCTAGATGCTAAAGGATGGAAAGGATCAGTTTATCCGTGGAAATTATCTATTTATGACTATTGTCCTATCATGAGTCATAAATACCATATCCCGCCAAGTGGACATACGACCTTTTTATGCCAAAATTTTGTGGTTTGCTCTTTTGTTGCTAGACCTCTTGAAGATTCCAAAGAAGGTGTTCTTAAGGTTCCTTTTTATCATTCAAACATTGATTATGATGAAGTCCTTTTTTATCATCAAGGAAATTTCTTTAGTCGAGATAATATAGATGCCGGTGCCTTAACCTTTCATCCCCAAGGGATTCATCATGGCCCTCATCCAAAGGCATTTGATTCAGCAAATGATAAAACCCATACTGATGAGTTTGCCGTTATGATCGACACTCGATTCCCTTTAGAGCCAACTCATTGGTGGAAAGAAAATGAGTTTAAGGATTATTGGAAAAGTTGGATGTAAATAAAAACTAATTTTATTTAAGCCACATTAACTTCAATACTTAGAAAACTAAATTTTTTAAAATTGTATCGTTTTACTCCGATAATGTAGAATATCATTAGAGGTATTTATGAGCATTTTTAAGTTTTCACTAATTGTCGTTATCTTTTTTTCTTCTTTAAACTTGGCCTATTCCAAAGCCAATCTAAA
Organism: Bacteriovoracaceae bacterium; assembly: GCA_049415445.1. Lineage (GTDB taxonomy): Bacteria > Bdellovibrionota > Bacteriovoracia > Bacteriovoracales > Bacteriovoracaceae > JAURDE01. The sequence goes on along the minus strand of JBMSGH010000010.1, from coordinate 17,603 downwards.
AGAAAAACTCATTGAAATCAAAAAGCTATCAATGAAAAACTCTGTATCTCATTATTTTGATTTTGATATTGAAGGTGAAAAGTTAAAGCTTAAACAAAAGATCAAAATTGAAGATTGTCGCTTAGAGCTAAATACCGTTCACCCTGAATATGGACATCTCTTTAGAGATCAATTTGATCTTACAAGGTCCAGACCAATTAAAAGATTAATTAAACACAAAGGCGCTTACTCAATCACCTTTGGTATAAAAAGACATATAAAAGGAAGAACGGCCGTTTATTTTAATTCTAAGGATGATAGACAAAAGTCCTATATAAGTTTTTCTAAGCTAGGAAAACTATGTCGAGATAAAAAAGTCACAAAATATTTTGAAAAAAATGGTCACCATAAAAACAAAAAGCCTGTCTCTTATGTAGGAAAACTTCCACAAGGAAAAAGCTTTGTTGATGGACGTGTTTTAAAAGTAGGCAATCACACCATGAGCGTATTAGATGGTCCAAGGTCATTTATAGAACGCTATAACGCCATAAAAAATGCAAAACACTCTATATATGTTCAAAGTCTTATTTACAGAGGTGATGAAGCTGGAAAGTTCCTTTCGGATATGCTTATTAAGAAAAAAGGCGAGGGACTAGATGTTAGGATGATTGTAGATGCTCTTGGCTCAGGAGTCGCAGATAAACCTCAAACTAAAACTGACAGCAAAAACACTAGCATTATGCTAAATAACCTTCAAGCAGCAGGCATTAGGGTCTATGGATACTCGTGTAAATTTAATATAATTAATGAATTTCAAGGTATTGATATTGGTAAAATACTGCGACGAAACCATGAAAAGCTTTGGATTGTTGATGCCGATGGAAATAAACCAAGACCATCAAGCATGGTAATCATGGGTGGCGTAAACGTTGCTCAAGAATATTTTGCGTTAACCGGCTCGAGTAAAAGAAGCTGGCGAGATCAAGATGTTGGAATAAAAGGTCCTATCGTCAATAGTATTGCAAAAGATTTTTTAACAAACTTTATCCACAAAAAGATCCGTTTTAGAACTTACTCTACAGATAGTCACTGCTTAAACCCTTATGATCCTATTAAAGAAAAAGAAAAGTATCTTACTTTTAAAAATGAAAAAACAAAGCAGTACGTTCCATTTAAACGAATTAGTGAAAGAGCAGACGCTAAACTAATGAATAAAAATATAGAAAAGCTTCTTAATGGTGCTAAAGAATTAGACGATGAAATCAAAGTTAGGCCAATCAAATACTATCCTGTTAAAGAAATTAGATTTGTTTTGGCCAGGCCAGAGGAAGAAGAGAACTATGCATACCATGCTTATGTTGATCTTATTAAAAAGGCAAAAAGAACTATTGATGTTCATCACGCTCTATTAATTCCACCTCCTGAGTTTAAAGAAGCTCTGATTAAAGCGGCCAAAAGAGGAGTTAAAATTAGATTTTTAAGCAGAAGCCCTGAAACAAATCAGTTTGCTCCCATCACTATTGTAGGTAGAAGACATTATTATGACCTATATAATTTTCTTGGTGACGAAAAAAAATGTAATGAAGAAGGACTTACTTGTCCAGAATTCTGGGAATGGAACGGAAGAAAGGAAAATGATGGCCCTATCATCATGGAAACTACCCATGCTAAATTTATGGTCATTGATGAATCTATTGGAGTTATAGGCTCCCATAATATGGATTATTCAAGTATGAATAATGCTGAAACAGTTGTTTTATTTAATAGTCCTGGAGTTGGTAACGAACTAACAAAACTTTTTGATGAGGACTTAAGACTAGCAAGAAAAATAGGGCCAGAACAACTTAAGGATTTTGCATCTCCAAAAAACAAAAAAGATTATATTTTATTAAAAACTTTTATGCTTATAGAAAAGCTCCTCTAAATTATTCAGCATCTGGCTGAACAGCAGGGTCCGCTTTTTTAACAGCATCAAGGTTTAAGCAGTTTTCATTAATCTTTTTAATATGAGGATATTTGTCTAAATCTACTTTAAATCTATTCGCATTATATACCTGAGGAACTAAAAAACAGTCAGCTAATGTAAACTCATTACCAAGGCAAAAATCACCAGATAAATCTTCTAAGAAACTTTCAAGAGCATCAAAACCTTCAGAAATCCAGTGGTGTGCCCACTTGGGTTTAACTTCTTGAGTTAAAGAGAGATCAGTAACCAAATATTTTAAAACTTTAAGGTTTTGAATTGGCTGAATTCCAGAATTAATCATTTCACATAGCTGTATACAATGTGCTTTTTTAAGGGGGTCTTTTGGTAGAAGATTTTTTTGAGGATATTTATCTTCTAAAAATAAAGAGATGGCCATGGATTGAGCAATTCCCACTTCATTATCGACAAAAAACGGAACCTCCCCTTTTGGGTTTAATTTTAAATAGGGGTCTTTAAGTTGCTCTCCTCCATCTTTTACCAAGTGAATCGGATGATACTCAAAATCAATTCCCTTATGATAAAGAGCAATTCTTACTCGATACGAACAAGAACTTCTATAATAACTATAAAGAATAGGCCTATCCATCAAAGCTCCTAGGTTTTGCCACTACGGACCACATAGTTTATAAGAAGATAAAAGATATGAAAATGAATGCTATGCAGCAAAGGAGTCTAAGTGAGACTAGGTACCTTAAAAACAAATCACCCAGATGGAAAACTCGTAGTTGTAAAACACGATAACTCTTCTTATCAAGAAGTTCATGACATCTGCCCTAATCTAATTAGTGCAATGGAAAACTGGGACGAACTATACCCCAAACTCAATAAGGTCTACACAGATCTAAATGATGGAGTTCTTGAAGGAACACCCGTAGACCAAACAAAATTCCACTCTCCACTTCCTAGAACATATCAGTGGCTCGATGGCTCTGCTTATATCCAACACATTATTTTAGTAAGAAAGGCCAGAGGTGCTGAGCCACCTGAAAAGTTAAGAGAAGTTCCTCTTATGTATCAAGGCGTAAGTGATAATTTTCTTGGCCCATACGATGATATTCCTCTTATTGATGACTCTCATGGAATGGACTTTGAAGGAGAAGTTGGTGTTATACTCGATAGGGTGCCTATGGGTGTTAGTCCTGAAGAGGCCTTAAAACATATTAAACTTCTTGTTTTAATCAATGACGTATCATTGAGAGGACTTATTCCAGCAGAACTTGCTATGGGCTTTGGTTTCTTACAGTCTAAGCCACCTTCATCTCACGCTCCATTTGCCGTAACTCCAGAAGAGCTAGGTGCTGGCTGGAAAGATGGTAGGATTCAGTTTGAATTACTTTCTGAATACAACGGGAAGTGGTTTGGAAACCCTAATGCTTCTGAGATGTTTTTTCACTTTGGTCAATTAATCGCCCATGCGGCCAAAACGAGAGAGCTTCAACCTGGAACTATTCTAGGTTCTGGAACAGTATCCAATGAGGATGTAAGTAAAGGAAGCTCTTGTCTGGCCGAAAAGAGAATGCTTGAAAAAATTAATACTGGAACTATTGAAACTCCTTTTATGAAAGATGGAGATACGATTAAAATTGAAATGCTTGATGATAAAGGGCAAAACATTTTTGGAACGATCTTTCAGAAAGTTAAAAAAGTATAACTTCAGATCACTAAATATTTTCATTTTAAAATTTATCGAAATAAAAGATGGTCCTCTCTTTGAAAGAGAGGACCTTATCGGAACTACTTTACGTTCATTATCTCAAGAAGCTTTTTAAAAGTTTTTTCTTCTTTAATTGAATACATAAGATTGTTTTTAGTTTGCTCATTAGATGTATAGAAAGATCTGATCTTATCAGCTTCCATTCCTGTCATCTTAGCAGTCTCTTCAATTTTCTCATTAAGATCATCTTCAGAAACTTCAACACTAAACTTTTTACCAAGCTCTTCAAGGATAAGGGCAGACCTTACTTGAAAATCAGCTCTTGTATTAAGATCTCCGGCCCATTGCTTAAAATAGTCTTCAACCATTTGATCATTAAAGCCTTGTTGTCTAATATTTTTTTCAACATCTTTTTTGAGGGCCTCTTTTTGCTGAGCTATCATCGCAGTAGGCACATCAAATTTATTTTCCTCGATCAACTTTTCAAGAATTTCTTGCTGAAGCTTTTGATCGGCCATTCTTGTTTTTTGTTGTACAAGGTTATCTTTAATATTATCTCTCATGGAAGAAGCAGACTCTTCTCCTAATTCCTTCGCCAACTCATCAGTAAGCTCTGGGAATTTTTTTTCTTTGATCTCTAATAATTCAACTTCAAATTTTACTTTTGCATTTTGAAGTTCTTCTACATGATAGTCAGCTGGGAAGTTAAGATCGATATCTTTTTTCTCACCGGTCTTCATTCCAACCATTTTTTCTTCAAAGCCAGGAATAAATTGATTTGAACCAATTTCAAGTAAGAACTCTTCCCCTTTCATGTTCTCTGGTCTTTCTCCATCCTCTTTTTCACCTTGGAAATTCATCACAGCAAAATGACCATTGCTTAAAGTAGCATCTTTAAGTTCACTCATTTCTGCTTTAGACTCAAGTCTAGAGTTAAGCATTTTATCAACTTCTTCTTCCTCGATATCAACACTGTCTTTTGTAAAGCTATAAGACGACATATCTTTGAGCTCTACATTTGGAAAAATTTCTACTTTTGCTTCAAAAGAAACTTTTTTTCCTGCTTCATAATTCATATTTTCAAATGTTGGGTAACCAACCATTTTTAGATTTTCTTTTTCAATAGCGTCAAAAAACTGCTGCTTAACAAATTCATTAAGAGCATTTGACTCAATTTGAGGGCCAAAAAGTTTTTGAACCATTCCTAAAGGTGCTTTACCTTTTCTAAAACCTTTAAGGTTTGCTGTCTTTTGTTTTTCTTTAACGGCCTTATTGATTTGCTCAGAAAGATCTAGCTTTTCGAATTCAAAGCTAAGCTTTTTGGTACAACCATTAATATCTTGGATTGAATATGACATATTAGCCCCTTTTTGATGCGTGCAGTCACTAACGAAATATTGAGTGAATCTATCGATTATGGACCGATAAGTCAATTTAAAGGGTTAAAATTCAAGGGTATTTGACACTATGAAGATATAACCCACAGGCCGGAGCAACCGCCCCAATACGCATTTCAGACTCTGCACTTAGGGCCTTTTCTAATTGAGCTAACTCGCTCTTCCCAGAGCCGACACTCCAAAGGCCTCCAACTAGCAAACGCACCATCTGCTTGAGAAACCCATCTCCTTCAAAGCTAAGTTGATAAATAGTGCGATCACCTCTAAAGCTGCCGGGTATTTGCTCTACTTGTTCAATATGGGCCTTATGAATTGTTTTTACAGTGGTTTTAACATCTGTACCTAAGGTTCTAAAATTGGAGAAATCATGAGTCCCTAGGATAAGAGCTAGGCCTTTTTTTATTTTTTCAAGATCAACAGGATATGGACACTGAGCAACAAATGGTGTTTCAAAAGGGAGCTCCGAGCTCTCGCAAGAGAATAAGTAAACATACCTCTTAGAAATACTATCTCTTATCGGGTGAAAATCAGACCCACAGACTTCAACATTAATAATACGGATATCACTCGCTAATAAAGAGTTCATGGCCTTTTTTAATGCCTCGGCCTCTATATTAAGAGCAAGCTCGGCCCTAAAAACCTGGGCCAGGGCATGAACGCCGCGATCTGTTCTTCCACTTGCTAAGGTTTTAACCTCTTTAGGATCTGTCTTTGAGATTTTAGCTAAGACGCTATTGATATGCCCTTGAATCGTTGGGCCTTGTGCTTGAATTTGCCAGCCCCAATAATTGGTACCTTGATAGGAACAAGTAATTTTATAGTAATATTGCACAAAAGATTTCTATAAGAATTCAAAGGAAAATCCAAGTCCAAAGGAGTTTCCGGTAATTTTTATTTCATCCTGAAAATTATCATAATTTTGAGTTCTGAGCTCTAGGTTAAGATAATACCTACTTACTGAGCTATCTCTTAAAAGAGCAAAAGAGTTTGAAGAAAACATTTCTGACAAAGATATCTTAAATTTTGCGGCCCCAAAATAACCATAGCCTATTTGCCTTCTTCTTTTTCCTTTCTCTCCATCATCTCGATCATCCCTAACTTGCATCAAAACCATTACTGAAGGTCCACCGGAGACCGAAAGCTTTACATATCTTGTTATATTCATCTCGGCCGTACCCGATACATCAAAAGGAACCTGCCATAAATCGACTCTAGCATCACTTTTTTCTTGAGAGCCAACAAAAACACCACGGCCAGATGAGAAGCCAAGGCCAATATTATAACCATAGGCTAGATCAAAAAATCCTCTATGAAAAAAGGTATTAAACCCCATATGAATGGTTCCACCTCTACGATCCTTGTCTCCACCAGAATCGTAGGTTCTATTGAAAACATCGTTTTTTCCTTCAAAGTCATAATCGTTCATAATATAACTGAGCTCAAAACCTGTTTTACCTTCATCCATTATTTTTTTAGTAAATCTTTGATTAGAGTTTTCTAGGTAATTTTCTTCGTTCTCATAGATGCCGGGTGTATGGTTACCGAATCCAATTGCAGGTGAAGAAATGGCCCCTGGTTGAGAAAGATAGTCTGATTCCTCATCAGGAAGCTGACTTACACCATTTTTTTTCTTTTTATTTAAAATTTCTTGTTCTTGATCTAGGCCCATACCAGGAATAAAGCCCTCTGCCCCTTCGAGTTCGGCCTCAAGCTCCTCTAGTGGTGTTTCTTGAATTTGAAAGGGTAAGTTTTGTCCCATATCGGCCAAGACATTAAAACTTATCATAAATATGAAAAGTATTTTAAGCTTCATGATCATCGTGGTCACCCTTCCACTCGAATACATTCTTTAATTCACCTTTATGAAGGAAAAAGTAAAATATGCTGCCTAGAACATAAACAGTGATATAAATAAAAATCATTATTTCTTCATAAGTTAATAATAAGGCCAGAAGAAGGAAGATAAAAAATAATGTCGCTCTCTTATGTTTTTTAACCCAAGTAGAGTTTTTAAAAGAATTAAAAGGAATATTTGAAATCATAAGAAAAGAGTAAAAAATAACATAGACTGGAAATAAAAATTTTATATCTGCTAAATGCTTATACTCCATCGTAAAAAGAACTAAACCTGTTAATGCAGCTGCTGCCCCTGGTATAGGAAGACCCTGAAAAAATTCAGATGAAACTTTTTCAATACTAGCGTTAAAACGAGCAAGCCTTAAGGCCCCACAAAGAAGAAAAATAAAAGTAACGACTTGACCCGGTCTACCAAAATCAACAAGTGAGTAATAGTATAATAACATAGCAGGAGCGGCACCAAAGCTAATGAGATCACTCATGGAATCAAATTGTTCACCAAAATGAGATTCAGTACCTGTTAGTCTTGCGATACGTCCATCAACTAAATCAAAGATTCCACCTATCAGAATCAAAATGGCCGCAATATAGAAGTGACCTTTAGCGGAAATCAAGATTGAAGCAAAGCCGCAGGCCATATTAAGCGCTGTAAAAATATTTGGTAAAAAATAGGCCAATTTTTTAGAATCTAATTTATCATTCATTGTTATCTTCCAATTGCTCAAGTTCTCCCAGAATTGTCTCCCCTGAGACCAGCTCTTCTCCAGCTTGAGCAATAACTCCAACCCCTTTAGGGACATAAACCTTAACAGTGCCTCCAAAGGGAAAGTGGCCAAGGTTTGCGCGCAATTTTGCACGATCGCCAGCAAGTACTTTTAGTTGTGGTAAAAGTCCTAATGTGCATTGAATAAACTCTAACACTATTTTTATATTTTGTTTATCTTCAAGGACCAAGCGCGTTGCGCTATAGTCTTGAGAATCAATTTTTCTGTAACGAAACTGAGCAAGACCTAGTTTTTTGGATAAATCCTTAATCTCGGCATTGATAGGTGAAAAAATTCCGAAATCATTCCAATGGGCCACTCGAATAATGAGACAATTCACTTCTTGAGTAGAGTCTTCTTCTAATCTGCATGGGCTTACTGAAATGAGCTTACCAGATACTGGAGAGACGATAACTCTATTGTCCCCGTTGGACTCAAGTCCATAATCCAACTGCTTTTGACGAAAATAATAAAAGCTTAAAGAGTAAAAGATGGCCAAAAGAAAGAGCAAACCATACCAAGAGGCAATATAACAAATAACAAAAAGAGCCCAAAAAACTAAATGTATCCTCTTATCTAGAAACGATTTCATGCTTATTGCTTTTTAAACTCTTTATCTAAGGGCCTATAATAAAATGGACTCTGTCTAAGATTTAATTTTTTTACTTTTTCGAAAATCCTTGCAGGAGAATCAATAATAATTTTTTGAGTTGATTGTATTTTTTTATCTAATTTAAGATCTTCTTGAAAATGGGTAAAAAATGGACCTGGATTTGATGCCATAAAAGACTCTAAATCAGTAAGGGGGTAAAGCTCCATTTTGTTTTTGTCACCAGACCATTGGTATGCAAAGAACTCCCCTTTGAAGGCCTTTGAAATAAAAATCCCCTCTTGGGCCAATTGCGATAAATAAGGAACATCAAAATGATAAAAAGAATAAGTTGGGATTTTCTGCCAGTCAAAAACTTGGGCGAGCCCCTCTGCTAAACGAACTCCTGTATAACTCCCAGGCCCAGCAACCGTAAATACTCCAGCTAAGTCTTTAACATCAATGTCTAAGGCCACTAGGTTTTCATGAATTAAAGTGTGTAAAAGTGCTGAGGATTTCTTATCACTGACGTGAGTCAAGTTGCTCCAGTAAAAATCAGAGTTTAGGATACCTACGTTGATTTCAAATGTTGTGTCGATATAGAGATAGTTCATGGATTAAAAAAACCTCGAAAAGTCATTAAATATGGCCCCTACCATTAACATAAGGAGGATAGATAATCCTACTTGTTGGGCTATTTCCATTTTTCTTTCTGATAGTGGTCCTCTATTAATAATTTCAAAAATAATAAACATAATATGACCACCATCAAGAACCGGAATAGGGAAAAGGTTAATAATACCTAAGTTAATTGATATAAGTGCCATGAGTTGAAAAAAGTAAGAAAGGCTTGTATTAAATGAATCACTGGCCACTTTTCCAATCGATAAAGGTCCACCAATTGATTTAAAAGGGGCCTCTGCTTTTAATAATTTTTTAAAACCATCAAACGTTTTAACTGTTCCATCCCAAGTCCTATCTAAAGCAGTAACGAGTGAAGACCCAAGTCCTTTTGACTCTGTCATGATAAAGTTAGGAGAGAGGAACTCCCCACCACTATAAACCCCTATTAATTTAATCGTTTGATCATTATCTGTTTTTACTTCAGGGGTAATTTCCACTTTCTGAAGGACACCACCTCGGTAGAACTCTAGTTTGGTCTGAGCTTCTTTTGATATTTGCAACTTATTTCTAAGAGCTTCAAAACTATATATTTCTTCTCCATTGATAGAAACAAAGATATCACCGGCCTTTACTTGTGCCTTATCTGCAGGTGATCCCATTTTTACGCTCTTCACACTAAGGTCGTGTGGGATCAGCCCTAGCTCTTTAAGCTTAATAAAAAACTCATCACTTGTTTGGTGAGTAATTATAAGCTCTTTATGAAATTTATACTGACCACCAAGAATTTTATTAAAAAGATAAAATTTGGCCTCTGATCTTTGGGCCATTTCGTCGAGTGAACGCTTTAAATTAATTTTTTCTTTATTAAATGAAAGAGCATATTCTTTTCCATCAACACCAACTAAGAGTGGTTGTCTAAGATAAGGAGGGTATTTCATCAAGTTTTCTAAGAATTGATTTCCAGTAAAGTTCGTCCTTAATACAACTCTTTCACCCAATCGCTTAACTTCAAGCGCTCCGAGAACTTCTCCTTCTTTTAGAGAAAGATCAGCGGGGTTATAAACATCTCTTCCATTGACCTTTTTAATTATATCTCCTGTTCTTAGGCCTTGCTCAAAAAGAACAGTATCTTTAGGTACTACACCTGTTTTAATCTCAGGAATTCTTTCTCCTGAAATCAATAAAGAAAAAAAGATGAAATAGGCCAAAATAAAATTCGCTAAAGGGCCACCAATAACAATCCAAAATCTTGCCCACTTTCCTTTGTGGCTAAAACTTTTCGCTCTCATCTCCGGAGGGATCTCATCTTTTTTTCGTGGATCATCCCCAAACATTTTAACATAGCCACCAAGAGGGATCGCTGAAATTGCATATTCAGTATCCCCCCTTAAAAACTTTATTAATTTAGGGCCAAACCCAATTGAAAAAGTCTCAACCCGAACGCCAAATAAGCGAGCAAAAAAGAAATGTCCTAGTTCATGGAAGAAAACAAGAGGTCCAAGAAAAAGAATAAAGATAATTATTTTTTCCACTTTGCTCCCTACAGTCTCGTAAAAGTTATTTAATATAGTTTATGGCAACTGAAAAAAACGGAGCTAGAAAGAGGAGGCTATCAATTCTATCATAAACTCCACCATGCCCTGGTATTAAAGTTCCGCTATCCTTAATTCCAAATTGCCTTTTTATCTTAGATTGTATCAGGTCACCAACTTGTGACAAGAGGGCCAAAAGAGCAAATAGCATAAACAAGGCAATGGACATTTTTCCTAGGGTAAGTTGCCAAACAACACCACTTAGTGATGCAGCGAAAATTATTCCACCAACTAAGCCTTCAATAGTCTTTTTAGGACTAACTTTTTCCCATAGTTTATGTTTTCCAAAATTCTTACCAAAAAACCAGGCGCCTGTATCCATACCAAAGTTTACAAGCAGCATAATCGCTAGAATTGTTTTCCAGGATTCATGATAAAGAATACTTGATATAGCGAGGAAGGGGAAAGTAACAAAGATAGAGGGAAGAACCGGAATCTTTTTCATTAAGTCTTGGGCAAGAGATGACTCCATATCAATATAAAAGAGATAAACGATCTGTGCAAAAGAGATACCCACCGCAATATAGTTAAAAAAGTTAATCCAGTTAGTATTTCTAAAAAATGCAGAAACAAGAACAAATGAGCTTATAAAAATCACCTGATTAAGGATATATATAACTGAAGATCTTTTTAATTTTAAAAAGTTTGTTTGTATTTCTTCTAAGGCCAGAACTCCAAACAGAGCTATCAAACCTAGAGACGAATTAACTCCAAAGTAAACACAAATCAAAACAATTAATATTATAACTAGCGCAGAAAGAATTCTTTGAGTCGTATTACTTAACATTTAATTCCTAAGTTGATTTATATTTTTTTTGGCCTCCAGAATACTTTGCTCTAAACTATCAGATGCTTTTATTTGGCCAAACCGTCTTTCTCTTTTACCAAAATCGTCTAAAATTTCTCTAAACTCACCTCTTGTAAAGTCAGGCCACTTGGTAGAAGTAAAGTAAAGTTCAGCATAAGCTACTTGCCAAAGAAGGAAATTAGATACCCTTTGATCACCACCGGTTCTTATTAGGAGGTCAACATCTCTCATTCCCGGAATATAAAGGTGTTCTTGAAGATCTTTCTCGCTCATTTCCTTGCCAGGGTTTTCTTTAATGAATTGATTGACTCCGTCAATAATCTCTTTTCTTCCACCATAGCCAAAGCAAAAGCTAAGCTCCAACCCATCCATGTGGCTTGTATCTTTTTCAAGTCCTTCAATCAGTTGTTTTGTTTTTGTGGGAAGCTCAGAAGTATCGCCTATAACTTTAAACTTAATATTATTTTTTATTATCCGCTCACGCTCTTTATTAAGAAATTTCTTTAATAGCTTAAAGAGAACTTTAACCTCCGTTAAAGGTCTAGACCAATTTTCTGTTGAAAATGCATAGAGAGTTAGGGCCTTTAATCCAAAATCATCCGCTTCTTCGACTATATTAGAAACAATATCTGAGCCTCTAATATGTCCCCAAACTCTAGAATGTGAGCGCAACCCTGCCCAACGGCCATTGCCATCCATAATAATTGCGACATGGTTAAGTTTATGACTGTCAGGGCCCATACTTTTTTTAAACTTCTAAGATCTCTTTTTCTTTGGACTTAACGATACCATCTACTTCAGCAATAAACTTATCTGTTAGTTCCTGAATCTCACCTTGAAACTTCTTAGATTCATCCTCAGAGATATCTTTACCTTTCTCTGCTTTTTTAACATTATCGTTTTGATCACGTCTGGCATTTCTAACTGCAACTTTAGCATCTTCACCAAACCTTTTTAGATCTTTTACGATATCTTTTCTTCTATCCTCTGTGAGGGTCGGAAAAGGAATTCTTATGAGGTTTCCATCATTAGACGGAGTAAGTCCTATATTAGAACCTAAAATGGCCTTTTCAATTTCAGAGATTAAACTTTTATCAAAAGGCTGAATACATAGAAGCCTGGCCTCAGGAGTACTGATTTGTCCCACTTGATTGATAGGAGTAGGATTGCCATAGTATTCGACCTTAATTCCTTCAAGAACGGCCGCATTTGCTCTACCAGTTCTAAGCTTCATTAACTGGTGCTTTAGAGAATCGATTGCCTTATTTTTGGCATTTTCAAGGTTTTTTTTAATTTCATCCATCATTCGAGTGCCCTTTTATTTTGTGACAACAGTTCCAAGAACTTCGCCTGATACTACACGCTTTATATTCCCTTTTTCAAAAACATCAAACACAATAATATCAATTTCGTTATCCATACAAAGACTTATAGCAGCAGAATCCATCACTTTAAGTCCTTGTTGTAGAACCTCAATATAGCTTAATGAGTCATATTTGACGGCAGTTTTATCTTTCATTGGATCTTTATCGTAGACACCATCAACCTTAGTGGCCTTAAGAACACAGTTTGCATCTATTTCATTGGCCCTTAATGCAGCGGCAGTATCTGTTGTAAAATAAGGGTTCCCTGTACCAGCAGCAAAAATAACCACTCTCTTTTTCTCTAAGTGTCTTATTGCCCTTCTTCTAATATAAGGTTCTGCAATTTCTCTCATTTCAATAGCAGTTAAAACTCTTGTTTTAACTCCTTCTCTTTCAAGACTATCTTGAAGAGCAAGCGCATTAATAACAGTGGCCAACATCCCCATATGGTCTGACGTCGTTCTGTCCATTCCTTTAGTCGTACCTGCAACACCACGGTGGATATTTCCTCCACCAATTACAATCGCAACTTCAGTTCCTTGTGCATTTAACTCTTTAATTTCTTCCGAAAAAATTTTTAAGGTTTCTGGATTGATTCCGCTACCGTCACCACCATTACCTGAAAGCGCCTCACCAGAGAGCTTTAAAAGAATTCTTTTGTATTTCATATTCGAACGCCCTTAGGATCAAAAAAAAAGGGCCAGTAAAGGCCCTTAATATTTTTTTAATTTTTACCGCTTAGTTTAGCCACCTCTTCAGCAAGGTTATCACTTTTTTTCTCGATACCTTCTCCGAGGTTAAACTTAACAAATCTTCTGATATCGACTTTCTCACCGCACTTTAGAGTGATTTCATTCATAAGCTCTTTGATAGTCACATCAGGATTCTTAACAAATTTTTGTTCAAGTAAACAAACCTCTTGGGCAAGCTTATTAATTTTTCCTTCAACAATTTTAGGAATCATATTATCTGGCTTACCTTGATCCTTAAGTTGAGCAGCGTAGATTTCAGCTTCTCTATTTTTGAAACCTTCATCCATTTCTTCAGCTCTTACAAATTTTGGATCACTAGCAGCGATATGCATGGCGATATCGTTAACGAAAACTTTGAAATCTTCGTTTTTGGAAACAAAGTCAGTTTCACAGTTAACTTCAACCAGTACACCAATCTTTCCACCGTGAATATAAGAATGAACAAGTCCTTCAGCTGCAATTCTACTAGCTTTTTTAGCAGCAGCGGCTAGACCCTTCTTTCTTAAAAAGTCTACAGCTTTGTCCATATCTCCGTTGGTTTCTGAAAGGGCCTTTTTACAGTCCATCATTCCAGCACCAGTTTTTTCTCTTAATTCTTTTACAGCACTTGCAGTTATAGCCATTTTATACCTCTCTCAATTTTGATTTAGTCTTCTTTAAGGTCAATATCTTTTTCAAACTTAGAAAGAATTTCTTTCTCAAGAGATACATCTCTATCTAGTTCTTCTTTAGATTTCTTACCCTTTTTAATTGAGGCCGCATTTCCTTCATTTACAGAATTAGCAAAGTACTCAGCAAAGAGAGTAATTGATTTGATCGCATCATCGTTTCCTGGAACAACGTAATCAACACCATCTGGGTTACAGTTAGTGTCAGCTACAGCAACAACAGGAATACCAAGACAGTTAGCTTCTTTAACAGCAATTCTTTCATTGTTAGGATCAACAATAAAGATTGCACCTGGAAGCTTTCTCATATCTTTAATACCACCAAGGTTTCTTTCAAGTTTTGTAACTTCTTTATCAATCTTAGATCTTTCTTTCTTAGTAAGAAGATCAAAGTCACCAGTTTCTTTCATCTTTTCTACTTTTCTTAGTTTATCGATTGAAAGAGCAATGGTTTTAAAGTTCGTTAACATTCCACCTAGCCATCTGTGAGAAACAAAATATGCTCCACATTCTTTAGCAACAGATTTGATAACTGGTGAAGCTTGTCTTTTAGTTCCTACGAAAAGAACTGGCTTACCTTCTGAAGAAACATTCTTCAAAAAGTCATAAGCTTTTTTTGCCATTGGAATTGTTTTACCTAAATCGATAATATAAATCCCATTTCTTTCCCCGTAGATGTAGTTTTTCATCTTAGGGTTCCACTTTTGAGTTTGGTGACCAAAGTGAGCACCGGCCTCTAATAAGTTTTTGAGTTGAAGTTCATTAGACATAGATTCTCCTGTCTTGAGGTTAGTCAAATCACCCATATACCTGTATCACCAGGACCTCTCAAAAGGATGATTGAGCGTTGTTAAATCCCGTAATTATTAACGGAAGCTATGATTTAACATAGTGAACCAAAGCGGGCAAGTATCTTTTTTTATTGAGTAATGCGTCGAGCAAACTAGATAATAATGAAAACTAAAGACGCCTCTGAGCTATCCAAGAGACTTGAGTCAGGTAGTATGAGTAAGTTAGGGCAAGCTATTGAAAACACGAAAGATTTTATCTAATACTCAGATGCTTCTGCACCACCTGAGAGAACCTTTCTTGGTTTAGACCCTTGCGCGGCCCCAACAATCCCTTTTTGCTCCATTTCATCGATTAAGTTTGCCGCCCGATTATAACCAATGCGCAGTCTTCTTTGTAACATCGAAGCACTTGCTGCACGTTGTTCCATTACAACCTTAACGGCCTCACCGTACAAGTCATCTTCACTCGAATCTCCAGCAGATGAGATATGGGAGCCATAGGCGTAAGGATCTTTTTCATCTGCTCCTTCGTTTTCAAGAAAATCAAGAGCGTCCTGATTAAACTGTCCTTCCACTTCTCCAATAAGGTTCGTAAGTTTCTCAATTTGTTTTTCATTAACAAAGGCGGAGTGAATTCTCATTGTTTCCACTCCGGCCTTATAAAGCATATCACCTTTACCAAGAAGTAGTTCGGCCCCAATACTATTAAGAATGGTTCTCGAGTCTATACTTGTCGTTACTCTAAATGACACTCTTGTTGGAAAATTTGATTTTATAAGACCTGTAATAACATCAACTGAAGGTCTTTGAGTCGCGATAATAAGATGTATACCAGCAGCTCGTGCCTTAGCGGCAAGACGACATATATTATTTTCTATTTCCTTACCTGCCTTAGTAAGAATAAGATCGGCAAATTCATCTATAATAATCACTAAATATGGTAATTTAAATTCTTCTTCTGGTTTATAAAATTTTCTTATGGCCTCTATTTCCTCATCACTGGCCGAGGATAATTTTTTATTAAAACCATCAATATTTCTCACCCCCATTTCTTTAAGAATGGAGTATCTTCGTTCCATTTCCTGGCATGCCCACATAAGTGATAAAGAAGCTATTTTTGCCTCGGTTACAACAGGTAAGGCCAAATGAGGAAGAGATGAATATAGAACAAGTTCAAGTTGTTTTGGATCAATGAGAACCAAACGTAAATCTTTTGGGGATTTTTTCATTAATAAAGAAACAAGAATCGTATTCACAAAGACTGACTTACCTGCTCCTGTTGCCCCTGCAACCAACATATGAGGCATTGAAGCTAGATCCATAATACTAACTTCTCCGAAAGCATCTTTACCCATTGTTAAAGGTAGAGAAGCATGACTGTCTTTATAATGACGACTTTCTAAGATATCTTCTAAATAAATAATTTCACGAGGATTTCTTGGGACTTCAATTCCTAGTGTTGTTCTTCCTTTCATAGGATAAACAATTCGTATAGGTGCACCATAGAGGGCAAGACTAAGGTCTTGGCTATGGTTTGTAACCTTAGAAACTTTGACCCCAGGACCTAGCTCAAGTTCGAATGTATCAACGACTGGGCCTTTGAGAATATTAATAATCAGACCCTCAATCTTAAATTCTTTCAATTTAGATTCAATTCGATCAATAATTTGATCAAAGTATTCGTCACCAGGGTTTTTTATTTCTTCTCTTATATGATTTAGCTTAAGAGAGCCTAATACTTGAAAGTAATTTGAATCTTTTACTGTTTTTATAGGCGCCAATGGTACTGGTGCCTTTTTCTCAACAACCTCAAGCTCGAGTTGAAGTTCATCGGTGACATTCTCTTTTGGAGCTATTATAGATTCAGTTTTATCAGATGTACTTGCTTCTTCTTTTTGCAATTTCTTTTTCCGACTTAACCTTTTCAGCAGACCTTGAGGAATAATCCTAAATGTAAAACTAGATTTTGTTTTATTTTGCGTTTTAAATTTTTTATCAAATTTTAAAAACTTAACGTCTTCAACTTTACTTAAAAGTAGTGCCCATTTATTAATAATATATTTCTTTGAAACAAAAAATCCCTTATTACATTTCTCAAAAAAGGATTCTCTAAAAGTAGAGGCCAAAAAGCCAATTAGAGATAAAGGAAGGGCCAAAAACATCACAGTATCATTAAGCTTATTTTGGATAATAAACTTAAGACCATCACCTAGCATAAGTGGATAAAATAAATAGGAAGCACAAAGGGAGAAAATGGTAATAAACAGAACATTTAAAGAGTCGATATAATACTCTCTAGTTGAATAGAGAAAAGTATAAAGAAGTGCATATATAAAAAATGGAAAAAATACCCAAGGACCGACAAAGAAGCCACATAATGAGACCACAGATGAGATATAGTACGTAAAGACATTCATACTATCGTTGAAAGATGATATTTCGAGAAAGTTATCAGGAAGACGTTCTTGAAAATAAAAAGCACAAAAAGAACTAAAAGTGAGAAAAAATAGTAAACCTAGCTCATACTTAAGAATCTTTGAAATCATAATTTCTTCCTTGAAACACACTTCATCTTAATTTATTTTAACTGATTTTCTTTCTATGATGAAATTCTATCCATATTATTTAATTAAAGACGTTTAAGCCTGAGTATAAATATCCAGATTACTTATAATAAGCTGATCAAGTATTAGTATAGAAACGAGATAAATATATATTTTGGATTTTAGACAAAAAAAAACCTCAGCCGAAGCTGAGGTTTTATTAAAAAGGAGCAT
>JBMSGH010000009.1:0-105499 GCA_049415445.1 Bacteriovoracaceae bacterium | reverse complement strand
ATTGCCATTGCTCCTCTTATGGGAACAGGACTAAGCTCGGAATACTACGTTATTGATGAAGATCCTTCTAACTTAATTGGAGTATCCAACTCTCAGCTCATTCCTTTATCTCAAGCAGGACAAAAAATTATTTCTTTTAACCCTGGTCTAGGAAAAGAGCTTGGATTTGACCGTACAAAAAGTCTATATAATGACTTTAGAAATAAAAATATTATTAGGGCCGATGCCCATCAAATGGTTGTTCTCATATCAAATGGATATCATATAAGTGCCAGTGAGCCTTCACCTTATGATATAACTCACTTTGCTCCATCTAAATATCTTGAAATAAAAAATACACTGAGTAATCAAATTCACTTTAGATTTTTTACAATTATTCCTCATACCAGATGTGCTGGTGTGAAAGAGTTTCAAACAAGAGCTGATGGAACTTATAATTATCCTTATCGAATTGTTTCTGAGTTATTTCATAATGATGTTCCTAACTCTTTTAAGAGCTATGGTACTAATGGGGACAGTTTTGATATTTGCGGTAGCTTCACCAATATATTTGAATCCATTAACAGAACAATTCAGCCTGAGGTACTAAGACATACTTACGATCATTGGCCTCTTGTTGTGACTAACAATTCAAGTTACGTACATGATAATGATATTGATGTTGATAATTTAGAGGTGGCGATTATTGATGTAAACGGTAATGAAAGACTTCTTCAAGAAAGTTCTACTGATGGTTTTTCTTATATCGGTTTTAGGCAGGGTCTACAGATTAGAGAATCCATCAATGGTGTTGCTAATCGTGGTGAAGCCTATACTGGATTTTTCATAAAACTAAATGGAATAAATAATAAGGTCACTAATCCAAGTTGGATAAGAATTAGGACAACAACAAATACGCATTATTATGGTTATGTAAAACTAGACTATAAGCCAGACCCTAGTTCCATAAAACTCTATATTAATGGAACTGAAATCCCTAAAAGTACGACTAATGGATGGGAATATATTGGAGGCCCTACAACAAAAAATATTCGTATCAAGGGCGTTGGTAACTATACACCGGTTACCCCTGCTGTTACCAAAACAGGATGGTTTCTTAAATTACATGGTAGTGCGATTTATACCAATAACTCTTCACTCAAAGTTCACTACTTTCCTCAAGACTAGTAATCTTCTTTAGGTCGCTTTGAAGCGTTAAATCGAGAAACTGCATTGGTCAGTGAAATACATGGCCATAAAGAGACTAATCTTTCAGTATGAACAGTAACAATAAGACCTTTTCCATCTGGGTCTGAGATAGGGTCATCCAAAATATTATTTTTTATCGCATCCTCAAGATCACTTACCTCAAATAAGAACTTTTCTTTTTTAAAGTCCTCTAAGATAGGGTTAAGTTCAATAACAACACTTTCTTCCGTTGAGCCTTTGGTCTTTTCTAAAGCACGAGATAGGAATTCTTCACATTTATAAGATATAATTAGTTTTTTCTTATCTTCTGTTAACCTTTGTGTATTAAAAAACATAAAGAGTTTTCTTAATAAATCGATATCATTTACTAAAACAAAACCTCCTGGCCCATCAGGATTTTCTTCTTGTTTTAAAAACCCTTCCGTTTCCAGTAGATAAATAAATTCTTCAAACTTTGTATCCTTATAGCCAAAAATATCGACCATGAAGATTTTAAGTTTATTTTTTTCTAACTTATGTAAATCCCCACTAACCGTCGCCTGGGCCTTCAAGATCATATAAATATAGGCCAAGGCGCGAACCACATCAATATTTTGAAAATAGCTAAACTCTCCCCTCTTCCCTTTGTGATAACCAACAGAGTCACTTTCAAGGGCCTTAATTTTTTCATTAGACGCTCTAACCCTGTCTGCTAAAGTATTTACAATAACTTTAAACCAAGGGTTAAGACCTTCAATAGTTTTATCAAATTTTGTAAAAGGGATTTCAATAAGTTCAACTTTATTTACAGCGACAGCTGAGCAGCTTCTAAGTTTGGCATCTTCAAAAAAATAGGCCATCTCACCAATAACCTCACCACTTCTTAAAATAGCAAGATCAACATAACCTTTTCCTTTAGGGACAAATAATCTTATCTGTCCCTTTTGAATGATATAAAGTGAGTTGGCCTTATCTCTAATATTAAAAATAATTTCGCCAGGTTCATACTGAGAAAGAAGTGAATTTTTTCCAACTTTTGCCAATTTAAATCCTTTCGATAATCATGGCCAAAGCCTCGCCCCCTCCGATACAGATCGATGCCATACCTCTTTTAAAGTTATTCTTTTTCATTGCGTTCATTAAAGTAACAACAATTCTTGTACCAGAACAACCTATCGGATGACCAAGACTTACGCCCCCTCCGTATATGTTAACCTTTTCTTGTGATAATCCCAACTCTTTAATGGCCGCCATTGGTACAGCAGCAAAAGCTTCGTTTATTTCAAAGACATCAATATCACTCATCTCAAGGTTGACTTTTTCAGCACACTTTTTCATTGCACTTATAGGAGCAACTGTAAACCAAGTTGGGTTTTGAGCATGAGTAGCATAAGAAACAATTTTAAATTCAGCTTGATCCTTATACTTTTCCCCACCTAAAATTACGGCCGCCGCACCATCATTGATAGTCGAGGCATTAGCTGCAGTAATTGTACCTTGCTTATCAAAGGCAGGTCTTAATGTAGGAATTTTTTCAAAGTTGGCCTTCATCGGACCTTCATCCGTGTCTACAACAACTTCACCTTTTCTTGTCTTTAATGTCACTGGTGTAATTTCATCTTTAAACACACCTGACTCAATCGCCTTTTGGGCCTTTTTAAAAGACTCTATTGCAAAAGCATCTTGATCTTCTCTTTTAAATTCATATTTTTGCACACATTCTTCTGCACAATTACCCATGGCCCTATCAGAATATACATCCCAAAGTCCATCCCATTGCATTGAATCTTTAAGCTCAGTTTTTCCAAACTTCGTTCCCGTTCGAGATTGGGCCAAAAGATGTGGTGCTAATGACATATTTTCCATTCCCCCACAAACAACTAGTTCGTGATCTTTAAGAGCAATATCTTTTGCCCCTAAAATAATACTTTCAAGTCCTGAACCACAGACTTTATTAATAGTTGTACAAGGAGTGGCCTCCGGTAGACCTGCAAAGATCGCTGCCTGTCGGGCAGGCGCCTGTCCAACACCGGCCTGGACAACATTACCCATATATACTTTATCAACCTGATCTGATGGTAAATTGGCCTTTTCCAAGGCACCTTGAATGGCAGCTGCTCCCAGTTTTGGGGCAGTTACGGTACTTAAAGCGCCTAAAAAAGAGCCACTAGGAGTTCGAGAACCTGAAATAAGATATACTTCCATTTTAAACCTCTATAAAAAATTGAATATTATTAAGAAACTCTTGAACATTATTACTCAAAGCGGTACAAGACTTTCAACCTGTTTTACAACCCTTGAGGTAATTTTTAAAGGATTTTGATAGCTTATGCATGCCAGAAAAGAACATTTTGTACCGGCCAAAAGGTTTCCCTCTGAGTGGGAGTCCCAAGTTGCTGATCTTTTAAATTCTACTTATGAGTCTAAAGTTAAAATTCAGGAAGGCTTTTTTGAAGTTTTTGCAATGACTTACCCTGATGAGATTCTTTTAGCTGTTAGTTTGAAGAGCACTGTTCCATCAACCTGGCCCTTAACCCTTAAGGTTTCTGCAGACCTTAATGAAAAGACAAACTCCAAAAAATTAATGGATATACTTCTTAATTCTGTGGGTCTTTTTATTGATCACATTCTTAATGAAGAAAAAGAATACTTTTTGGATTGGGAAGAAGCTAGTTTTGAGAACGTTCCAATATGGTATATGAGCACACGTGAAGATATGGCCCTAAGCCTTGAAGCAGATAAACTGCTTCAAGAGAATCATTCTTCGCTGTAAGACTTAACACCAGTTTTAGTTTCAAAGGCAATATCTTGATCATCATCGCCAGAGAGTTCATCTTCTCCGTCAAATGAGTCTTCATCACCTGCATCAATATTTAATTCTTTTAAAGTGTTAAAAAAGCTCTTTTCATCTATGAGATCCTTCATGAGGGACTCAATATAACGAACAGGATACTTCTCAACAATTGTTGAGATCATATTTTGAAGCTTACCACTTACGAGGATTCCTTCTTTTTTCTTAATTTTTTTCCAATTCTTAATATAGTGTAAACGACAGAAAGGCCCTGTGGTTGCTGGGTTATCACAGCCCTTTTCAGTACATTCATCCGTAGTAAATGAGAAGAAGTCTAGGCTAAGCATAGTTGCCATAATCGCATCTAATCCATGCTCCTCTACTGCGCCTGTAATTTCTTCTTTAAATTTTTCCTTTGCTACGGCCTCTTTAGTGCTTGCCTTCTTTTTACTCTTCACATCAAGAGGGAGATCTGGCTGGAGCTCTTTTTCAGCTTCTTTTTTAGTGCTGGCCTTTGCCTTAGTTTTTTTGGTCTCTTTTTTTAGAGGTAAGCTTGTTTGTTTTGTTGCTTTTTTCTTGACCGTCTTTTTAGCGACTTTTTTCTTAGTTACCTTTTTCGTAACCTTTTTCGTAACCTTTTTCGTAACCTTTTTCTTAGCAACCTTTTTCTTAGCAACCTTTTTCTTAGCAACTTTTTTCTTTGCCGCCTTCTTTTTAGCTGTTTTTTTCTTGGTCACTTTTTTAGACGTAGCTTTCTTCTTGGCTTTTTTGGTCGCCTTTTTTGCTACCTTCTTTTTGGCCTTTTTTGATGCGGCCTTTTTCTTGGTCGTTTTTTTCTTGGCTACTTTTTTCTTAGTTGCTTTTTTCTTAGTTACTTTTTTCTTGGCCATTCGAAGGTTCTCCAAAATTTTTTTTAACAAGCTGAATCCTTAAGCTAGTTCACTTCATCAACAAAATCAATCATTAGTATAGTCGTAAAAGCCTTTACCAGACTTTTTCCCCATCCGTCCTGCGTCTACGTACTGCTTTAAAAGAGGACATGGCCTATATTTTGAGTCTCCAAGTCCATCATGAAGGACTTCCATGATAGCGAGACACGTATCTAGACCAATAAAATCCGCCAAGGTTAATGGCCCCATAGGCTGATTAGTTCCTAATTTCATCGCCTGATCAATATCTTCGATGCTAGCAACACCCTCGTAAAGAGCATACACTGCTTCATTAATCATGGGCATTAATATTCTATTAACAGCAAATCCAGGGTAATCCTTGGCCTTTATAAAGACCTTACCCATTTTCTCAGCTGCACTCTGTGTCGCATCAAAGACTTGGTCACTTGTCTCAAGACCTCTAATACCCTCTACTAGCTTCATAACAGGGACAGGGTTCATAAAGTGCATCCCAACAAACCTTTCAGGGTTATTACAATGACCTGCTAACATCGTTATAGAGATAGAAGATGTGTTACTCGCCAATATACAGCTTGGTGATACGACTGAATCCAAGTTTTTAAATATCTCAATCTTAACGGCCTTATTTTCAGTGGCCGCTTCAATAACCATTTCACAATCTTTAAATGTATTTATGTCTTCTTTGGTATGAAGGTTTTTTAGGGCCTCATCAGCAAACTTTTGGTCCCACTTACCTTTTTGTACCCCTCTATCTAATTGTTTTTTTATAAAGTCCAAGGCCTTTTCTAGGGCCTCTGACGAGATATCAAAGAGATAGGTTTTAAAACCACTCATAGCACTTACTTGGGCAATTCCCCTACCCATTTGGCCAGATCCCACAACACCAATAGTTTGAATATTCATAGACGCTCCTCAATTTCAGGCCATATTAGGACTCCTAGGTAAAAAATTCAAGGAGAACAAGCGTTTTTAATTAAGGACTTAACACTTTTTTATCCATGCCCACTTGCCATCCGACGGATAATCCATTAAAAAGCTAGCTTAAGTTTTGTTTCGCATTAAGGAGAAAACAGTGGCAAACCACAAATCGGCCAAAAAAAGGGCCAGACAGGCCGTAAAAAGAACTCTAGTTAACAAAGTTAAAGTATCTAGAGTACGTACAATGGTCAAAAATTTAAGAAACGCTATCGCTGATAATAATAAAGAAAAGGCCCTTGAGCTGGCCCCAAAGGCTCAGTCTCTAATCTCTAAACTAGCTAAATCTGGTATTATTAAAAGAGAAAATGCTGCAAGAAAGACATCACGTCTAGCGGCCCAAGTAGCAAATCTTAAATAGTAAAAGTTCGCGTATAAGCAAGGGTCAACTCTGTTCTCAATTCGTTGGGTTTGGCCTTTGCTAAAATGAGAAATTTAGAAATCCTTTTCATCTCTCTTTTTATTTCGTCACCATTCCATCTCTTAGAAGCTGCAATAATCTTTTTATCGTACTGACTTGGTTGACCCTTCTTGGCCTTTAGGTAGCTCGTATCTGAAATTTTTAACAAATGATTCTGAATAAAAGAAAAGAGTTTGATCCAATCGCCCTGAGACGAATCAATCACTGAAAGCTTTTTATAAAAATTTCTTAGCTTCTTCTCAGAAAGAATATCGGCCAGTGAGAACTGATCAAAGTGAGAACTTGGAAGTAAGGGTTGAAGTTCTTCTAAGCTATTTATCCCATTGGGAAAGTTGATCTTAATATTTTTAAGTAAGTTTACTATCTCGGCCGTATGAGGAGGAAGCGTATCTAGAATGGCCGATTTTACCTCATAAGAGAGAGGTAGTTTCAGCTCTTCACAAAAGAAATTAACCACTCGATCAAACTGCCAACTTGGAAAAGAATCAATTTTATAAAAAGTGCCATCTTTACCTTTTTTTAGTTTTTCATAGAAGGAGCTTTTGCTTGAAAAGGAAAAAAGAATAAACCTATCTGAAAGATCAATTTGGTGCTCAAGAAACATATCTTGGGCCGCAACAGGTGTGTTTTCAGCTAATAGCACAATGACTGGACCAGGGTTACCAAAAAGTCCTAAATTTATAAAATTATCTTCAATCCAGCTGGGTGTTAACTCACTACCTGTAACAATAGTCATCTTCTGTTTGAGTGATGCTTTCAATTTAAGATGAGCTAAGCGTGAAAAATATGAATCCGTACAATAAAAAGCGTATAGTCCTAATGTGTTATTATTTAAAAATTGCGGATGTTTTGAGAAAAACTCCCAAGGTTTAAAATTAAAATGCATTAAACACTTCCAGTTCTATTTTCTGAGATGCTTCAACCGCAAGATCCTCTAAGCTTTTTTCAAAGTTACCAAAGCTATTGGTGAAATTCACGACACCTCCATTATCAGGAGTTAAGTTATCGAAAATTTTACGGGAATAAGTTTTATCTAAAGAAATTTGTTCATTAAATATAATTCTTTCATTTTTAGGAATATAGGGACCTAATGAAGAGCCAAGAAGCTCAAGGTCTTTTTTATGTGGATTTTTAATAAGGACGAGACGCATCCCAATATTATATTTAATATTTTGAGGTAAATAGAGTGGATTTCTATCCCCTAATGAATCTTTTACTGCACCATCAGAAAAGGTTGTTGAGTCCACTTTAAATAGATCTTTTCGTCTCTCAGCGCTAGTTATAACTCCAATCAGTATTGCATCATGCTTTAAATTATTACCTGAGACGACCTTTAGGTCACGATATTTAGAAAGCAATGCGAATACTTCTTTCGTAAAAAGGGCACTAATATGTGGGATACTTGAATGGTTAATAAACATGGGAACCGCAACTGACTTTATATTATATTGTTCAAAAGGGTTTGTGGTTCTTTCTAAGTGGTAGCCGGCACAAGAAGTGAAAAGTAATAGTAAAAACAAGAGTTTCATATCCCATTATTAGCACAACTAAACAGCTAGGGGAAAAGTAAAGAAGAGTATGCGACATGTCATTAAAGTCACTTTCTGATATTTTAGGCGTTAACCGCTCTCGTAAAAGGATTAAACAAAAAAAAACATCACCAGATGCGGTGCTTAACTTTCTAGACTTGGTTCACTCTTGGGAAGATATTGTTGGGCCTCGGATATCTGCCCATACCCTACCTTTAAAAAACAACGATAACTGCCTTACTATCCTTACCGATCACCCGGTATTTTCTCAGCAACTTAGTTTTTTAGAAAAAGAAATTATTGAAAAGGTCAAAAGAAAGTTCCCTCAGCTTACTCGGGGGATGACTAAATTACGATTTCAAGTCAATGCCAAGTTTTTTCGAACCAAGTTTGAACAAGTTCAAAAAGTAAAACCTGAAAATAAACCCGTGACCCTTCACCCGAGAAGCCCTGAATACAAAGCTCTAAAAAAAGAGTTTGAAGGCCTTAACTTCGAAACAAGTGATGAGCAGACAAAAGAGCTTCTTTTGAGTTTATTTATCCAGTCTAAGATGAAGTAAACTGATTTTTTTATGTAATGGAAACTCGCTAAATTCGTTAAAGGGAATATCAAATTTTTCTGCTCTGGATACAAGGACAAAGGCCTCACCTGCTGGATTTAATAAAGTCTTAATATGCTCTAAGAATAGCTCCGTGTTCCCATGACTAAAAATACGACACTTATTACGGTTATGATTAGAGCTTGATCGACTTGCTTCGGAAGAAAAATATGGAGGATTACTTATAATCAAATCATACTGGTTTTTAAGTTCAAAAAAGTCAGTCATATGAACTTTAGCATTCTCACACTCGAATAATTCTATATTTCTTTTAAGGTGTGGGTAGTACTCTTTTTGATATTCTATTAAATCAATTTGATTAAATTGAGCACCTTTTTGTAGTAATTCAATTCCCACAATTCCACATCCGGCCCCAAGATCAGCTACTTGAGAGAAGCTTCTTTGACCACACCTTCTTAAGACATAATCGACAAGTAAAAGGCTATCAGTATTGAAGCGATAAAAATCAGGTTGAGAGTAATCCAAGGTGATCTTTTAATTCCTTAAAATATTTGCCTTCTCGAATAACTTTAAATTCATTGTTATTACTAAGCATAATTATTGTGGAAGCGTTACCACTCATAGGGCCGTCTTCACGTTTTACAAAAACCTCTTTTGGACAATAAGAATCGTAAAATTCCTTTGCGTCGGCGTCGTTGGTAATGGGTGGGTTCGATGTAATATTTAAACTCGTTGTTGTAAAAGGTCCTTGCGCCATTTCATATACTTTTTGAACTTCTACTCTTTCTAAACACCTCAAACCAACAAACTCGGAGTCCCCAATAATCCAATTACCTAAATCCGTAATAAAGTATTTTTTTGGAACTAATAAGGTGGACTCCATCTTAAAAAATACTCTCAACCATTCATCTGTTAAATGAGAGGGTAAATCTACGTATTCCCTAAGATGCTTTAAGTTATCAAACATGATCGAAAAGGGTCTAAAGGAGTCGATATTTTTTGCTCTAAGAACCTTTTTTGAAAGCTCTTGTTTATCTATTCTGGCCCCTATTCCCCATACCGTATCTGTAGGGTAAATATATATATTATCTGAATATTTCATGAACATGCTATTAACATTCAATTAATAGCTTTGGAAGACTTTTGAGTCTCTATCTCCTAATAAATAAAGCTCATAAATGGCGAAATCTAGGTACTTACCACTTTTGACAAGTTTTCTAAAAAAATTCCTCTTTAGGCTAAAAGGGGGTTTTTTATAATAAGGGTCCTTTTTGACCAGCTCACTTTTAATCTCTTCAATCTCTAAAAGCCGGATAAGAAGGTATTGAGAGTAGATACCACTGTTCATATGATCAGCCACTACTGACCTATAGAACTTAGCTCTAAATTCTGGATCTAGAGGTCGACCATACTGAAGAAGCCAAGCATAACGGCTCAGTTTATACTTAAAAAAAGACTCATTAAAGAAATCAGTGAAGTAAGTCAGTGCCTCTTGCTTAAAGGCCCTTTTACCAATCATATAAAACCAAAAGCCCAGGTTTTTTATTCCGTAAGTGTAGTCTTTGGCCAAAACTCGCATCTCTTGCAAAGACCAATTAACATCTTTTTCATTAATTTTATTTTTAAAGTTTTCTCCATCAGATAAAAGGGCCATATAATGCAAAAGGAGGTTACCTATATCTTTATTCTCTTTATATTTTATTATCTCATTAACCAAAAACGTTATATCCTCTAATAGTAATTTAGCCTCTTTTTCTGAATTCAAATCTATTTCAAATATAACTTTCGTGAAGTTTGTATTAATAATTTTACTAATTTCTTTATGGGCCCAAGCTTTATTACTTAACTTTAATGCCAGAAACCCTTCTGCCAAACTTCTTAAAAGCCCATTTGGCATTGTTTTTATTTTCTGTAGTATTTCTTTTCTTATTTTAAATTTTTTAACGGGCTTTTCTTTAAATGTTTTAACTAGCTCATGAAAGGTTAAAAGCGTTGCGTTTCTACTTTTTTTCTTTTCTTTGAAAAGTCCTGATATAGCTTTTTTCTCCTTTACTAATAAATAATCCTGACACTTTTTAAAAACTTGTTCCCAATTATTATCGATTAAAAACCTTGCTGAATAAAATAACGCAAAAAAGAGGTCATACCTTTTAACTTGCTGACAGATAATATCTTTTTTAAAGTTTATTTTTTCATAATGAAACCCTTTATAGGATATATTAGGAGTAAAAAAAGCTGCTGTTGTTTCAAAGGCTTTAAGTCTAAAGAGCTCTTCTTTTTTAATAAGATTATCTTGTGCAAATAAAGTATTCAGGGAAATAAGAAAAAGAAAAAAAGTTTTCATTATTCATCATCAGGAAACTCTAAGTCTTCCTCATTTGGCAACAACTGAGAATCCTCTTCATTTCCATATATATATTTTTCAACAAGTTTTTTTTCTTTAATCCAGAACCAAAAGCTATTGCCCTGGCAAACTTCATCCTCTTCAATTAAAGATTTTTTCTCAATAAGATCTTTAATCTTTTCAAGAGTTACTGGGCCTAGAATTTTTTTATCTTTTGTTCTAATTAACCAATTCTTCACAAATCATCCTAAAAGAAAAAGCCTATTAAACCTTTAAGGTCTTCATCTGTAAACCTAAGACCTGCACTAAAAGTTGCACTCCTAGAGTCTTCTAAACTATCCTCTAAAGAAGCCTTACCATAGAAAACATTCCAGAGTTGAACTTCTGAGGATATTCTTAAATTGACGCCTATATCTTCTCGATAGTCATAGGCCTCGAGTCCAATTTTTGTTCCAATCCTATTAAAATTATAATCTACCCCTAATCCCCCTGTGGATTCAATTACACCACCCTTCACTGTCCAATTATGAATTTTACGACCTAATAGAACACTGAAGCGGTAAGTATCCTTATCAATAGATTTTGTCGTTTCGACTGTTTTCACACCATTTACAACTCTTTCTGTTTTATTTTCTTTATCTGGCCCAAACTCAGATGTTGAAAGTCCTAGTTCATAAAACCGTTCAGGACTCGGAAAAATCTTTAAAGAAGCATCTGACTCTCCCCCATTATCTGTATTAACACCTGTAAAAAGAGCGAGTTCTGTTCTTATATTATCAACCCTAGTCACAATCTTCTTAACCCCTGATAAAGTTTCTCTTACTTCATCTGCTATTTCTTCTTCAACTAACAACTTACCCACTGTTCCTTTACCGGCCTTAACATCTTGAACAATACCTTTTAAGTCGCTGGCCATCTTTCCTGCATCATCCAGAATTTGATTGAGCTTAGAGATCGATGTACCATCTTTGTTTTTATCTGTTGCCTCTTCAATATTACTGGCGAACTTCTTCAGTTTCTCAACAATATCATTAATTTTTTCTTCATTACCTTTAACAATTCTTTTTAAAGAGGCCATTGAATCTTTTACGTTCTTGGCCGTTTCTTTGAGGTCATCAAGAATTCTCTTCACTGGAGCCGTTTCACCTTCTGGAGCAATTGTATCTTTTAGTGAAGTAACGATAGCTTTAACATCTTTAACGACTTCAGAAGCATCCTTAACAACATCTTCAAACCCACCGCCCTGTTCTGCGACGATAAACCCCATTTCATCCAATCTTTTTGCCGTTTCTGCAATTTTAATTTCAAGATATTTATCACCTAAAAAACCTACTGTTTTTATTTTGAGTTGGGATCCTTCCGTAATAACGACGCTCTCTAATACTTTAAAAGTAATTAAAGCACTATTACCCTGAAGTTCTATATTTACAATTTTACCTGCATTGATTCCTGCAACTTTTAGAGGTGTCTTCGGAAAAATACCTGAAGCATCCTTAATCATCGTTCTATAGGTTACATAAGAACCAAACCCTGACTGCTGAGAAGTAATCTTTAAGGACATAAAAATAATGGCCGCGAGGGCCGCAAAAGATAAAAGTCCAACCTTAAATTCATTCATAAATTAACAAATTCCTTAACCAATGGATTTTCTGATTTCCTAAAATCCTTGGCCGGTAAATATTCTACAATTTTACCATGATCCAAAAAGGCAACAAAATCGGAAATTTCGAGCGAGGCCCTCACGTCATGGGATATAATAAGAGTTGTCATTCCTCTTTCTTTATTTCTCTTGGCCGTATCAATAATTAAATCATTGACCATTTTAGTAGTGATTGGATCCAATCCTGTTGTGGGTTCATCATAAAGCATAATAAATGGATTAAGTGCTAACCCCCTGGCAAGGCCCACTCTTTTTCTCATTCCCCCAGAAAGCTCCGATGGAAGTTTATTAAAAGACTCATCCTTAATTCCAACCGAGCGTAAAAGTCCTTCTACTCTTTCTTTTTTTTCGTACTCTGTAAGTTTTGTGAACTCGTTAAGTGGAAACTCCACATTTTCATAGGCGGACAGAGAGTCAAATAAGGCCGCATATTGAAAAAGCATACCAAAGTTTCTTCTGAATTCTCTTAGTTCCATATCACTCATAATATTGAGATCTTTTCCAAGTACTTTTATGCTTCCTTCTGTCGGTCTCAATAAACCTAAAATATGTTTTAGTAATGTTGATTTTCCAGCACCTGAAAAACCGAGTATCGTCGTAATTTTATTTTTATAGATATCAAAGCTTAGTCCATCTAAAATAGTATGATCTCCAAACCTTTTGGTGAGATTATCTATTTGAATGATAGGCTCTTGATACTCAATTGTTTGCATATTTACCTATAAAATCTTAATTAAATAGCTTGTTAAAAAATAATCCCAAACTAATACGTTAATCATACCCCAAACAACGGCCTTATTTGTTCCTTGTCCAACCCCTTCAGCTCCCCTTTTAACTTGAAACCCAAAGTAGGTTCCTATCAAAGAAATAAGAAAACCAAAAAAGAAGGCCTTTATAAGCCCCTGCCACATATCCTCAATATACATAAATTCGCTTAATTTGGAGAAATAGATCCCCTCATCAATATTCAAAACCTTTGTTCCAATCAGGTAAGAACCCACATTACCTACAAACTGAAATATTGCTGTTAATATAGGTAATGCAAAACAAGAAGAGATAATTCTTGGTGTGGCCAAATACTGAATTCCATTTATACCCATGACTTCTAAAGCATCGATTTGTTCAGTAACCTTCATACTTCCTATTTGAGCGGCCATCGCTGCTCCAGCACGTCCTGCAACGATAAGGCCTGATAATACAGGCCCCAATTCTTTGGCCAAAGTAATAGAAACAATGGGGCCTACAAGTGTATCCACATTAATAAGTTTAAAACCAAAATAAGTTTGATAGGCCATAACCATTCCAGTAAAAGCACCGGATAGGCAGATGATAAAAAGACTTTTATTACCAATAAAAACGAATTGAGAAAAAATATTACGTATTCTAAAAGGAGGTCTAAAAGACCAATAAAAAAACTTCAAACCAAATGAGGTAAACTTTCCTAGCTCATAAAGGTTAACAACAATATTATGACCTAGTTTTTCAACTAGTCCTCTTAATGAAGTCAATAAATCTCTCTCCTTGAGATACTAACTAATTATAATTCTAAACCATAAACTCTTGGTACGCGACTTGTGAGCTGGCAGAATAATTCATATGGAATAGTCTTTGTCTGATCAGAAAAGTTTAGTATTTTATTTTGACTATGATTCCATATTTCAAATTTCTCACCAACTTTTAGATCTTTTAAAGCATCTGGTTTAAAAAGCACTTGTGTCATATCCATATTCACACGACCAAAAACTTTTCCAATATGCCCTCTATACTCAATTTCAGCACCTTGGAATCGAGTTGAAAATCCATCTCCATAGCCTAATGCTATGATTGCAACAACACCATCGTAAGGACAAACAGTTGCACCGTATCCAATCGGATCCCCTTTTTTAACCTCAAAGATACTGATGATATAAGTTTCAAGGCGAGAGACGATTTGTCCGTCCCAATGAGACTCTTCTCGCAACTTTGGAATAAGACTTTTGGGCCCATAAAGCATGAGGCCTGGTCTAATATGTGTTTCATCAAGAGCAAAGTTTTGTTCAATAGCACCAGAGTTGGCCATAGAGCTTCGTTCAATATTTAAACCACTTTTTTCAAACTCTGATTTGATGTGATGAAAAGCAGAAACCTGCCTTTGATTTTGATTATTTTGTACAGAAAGGCTAGCACTCGAAAAGTGAGTCATAAGATGATAAATGGATTTTCTGCCCTTAGATTTAATAAGATTTATAATGTCTTCTAATTTTGATGAAGATAATCCCAACCTATTCATACCTGTATTAAACTTCAAAATAAGAGGAAGATATTTAAACTCTTTTTCATTAAGGACATATTCTAAATCTCTGTAGTTAGAAATAACCGGAAGTATTCGTTGATTAAGAAGTAATTCTTTAGAAGATTCAATTTGAAACTGAATATCACTAAATACATATATTTCAAATTTCTGACCTGGAAGTTCTTCACGAAGACTTTTTGCTTCGCCCATAGTGGCGACACCAAATTCTTTTATACCTAGTTCATTATGACTAAAATTAACTAAAGGAACCATTCCATGGCCATATCCATCGGCCTTCACCATAAAGAGAGTCTCTGACCCAGGAACTAATTGCTTCAGTCTTTGATAATTATTGCTAAGAATGTCTAAATTGACGTAAAGCCTTGTTCTAAATCTCATTTTTTAAGTCTTTGTAGAATTTATAATATGCCGAAGGACTAGAAGGAACCATTTTTATTTTAGGGTTTATGTCTTTAGGGAGAATCAAATCATAATCCTCAAAGAATTTCCAAAAAGGAAACTGTGAGCTGAACTTTTGAACTAAATCAAAGAATTCACCTCCTTGATCTTGGTCTACTAAAAAGCTTATATGCCCCAACTGAACTGAAGAGGCTTGAAAAGCCATTGGGCAGATATTTTTTAATTTAAGAATAAACTCATTAATAAAATCTCCCCAAAAAAACCTTACTTTAGGTGTATTGATAACAAGGGCGTATAAACTGTCACAATTCAAATCAATAACACTCAATCTTTGGGCCTCTTCGACGTCCCACTTTTGAGCATCAAGTTTGGCCATAAAATCCCAAGGTTGTAACATAAGCGAAGGGGCAGAGAATGTTTTAAGATTATTTAATTCAAATCTACTATAAGCACCTGATAAAAATGTTTCTAGGATCTGCCATTCAAATCCTAAAAAAGATTCTTGATTATCAACTTTTAAAAAAATAAGATTATCTGGATCGTTATTTGCTCCATAAATTTTTAATGTAACTAAATTGACTCCCATAATCTCAACAGCAACTTGAGATGCCATATTTTGAGCGTAGAATTCAATCCCTTCCTCAGTCTTTTGACCAAGCCATAGAGCTGGAAGTTTTCTATATTTTTGATTCTGCATTTCAGAGCAAACTAGCTTTTGCCCTGTTGGGTTGATTGAGTAGATGCTAAAAGTCTTTATAATATTCCATTTCGAAAATATCTTTTCACAAACCTTGTTAAAGTCTGTGAGATTTTCGTAAGTTGGTAAATCTTTAAGAATATCAAATAAACTATCAAACAAAGATTTTGTTTTTTCAGTTTTTTCTTTACCAGTAAAAACTTTATCTATTCTCTGATTAAGGCGGCCCTCATATTTTTTAAGAGAAGCAATCTCTTTATCTTTTTTAAGAAACTGATTGTATCGATTCAAGATGGCCTTAAGTTGACCTGTGCAGTCTAAATCAAGATTGAGATACCCCAAGCTAAATAAACCAAAAGTTGAAAAAAGTAGAGGGGCTGATGAATTTTCATAAATGAATACAATCGGTAATTCGTTATTTTTAACAAGAGGGTGATCCTTGAGTGTTTTATCTTTGGCACTCATTTTTTTGACATGAATTAAAAGAAGTGAAGGCCCATTTTTAACACTATCAAGCCAAAATTTTTCTAAGTCATCGAAAAAAATAACATCTGAACCGGTTGCCTTTAAGGGTTGTTCCAAGGTCTCATCCTGACTCCCTACTATGGCCACTCTATGTTTTTTTATAAGCTTTTTTTTGACTCTTCTCTGAATACTTGCTTCCTGCACCTTTACCTCCCAGAACTTATCTTAAAGTCTAAAACTTAATTCCCTGATTTAGAAGTATTTCCTTTAATTCAACAGGATTTAGGTCGGACTTAAGCTTTAAAGTTATGTCGGCCTTTTGATAGACTCTTATTCTCTGATGGTAAAGCTTTTCAAGCTCAGACTTAGATAACTGAGCAAGTGGTCTTTGAGAACAATTTTTTATCCTTTGGTAGCAAACTTCGAAAGGTGTATCTAAAAAAATAAGATGGACCCCATGAGATCTTAAGTTTTGGAAGTTTTTATCATTTAGGGCGCCTCCGCCTAAGGCCAGAAAAAAAGAGTCTTGTTCGTCATTGAGAAAGTCCTCTAGGCACTGGTCCTCAATATTCCTAAAAGCGTCAACACTTCCTTCAGATATGAGCTTAGAAATGGTCTTACCTTGAGAGGTTTCTATAATATGATCCAAGTCCTCGGTATTTTTACCCAAAAACCTCAATTTTTCTATAAACCAGCTCTTGCCGGCCCCCATAAATCCAGTAACGGCCCACTTTGACGCATTACATATTTTCTTAGTTTTGAAATTCTCGTTCTCAAACATCATTTTTTAACTTATTAATGGTGATCTATATGGAAACTAACACAAACCTTTACGAAAAAAAATCTGAAATAATGCCTTCTGATAAAGGCTTATTACGAATATCAAAAGTGGTCTTTGGCCAATGGAAAGAGCTTCATTTAGATAAATCAGTGCCTTGGATTGATACTATTCTAAGTGAGATATGTGATCACTATGAGATAGGACATGATCATAAAGGGAATTGTTCCGTAAAATTAAAGGTTTTGAGAAAAAAGAGTTATGAGTTCGGAGATCAATTGATTGTTGATGGTAATATAGATCTTTCTTACGATGCGCAATGCATAAGATGTCTGGAAGCTTTTAATGAGCATCTTAACTCCGAGATTAACCTTATTATCGTCGATGAGAGCGTTGCCAAGAAAGAAGAATATCAAGATGTTGACGAGGTATATGCCGAAGAGAAAAACAGAGAGTTGTACTCCTATGAAAGGGGCCAATTAAACTTAAAAGAGCTCGTTAGGGAGCTTTGCTTTCTCGAATTGAACCCATTACCTCTTCATGATGCTGAGTGCAAAGGCTTATGTTTTGAATGCGGTGCGGATCTAAACTATGAACAATGTTCACATTCCCAATCTTAAGCCTGAAGTTTCTCTTGCCAAATTGCCCCAACTACCCTATTTTTCCTTCCTAATTCAGTCTATTTGGAGTTAAAAATGGCCGTTCCTAAGAAAAAAACCAGCGTTTCACGAAAAGGTAAAAGAAGAGCTGGTCAACACCACAAATTATCTAGAAAACACCCGATGGCTTGTCCAAATTGTGGTGATCACACCCTTCCTCATAAAGTTTGTCCATCATGTGGAACATTCAAAGGAATGGAAGTTATCGCTATGAAAAATGAAGAGCTTGAGGGCGAGGACGAAGTTTAATTATATTGTCCTGCCTTGCTTTCATCCTGAATTAGTGGATTTTAGCTTGCATATTAATTCATTTTTTCATTGAATTAAGGAACTTAATCAAAGTTAATGAGGAAGCAAATGCAGTATAAAACTAAAATCCTAGGAACCGGAAAATATCTTCCCAAAAAAACCCTTACCAACTTCGATATAGAAAAAATAGTCGATACTTCAGATGAGTGGATATTCGAGCGCACAGGAATTAAAGAAAGAAGAATTAGTGACCCTGAAGGGTCAGAACAACCAAGTGATATGGCCGCCTGGGCCAGTGAAAATGCCCTCAAAGCTGCTAATCTTGAAGCTAATGATATCGACTTAATCATCCTCTCTACAGTCTTTCCTGATTATCGTCTTCCTTGTACCACTAGTCTGGTCATGGAAAAACTTGGGATGACCAAGCAATGCCCAGGAATAGATATTTCTCCAGCATGTAGTGGTTTTGTTTACGGAGTTCATATTGCCGAATCTTTTATTAGAAATGGCACATATAAAAATGTTCTTGTTATAGGAACCGAAAAATTAAGTGGTGGACTAAACTGGAAAGATAGATCCACTTGTATTTTATTTGGTGATGGCTGTGGAGCTGCTGTTCTTGGTAGATCGCCAGAAGGTGAAGACTCAGAGGTTCTTTCCTCAGTAATTCAAACTGATCATACTGGCGGTAAATTTCTGCACATGAAAGAAGGTGGGGCCGCTATTCCATTTACAAAAGAAGTTCTAGATAAAGACGATCATTACATAAAAATGATTGGACGAGACTTATTTAAAGTCGCTACAAGAACTCTTTCAGAAAATGCCAAAGAAGCTATTGAGAAAGCAAATCTTAAATTAGAAGATATTAATTGGATGGTTCCCCACCAGGCCAATATAAGAATAATAGAAAAGTGTGGCGAACTGCTAGGAATTCCTAGTGAAAAAGTCATCGTCAATATACATAAATACGGTAACACCTCTGCTGCTACTATCCCCATCGCTTTTCATGAAGCAATTGAGGAAGGGAAAATTAAAAGAGGAGACCTTGTATTATTTAATGCTTTTGGTGCCGGTGTTACATCTGGTGCCACTGTTCTAAGGTACTAGCGAGAAGGAGCAGACATGAAAGTTAATTTGTTATTTCCTGGACAAGGCTCACAATACGTAGGCATGGGAAAAATGCTTGAAGGAAAAGAGTCTTTTAAATTACTTAATAAAGCTGATGAAGTTCTGGGCTACAAACTATCTAAAATTATGCTTGAAGGTCCCGATGAAGAGCTCAAGCTAACTCAAAATACCCAACCGGCAATACTGACTTACTCAATAGCTCTTTATCAAGAGGCAAAAAAAATTCTCGAAGATCAAGGCATTGAAATAGAACATGTTATGGGTCATTCAGTTGGAGAATATGCTGCACTCGTTGCGGCCGGAACGCTTAGCTTTGAAGATGCCTTAATGCTTGTGCACAATAGAGGTAAATTCATGCAAGAGGCTGTTCCTGCTTCTGAAGGTGCCATGTATGCTTTACTTAAAGTTCCAGAAGAAATTGTTGATAAAGCATGCCAAATCTCATCAAGACCAGGCCATGTCGTCATGCCTGCTAACTTTAACGACCCTGACCAAATTGTAATTTCAGGTCATAGTGGTGCATGTGAAGATGCCGTTAAATGGATTAGTGATAATTTTAAAGAAGCTCATCGATCTGTCCCTCTTCAAGTATCAGCACCTTTTCATTCGGCCCTTATGAAACCAGCCTCTGTAAAACTGGCCGAAACATTTAACAAAGTAACTTTTAAACCAAATACCATTCCTTATATTGCAAATATTGACTCTAAAGTTTATTCAACTGGAACATCTGAGAGCACAATCCGAGAAAACCTCATCAACCAAGTTGCGGGAAGCGTATTATGGTATCAAAGCTTTAGAAAACTAGAAGATGGATCTAAGTGCCTCGAGATAGGCCCTGGAAAAGTTCTCTTTGGCCTTGGAAGAAAGATCAATAGAAGTGTTAAAATTCTTCCTCTGGATAAAGAAAACGCATTGGTTGAAGTCGAGAATTTCTTAAAAGGTTAAAAATGATTGTTAACTATAATGATTTAGAAAATAAAACAGTCCTTATTACAGGGGCCACTCGTGGAATAGGTCGTTCAATTGCCAAATCTTTGGCCGCGCAAAAATGCCACGTTGTCTTTAATTACCGTGCAGGAAAAGAAGGTCAAGCAGAAGAGCTTAAAAAAGAGCTCCTCGACCTAGGTGCCCCTGAGGCCACTGGACTTTTATTTGATCTTAATCAAGAACAACAAATGAAAGACGCTCTTGAGAGCTTTATTAAAGAAAAAGGGCCAATAGAAAGCTTAGTTAACAATGCTGGTATCTCAAAGGACCAATTGGCCTTAAGAATAAAGCAAGAGGATGTGGCCCAAACTCTGGATACTAACCTAAAGTCACAAATTCTATTAACAAGTTACTTAACGAAAAACTTTATGCGTCAGAAAAATGTAAGCATTATT
Source organism: Bacteriovoracaceae bacterium (assembly GCA_049415445.1). Classification (GTDB taxonomy): domain Bacteria; phylum Bdellovibrionota; class Bacteriovoracia; order Bacteriovoracales; family Bacteriovoracaceae; genus JAURDE01. The sequence goes on along the minus strand of JBMSGH010000009.1, from coordinate 85,091 downwards.
AACATGAGTTCAGTCGTAGGACTCATGGGTAATCCTTCACAGATAGCTTACGCTGCATCTAAGTCTGGCCTTATAGGATTTACCAAGTCATATGCTAAAGAAATGGCAAGCAGGAACATTAGATGTAACGCAGTGTGCCCCGGCTTTATACAAACTGATATGACGGACGCACTTGACCCCAAAGTAAAAGAACACTACCTTTCACAAATACCCCTGAATAACTTCGGAGAAAGTGAAGATGTGGCCCAACTGGTCTGCTTCTTATTGAGCACTGCCTCTAAATATATTACAGGGGAAGTCATTAAAATTGATGGTGGACTTTATATTTAATAATTAGATACATTGGTATTTATTTTTTAGGAGCAAAAAATGGAACAAAAAGTAATTGATCTTATTAGTGAAGCTACAAAAATTGAAAAAGCTAAAATTAACCTTAGTACTAACTTCGTTGATGATCTCAACCTAGACTCCCTTGATATCGTTGAGCTTATGATGAAGATGGAAGACGACTTTGGTGTTGAGATACCTGAAGAAGATGCAGAAAAACTTAAAACAGTTAACGACGTAGTTACCTATTTAGGTACTAAACAATAATATTAGGGTCCCCCAATGAATGTTGCAACCAATAGAGTGGCCATTACAGGAATGGGGGTTGTGTCAGCTTTAGGACACTCCCTTAATGAAACTTGGAAAAACATCATTGAGGGCAAGCCCGGTATTAGCCTCATTGAAAACAGCCCCTGTGAAATTGATAAAATGCCTATCAAGATCGCTGGGGAAGTTAAAAACTTTACTCTCCCACAAGAATATCTACCTGAAAAAGAGTGGAGTCGTTACGACCGCTTTATTCACTATGCTATTAAAGCTGGTCATGAAGCCTTTGAACATGCAGGTCTTAAAAATGAATGCCCTTATCCAACCGAAAAGATGGGTTCTATTCTAGGTGTTGGTATGGGTGGTATGCCCGTGATGGAATCTAATTTTAGAAACTTCATGGAAAAAGGAGCGAGAAGAGTTTCCCCTTTCTTCGTTCCAGGAATCATACCTAATATGGCCCCTGGTTTACTTACCCTTCAACTAGGACTTAGAGGTATCAATTATAGTATTTCAAGTGCATGCGCTTCTGGTGCTCATGCAATCTCTAATGCTGCTTATGAAATTATGTCTGGAAGACAGGATGTAATTCTATCCGGAGGTTCTGAAAGTGTTCTTTCTAACCTCACCATCTCAGGCTTTTCAAATATGAAAGCATTATCTAAAAATGACCAACCTCAAAAAGCTTCTCGCCCATTTGATAAAGACCGTAATGGCTTTGTTATTGGTGAAGGGGCAGGAATTCTAGTTCTTGAAAACCTAGAAAAGGCCAAAGCAAGAGGAGCAACTATTTTTGCTGAAGTCGTTGGTCACGGAACATCTAGTGATGCTCATCACATAACAGCTCCACACCCGGAAGGAGAGGGAGCGGCCAGATGTATGGAAAATGCACTTAATAGTGCAGGTATTGGCCCTGATAAAATAGGCTATATAAATGCCCACGGCACATCTACTCCATTAGGAGATGCTGCTGAGGTGAAGGCAATTAAACGTACTTTTGGTAAGCATACTGAAGACATCTATGTCAGCTCAACCAAGTCCATGATTGGACATCTTCTTGGCGCAGCAGGCGGTATTGAAACAATCTTTTGCGCCATGGCCCTACACGAAGGTGTTTTACCTCCAACGATAAATTTGGATCAAGTAGACACTAACTGTGAGCTAAAGCACGTTGCCAACAAGGCCCAAAAAACACAAATAGAATACGCCCTTAACAACTCTTTCGGGTTTGGAGGAACAAACTCCTCACTTATATTGAAAAGATTTTCCTAGGAGCTTTTAATGTTTCATAAAGATAGCACATCACTGGAAACGATGGATCCAGAGATTACTGAACTTTTAGAAAAAGAACGTATAAGACAAGAAGAGGGGCTTGAGTTAATTGCCTCTGAAAACTATACCTCTAAGGCCGTTATGGAGGCCCAAGGTTCTGTGGCCACTAATAAGTATGCTGAGGGACTTCCGCAAAAAAGGTATTATGGTGGATGCGAGTTTGTAGACTCCATGGAGAACTTGGCCATTGAAAGAGTTAAAAAACTTTTTAATGTTAAGTATGCTAATGTTCAACCCCACTCTGGTAGTCAGGCGAACTGTGCTGCTTATTTTTCACTACTAGAGCCTGGAGATAAAATTATGGGGATGAACCTCTCTGAAGGAGGACATTTAACCCATGGTTCGCCAGTTAACTTTTCAGGAAGAATCTTTGATGTAGTCTCTTATGGCCTTAATATTGAAACGGAAGCCATAGACTACGACCAACTTCTTGAAGATGCTAAAAGGGAAAAACCCAAGCTTATTATTGCCGGTGCCAGTGCCTACGCACGTACAATTGATTTCAAAAAATTTAGAGAAATTGCTGATGAAGTTGGCGCCTATCTCCTTGTTGATATGGCCCATATTGCTGGTCTTGTAGCTGCTGGATTACACCCTTCTCCTATCGAGCACGCTCATATTGTTACCTCAACGACACATAAAACCTTACGGGGCCCACGCGGAGGTATTATTCTTACAAATGATGAAGAGCTCTTTAAAAAAATTAACTTTAATGTTTTTCCTGGCTTTCAAGGTGGCCCTCTAGAACATGTTATTGCAGCAAAAGCTGTTTCTTTTTTAGAGGCCCTAACACCTGAGTACAAAACTTACCAAGAACAGGTTATTAAAAATGCTCAACGGCTTGCTTCTAAACTTATGGAAAAACAAATAGAAGTTGTTTCAAATGGCACAGACAATCACCTACTGATGATCAAAACAGACTCTGTTGGTTTAACGGGTAAAGAGGCCGAAAAAATTCTTGAAGCTGCTCACATTACCTGTAACAAAAACATGATCCCAGGTGATAAAAGATCTCCTTTTGTAACTTCTGGTATCAGACTTGGTACACCTGCTATTACAACAAGAGGTTTAAAAGAAGAACAAATGGACCTCATTGCCTCTTGGATTGATGAAGTTTTAAGAAATAAAGATGATCAAGCTATTATTAACAAAGTAAGAGAGCAAGTTGTTGCTCTTTGCAAAGAATATCCGGTTTACTAAATATGAATCATAAAACGCAGGGACGGGCCTACGCCTTTAAATTTCTCTACCAAATCGTATTTGATGGTAATAATGATCCTCAGAGCTACCCTGAGAAGTTAGAAGACTTTGATCAAAGTTCTGCGCATATTGATCCTGAAGACATTGCTCTTAATCCTAAGGGGGTCATTTTTGGTAAAAACCTTATCAAGAATGTTCTCACCCACTTAGATGAATACGGACAAGAGGTTCCTGCTTATCTTAAAACAGGAAATATTAAGACTTTAAGTAATGTTGAAAAGGCGATTATATTTTTAGGCTATCATGAGCTTAAATATGAAAGTGAAGTACCTTTTAAAGTCGTTCTTAATGAATATATAAATCTGTCTAAAACATATGGACAAGAAAGGTCAAAAGAACTCGTTAATGGTATACTAGAGTCCATGAGTAAAAAACTTGAAAGGAAATGAATTGGAACTCTCCAAACTAATCTCTCCCGATATAAGTGGAATATTTTGGTTCACAGAGACTTTAAAAAACTCCTCACAACTTGGTAATCTAGATTACATATTCAACGGACTTCTCTCTCTCAATACTCCTAAGGATGAAGACCCTTCCTTATTTTTTACAGAGAACTTTGCAAATAAAATCTTTCTTTATCACTTCCCCTCAATAGAGATGAAAAACCACTTTACACGTGCTTTTGAAATCATTTCAAAAAATAACCTAGAAACAAGAAAATTTATTATTATAAATGAAACGGAAAAGAATTGGTCTGGGACCCTTTCTCAAAAGTATTCTAATTATACATTTATCGATTATACGAACTGAATTTCAATTTGACCAAGGTGCTCTTTATAATCTTCGAAAAGTTTTTTTATAGCATCAAGATTACTTTCTTTGGCGTTTTTTTCTATTTCTGCACCAATTTTTCCTAGACCATCAAAGCCATAACTTCCAGCATTTCCCTTAAGCTTATGCCCTATTGATTGAATCTCCGCAAAGTCAGACTCCTTTATGGCCGACTCTAATAATCCGATATCCTTCTGCCTACCACTCATAAAATTAGGGATAATATCTTTTAAGTCTGAATCAATTTTATAAATTATGGCCATAATTAAGCTCCACTAGAAAAATCATTAATTAATTCTACCATGAGCTCGCGTGATGCTCCAAAGCTTTTTTAGCCTGACAAGAAAGCTTGGTTACCTTTGTTACTATTTATATTTTTTAATTAAAAGACGATATGAAATAGAGGAAAATAAATAATGAGCTCGAAAAAATTAATCGATATCGTCTATTACGGCTTTGATGAAAGGCTTATAAACGTTATTAATCAAGAAAAAGAAGATATTCTTGAGGGATCTTATGATATTGATTTCCGAGAAATAAAGCCTCAGTCAAATCATAATTCTCTCTGCACGCTTATTCTTGAGGATAACTTCGATCTTCTCATGGTTGATATGTACGCTCCTGAAATCGATAGTGCTCTTCGAACATTATTTTTTGAACTCAATATTAAAAATACAAATATTATTGGTCTATGGAATCAGCTAGATAATAAGAATTTAGAACAATGGAGATATGAGCTTGGTATTAAAACACATTTTTGTTATCTCCAAACTCAAAAAAGCTCTATTGCTGATCTAAGCTTATCTATTGTAAAAATCCTTGGAATCAATAATGACAAGCATGAGTTCTTTAGTAAGAAAGTCGAAAGCGAATTAGAAGTTTTACTTCCTCTTAGAGTGAATTACTTTTCTTTTGATGAAATTCAGGTAGAAACAGATGTTCCCGTTTATTTAAATGATACTTTTAAAATATCTATTAATGGACTTGAAGATTTTCCTTTTGAAGACTTTTTTGCTACAGAGGTCAGAACAACTAACCTCCGTTATCCAGCGACCTATCAAATCACTGCCCAGTACGCATTTTATGATAAATATGATTTGCTCTACTTTTCAGACAAAGATGACCTTGACGATCTTCAGTTTCTAGAAAAAGAGCTTGGTAACTCGGTTACTATTGAAAATGCCGACGAAGAACTTATCAGAGAGATTTTATTAGAATTTCACGAAAACAAAACAAAATCTTATGAAAAAAGAAATGTTATAAAGAGACTTGTTAAAAATTATTCTGAAGGAATGGCCGATCAAGGACTTAGAGTTTTAGTTATTGATAAAAACTTTACCGTTTATAAGAATGCAAAAAAAATGGTTTGGCTCTATCCGTATAAGTTTCTTCTTGTTTCTACTCTAGAGGATAATCTAAATATTCTTAATACTTCTGGGGCCGAAATTGTTTCATTTGTCATCGATGAACCAATTCCAGCTCAAAGCTTTATGGAAAGTGAAGAGTTTGTTCAACTTAGGGTTATGTGCTCTCGGTTAAAAAATAATGCCATTTCTAATAAAACCCCTGAACCTCTTGTTGTTATATATAACCTTACTCATGACCTCAATAAACTAAGAAAAATCCTTGATTACAGTAACCTTAATCCGGTTGACCAGGAATACTCCTTTGATCATCAAATTTCTCTAGTTAGAGAGTTTGTGCAAGAAAAAGAAAGGACAAGAGGTGTGGCCTATAAAAATGTAGATTTGGGTAAAGTTTCACCTAAATACCACTCAGAGTTTAGTCATGGATTTATAATAAAAAATATAGATGTGGATACTATTTCAGAAAATGAAGTTGTTTTCCAATCTAGAGTTTTCATAGAGAAGTATTCTTCATGCCTTGTCCGAATTAATAAAGATATCCAGTTTTTTGCCACGATTGTTGAAGTTAACAAGCAAAATAAAGAACGTCACTATCGAGCACTTATTCACTCGTTGGGAGAAAAAGAAAAACAAGGATTAAGAAAATATATATTTGCTAAAGAGGAATAAATTCTCATGGATAAAACTAAAAATGTACTTATAGTCGATGATGACGATGCCATTGTAAAACTCTTTGAGCTCATTGGTCGTCGTATGAATCTTAAAATATTGACCTCCAAAGATGGATCTGATGCCTACACAAAATTTAAAAATCAGAAGTTCGATTTAGTTCTCACCGACCTAGATTTACCCAAGATAAGTGGTCTAGACTTTATGAAAAAAGTAAGAAGAGAACCTAATTTAAGTAATTACCCGTTTGTCGTAATTACAGGAAAATTATCCTTATTCAAAAATGAACTCAAAAAAATGCCAAATCTCACAATTATTGAGAAGCCCATCAAAATTAATCTGATCCAAGACCTATTTAGAAAACATCTTGATGCCTGTTTAAAGGAAGAAGAAATAATTGAACTTAATGAAGTTGAAGAACGAATTCAACAAGGGTTTAAAGTTTCGAGCTCCATTCTTCTTGATTTCACGACCAAAGACAGACCTAAAATTACTAAATTAGAAAAAATTAAATCAATAGAATGTAATTATATCTCCCATCACCCTGTCATGGTTGGAGGAAACCGACTATGCTTCTACTTTCTCATTGATAAGAGTTTAGCAGAAGAAATCAAAGCTCAAACCTTAAAAGACAAAGAAATTAGTGCAGATAATAATGCCATAATTGTCACTACATTAAAAAAGCTTCTTCATTCATTTATTAAAAAGCTTTTTGATGTCTCAGGCTTCTTTTATGGTATTAATAAAAGATCTCACCAATCCCTCGTGGGAACTTTAGGTTCTAATCAAACGACATACATAGATCTGTCTAAGACCACGTTTTCTTACATGGCCGAAAATAAGTATGGAAAATTAAAAATGATTGTCCTTAGAGAGTAGTTAATCAACCTCTGCTAAGATTTTATCTAATACCTCATTAATAAGCGCTTTTTTAAATGGCTTTTTTAAGTTGGTATTTAAAGGATTATCTTCTGTTAGTGTTGCAAACTCTTCATAAACATCTGGGGTGTCGGTTGAGGCCATAATATAAGGTACTGGAAAGTCATTTTCTTTTAAGTAAGCGTAAACGACTCCCCCATTTCCATTTTTCATACGGTAATCACATAAAACAACAGCTATTTCATCCATTTCATCTTCAAGAACATCAATTGCAGCATTTCCGGAATCAGCTTCTAGTATTTCATTTTCATAGCTAGCAGAAATAAAAAGTTTTAAAATATCTCTTATTTCAACTTCATCATCAACAATTAGAATCTTTTTCAAGGATTACCCCACTTATTACTGTCCTATAGAAATAGTAATTCAATAATCCATTACTCGCAATGACAAAATAGTTCCCAAACGTTTTAGTAGACTAAGGTTATTTTTGAGCAACTATATAGCAGACCCAACTTTCACAGTTTTCCTCTTCCTCACTTGGATAAAAAACACCGTTTCCTTCACCTTCATCATCATCATCGTCCTCTTCCCAATAAAGAGTAGACTTGGAGAAACCAGCTTCTTCTAATAATTCTCTAATCTCTTGGATACTCCACTGTCTCCAGTCATAAGTGAACACTCTTTCATACTTAAGTCCGTCTTGCTTATCTTTGAAGTGAATATAGTAAAGAACTTCATTAGTTATAGGGTTATAATCATCGCAATCCCAGAAGTAATTAAAATCATCATATTCAGTCTCTTCTTCAAGGACATCATAGCACTCAGTCCCACCAAATATATCCATAAAGAATAGACCATTATCATTAAGTCCTTCTCTTACCTTTTTAAAGTATTCAAGAACCTGCTTTCTTTGCTTAAAAATAAAGTAAGAGAAGTTAAAGGCCGCAATTACATCTGTTTTGAATTCATAATTATCAAGAACGTTCCCTTTGATGTACTGCATCCGCCCTTTCTGCTCATCATTAAGCTGACTATAGTGGTATTCTACACCAAAGGCTTGAGGCTCTTCATCTAGGTCAATTCCCCATGCTTGATGATTTGGACTTTGCTTAACCCAGTCACATGCCATCGCTGCAGTCCCGCCAAAATCTTCTCTAAAAGTTAGAGGTTTTTCGCCAACAATCTTTTCAAATTCTTTATTGATGAACTCAATATCATTATCATGACTTTGCACTGCTTCTTCATAAAATTTATATTTTTTAACTAGAGGTAGAGGTTTGTTGGCCTTTGGCATTGTACGGTCCTTGTTGATATTTTATCTAGGTCAAAGACGTTATCACGACAAATTAAGAACCGTCAAAACAATCAGTAATTACAGTAGGACTTTACCTCTCTAATTGAAGAATTAAATATTGAGTTAATTTTATTTTTTATTTCAAAACGCTGGTCATTAAGAATGTACACCGATCGTGCTAAAAGAATAAAATCTTCACCAAAGTCATTATTCTTTTCTTTTTCTCTCAGACTATCTTCAACCTCCCAAAGGGCCTGATTGACTTCTACTAAACGCTCAATCCAAGATTGATAAGATCTCTCTTGATTAAGATACTTTACCAACCTTCTTTCTTCTTCTGTGACAAACTTTAATTTCTTTTTATCTGAAATTTTTTGTTTTTTAATTCTTAAGATAGATATCTTATCTATAACTTCACCTAATGAAACAGGGATGTTTAATTCCATGGTTTACCTTCCTGGTATAACCATTTTATCAATAATTAATTACTAATTTTACAGGGAAACTTTTTTCAATATCTGTATAAGATTTCAAGTACTTCAAGCTCTTTTTCACCATCTGGAGTCTTTACAACTACAAGGTCTCCCTTTTGCTTTCCTATAAGACTTTTACCTATAGGTGACCTCCAACTGATTTTGGCCTCTCGAAGATTTATTTCATCTTCACCCACTATAATATAAGATCTTTTATTACCATCTTCTGTTTCAACAACGACTTTCGCCCCAAATTGAACTTTTGAGCTATTACATAATGCAGGATCAATGACTTGAGCAGATTCGATTCTTTTTTTTAAAAATCGTAGTCTTCGATCTATTTCTCTTAGTCTTTTTTTTCCATATTGGTAGTCTGCATTTTCCGAGCGATCCCCAAGAGAAGCTGCCCAAGTTACGACTTTGACTACTTTTGGTCTTTCAATTTTTAGAAGAGACTCTTGTTCTTTGATTAGTTTATCAAAACCTTTAGGCGTAATATAATTAACGATCATTACTTCCAATAAAATCTAGAATTCCTTGGCAAGCATCATCTAATATATCAAAGACGAGCTCAAATCCTCTATCACCACTGTAGTAAGGATCTGGAACACCTTTTTCTTTAAAAGAAGGCTCTGAGCAAAATTTTGTAATAAGATGAATCTTCTCTTTAAATTCTCCACCCGCATCCAAATCAATCAGATCCGAGAGATTATCCTCATCCATAGCAAAAATATAATCAAAGTTCTTAAAGTCATCAGGCACTTGGATTTTTCTCGATATTGACTCTATTTCGACACCTCTCTCCCTTGCATGAGATCTAGACCTAGAGTCCGCCTGCTCTCCTTCATGAAACCCACTGGTTCCTGCGGAATCAACAATAAACTGTCTTTCCATCCCTTCGCTGTCTAAAAATGCCTTCATAATGGCCTCAGCAGTTGGTGACCGACAAATATTACCTAAACAAACAAAAAGTATTCTTTTCAAGAGGTGCCTCGTTGTATATTAGTCTTGGTATATCAGATTAAACAAAAGGTCCTACTAATGGCAAGAAGAGAAGTACTAAGAATGGGGAACCCCGTATTAAGACAGCATGCATCAGACTTTACTCCCGAAGAGATTAAGTCCGAGGAAACTAAAAAGCTTATAGAGGATATGATTGAAACAATGGAGGCCGAAGATGGTATCGGTTTGGCCGCTCCACAAATTGGAATCCTTAAAAAATTGGCCCTCGTAGGTATCCCCAAAGAGGATGATGATTATGAACTGCTCATTGTATTTAATCCGATTATTAAGGTTTTAGATGAAACAACTGAAGAGTGTTGGGAAGGTTGTTTATCAGTACCAGGACTTAGGGGTCTTGTTGAGAGGCCACAAAAAATTGAGGTTGAATACCTCGATGAACAGGCCAATCCTCAAAAAGTTATTGCTGAGGGCTTTGCAGCAACCGTATTTCAACATGAAGTCGATCATCTCTTTGGAACTCTTTATATAGATAAAATTAAAGACACCAAAAACCTCTCCTTTACAGAAGAATTTCTAAAATTTCAGGCAGGTGATGAAGATTGAGCCTATTGGGTATATAAGAACTCCTTTTAAAGAGAAGTTCGGTATACCTAGGCAAGCACTTTCAAACATCAATGGTCAATGTAAGCTAGAGATGACCGGAGCATACTCCCATCCCAGCTTTTATAAAGGCCTAGAGAGTTTTTCGCACCTATGGATTCACTACTATTTAGATAAAGCTGTCTGGAAAGGTCAAACAACTCTCAGACCACCTCGTCTTGGTGGTGAAAAGAAAATGGGACTTTTTGCAACACGTGGCCCCCATAGACCTAACCCTATTGGGCAGAGCTTAGTTCAGTTAAATAAAATTGAATTTAACACTCAAAGTACTGTTTTACATACGAGTCTCATAGACGCTATTGATAACACACCAGTACTGGATATTAAGCCCTATATATCAAATTATGATATGGCCTCTGAGGCCAAAAGTGGTTGGGTAAACGAGACTAGTTTTCCAAGTTTAAAAATTGATTTTTCAAATAATGTAATCCTATCCCTCAAAAGACGTTTCCCTAATCCCGAGCAATACCACAGGGTATTTGATTTAATTAATAGCATTCTCAAACAAGACCCAAGACCTGCTTATCATAGAAATAAAAGTCATACTCGAGCATATGGAATTAAGCTTTATGATTTCGATTTACATTTTTCCTACCAAAATGAACAAATACTAGTAGAAGACATTAAGTAAGAAAATTTAGCACACTAGAGAACAATCACCTATTAAGAGACAATAGCTTAATGAGAGCTTTATTTTTCTTTTTACTGCTTTGCTCTTCGGGGTTGCAAGCAAAGCTGATAGACATATCTTTTGGGCCCGTTCGCTTTGGGGATCCAAGGATTGATGTGAATCTTGATCACTTCAAATTTAAAGTAAAGAAATTTCAAAAGTTTAAACTTAAAACCGGACTATTAAAAAAATCAGTACAGTGGATTAGAACAGAAAACAACCTTTTAATTCCCCGTGCAAGAATGGCCGTGGCCATTAAAGGTGCACATTCCAATGTTCATTTCCTATATAAAGCTCAGGCCTTCGTACCTGAAAAAAGAAATGGCTATCAATATATCGAACTCTTCATAAATCTGTTTAACTCAATCCCTGTCAAAATATATGACAATGGAGTACTTATTGGTGAAATAGTTATTGAAAGTAAAGTTCCCCAAGAAGCAAAAAATACTAAGCAAATCGATTATTCATGCTCAAATTTTGGTCTTAAAATAGAAGGGCTTGATAATGAGTATTTATCTGTCGGTTGTCACCTTGAAAGAAAAGGAAAATGGGGAAATGAAACACCACGCTTAGAGGTCACTTGGTCTCCAACAAATTACACGCTAATGGATGGAACACCTCCCCCTTTTATAAATGTTATAAATGGACAACACGCCTCTGAAATTACACTTAAAAATCAGGAAGGCGAAAATAAAAAGATTGCTATTAAAACTAATTTACCAAACCGACTGCATCGAGTGAAAACTGCATATGGGTTTGGTCCATATATGTTTAAGACACAAAGAGAAGAAGTCACAAATAAAAATACGGTAGCTCCAGCACTATTCCTTTATGGTAAAATAGAACTCAATCAAGCATCTTCCTTTCGATTTTTCGACGCCCTTATTTTCAGAGAGTCTATATTCAATAACTTTGGGCTTTATTTTGCCTATGACCTTGCTCGACTCTTCGATGGCAAAGTACATATAATCCCTTTACTAGGTACGCAAACACTAAGCTTTAAATTTAATAAGTCTGATGATTTATATACTCAAATCATTTATCCTCAAGGTTTTGAAGTTGTTTTTAAGCACTTTATGGATATAGAAAATTATACTGTCGTCTATGGTATGTTTTTAAGTACGGAGTCTAAAATCGATTACCAAAATGCCTGGATCCGTTGGGGGAAAGGAATGTTTTGGGAGCTTAATTATATTAATTGGGGGTATGGTGATCGAAGGGCAACTATGTATGGTCTTTCCGTTGGTCTTCCTCTTGTTTCATTTTTCTAAAAGGAAAGCACACTACTAAAAATCCAAGGATAATCAGACCTGTGCTCAAAAAAGTTCTTAAAGTAATTACTTCATCTAGGTAAGACCATGCGAGAATAGCGGCAACAACAGGCTGGAAATAGATAAAGAATGCAACATTCCCAGATTGAACTTTCGTTAAGGCCCAATTTGATAAAAAGTAAGTCAATAAAGTTGCAAAAAGGGCCGAGTAAACCATAGACGATACCATCTCAGTACTATAACTCTTAATCTCAAAAGATGTCCCTGTTAAAAGTGCCAAAATACCTATCTGAAGTGCTCCAAAAAGAAACATCCAAGAGCTTGCATAAAAATGATTATTTTTTAATAAAAAAGGACGGCATAATCCAATAAAGGTCCCACTCGCTATTGCTCCAATAAGTACCAATCCATCACCTATAAAAGTCTCATTGGAGAATTGAAAAGAAGTAAAATCTCTAATAACAAGAACACCTGTAAACGAAATTAAAAAACCAAGAACTTTTCTTAACCCCATATTTTCAGATTTATTTATTAAAACAAAAGTCATAGTCCAAATGGGGATAGTAGATGTAATTATCGAAGTATTAATAGATGTGGTTAATTTCAAACCTTTAAGCATACCTAACTGCCCCACTGTAAAACCAATAAAGGCAAATAGGTTAATTTTTAAAAAATAATTAAATGAATAATGAGGCCTTTGTTTGAAAATCAAATTAGTAAAGGTTAATAAAAGTATACCTGAAATAAGAAAGCGATAAAAGGCCCATGCCGTTGGTTCTAAGTTTCCTACAATGATCTTTGACGCAACAAAGTTAACACCAAAAAGAACTTGGACAATAAATAAAACCGTATAAACAAAATATAAATGTGATGTAATTGGCATCCTACTATCTTATCGAATTTTCGTAGTTTTACATGAGCTTTCTTTCCACTATCACTTATGAAGGATCTACTTTATCCCGATAAACACGATGAGGTATTATGTTTAAGTTTGCTTTCTCAATAATTTTTATTGGACTAGGGATTAGTTGGTTTATAAAATATTCCATAAAAACAAACCAAAAGCCTTACTACTCCAGCTTTCTCCACAAAGAGAAAGTTAAAAGAAGCGTATCTTCTAAGCCTCACCCCTATATTAATTATTTTAAAGATTTATTTTTTGAAGATGATAGTTTTAGATTTTTAAAAAACAAAATCGTTTTGCGTTTCAAAACTAATAACAAAACCAATATTCTTTTAACAAAAAAACTTAATCAATTATTCGAATCATACTTTTTAAAGAAAATCGAAGATAGGGATTTTAAAGATTTTACGCCGGACTCTAATTTCTTATCTCTGTTTTTTAATGATTTACCACCAGAATTTAGAGAAGGAAAAATACAGTTCCAATTTCATAAATCTTATAACTATAATATTACTCTTGGAAGTAATATCCTTCAGCCTTATCAAAAAGAAAAACTCAGTCAAGATGGATTTAAATATCTTTTAACATCAGACATACCTGACGCAGCAGATACTTATCAATACTTAGGAGGAAGCTTAACTTTCTCACCAAAAGATAAAACCTTTGTGATCAAAAGAATTTTTAAGATAAACGAGTTTAGCCAATATAATGCGTTTTTAAAAAGTGAGGACATGAACTTAGATTTTCTTTATTTTAAAGAAAAGGAAAAAGGTTCTAATCATTTTATGACAACAGAGTTAATATTTACTCATAATGAACCACAAAGTTACGAAGTTTACTTCGGCCTTAAAGATCAACTTGATCAATATCACGAACCTAATGGAGAATTCTTTTTAAGAGGGGTTTATTTAAAGAAATTGGTACTCATAAAAGTTCGCGGACTCTTCTATGACTTCAAAACCAATATTTTTAAAGATAATTCATTTTTAAATATAGCCTCAAAAAATAAGCCTGAAGGACTCATAGAGTATACATTTAAAAATCATCAGCAAGACCTTATCACCGCCTTCGATCTTAAAAAGGTAGGGCCAGATGATTTTTAAAGTATTCTTATTGTTGATTCCATTTCATCTATTAGCTAGTTCCAATATTAGTATTAATGAATATAAAAAAAAGATGGAATTATACTCAAAAAAACAACGTACTCACTTTCACAATATATTAGCAATCGACTACTCTCTAAGAATAGCAAAAATCTTAGATCCTAAAAATATAAATCAATATAAAAAGGCCCAAACAATAAAAGAGAAAATAAAAGTTTTAAAAAAATATAAACAACCAATTACTTTACCGACACCACGTAAATTCGAAAACATCTCAGAGATTTCTCGCTCTAGTGATTATTTACTCGTTCAACAATTACTTTATGAGGAAGATTTTACTAATCATGATCTTTATCGAAGTATTGAGAACTCAAGTGCATTTCCCCATGAAACTATTAATATAATTCTAGACCAACTCATAAGAGCAAAAAGAGAAATAGTCCTTGAAACGACCTCGTTATCAGACCCTCTTATTATTGATTCACTTATCAAACTAAAAATTCTCCTTCCAGAGATATCAATCAGAATTATTATTAAACAAAATGTTGAAGATAAAATAGTTGACTACCCAGAATCATCATTTTTTCCAATGCTTAAAAAATACAATATACCTGTAAAAATCTATAGAGCTCAGAAACAAGACTATATCACTTCAATTATTGTGGATCGAAAGCTTATTATTTTATCCCCTTCCTCACTATCCTTAATTAATACTCGCGCAAAAAAATCCTTTTATGGCATTCAACTGTATTCAAAAGGGCTTGCCAATCGACTAATGACGGGCTTCGAAAGAGTTTGGAAAGATAAAAATGACACTTATATTGTCGATATTGAAAACTTTGATCTTCTCAAGGAAGATGAAAAGGCCCATAGAGTTAAGGGACAAATCATACGTCACATACTTATAAATTGGGATTCTCAATAGGTTTTTTTTGAGTATAGTCTGTAATTTTTAACCCCATTAAAAACCTATATAAACACCTTGGCATTTTATTTAAAAAAGTAATGAGAATTTTCATCTGCCAAGGGAAAATGAATAGGGCCGTTTTTCGATCTAAGGCCTTTTTAATTTTATGAGCGGCCTTTTCCACTGGCATCAACCACGGCATTGTGTGTTTATTCTTTTGAGTAAGAGGAGTATCAATAAAACCAGGTGCTATTGCCGTTACACTTATTCCACACTTCTTTAAACCTATTGCATAAGATTCACATAAAGTAAGAACTGCTGATTTACTCGCACAATAAGCACCCGCGGCAGGTAAACCGACAAAACCAGCAACCGATGCAACAGCAGCTATATGACCTCTTTTTTGCTTAATCATATGTTTAAATGCTGCCTCAAAAGTATTAATAACCCCCAAAAGGTTGATATCAATTATTTTTCTCGTTTTTTCAAAATCAGGTAACCTTAGTTTGTCACCATCTGATACCCCAGCATTGGCCAAGACAAGATCTAGCTCCCCTGCCCCAACAAACTCATCTATGGCATCTATTATCTCTTGCCTATTGGCCACATTAACTTTGTAGGCCTTAAGAGCTTCATATTTAAAATCAGCAGGTATTTTACTTAAGTCTCTTCCACATATTCCAACCTCAGCACCTTCTTGAAGGTAAAGTTTTGCCAACTCCAAACCTATACCAGTCGTTCCTCCTGTTATAAATACCTTCAATTATAGCTCCTTTTAGATTAGACTCGGACATAGTCTCATAACAAGGACATTATAAGAAATGATTTTCATTGGTCTCATTACTCTTGGTATTACGATAGGAATTATTTCGGCCTTATTTGGCGTTGGTGGTGGATTTCTTACAGTCCCTCTTCTTGTTTCTCTTTTCCCTGAGGCACCGTTTCAATCTGCTGTGGGCGTTTCTTTGACAATAATCTTTATAAATTCCTCCATGGTGACTTATAAATTTTACCAAAAAGGAAAAAAGATACCTCTTCTGCTCTTTTTTGTGCTCGCGATAGGTATAATTTCTGGAACACAAATAGGTGCTTTAACATCTTTAGGTATTTCGGCCCAAACCTTTAAAAAGATTTTTGCGAGTATCTTACTTATTGCAGCCCTTAAAACCCTTCTTATAAAAACCACAGCATCTTCAAACAAGCCCCAGTATTCAAGCAAAAAAATACTCGTTCTAGGCTTTATAACGACCTTTTTAAGTGGGTTGTTATCGGCCTTTACGGGACTTGGCGGTGGTATTATCCTCGTTCCTTTATTCATCTTTTTGCTAAAAGTGCCTCTCACTGATGTCGCTTTTTTTTCAAACTTAATTATGATGATTGGGGCCCTTATGGGGGCCATTAATTATGTCATTCTTGGCTGGAATGAGAGCTTTATAATTTCCGCAGATTTGGCCTCTTTTCAGGCCGGTTATGTAAATCTAGGCCTTGTTTTCTTTTTATTTTTAGGTGGTTTTGTTGGAACAAGACTAGGTGTTCATCTGAGCCCAAAAGTAAGCCCAGAGCTCTCCAAAAGGCTTTTCGCTACGCTTCTTTTTGGTATGGCCTTAAAAGTTATCTTTATTGGCTAGTCTTTTAACTTGACGAAAAAGCTCCCGACGCCTATATATTATTCTCACAATTACTATGCGGGGGCGTAGTTAAGTTGGTTATAACGCCTGCCTGTCACGCAGGAGGCCGCGGGTTCGAGTCCCGTCGCTCCCGCCACTTTAGTTTTAATGGTCTTCGGACTTTTAAGATATGAAAGCTGAGTTAACCCACTCAGCTTTTTTTTTGCCTTCTTTTTAAATTCCAATACTTAAACTGATTTTTGTGGAGGACAATTCACTGGCTATTGTGAAGTGGATGACTTGTCATCTTGTTTACTTGAAATAAAAAGCTTCTAAGAACCAATTTTAATTTTCGAATGCTCGTGTCTGGATAAGTGATCCATAGTTTTCATCCAGTTAAACAAAGACTCTTTGCTTTTAATATAATCATGAAAATAAATAAATTGAGGGTTATACATCATGTAACAAAAAGAAAATAGAGCAAAATCATTAATAGAAATATTATCACCAAACCAAAACTTATTGTTTTCAAGATGACTATCAAGGTTATCAATCAACTTCTGTATATTTTCTTTTTTCTTTTTTGGATCTTGAGAAATATCTTCGTTATGTATACTCCATTCAAGCATTGACTCAGATATTAAATCTAGGTTTTTCTCTATAAAGTCTGGGTAGGCTTTTTGATAATCTTTATAAACTCGCTCACGAATTTCTTTGTCACCATAAAGTAGTCCAACGTAAGAACCTAACAGGTTTGTTGTGGCCCATTGAAAAAATATCTGATGAGCTAAGTTTTCGTCTTGAAACAATATTTCAATATTTTCTTTAGATGCAGTTTCCTTACACAAATCAATGATTTGATAAGTCTTATATAGTTTGTCCTCTGCTTTTAGGATGGGGATTTCTTTAGCTTCAACCTGTAACACGGATAAGTCTTTTTCAGGTAAGCGAACGTAATTTAGTTCAAACTCAACATTGCAATACTTCATTAGGCGCATAATAAAAAAACAACGTATTGAAATTGTCTCTTGATGTGAATCGGGAAACCAAGCATATAGTTTATTTTGCAAAGCATTTTCCCTTTTTTTGATCATAGATCTCATTTTGCCCATGACACTTGCATTTTGAACTATACCCCCACTCATTGATATCACGAGTGCATAAAAGCGGCTCAGATTCTTTCTGTTGAATCTCCTTATCCACTACTGTATGGCCACAGCCTGTAAGTGCTAAAAGCAATAGAAATAGATTAAAATTAGACTGCATAAAGACCTACCTGGCTTCAATCACTTTCTCTGATAATTTCCTACTACCGTATAAAAAAGTATATAAATAAATTTTCCCATCTTTGAAATGTATCAAAGATTGCCCCTGGGCTTCCTTACTGGAGCGAGTTGCCCCTGGTCGAGTCGTGAAAGGACCCGCTTCATAAGGAACGTCCGCACCAGTATCAAAGTTTTCTTTGCCATTCACTTTGATAATATTTCCATTTTTGTGGTTAACTAGAGAGATAAATCTTTTCTCAGGATTTGCTTTCGTGCTGTATAGAAATAAATAATTCTGACCGATATGAGAGATAGAGTGGACATCCTTAATATCTGCCAGATTTTTTTCTAAGTTTTTCGAAACTGTAGACTCCCCTGTATTCTCTGAAACATCGACAGATATCAAGGAAGGTTTATAATCAGTTCCATACCCTTTTAAAAGAATATGCTCAAAAGAATTCGAAAAATAACTGTCTGCGGCATTCCTAACAGAATAAAGTGGGATTCGAAATACATCGATATTATCGTCCACTCCAGATTTAGAGCTGTCAGTTACCATATCGAACTCTTCATCCAGAAATTCGTTTAACTTAATTATGGCAAGATTCTCTTCACCTTCCTTGCGTGCTATTCCAACAATAAAAAGATGATCATCATCAAAGTTAACATTATTGATCCCGAAACTGTCCCAGTCGACATCTGAATAAGTTTCATACTCCACCAGCTTCAATTGAGAGCAATCATTTTGAGGGCATTTAAAGACATTTAACTTATTATCATATCCTTTGCCCCCAGTACGCCTTCTCATGTGCACCGTGGCACCATAAATTTCGTCATTCCCAACGAAAGTTAAAAAATTTATCGGATGCAATCCATCCCCAAGAGATCGATTGCCCAAAGACGACAAGAAACGAAGCTTTTTATCGCTGATTTGATAAAATAATCCACCACGTTCCTTTAAGTCATCACCATTTTTCTTTGTATATGAGCGCGAATAGGATTTTTCTAAATAAACTCCACTATTCGACCGAAGAACTCTTAAATCATCTAATTCTGTCTTGTAAATGGAACCGTTTACTGGAATCTTCGCCAATTCATCATCAACAGTTACATCTAAACCTAGAAGCCTTTCGTCACCTACAGACATAAAGTGAACTTTCTCTTTTTCTGCTCCCTTTATGGATTCGACCGCTACCAAGGTCCCATTAACAATATGTAAGCTAGAAAGTTCACCAAAGGTTCCCAAAATCTTATCACTGGCCGCAACTGAAAAATTAAATTCCTTTTTATTTTCCAAGTCGTTGCCCAAATCAGGGAGTTTGGGAGGGGTAAGATCAGGTTTTTCGATCGAAAGGTTTCCAATTGTCCCGCCCTGTCCTTTGTCTTTAGAGCAAGAAACAACTGTCAAAGAGGTTGCTATTATAAATAAATTAATAAATAAAAATTTCATCATCTTCACCTGTCAAAAGTTTTTTAGATATTATACATTATCGATCTCAATTTTCACCCTAAAATTCTCTTGATCATTTGAGGATGCCAACTTTTTCCTCGCTTTTTAGTTGGAATTTTCATCTCTTTTAGGCACCTTGCGATGGCACTAAGACTGAGTTTCTCATGTTTCATTCATCTAACTGCATCTATAACTCTTTGAGGTGCCCCCAACGTTAGGTTCAACTAAAGCCCAACAATGTCTGCATTTCTAGCTAGTTAATATTGACTGTTTTCGGCAAGAATTTGAGAGGTTCAAATGGAGCCGCTCCCGCCACTTTAGTTTTAATGGTCTTCGGACTTTTAAGATATGAAAGCTGAGTTAACCCACTCAGCTTTTTTTTTGCCCTTTCTATTTAAAGCCTTTTTTCGTAAGTACTCGGTTTAAAGAATTTGTAAAATTGATTTTATCTTTAGCATTATAACCATCAGGTCCACCTGTAACGAGACCACCGTCACGCAAATCCTTCATAAAATCACGCATAGAGAGACGCTCGCTAATATTATCTTCATCGTACAATTCACCTCGCGGATTTATCGCTAGAGCACCCTTTTTAATAACTTCATTGGCCAGAGGAATATCTGCGGTAACAACAAGATCACCACTACTGAGATGGTCAACAATATACATATCAGCGACATCTGCTCCATTATCGACTTTTATAAAAGAGATATATTGGGAGGATGGAATATTCATATAAGTATTGGCGACAAGGCAAACGGGAATTTTTAAGCGAAGGGCGAATTTAAAAACCGTTTCTTTGACAACTTTTGGGCATGCATCAGCATCGACCCAAATTTTCATATTACTTTCATCCACTATAGTAATCCAACTTTAAACTTTCTATTTTTTATTTTGCCATCTTTGAGTTTATCACAAACGAGATTGGCCAGTTCTGACTTTATAGCAACATAAGAGACAATATTAGAGATTAAGATATCACCAATGTCTTTAAAGTCGATCCCAGACTCACCTACAATTGCTCCTGCAATATCGCCAGGTCTCAACTTATCTTTTTTACCACCACCAATAAAAAGTGAAGTCATGATTGGTTTTAGATCATATACATCATCTCCATCTAATACGCCCATACTCTGAAGTTCATGTAGTTTATTTTGATATTCCAGAATTTTTTCAAATTTATCTATTTCATGCTTAGTCACAAAACTCAGCGCATGCCCCATCTCACCTGCTCGTCCTGTCCGTCCAACTCTGTGAACATAGACTTCAGGGTCACTTGGTAAATCAAAGTTCACAACTAAATCTAACCCCTTAATATCAATTCCTCGAGCTGCAACATCTGTGGCAACTAATCCCGAAAGACTCTTATTTGAGAACATTGTTAGAGCTGCGGTCCTTTCTTTTTGCTCTAAATCACCGTGAATTGAACACACCTCAATTCCCTCACGGTAAAGAGCTTCTGCTACGGTATCAGAAATTCTTTTCATCTTACAAAATACTATAAATCTCTCTGGCCGATACTTACCAAGAACTCGCAATAGAGCATTGATTTTATTTTTATGCGAATCTAGTTCTACAAACTCTTCTTTTATCACTTCTTCGCCATGTGTAACATCAACAGCGACTTTGACAGCATTATTTTGTAATTCAGAACAAAGCTCTTCAATATCTTCAGGAAAAGTTGCAGAGAACAAAAGAGTCTGCCTTTTTCTTGGCACATACTGGGTGATCTTTAAAATATCTTCACTAAACCCCATATCAAGCATTCGATCAGCTTCATCCAAAACGTAGCGATTTACATAATCAAGATTGAGAATTTCTTTTCTTAATAATTTTAACACTCGTCCAGGTGTCCCTACCACAATATGAGCACCATGATTGAGAGATTTCTCTTGATGATACTCAGATTTACCACCGGTAATTGTTAAAATTTTAACATTAGGGATCAAACGAGCAAGCCTTCTCAACTCTTTCGCTACTTGTTCTGCTAGCTCTCTTGTAGGGCAAAGAATCAATGCCTGTGCTCTTGTTTGTTTAATATTAATATTATTGAGTATGCCAAGGCCAAAGGTCGCGGTCTTTCCACTGCCAGTTTTAGCTTGAGCAATTACATCCTTCCCATCAATAATAAGAGGCAAACTCTTTTCTTGAATTGGAGTCATATTACTAAAATTTAAATCGTCGAGATTTTTCAATAGACGAACATCAAGGTTAAGCCCTTCAAATTTATTTTTCATTATTACTTCTTTGTGAATTAAAACGTCTTTTTCTTTTCTGAGGAGCTTTCTTTTTCAAGTTAGGATTTACTAGCTTTTTCTCATTATTTACCTCGGCCGCTACGCCATGATACTCATGAGACTCATCAACTGGAATGTTAAACTTAATAGTCTTTTCAATATCTTTAAGTAATTTTCTTTCTGTTGGATCACAAAAAGAGATGGCCATCCCCTTTCTTCCTGCTCTGGCAGTTCTACCAATACGGTGAACATAGCTTTTAGGATCATCAGGTAAATTATAGTTAATAACGTGGGTTATACTAGAGACATCAATTCCCCTAGCAGCAATATCCGTAGCAACGAGAACTCTTACTTTACCACTTCTAAGGCCATTGAGAGCCCGCTCTCTTGCTCCTTGGGATTTATTTCCATGAATAGCGGCCGCTGCGATATTACATTTTTCAAGATGCCTCACGACCTTATCGGCACCATGCTTAGTTCTTGTAAAAACAAGTACGTGCCTAATTTTCTTATCTTTTAAAATACTTTTCAAAAGCTGTGATTTATATGACCTATCTACAAAGTTTATTCTTTGATCAATTTTTTCGACGGTTGTTGACTCTGGTGTAACTTCAACTCTCTTTGGGTCTTTTAAAAGTTTTTTAGAGAGATCTGCAATATCTTGAGGCATCGTTGCTGAAAATAAAAGAGTTTGTCTTTTTTTAGGTAATTTAGCGATGATTTTTTTTACATCATTAATAAATCCCATATCAAGCATTCGATCGGCCTCATCTAAAACAAAAGTTTCAAGCTGTTCAAAAAGTACATGCCCATCACCCATGAGATCAAGAAGACGTCCAGGTGTCGCAATTATAATATCCATCCCTTTTGATAGCTTCATAATCTGTGGTCTAGGACTAACGCCACCAAAAATGACAGTACTAGAAAGAGGCAACCCTTTTCCATATAACTTAATATTTTCTTCAATTTGTGATGCTAGCTCACGTGTTGGTGTTAAGATCAAACATCTCATACGGGCCGGTTTAGTTTTGACTCTTTTACAGGCCAAGTTATTGAGAATAGGTAGAGAAAAAGCTGCTGTTTTTCCCGTCCCTGTTTGAGCAATTCCTAATATATCACCACCACTCAATAAGTGAGGGATAGACTTCTGTTGAATGGGAGTTGGGTTAATATAGCCTTTATTCTCTAATGATTTCAAAATAGTAGGCAATAAGTTCAGGCACTTGAACGAGGTAGACATAAAAATACTCCATTTTAAGTATCAAGCGCCAAAATCCGAATACCGGCACTTGAAAGTATTTTATGTATTCAGATTGATGATCTTAAATCCCCTTTTTACCTCACTATGTCAAATTAGTCGGTAATCAATTCATCATAGCTATTCTAAAGAGAGCTTGAAGTACTATTGACAATCATTAACATTCCACTCGAAGCCAATTTTTCCTCTGTCTCCATATGTTCCAATATATGTGTGTTGCTTATTATCATTTTTGGAATCTAACACTTTAAACCGAACTTTACATAAACTCAAACCACTGTCTATCTCTTTATAAAAACTAAAACACTCTTTGTTTGCAACAGCTCCACCCCTAACATTTTTTCTAATGAGATTCCTATTAAAACTAAAACATTTCTTTGAGTTCATGTCCCAGTAATTCCCATCTACTGAACTTCCGGTAAAATCTAATTCCATAGAATAAACTGGTGTAATAAGAAGAGATAGAATTAAAAAAAAAAACGACATACTTCCTCCAAATAAAATGAGTTTCTTTGGTCATTATAGTTCTTATTTGCAAATCAAGATAGAAATTTTATATATTAAAAAGTTATAATATTAAGGATTTATCATGATGAAGTTAATACTTATTTTGTTTGTAATCATTTCAAAAAGCGCTTTTGCACAATATTCTAATGAATCTGAAGTTTCAGTCATTGTAAATGGAGGAAATACAGAACAGGAAACTTGGAATGCCAAGACGATCAATATACTTCAAAAGACAAAAAATATTTTTAAACTCGGCGGTCATTACTCTTATGGCAAAGCAGATGGAGAATTAAACGCCAGAAACTGGGATATCAACACTCGATATGAAAGGTCTTTTTCTAAAAAATGGTCCGGCTTTGTAGCTGCCCAAAGAGAAGAAGATTTTTTTGCTTCCATTGAATACAGATGGAATTACGACCTTGGTGGAGTATATAACTTTATCAAATCAGATAAACAAAACTTAGGTTTAGAGATTGGTTATAGACGTACCCTAGAGTCTGATCTTGATGGACGTAAAAAAAATGCGACAAAACTAAGAATATATAGTGAGTACTCTCGACAACATAATGAGAATGTATTTTTTAAACTCTGGGTTGAGGCGCTACCTAACCTTTCTGAGAGTGATGACTGGCAGCTCAACTTTGAACCTAGTTTAAATGTCGTGATGTCAACCAACTTCACTTTAAAAGTTGGCTATCTCCATAAATATGATAATCGGCCGTCTCTAGATAAAAAGAAGAGCGATTATCAGTACACGACTGCATTAATTGCTAAATTCTAAGACTTTATTCTGGAAAGTTATTCCCACTGTTAATATACCAAACCACCTATAGGCTAAAATAATAGTCTATGGAGAAATTAAAATCTATTATCGAAAATACAGATACGAACTTAGGCAAAGCGTTTGACCTTTTTATTCAAACTCTTATTTTAATATCTATTTGCTTATATAGTATTGAAACCTTTCCAGAGTACAGAGATGGAACGCCACTATTCAATATCATAGAATATGTGATCGTTGGAATATTCACACTGGAATACATTTTAAGAATAATAGTAGCGACAAGCAGGCCAGGATTTATCTTTAGTATCTGGGGACTCATTGATTTGTTTGCTATACTTCCTACTTATCTATCCTTTGGAATATTCGATCTAAGGTTCTTAAGAATTTACAGGCTTTTAAGAGTAATTAGAATTTTTAAATTCGGTCGTTATACAAGAGCTTTAGATGGACTAAAAAAGGCGATTATCTCAATTAAAGAAGAGCTCATCGTTTTTGGTTTCGCAACCTTATTTATGATATATGTATCTGCCGCAGGTATCTTTATTTTTGAGCATGAGGCCCAACCAGAGCACTTCAAGTCTATTTTTCACTCTTTATGGTGGGCGGTCGTCACATTAACTTCAGTTGGCTATGGAGACGTTTACCCTATAACTGCTGGCGGAAGGGTTTTTACCTTTTTTATCTTGATGATAGGGCTGGGAATCGTGAGTATACCAACAGGACTTTTAGCTTCTGCCCTAACGAATCAAAATAAAAACTCATAGATTATTAAAAATCTTTTTACTTAAAACGCTTCATTTTTTTCGATAAATCAAAATAATGTATATCAGTTGTCGCTTTCATAAGGTCATTAGCATTTATCCACACACCAACTTCATGCCCTTTTTTATCTCGGTAACATTCCCATTTATGGTAGCGACAATAATTACCCCATGTATTTTTTAATAAGAACTGACATTTCTTATGTCTCACCCTCTTACCAATAATAACCGACTGATGATTTGCATGTTGAAAGAAATGGGCAGTACGTATAAAAAAGTTACTTGGATTAGTCAAAACACTTCCTTTATAACTAACAAGCACTGGATTTTTTTTATTTAGTTGTTTCGTCACTTCAAGCTCTAGTCGCCTTTTTCCTGTATGAGATATAATCGGTGGAAGATTTTTAGATGTTACATATACACCACCTGGCTCATAACATTCTTTGAAAACAGTTTTAACATAAGCTAAAAAGTTTTTACTTTTTAAAAATGGTTTCATACCATTATATATTTTTTCAAAGTCAGCATTTTTAAAGATATTTTCTATACGTTTACGACTCTTATAGCGAGAAAAAATTTCTTTTAATTTTTGTGCTTTATTAGGTGCCTTAGAAATCTCTTGTTCTATCTTTGAGTTGTAAAACTCCAAAAACCACTCCGTTATAACATACCAATCCCTCGTCGATATATTATTTTGAGTCGCGTAGCGGTTCATGGCCTTTTGAATAATATCTGCACGACACATTCCGTAGCTCCTAATCAACTCAATCGATACTTCTCCAAGCCCTCCATCAAATGATTTGGCCGTGTCGTTATAGTAATTATAATAAAGCATCGATGCCCAAACCGGATCGGATGGCATTTGTCTCATATTTCCAAACTTCAAACCGTGAATGTCTCTATAAAGATCCATTAAAGTTGCAGCACTATAGGCATAACATAACCCAACAGGCCCTTGGTCTAAGGTAGGGACAGGTCTGAAATTTAACCAATCACTCTTGGCCAAGTTAACATAAGAAGAACAACTTCCCTTAATACGATTCTCGAACCATGGGTTTCCGAAAACAATAACAGGCATAAATAAAAGCAAAATAAAGTATTTCATAGAGTTCCCTTTAATCGTTATATTATAGATTAAGTCTACCTGAAAAAGTAGTAGATGTTTTTTATTTATATGGGAGCTCTCAAATTATACAAAATCACTTTAGTTAATTTAATTACCATAAAAGCTCATTTAAATATAAACTTACAGGATGATAAAAGTTTGTCAGATAGGCTTAGGCCCAATCGGTAAAAAGATTTTCGATTCTATTAAAAGTCATTCAGATATTGAAGTGGTTGGACTTTTTGATAAATCAGCTGATCTCATTGGAAAATCATTAAAGGATATTGAGATTTATTCGACTGATGAGATAGAACGTATCATCCCTGAAGGCTCACTTGTTATTGTAACAACAAGCTCATCTATAAAAGGCTCCCTTGCTCTTTTCACAAGGCTTCTTAACCATAAAGTTAATATTCTCTCGACTTGTGAAGAGCTTTTTTTTCCATATATTTCTCATTTAGAAGAGGCCGAGCTTCTTGATCAGTTAGCAAAAAAAAATAACGTACGAATTCTAGGAACTGGTATAAACCCTGGCCTTCTAATGGACACTCTCCCCCTTTTATTAAGCACCGTGAATAATATAGTTGATTCAATTCAGATTGATAGAATTCAAGACGCATCGACACGAAGAAAACCCTTTCAAAAGAAAATTGGATATGGCCTTAATCTTGAAGAATTCAACCAAGGAGTTCATAATAAAACCATAAGGCATGTAGGTCTTAGAGAGTCTCACGACTTTTTAAATCACTACTTAAATTTCAAAGTTAATGAAATAAAAGAAAGCATTGAACCAATTATCCGAAAAGAGCAAATTCTAGGGGTCTCTCAGACTATTATTGGACTAAGCGATGGTGATTGCAAAATTAAGCTAAAATTTGATGCGAGCATTGATGAACCATCACCAATGGATCGTATTCTTATTCATGGTGTGCCTGGGCTAGAAATGAAAATTTCAAACGCCGTTCAAGGAGATGAAGGCACTATTGCTGTCATTATAAATGTCATTCCTGCACTATTAAAGTCGACAGCAGGCCTTAAAACCATGGCCGACTTAACAATTCCTTATAAATGGTAATCTTCCATTAGATATCCAAAGCTATCACTTTTCATAATATCTATACACTTTGTAAACATAGAAGGGACCACATCTTTTTTAAAGCAAATATGATTACCATTTAATTTGAGGTATTGATCTGTAACAACTTCATCTTGGTCATTGAGTAGGATGAGAGGGATTTTGTTAAGATTTGTTTTTGCTAATACCTCCCCTGCCGTAAGAGGAGTAAAATTATATTCATCAATATTTTCAGGAAAAACGATATCAAACTCACCTGACCCAAAGCCAACGTTTAAATCACTAGGGACTTTAACTCGAACTACTGTATGATATATTTTAATATTTTGATGGGAAGGGTCCGAGAGACTTAACTCTTCTATATGAAAAATATCATGTATAAACTCTACACATTTTTTTAGACCTAAAGGATTACCTGATCGACCACACTCCAATGTTACCGATGGTGCCTGTAAACCAAACCTTCTAGAAAAGACATCTTTTGGTTTTTCAAAATAAACTAAGTTACGTGAAAAAAGGCTACCTAAATAAAGTGTACTATAATCGGTTGTTGTCACACAGCTATAAAGAGGGTTCTTTCCGGTGTTATTGTGACAATCAATTGTTGCAAAAATATCTTTATCTTCAACCCAAGATATAAAGTCTTTCGCAAACCCAAGCTCACCCTTCTCAGACCACACTCTATTAAAATCCATTTGCCCTGGAAGCTGCCTTAAACCTTGTGAACAGGCACCAGTATTTCCAATAAGTATGGCCAAATTTTTAGTCACAGGACGAGACTTTATAATAGATTTAATATTTCTTAAAACTTCTAAACCAACAGTCTCGTTTCCATGTAAAAGAATAGAGACCACTAGCCACTTTTGTTTTCCAAAGTCTAAGCTCATAAGAGTTGGAGCACTAAAAAAATCTAATATATTTTCATGCGAAATATTTTCAATATTTTTAGGGATCTCTTGAACAAAATTTAGCTTTTCCATTTATGAACAGGTACTCCCGTCATTTGATTCTCAAGGTATTTCTCTGTGAGCGCATTGAAGTTTCCACCATTTTTATGAACAAATTGTTTTTGCCAATTTGCTCCATTCTGATTAGATCTTACGCGCTCTCCAATAATGCCATCAATGTAGAACTCTACCTCTTCTTTGTCTACCCCAGATTCAATAAGTGCCTTTTTAGAATCAGGTATAAGAACTTCCTCAAATAAGGTCTTTAGATCTATCTTCTTTCCAAACCAATTAACCACTGATGATAACCCCTCTTTAGCACAATGATAAAAATTATCTTTTGCCTGCTCGAAGGTTTTCTGTGATAAATCTTTTTGAGACAAACTAAGGGTGAGTCCTAAGTAAAAAGCAGTATTTGCCATAATATCAGTAATTGTTGGACCAGAGGCCATAACTCTTTGCTCAATCCTTAGGTGTGGGACTAAGTTGTCATCATGTCCAATTATGGGCCTATTCCATCTCCATATTGTTCCGTTATGAAATTTAAGATGGGAGAGCTCTTCTGGATTATCTTCAAATAATAAAGGAATCAAAGTTGGGTAACCATCGAGATTTTCTAAGAAAACTTCAAAAAGATTATTACGAGAAAAACCAGAACCAAATGTTACTCTTCCAATATTTTGGCCATGATTATCTCTAAAGCTAGCAACCTGAACTGCCTGCTCAAATATTGGAATTCGTGTTTCATCCCAGAGGTGATGGCCATAAAGAAAAGGGGAATTTGCAGCAAGGGCAACAATTGGGGCCGATGCAATGATAGAAGCATTATAAAATTGACTAGACTTATTTTTTCCAACTTGAAGATGTACTTGAATACTCGTAGCAGCAGCTTCAAGCATTATATCTTGTTTAATTAAATCTAACCTATCAAAGTGTTCAATATGAATTTTAATGTCTTTATTTTTTCTCAAATAAAATAATTGCTCATTAAGAGCTTGGTAACGATTAGATTGAGTCATATTATTTAGACTGAGCATATCATCTGTTAAAGTCGGTAGAATCCCCACTAATAAAGGGTGAATCCCCATCTTTTCAGATACTTTTTCGCAGTGAGACCATAGGTATTCAAGTTGCCGACTCATTTGTCCAAAACAGTCCTTCGACAGTGGAAGGGGGTCAACATTTAACTCAAAGTTATATTGTGACAACTCAGGCACTAATAAGGAATGATTCGTATTTTCTAAGAACTCAAGGTTTCTAGGACATGGCATGCCATTTTTGTCGACAAGCCATGCTTCTACTTCCAAACCAATTTTCGGTATTTCGGGGTCTTCTAGTTTCTCATGCTTAAAATGTTTTTGAAGGATGCTCGTTTCCGATCTCAGCCTTGACTTAAAGACCTCTCTGTCTTCATCACAGAAATTCGTTTTCTTAATTTCCTGCCCCATTGTCTGTATCTCCTTAACCTATATAAAACAATTCTTAGTTGTTTTTGTCGATGTCAACATCTATCTCCTTTTCTGATCTATATCATAGTTTTTTAGGAATCCTATGATTCATCAAACGAAACCATAACCATGGAATCAGAGTAACCAAAACCATTGTTGGATATCCAAAAGGTAACTGAGGGGCATCATTCATAGAGCGAAGAGTTGGGTATTTCCTATTAGGATTTTCATGATGATCTGAGTGACGAGTTAATTCAAATAAAATACTCCTTCCCACTAAATGATCCGAATTCCAGCTATGACAAGGTCTCACTTTCTCATATCTACCATTACTAAGCTTTTGTCGTAATAAACCATAGTGCTCAATATAGTTAATTATTTCTAAAAGAAAAATTCCTAATACGGCCGCTAAAAAATAAAAGATATAAGCTTGAAGTCCAAAAAAATAAATAATGAATAAAACAAAAACAAGTTGATAAAATATATACACAAGCATGAGGTTTGAGGGACTCCATAATGATTTATTTTTTGTACGAAGCCTTTTTTTCTCTAACCTCCACGCAGACCTAATACCCATAAAAATTGAACGGGGTATAAAAAAGTACACACTCATTCCTTTGGGGGCCGATGCAGGATCCTCTGGAGTTGCTACATAACGGTGATGTCCTCTATTATGCTCTATTAAAAAGTGAAGATAGTGCGATTGCAATAATAGTAAATGCGATAATAATTGCTCCCATTTACTCGATCTGTGCCCCAACTCATGGCCTACATTTATACCAATAACGCCAATACCGATACCCATAGAAATTATCATCCCGACTCTCTCAAAAATATCCACATGAGGGGCCCTTTCCAAAAAGAGGTAGGATGAGAAGGCCAATAAAGGAAGCTGTAAATATACCATTAAGTCATTAAAGGCAGTGTTCTCTTTAGGTGTTTCATTTGAAGTTGATAAAATATATTCAAGAATGGGAAGTAGAACAAAGGCATAAAAAAGTAGAGAATATGTATAAATCCCACTTGAATAAAGCGAAAGTAAAAGAAACCCAGATATAGTGAAAGCGAATAAATACATCACCTATTTATTATAATACTGCCTACATTTTTGACAAAAAGAGAAGATAACTGATCAGTCCAGCGAGCTAACCCCTTGAAATAACAAGGCATAATTGGCATCTATCTTGCTTCTATATGTACAAAGGAGTCTTATGTGAGACCGGAGATATTTTTGGCAAGAAAGGGTTTTAGAACCATGACTATGAAAAAGACTTTTCGTAAAGTGTGTGACCGACTTGCCTTACAAATGCAATTAGGAAAAAGGATGTCCTACCCAGAAAGGCTACTTAATATTGCCTGGGAAAAAATGATGGGAAGAATTTAATAAAACAGACAACTCTTTCCCTCTTCCTTCTTTCTTCTTGAGATTTTATTCTATAAAGGTGCATGCAAAAAAATACTTATCAAGTATCGCTGGCCTTGATCTAAGAGGCCTATCCTTATTCAGAGTCTTTTTAGGCTTAATCATTGTCTTTGATATTATTCATCGGTGGTTTGATATAGAGTGGTTTTATACAGATAATGGGTTTTGGCCTCGTCTTTTTGTTTCCACAATAGATAAGGCCTATTTCATTTCACTTCATATGCTTGATGGGTCCGTTGAGTGGCAACACTTTCTTTTTTTCATCCATCTCATGCTTGCCATCGCCTTTATTCTCGCTATAAAAATTAGAACCACAACACTCTTTTTATGGATATTTCAGGTATCGCTCATTACAAGAAATATACATGTATCAGCTGGTTTTGATGATTATATTACTTGCCTGTTACTAGTTTCTTTATTTTTACCAATTGGGCGCTACTTTACTTTATCTGATTATAAAAATAAGACACTTTATCCTGATGCGGAAAAATCAAATCATCGTTGGACAAACTTGTTATTTGTGGCCCAAGTATTCTCGATACACTTTTTAGCTGGTTGGATTAAAGATGGAAACTCATGGTTAGAGAGTCATACAGCACTTAGTATGATCTATAACAGTGAACATTTATCTAGCTCATTTGGTTTATGGTTAGGTCAACACCATGACTTTCTTATGAGCTTAACCCCCTATGTTCGTTGGGTTGAATTTTTTGTACCATTTACTCTTTTTATACCTCGTCTTAGATTCATCATGATTCTCTTTATCATTTTTCTTCATTCTGGTATCTTTCTAACTCTTAATGCTTTCACGTTTCCCTTTGTAAATATCATTACTATACTTCCTCTTCTTCCAAGTTCATTTTGGGATAAAATATTTAATAAAAAGAGAAAGCATCATAGATTCTCAACTCAAAAAAAGACAATGTTAAAATCATTGGCACCAAAAGGTCTTAATTACGCAGATCAAGTCATGGCATTTTGTTTACTCACTATCATGCTTATTCAGGTTGTTAAGTTTGGAACGAAAAAAGAACAGTTACCTGGGGTACCTAAAATTATTCATCAACTAACAATGAGTACTCTCTTTTATCAAAGATGGCTTTTATTTGGCCCTGAACCATTTCAAAAAGATGGTTATTTTTTATTTGAGGGGGAAAATGAAAAAGGTGAAGTTTATGAAATTATGGGAAATAATGATGTCCTTAATGGCAAAACTAGTCCACAGGCCCACCAAGTCTTTAAAAATAGACGATGGTCGCGCTACCTACTTGATCCCACCGTTATCACGACGCCAGCACTACACTTGCAAACAGCAAGAGGATTCTGTGCAGTACTTAGAAAAGATGGATTGTCCTCTATAAATATTAAATATCATGAAGTTAGGTATCAACCATTGACTAGAAAGCGGCTTCGCAAGGAGTATATTCTGGCCCGTACTGACTGTAATTATGTAAATAAAAGAAGTCCTTACATGCGAAATTGACAAGTCTAATAAAAAGACATAACTCTCAACCCATGATTATTAGATCTTTAAAGTATATACTTCCGGTATTTGCCGTCCATTTATTTTGGCTTCATTTTGTCATGAAAAAAGAGTTCACTCTTAGTTTAGCTGCTGCTGCAACTCAAGGAGTTTTAATGGGTATTCTCTTTTTCTCCTCTGTATTTGTAATTAAATATATATTTAAATTTATTAAATAGTTTATTTACAAAACGCGTTATCGAACGTATTTTAAGTTTATGAAAACACTTTTAATACTCCTTTTCCCATCACTACTTATGGCCCAGGAAATCTCTCGATTACATTTAGGCCTTGATGAAAAACAGATGCTTGTATCTCTAGAGATACAACGAAAAGATATTAATCAATTTCATAAAAGATATAAAAAGAAGTGGAAATCTCAAGTTGCTCAATTCTTAAGCTTTGAAAAAAAATTAGGTTGTAAGTTTTCTTCTCCAAAATGGTCTCTTCAAGAAAGTACTCTTGAAGCAGAGGCCGAAGTAAATTGCCTTAAATCAATGAAAGGAAGTCAACTTAAAATTAACCTTCAATCCTTTTTTCCTGAAATTAAATCATTAAGAGTTAAGGTACTTTCTCCACCAAAGGGACACGACCAAACACATGATTCTTCCCTTATAAAGATCACCCTGTGAAATACCCTCCCATAAAGATTTTATTCCAAGATGACTATTATATTGCTGTTGAAAAGCCCAGCGGTGTCTTTGTTCACCCTATGGAAAAAAGAGGTATCGAAGAAAGAAATAATCTACTTAAAAGAGTTAAAGAACAAACAGGCCACTACTTATATCCAGTTAATCGAATTGACCGTCCTGTCTCAGGAGTCGTTTTATTTGCTTTAAATAAAGAGGCGACTCGCAAAATGCAGGATATATGGAAAGATGATGAAACTAAAAAGTATTATATAACGTTATGTAAAGGTACTCTAGATGAGCCTGGTGAATTTAACTTTGCTCTTAAGGATGATAATGGCAATGAAAAACAGTCACGGACTACTTATGGGCCCATATACTCTTTTGGAGATATAACCCTTTGCTTAGTCCAAATTTTTACTGGAAGAAAACATCAGATTCGAAGGCATTTTTCTAGGCGTTGTATGAACCTACTGGGTGATACAACTTATGGTAAAGGAAAGGTTAATCATTTTTTCAGAGATCATTTTGGATTAGGTAGAATCTTTCTTCATAGCTCTAGACTAGAGTTCATACATCCTTTCACAAATGAAAAGGTAAAAATCTATTCTGAGCTCTCAGAAGACCTTAGAAAGGCCTTAAAAGAAATTTATCTTAGCTATGATGGTCTTTTATCAACATAGGAATTCCAGAAACAGAAAAATAGACTTTATTTGCAAGGTCAGCAACCATTTTATTAGCAATTCCTACAAAGTCCCTAAATTTTCTATCTCTTGGTGTCTGAGGCAAAGTCCCTAGGCCAATTTCATTAGTAACAAATACCACTGTTCCTTTAAAACTCTCCATGGACTGAAATGTTTTTTCCAAAAAGGGGCTTAGATCTTCTTCTTTAATGGCCGGCATTTTATAAATGATATTATCAACCCAAAAGGTCAAGCAATCTACGAGAATTACATTATGATCACTTCGTAAAAAAACTTCGGCAAGACTAATTTCTTCTTCGATAGTATCCCATATTTTAGGATCCCTACTGGCCTTATGTTTTTGAACCCTTTGCTCCATCTCTTCATTAAGAACAGGGGCCGTGGCCAAAAAAAGCTTTTTACCGGTGATTTTTTCACAGTTTTTACGGGCCATCTCACTCTTTCCTGAGCGACAACCTCCCGTATATAAGATGATATAGGCCATTTCTCCTCCTTAAGAATTTTAGCCAACTCAAGAAAATTATACGCTAAAGCTTTTGCTCTAACCAGTTTTTTAAAGAACCATTATCTATTAGCTCAAAAACTTTCGTTAAATCTGCTCCAGCACTACCTCCACCTTGAGCAAAATGAGGTTTTCCACCCCCTTTTCCTCCAATTGGTTCAAGTATTTGTTTAAGTAAATCTCCGGCCCTTACTTTTTTGCTCAATTCCTGTTTCACCCAAACGAAAGCACGAACACTACCTTCATCCTGACCAACAAGGGCAACTATATCCTCAGCTCCTTTATCAAGCCTTTGATCACCATAATTTTTTAAATTATCTTTATCAGAATCAACACGTGCTAAAACAAACTTCAACCCTTTGACTTCAACCATTTGCTCATTAACCGGACTTATTTCACTATTACTCGAAGAGGTCTTACCTTGTTTTTTCAATTCCGTATTTTTCTTTTGAAGCTTTTCAATATTTTCAGGTAAAGAACTCACTTTTGAGTTTAATAGCCGAGACGCTTCTCTTAGAACATGATTTCTTTCTTGAATATAACGTACGGCCTTTTCACCTGTAATGGCCTCTATCCTACGAATACCTTTTGCTACACTTGTCTCCGAGACAATTAACATCAACCCTATTTCACCAGTGGTCTCTACATGGGTTCCACCACAAAGCTCTTTTGATTCTTTTCCAAAATTTACAACTCGAACCTTGTCTCCATAGTTCTCACCAAAAAGTCCTAGAGCACCTTCATCTAGAGCTTCTGAATAAGCGAGTTCTCTTGTTGTTCCATCATTATTATCTCGAATCCAACGATTTGTAAGAACTTCGATCTTCTCTAATTGCTCATGAGTTAATGGCCCATTATTTTGAAAGTCAAACCTCAGTCTTTCTGAAGTAACCTGACTACCTTTTTGAAGCGCATGTTTACCAACAACCTCTCGAAGGGCCGCGTGAAGAAGATGTGTTGCTGAATGGTTTCTTCTTATTTTCAATCTTGTCTCATTATTCACAACAAGATTTAAGTTATCGCCCTTTTTAAGAGTTCCTTTTTGTAGTTTGGCCACGTGATAAAAGACGTCACCAGCTTTTTGAGTATCTCTGATTATTCCCTCAAAGGATGAAGACTTAAAGGTACCTTTATCTCCAACCTGACCACCTGACTCAGCATAAAAAGGAGTCTGTGCTACTGCAAAGAAAAACTCCTCCCCTTCTTGAACCTGCTCTACAAGCTGCTCACCTTTAACAAGACAAAGAACACTTGAGTTATCTTCCATTCTCTCATAGCCTGAAAAAATTGTTGGTTGAGTTTCATTAAAAAGATCTTCTAAAGATACGCCTGAGTCGGAATTACCATAATTCACTACTCTTGATATTTTTTTATGCTCTTCTTGGCACTTCAAATATTCTTTTTCATTTAGCACAGTATTGTGTTTTTCTAACTCTGAATAAATAACATCTAATGGTAGACCATGAGTCGTATTTAAAATAAAGGCCTGCCTCCCAGAGAACATTTTTTTATTTTTATTTGGCAAAGAGATTCTCTCATTTTCGGCAATATCAAAAAGTGAGGAGCTATCACTCATATTAAATACAGCGTTGATATGAGTTATTCCTTTTTTAACAATAGGTAAAAACTCGTCAATTTCTAATTGAATCTGATTTAATATAAAATCTTTGTTTTGCTTTAAAGCAGGATAATACTCACCCATTAATTCTTCCACCTTATTAACAAAAATAGAAAAATCAGGATTATCATAACCAGCACTTACAACGGCGCCTAAGCATTTTCTTAATAGTCGCCTTGGAATATAACCTTGCCCTTCATTACCAGGAGATATCCCTTCTGAAAGCATCATAGAAGATGACCTAAGATGATCAGTCATCATATAGCGGCCTTTCTCATCCAACTTAGGGAATTGGGAAGTGACAAGCTCAAGAATTGGTCTCATGAGATCAGTTTGATAGACACTATCATAACCATTCATGATCATCTCCATTCTCTCAAGTCCAGACCCTGTATCTACACTTTTAAGAGGTAATGGAGAGAAGCTTCCTTCCTTACTTTTATTAAATTCCATGAACACGCCAGCGTTCCAAATTTCAATATATCTTTTAGTCGTGTCAAATTCATCCCCTGGCTTCCACTCTGGCCCAAACTTTTCACCACAATCATAAAAAACTTCAGTACAAGGCCCACAAGGTCCACTATCACCAGCAGGCCCCCAGAAGTTATCTATACCTAGAAAAATAATATGATCTTTTGCAATCCCCATTTTTTCCCAGGCCTTAGCTGAAGCTTCGTCGGCCGGTAAACCAAGCTCTTTATCACCCTCATAACAAGTTACATAAAGCTTTTCTTTATCGAAGCCTAACTCATTTACTAGTAAGTTATAGGCAAGCTCTACGGCCTTTTCTTTGTAGTAATCTCCAATAGACCAAGAACCTAGCATTTCAAACATAGTCAGGTGATGTCTATCTCCTACATCATCAACGTCTTTTGTTCTAATACATGGTTGATAATTAGTCAGTCTTGGACAAGGTGGCGTTTCTTTACCTAGAAAATATTTTTTAAGCGGGGCCATTCCAGAATTTATAAAAAGAAGTGTCGGATCGTTATGCGGAACAATGGAAGAGGCGTTTATTTTTAAATGGTCATTATTTTGAAAAAATCCTAGAAACTTTTCTCTAATTTCTCTTGATCCTAATGGCTTCATAATCGTTCCTTTTTTATAAAGGCCAATATAAGATATTTATCGCATATGATAAAGGGCGCAACGGTTTTTGTGCGATGCATTTTTATTTAAAATAGGCACTAATTTCGATACATTGCTCTAAAACTAACAATGAGGAGACCCTATGTTCGATAGAATTAACGAAGATATTAAAAATGCTATGAAGGCGAAGGAGAAAGAAAAACTAGAAGTCCTAAGATATCTAAAGGCCATGCTCATTGAAAATAAAACATCTAAATCACCCAAAAATGAACTTGATATCGTTATTGGTCACTCTAAAAAGCTAAAAGATTCAATTCAGGCCTACCCCGAAGGTAGTGAGCAAAGGGAAAAGATTGCAAAAGAAGTCGAGTTTTTAACACCGTATCTTCCTGAGCAAATGGGAGAAGAACAGGTTCAAAAAATTATAGAAGACATCGGCTCAAAGCTTGATAATCCTAATATGGGTGCCATCATGAAGGACCTTTCTCCACAAATTAAAGGTAAGTTTGATGGAAAGAAGGCCTCTCAAATGGTTATGGCATTCTTGAAAAAATAGATTATTAGTTTATACTTAAATAATGTCAGAAAAAAGATATCCCCAAGGATGGTATTATCTTTTAGCTTCGAAAGAAGTACCTAAAAATAAAATTATTCCTTTAAAATTTTTTGATAAGAGTTTTGCAATTGGAAGAGATTCAAATGGAAAGCTTGAACTTTTTGATGCCCATTGCCCTCATCTCGGTGCACATTTAGGTTATGGAGGGAAATTTGAAGGCGAACATATCGTTTGTCCCTATCATGGATTTAAGCATAAGGTTGATCAAAGATGTGCAAAAGGTTTTAAGATCAAGAGCTGGACGGTAAAAGAAAATAAAGGAATGATATTTTTTTGGTATGGACCTAGAGAAAATGCTCCTATTTATGAACTACCAAACTTTAATGGACTTACTAAAAAGTTATTAACACTTAATTTTAGAAAAATAATTGTTAATGCCTCCATTACTGAAATTATAGAAAATATGCCAGACCTCGATCACTATATATACGTTCATAAAATGAGGAAAACAAAAATTTCAAAGTATGAAATAAAGGATCATAAATTTATCTTTAATTTTAATATTGATACGAAGGCAACCTTTTTAGAGGACAAAAAATCGTTATGTAAAAATATTTGTTATGGCCCTGGAGTACTTTGGGTAGAGCTAACAAATACTTTTAATATGTATGAAATAATTCTATTAACTCCTATTGATAAAAATAGAACTCAATTCGTGCAAAGCTTTATGATTCCTAAATTTTTTAACCCTCTGAAATTCATTGCACTATATTTACCGCTTATTTACATTTCAAAACGTGAGCTAAAAAAGGATCAGACACTTTGGGAAAATAAAATTCAGGGGGGAAATGATTATCAACTCTTTGCTGAAAAGCATATTTTTCAACTTCGAGAATGGGTCAATAGCTATCTCATTCCCCCACCAAATTAAATTAGCTTCTTGAAGGATAGATTCCTTGTAAGCAAATAATATAGTTAACAGCTGCATAAGGCTGCATATTATTTACTCTAGAGCTTGATCTTGCAGGAACTAGAAGTGTGTGAGGAGTTGTTCTTCCTTTATCACTAATGTCTATTGTCTTAGATTGCATTGGTAGCTGAGGCATGACAAGGTTCTCAAGCTCTCTTCCACCTTTACTCCCAAGTCTTCTATCTGAAAGCCCTGGGCCTCTACCAGCATGAACAGCGACTCTACCTCGAAGATCTGGTAGAGCAAAAGTTGTTCTTCCATCACCACCATAAGTCGTTCCTAAAATAGAGAATAGTGCTGAGTTTTGGTTAATAGGAAGAAGTTGTCCATTGGCCAGTGCCCAGTTTCTAGGGGCAAAGTTTCCGCCAAACATCTTCATTTCACCAATCATACAGTCACTAGCAAAAGACGCACTAATTGTGCCAAGCATAAAAATAGTCGAGATTAACTTTTTCATCAATTTTCCTTTATTCTTTGGTTTTGAGCTCCTGCTCATTGTCATTGATGAATTCTAATATATCGTTCTTTTTGTCAAGTAACCTTAACCATTGTTCCTTATAAAGAGTCACTGGAAATCGACCTAACCCATAAACTGAAAGGGCCCCTTTTTGGCTTACTTTAAAAGTTATGTCTTTTGTTTTTTTCTTATCCGCCTTAAGTTTCTCATTTTCCGCGCGAAGTCTCTCAAGTTCTGCTTGCATGTCACCATCTGTCATAACTATTCTCCTATATTAAATTGAAATAAAAAATCGAACCCACATCCAGGTTAAAGTGATCAAACCCAAAGTAAAGACCAATAACCTATGGTTTACATTATTATAAGTAATATGAATAAGTGAATGTATTATTCTCGAACCAACAAACGCCCAAGATAACTTTATATATAACGGATCTACTTTTCCTAGCATAAAAATAAAGATTGTTATGACATAAAAAAAGACAGGTAACTCTAATAAGTTAATATAATTTCTACTATGAACTTGAATGACCTCAGGTGCTTCCCCCATATAATGTCTGAAATAACTCATCCTTATATTTTTACTTTTTAAAGCGGCAACTCTAACCGTAAAAGACTTAAACAAAATAAGTATCGTCCAGATAAACAGTACAAAAGATGGAAAAAGAATTGTTGTAGGTTCCATAGATCTACTCCCTTAAATCTTTTCTTAAAATCTTACCAACATTAGACTTAGGAAGATCTTTTCTAAACTCAATATATTTTGGCCTTTTATACCCTGTGAGGTTTTCTTTAGAAAAGTTAAAAAGCTCTTGGTCAGTAAGGTCTTCTTCTTTTTTAACAACAAAAAGCTTCACGACCTCACCACTTTTTTCATCTGGTATACCAATGGCCGCACATTCAAATACTTTTGGGTGAGTAGCAATGACGTCTTCGATTTCGTTTGGATAAACATTGAAACCAGAGACAAGAATCATATCTTTTTTACGATCAACAATTTGAAAATAACCTTTTTCATCCATAAACCCCATATCACCAGTTTTAAGAAAGCCATCAGGTGTCATTACTTTGGCCGTTTCTTCTGGACGATTCCAATAGCCTTGCATAACTTGTGGACCTTTAATACATATTTCGCCGACTTCACCAACTTCAAGTTCCTTACCTTGATCATCTCTAATCTCTACAACTGTGCTTGGAATGGGAAGTCCAATCTTTCCATTATAATTATCCAAGCTAATTGGATTTACACAGGCCGCAGGACTTGTCTCTGTTAACCCATAGGCCTCAATTAAAGGTCGACCAGTAACTTCTTTCCATTTTTCTGCCACGGCCTTTTGAACGGCCATCCCTCCACCGAGAGTTGCTCTAAGTCTTGAAAAATCACATTCTTTAAAATTCTCGTGATTCACCAAAGAGTTAAATAAAGTATTAACACCTGTGAAGGCGGTAAATTTAAACTTTTTCATTTCACCAATAAAGCGCTCTGTATCTCTAGGGTTTGTAATAAGAACATTAAGTGCACCGATAGCAAAAAAGATAAAGCAATTCGCTGTAAGTGAAAATATATGGTACAAAGGCAATGGTGTTATGATGATCTCTTCACTAAGAGCATCTTCACCGTGTTCTTCTAATAAAGGACCTAACCAGGCCTTGGCCTGAAGCATATTACATACAATATTTCCATGAGTAAGAACTGCGCCCTTTGAAACACCTGTAGTTCCACCTGTATACTGTAAAAAGGCAATATCATCATGACCAATATGAGGTCTTTCATATTTATCATCATCACCCATCATAAGGGCCTGTTTAAATGAGATCGCAAGAGGGATATTCCAACTTGGCACCATTTTCTTAACGTGCTTCAAAGTAAAATTAATAACGTGGTTTAAAGGAAATTTGGCCAACTCAGCAATTTCTGTAACAATAACATGCTTTACATGAGTATTATGTATACAAGCTTCTAATGTGTGAGCACTATTAGCGTAAATAACAATGGCCTTTGCTCCAGAGTCGTTTAACTGATGCTCCAGCTCTCTTGAGGTGTATAAAGGATTTACATTGACAACAACAACACCGGCCCTTAATGC
The DNA here is from genome assembly GCA_049415445.1 of Bacteriovoracaceae bacterium. Lineage (GTDB taxonomy): Bacteria > Bdellovibrionota > Bacteriovoracia > Bacteriovoracales > Bacteriovoracaceae > JAURDE01. Next base: position 43,973 of record JBMSGH010000009.1, on the reverse strand, counting down.
ACCAAAAAGAGCAATCGGATATTGAAGTATATTAGGCATCATAAGTGCTAGCCGATCACCTTTTTTTAACCCTAAGTTATTTTGGAGATAGCTTGCAAACTTTTTACTTTGCTCGTCAATTTGGGCAAAGCTCATGGTCGTTTTGAGGTTATAAAAGGCAGGCTTTTGTGCGTATTCTTTAAAACTTCTTTCAAGAATTTCAACTAATGATCCAAATTCATTAGGATCAATCTCTTGGGGAACTCCTTCGGGGTACTCTTTAAACCAGCAATAATCCTTCATTTGCCTTTCCTTTTAAAGCTAGAGTTAATTCTTTAACCCTTGTCTGAGGACTTGGATGAAGTGTTATATCCCTAACAACAGAAATTATATCTGCTCCTCCCTCAAGAACTTGGGTGACTCTTTCTAAATTTATACCACCAATTGCAACAATCGGACAGTCAAATAGCCTTTTCCAAACTCTTAAACTTTTCACCCCCTGAGGAGTAAACTCCATCGCCTTAAGTGCCGTATGAAATATTGGCCCAAGAGCAACGTAACTAGGCCTTAGCCGTACTATTTTAGCGGCTTCAAAGTAGCTATGAGAGCTCACGCCAAGATATAGCCCACTACTTTCTATTCTTTTAAGATCTGCTGTTTCTAGATCTTGCTGACCTAGGTGAATTCCGTAAGCCTTATGTTTTATTGCGAGTTCCCAAAAATCATTTACAAATAATTTTATCTTCTTTTGTTCGCAAATCTTAATTGCATTTATGATCTCTTCTTCTAGTTCCGATCCACTTAAGTCTTTTACTCTTAGCTGAACCATAGAAACAGTCCCCAGCTTTAGTATCATATCTGCACGTTCAACTATAGGATAGAGATGAGGCCCAGACGTAGAGAACTTTAAAGGAGCAAAAGCATAGGACTCTTTACCTAACCATACTGCATCCTCAGAATTAAGATCTTCTAAAAAGCTTTGAGACTTTAGCACTCTAAAGTTTTGATCTTTCCTACTTTTTCGTATGGACTTTTGTAATAAGGTTTTGGCCAATATGATGGCATCTTCTTCACCTAGGCCTAAGGCCAGGCCAGCAGCAATTGAAGAGGCCAAGGCACAACCTGTACCTCTAGGTGACTTAAAAGGGTAACGCCTTGCTCCCACCCAATATGTTTTCTCGTTAGCAAAAAACAAGTCATATATATCTTCATCATCAGTCTCGAAATGACCACCCTTCAAGTAAATAACCTTAGGCCCATGGTTTTTTAAATAGGCAATGGCCTTTTCCATATCTTGTTTCGTTTTTATAGGAAACCCACAAAGAACTTCGGCCTCAGGTATATTAGGAGTTAAAATATTAACCCTAGGTAAAATAAAATCTTTAAAAAACTGAACTCCAGCAGGATCAAGTAATTCATGTCCACTCGATGATCTAAAAACGGGGTCACAAACCAATTGATATTCTGAGTCCTTAATTAATTGATAAAACTTTTTAAGCTTATCCAAAGAACAAAACATGCCTGTTTTAATGACTCCATTAGGGCCTAGTTGTTCCAAAGCAGTTCTGAGTTGCTGCTCAAAAAGTTTATTTGATACTTCGCCTTTATCAAAAACCTTCTGATGGCTTTGTGCCGTCAAAGCTGTTATTGCAAATAAACCTTCACAATCGAGTGAATTAATAAATTTTAAATCTGTCTGTATTCCGGCCCCTGAACTTGAGTCGCTACCGCCAATTAATAGAACACGTGGGATTTCTTTAGTTGTGTTTGCTTGAGGATGAATCATAATTTTCTCCATGCCAAAATGGCGTACCAACAATTGGGGTTGAAGCTTGGGCCATTTCTCGTTTTACCATGGCACCTGCTTGATAGGCCAAATTTCCGGCCTCAATGGCCTTAGAGAAAGCCATGGCCATTTGTGAAGGATGACCACTTTTGGCGACCGCGGTATTAAGAAGGCAAGCATCGTATCCGAGCTCCATGGCCTTTGCAGCATCAGAAGGTGTTCCGATTCCTGCATCTACAATAAGTATTAATTCCTTAAATCGATTTCTTAGCACTTTTAAAGCATAAGGATTAAGCAACCCTTGCCCACTGCCTATCGGTGATGCCCAAGGCATTAAGATATCACATCCTACTTCCACTAATTTTTCGGCCAAGACCAAATCATCTGTCATATATGGAAATACCTTAAAGCCCTGTTCATTGAGTATTCTTGCTGCTTCCACAAGCTGAAAAGGATCAGGCTGAAGATTGTAATCATCTCCTGTCACTTCAAGCTTTATCCATGAAGTTTCAAAAATCTCCCTCGCCATTTGGGCCGTTGTCACTGCTTCCTTCACTGTATGACAACCGGCCGTATTAGGAAGAATCTTTACTGGTAACGATTTAAGGGTCTCCCAAAACGAATTTGGAGAAAGATCAGATTCTAGTTTTTCACTTCTTCTAAGAGATACTGTTACAATCTCAGCACCAGAAGAATTAATGCTTTCTTTTAACGAATCTAAAGAAGGATATGCCGATGTACCTAGTAACAATCTGTTATTAAATTCTGTATCATCTATTTTTAGCATTTAACCACCTGGGTGAGGAGTAACAATTTCAATATCGTCACCTTGTTGAAGGTGTTTCTTGGAATATTGAGATTTAGGAACAAATTCACAATTAACCGCTACCGCAACATAAGTTGCTTGAATATTTTGTTTAATCAAAAACTGATCAAGAGCAAGCTCTGAGTCCAGCTCTTCTTTTTTTCCATTTACCGTGACATACATAAGGTATCCTCCTTAAAGGCCATTTCAAGGGCCTTTTCAGCAATGGCCGGTGAAAGTAAATAACCATGTCTGTATAAACCATTAACTCTAATACAGCTTCTTTCCCTTTTTACTCTTGGATGATTATCAGAAAATGCAGGCCTGACTTGGGCATTTTGTTCAATGATTCTGGCCTCACCTAACTCTGGTAAAGCAGAGTAAGCTGCTGATAAAAGCTCTAAACTAGAGCGAACTGAAACGGCACCAGCTTCATCTGATTCTATTGAGCTAGCTCCTATAATAAGTTCATTATTAGGACGAGGAACTAAATAAATTGGAAAGCGAGGATGCATGATTCTTACTGGTCTTGTAAGAAATGTTTTTTTACAGTGCAGTCGAATAACTTCGCCTCGTACTCCTCTTAATAAACTCCAATCTTTTTTTCCTTCCCAACCCCTACAATCAAAAATAAGATCATATTTCTTTGTACCTAGTTCACTAGAAACCGTATCATTTTCAATTTTAAAAACTTCAGTATTAAAATAAGCATTTAAATTGGGAAGAATGTTTTCATTAAAGGATTTAAAAAAATCATCAGGACTAACTTGACCTTCATGGGGAAAATAAAGACCTTTATTAAAACGAGGAGCTAGATGAGGTTCAAGCTCCATTATAGCGGATTGATTAATCGATTGGTAATGATCTCCAAATCCATGTCTATCGACTTCTCTTTGAAGGTAACCAAACTCATTCAAGTCCTGAGGGTGACTAACAACGAGGGAGCCTTTTTTTTGAAAGTAAACTTTTCCACCAAGTTCTTCAATAATCTTAGGCCAAAGCTCTAACGATCTTAACCCCCACTGGGTAATCTCTGGTGTTCCATATTCTAGCTCACAAAAAGGGGCCAGCATACCAGCTGCTGTTAAGCTTGCACTTTGTACCCTTGAAGGTGAACTAGACTCTTTATCAAATAGACTAACATTATGCCCTTTTTTCAATAAAGATAAACTTATTAGACGCCCAATGATACCAGCGCCTACAACAGCAATTTTCATTGCTGAGCATCTTTTCCAGTATATAGTTGTTTTGCGTCCTCACTAATTCGCATAGAACAAAACTTTGGGCCACACATCGAGCAAAACTCTGCTGTCTTAGCACCCTCAGCTGGCAATGTCTCATCATGAAATTCCATGGCCTTTTCAGGATCTAGCGAAAGATTAAATTGATCTTGCCATCTAAATTCATATCTGGCCCTTGAAAGAAGATCATCTCTAACCCTGGCCATAGGGTTTCCTTTTGCTACATCAGCAGCATGTGCCGCAATTTTATAAGCAATGATTCCATCTCTTACATCTTTTTTGTTAGGAAGACCGAGGTGCTCTTTTGGAGTCACGTAACAAAGCATGGCACATCCATACCATCCAATCATTCCAGCTCCGATAGCACTTGTAATATGATCATAGGCCGGTGCTATATCAGTTGTTAAAGGACCTAAAGTATAAAAAGGAGCTTCATAACAGTCTTGAAGTTGCTTATCCATATTTTCTTTAATTAAGTGCATTGGTACATGGCCAGGTCCCTCAATCATAACTTGACAGTCATGCCTCCAGGCCACCTTCGTTAGCTCACCTAAAGTCTTAAGTTCACCAAATTGTGCCTTATCATTAGCATCCGCTAAACAACCAGGTCGAAGACCATCACCTAAAGAAAAACTCACATCATAGGCCTTCATTACTTCACAGATACGATCAAAATGAGTGTAGAGAAAGTTCTCTTTATTATGGGCCATAATCCATTTGGCCATAATTGCACCACCTCTAGAAACAATACCTGTTATTCTTTTGGCGGTATGAGGAATATATTCTCTTAGTACACCTGCATGAATAGTAAAGTAGTCGACTCCTTGTTCAGCTTGCTCAATAAGAATCTCAAGAAAAAGGTCGATATTTAAATCCTCTACCTTTCCATTTACCCTTTCTAGTGCCTCATATATTGGCACTGTACCAATTGGAATTGGGGAATTTCTTAAAATCCACCCTCTTGTTTCATAAATGTTTTGACCAGTAGATAAATCCATTAATGTATCTGCACCCCAATGGGTTGACCAAACCAGTTTTTCAACTTCTTCTTCAATAGATGAGGTAATCGCAGAGTTACCGATATTTGAATTAATTTTTACAAGAAAGTTTCTTCCTATAATCATTGGCTCAAGTTCAGTATGATTGACGTTGGCAGGTATAATAGCACGTCCGGCCGCTATTTCTTCTCTTACAAACTCTGAGGTAATTTCATCTGGAAGATTAGCACCAAAGGAAACACCTTTTAGTCTTTGTTCTCTTTCCTTATCTTGAAATTGATCAAGGTAGCGTTGTCTTAATTGATTTTCCCTAATAGCGACATATTCCATTTCAGGGGTAATAATACCTTTCCTTGCATAATGGAGTTGAGTAACATTGGCACCTTTTTTGGCCTTAAGAGGTTTTTTAGAAAAAAGATATTCATTATCTGAAACTGGTTTAAAATCTTTTTTAAAGCGTTCAATCTCTTCAACATCATCTCTAGAGACAACCCAATCTTTTCGAATTTCAGGAAGTCCTTTTTTGACATCAACTATTATATTTTCATCCGTATAAGGCCCACTAGAATCATAAGCAACATAGCTTCTCACATGGGCACCTTCTCCTAAACCACTCTTTATGGCCTTTCCACTTTCATTAAAATGGTGCTCCTCAGAGGTTAATGAAATTTCTCTCATCCCTACTTGCACTTGTGGATAGAGTTTACCTCCAACATAAATTTTTTTTGACTTTGGGTATGACTGATTAAATTCCATTTATGGACACTCCTTAATTTATTAAATGGGCATGGGAAGTATATATCACAATAGACTCTCCATGCTCCCTACGCTAGTTTGAACTAGATCAGGTTCAAAGGGTTATGCAATCATGCATTCTCGGTCCTAAGGACACCCCTGATGGTTGAGGGCGATACTATAAAATTTAATTTTACGTGTAAAATGCTAAGTGTTAGACTAGTAGCGCCGTATACTGGAATCAATATCTTGACTCCACTTATCAATTCCACCAGATAGGTTTTTAACTTTTAAAAATTGATGATCAAGTAAGATCTTACAAGCTGTTTCACTACGTGCACCATGATGACAATGAACAACAATCTCTTTCTCTTTGTACTCACCAATGTCCGTAATTTTTTTATCTAAATCTCTTAGTGGTATATTGAGACCTCCAATATGAGCTATCTCTAACTCAAAAGGCTCCCTTACATCTAATAATAAAAATTCTTTTCCTGACTCTTTCCAGGTATTGAGCTCTTCTGGCCCAATTCGGTCTAAGATATGACACGATTGTTGTTGTGCCTTTATTTTAGAAATCTTTGTAATAGAAGGCCTGAGGCCACATAGAGGACACTCTGGGTCTTTAGTTAAATCTATTGTTTTAAAAAGATTAGTAAGAGGGTTTACTAAAATCAGTTTGGAATCAAGCCCATTACCAATATTAAGAATAGACTTTAATATTTCGTTGGCCTGTAATGTCCCTAATAAAGCAGGAGCAATGCTATAGGCCCCTTGCTCAGAACAGTTTTTCATTTTAACTTCAGGAGGGTGAGGAAATAAACAGCGATAACAAGGTTTATCCTCTCCGGGGACAAATGCGGTTATTTGACCTTCGAATTGAGAAACACTGGCCGTTACTAATGTTTTCTTAAGAAAATAACAGGCATCACCTATCAAATATTTTGTTTCAAAATTATCACTACCATCGACGATAAAATCATATTCTGAAAATATTTTTTCTATATTATCTAAACTTAATTTTTCATCATAAACTTTAAGATCTATATAAGGATTCATCTCAGATATACGCTTCTTGGCCGAAATGATTTTAGGATAACCAACTTCAATATTAGAATGTATTATCTGTCTTTGAAGGTTTGATCTCTCAACCAGATCAAAATCAATTAATCCAAGATGTCCAATCCCAGCTGAGGCCAAATAAAGAGAGCAAGGAGAGCCAAGACCTCCAACACCAACGATTAAAACTTTTGCTTGCTTTAACTTTAACTGTCCTTCAAGACCAAAAGACTCGAGACTAAGATGCGCCTTGTAATACTGATATTCTTCTGAGCAAAGTTTAGGATGCATATAAAAACCTTATTAGCTGTCTCTACAATACTTTAAAAAATAATAATTAAAACGACTATAGTCGCCACCTTAGCTAAATACCTGAAATAATTTTGAAAAATGAAATTTAGGACTCGAAAAACTCTTCTGGAGCACCACCTGAACCAGTGTCCTCAAGGTTTTTTGGTATCTTTATAATAAATGTAGTCGGTGCTCCTGGAGCAAGCTCCAAAGTACCTCTGTGTTGTTTTTCCACAATACCTTTAGACATTGAAAGCCCTAGACCAGTGCCTGCTCCTAATTCTTTTGTTGTGAAAAAAGGTTCCCAAATCTTGAGTCGATTTTCTTCATCAATACCAGGCCCTGAATCGGTAATAGAAAAATCCACTGTTTCCTCAGTGTCCTTTACATCGATAGTAATAACTTTCTCACCTTCTATAGGTTTTGTGTAGTCATAGGCATTAGTAAGCAAATTAACGATAACTTGATTAAGAGCTGTTTTGTTACAAAATAGTTTTAATTCTTTTGTATTATTATATTCAACAATGAGTTTTATTCCATCATCTTCTATCTTTTCTTGTATCACTAGGAGTGAACCATCAATAATATCTTCTATGCTATAAGCTTGCATAGGATCGTTAGAAGAATCACGAGAAAAGCCTTTCAGACTCTGAATGATCTCTCCCATTCTTTTAACCATATTGGAGATCTTATCTATTTGTTTATCAACCTTCTCAATTTCAACCCCTTCTTTTTTGAGGTTCTTTGTAACTGACCTCAAAGAAAGGTTTATAATATTAAGAGGGTTATTAATCTCATGAGCGACATTCCCTGCCATTTCGCCTAAGGAGGCCATTCGGGCATTGGAAACCATATGACCTTGCATATTCTTTAAGTCTTCTAATGCGACTTCTAATTCTTTCGTTCTTTCTTTAACTTGTTTTTCCAATAGAACTTGGTAATGAAACATATCTGTCACATCAGCACCAATAATGAGGTAGGTATTCATATTTCTATCTTCAAATCTTTTGAGAAAAGAAATAGTCCAACTAAACTTGACCGGCAGATCCTTTTTCGTTCGTCCCTTTAAGCTTGTTATGAAATTAATTTCTGGAAATCTAGTTAGCTTTTTAAAGCTTTTCTCGAATATCCCCCAGTCTTTTTCTTCTAATAACTCACAAAAAGAGCGAGTTATAATTAACTCCCTATTACATTCAAGTAAGCTGGCCAAGTGATCATTGCCTCTTAGAAAATCTCCTGTCTCACTTATTATACAAGCAATACCCGGAGTTCTATTAAAAACGAACTCTCCATGCTGAAGAGAGCCCTCCATATTTTTTAAAATTTTAAAAGTTGCATTTAAATCTAGTGATTGCATTACCTAGTATTTTAAACCCTAAAATTAAAAGAATGAACATTGGCAGATATGTCCTTTCACCGAGTTTAATGTTTGGGTATTTGTTACCTAGATTAATTCTTCTTACTAAATATGGTTAAATTATAGAATGGAAAAACCCTATCTTATTAATGAACAATCATTAGATGAATTTATGGCCTTTTTACAGGCAAACAGTCATAAGATGTTTGATGATTATGTTGGCCAAGATCATAATATAAAATCTCTTGATCAAAACGAAATTATTAGCAAAGTCTACAAAGATAGAATGTCTTTTATTCTTATAAGTGGTGAGAGCTTTAATATTATCTTTCGTGTCTTTTTTAATTCAAGTCAATTTGGAAAGTATGTTAGCAAAAACATAGGTGTTGAAGAAGAAGATGTCACAGAAGAGCTTATTAGAGACTTTATGAATGAATATTGTAATTTAGTTGCAGGAAGCCTTAAAAGTCTCATTAGTGATCAATTAAATGAATCACTTGGAATTAGCATTCCTATTGTCACCTCTGGGTTTGAATACTTGTATTTTGGACTAAAAAAAGCGGCCACTCATTATTTAATTTGGAAATTGGCTGGAGAAAATACAGAGGCCGTTTTTTGCGTAGAACTCGAAGAGCTCCGTGGTTTTAAAACAGAACTATTTAATAACCTCGAAAATATTGAAGAAAGCCAGGACGAAGACGATATTTTTAATTTTTAACAATTCCTGAAAGCCCTAAGAACTCAAATAATTTAGATATTTCCTCTTGTGTGACATCGATGACTTCCAAAACCTCAGCTAAAGTTTGTCCTAAAAATAGATTATTTAATATCTTATAGGAATGAGGTGTTAAAACTTTCAGTTCTACTTCCTCATTACTTTTATAAAGTATTACATACTCAGCTTCTTTGAGATTATATGAGAGTTTTTGTGATTCTTTTCGGTTTAACCATAAAGGTGTCACTCTATAAGATGAGTTAAAAAATATAAGAGGTTCAATAAATTCCCATTTTTTATTTTCTATATCCCCTAAATCAATCTCCCCTCCTCTTTGTGGCCTCATATGAAAAACTTGATCAAAAAGTCTTTCGAATTTTGCCAAGTCATAAATAAAAGAAAAATCTTTATAATCTTTTAGAAATTCTGGAAACTCTTTTCCATATTTTCCCAAATCCTCAAACTTTGAAGGATAATACTTAATAAACCTAAGGCACCAATCAAAAAAGTCATCATCTCCCATGACCGACCAAGTGGCCTCATATTTATATCCTAAAGCTTGAGTTAATCGGGATCTATAATCATCCCTGTAAACTTCAATGGCCTGTTCTAAACTAAGGTTTTGACAAGGTTTCCAATCTGAAAGTTGCCCTTCATACGAATCATTTAAAATCGCTTCAGAGAAACGTTTATAAAAATCATCCATGAGATTGACTCCAAATCTTTTTGGCCTCTAATGCCTGATTTTCGAGTACTTCAAAATCGGGAACATCTTCGTCCCATTCAATTAAGGTCGGAACTTGAGGCCATTTTTTTACTGCATATTTATACAGCTTCCATACTTCAGGTTGTACGGCCCTAGAATGGGTATCAAATAAAAAATTACCTTTGTCTGAAAATCCAGCTAAGTGAAACTGGGCCACTAAATCTTTTGGAATATATTCAAGATAATCTAAAGGATCGAATTGATGGTTAACCGAATTAACATATATATTATTAATATCGAGTAGAATTTTACATCCAGACTTTCGCGCTACCTCAGTGAGAAACTCCCACTCAGTCATTTCAGATTTCGAGCTTTCCATATAGGCCGAAAGGTTTTCAAGGGCCAAGCTTCTTCCTAAGAAACTCTGAACCTGATCCATTTTTGAAGCTATTCTTTCAACTACTGATTTGCAATAAGGCAATGGGAGAAGGTTGTGGATATTATTTCCTTCCATACCTGTCCAACAAAGATGATCTGAAACTAAAAAGGGATTAAAAACATCTATCATCTTTTTAAGACTTCTAAGATAAGTCCTATTCAACTGTGCCTCTAGCCCGATATTCAAAGAAACGCCATGAAAAGACACAGGATAATCGGCCCTAATTATTTCTAATATCTGCCAAGGCCGGCCTTTTGAATTCATATGGTTTTCAGTTAAGACCTCAAACCAATCAACATTAGTTTGAGGTCTTTGCTGTAAATAGGGAAAATGCTCGGTTCTAAGACCGACCCCGAAAAGAGGATTCATTAGGCCTTAAACTCTCCGTCTTGTGCTTCACAATCTTCTTGATTCATTTTAAGCCAACCTTGTCCTTTACATTTATTTTGCCCAGCACAACCATGAGACTTACCACCACAAGCACCTTGCCCTTTACATCCGTTGATGCCATGGCATTGCCCCATTGGTGACATTGTTTTAGTAGCACAACCTGAAAGGCCTGCAACTATTCCAGTTAAAGCTGCTCCTAGCAATAAAGACTTTCCATTCATATTTCTCTCCTTAGAAATGATTGATTTCAATATCCTATCCTACCCAGACTGAAATTTCATTGACTTTTCATTCCATTGATCGTTTTCTAGCGCTATGAATACAGCAACATGTCCATGGGACAAATTCTCTCCAGCTACTTTAACATTCTGTGAAGAAAACCTTTGCTCCTGGGTGGTTCACCCGGCCGAAGCATGGTCTAGTCTGATTATTTCTGCAATTGGTGTTTATATAATTTATGACGCTAAGAAAAAGAACTTACCTATGCTCTGGCTTTTTGGTCTGGCCGGAATTCTTGTTGGTCTGTTTTCATTTGCTTTTCACGCAACGATGACTTTTTGGGGTGAAATCCTCGATCTTGGGAGTATGTATTTGGTTGTATCCTTGGCCATTGCATTTAACTTAAGACGTTATTATCCCAACATCTCTAAAAAGACCTTTACTCTTTTATATATAGGTATGTCGGTTGGATGCCTTAGTTTGCTGGCCATTCATAAGCCGATGGGAAGTGTTATTTTTGGTACTTTTATTGTCTTTGGTGTTGCTATGGAAGTTTATATGAAAGACAAAGTTCGCCAGGAATATAAAGTTGATTATAAATATTTAAAGTACTGCTTAGGTACCCTATTGTTTGCTTGGGGAATTTGGTGGTTAGATATTCTTAAAATAGTCTGTAACCCATCCAACCATATATGGACTGGTCACTCGACATGGCATAGTTTAAATGGAGTCTCTATTTATTTTCTATATAAGCTTTATCAGCAACTGCCTGAAATGCTCTGGGAAATGGAAAACGATGAACTGCCTTCTGAGGGGCAACTTGCCTAAATGATATTTAGCTTTTTTATGTTAAATTTAATATTCCTATCTTGTTCGTAGGAGTCGACATTCTTCCAAGATGGCTCATGAGGATGACCTAAAATTCTTCCTACATCGATATGTTTTCTATCAGTAACATAGGGTGAGTCTTCAACATTCAAATCTCTAAACTCATTGATAATATCCACAGCTGAGTTTTTGATATCAACGCGAGTCTGCTTAAGCTCTCTAATGATTTGCCCACTTTGTGAATTACTTGTGTCTGTATAGCTTAGACGATTTACATTTGGGAATTTCAGCATAGCTCACTTACCTCACACCATGTTTCGGTTACCTGAGTGTTTAGCTTTAGTGTTTATGTCCATAATTTAGACACGAAATCAAGCTAAGTAGCTAATTTTATATGGTTTTTATTGGCATTTCTGTTGCATATCTAGGGGTAGAGTTTGGAGGAATTATGAAAAAGCTCATTTTATCAATTTTGGCCCTATTTATCGCTACACCAACACTGGCCAGTAGTATCGAGTGTCATACACCACAAAACCTTAAAGGCTTTGTTATCCAAAGCGACACTATCATTCTCAATGAGAAGAATGCCCAATTCAGCATAAAAGCTAGGGACAGGTATATCTCTAGTGTCAGTAACAATGAAGAAGTATCGGTTAATAAAGTTTTTGAATTCGAAGGGAAAAACTATAAGCTCTTTATTAAAAACAAAAACCAATTCAGTGAACTAGAGGACTTCGTAAGTATCCGCTCAGTAAACGGACACATGATTACATATCCTTTAAGCTGTCATTAATAAACTAATAGAAAATGTGAACTAGCAGAGGCCTTTATTAAAAAGGCCTCTTTTTTATTGATAAGAAGTGAATGAGATTTATCGATCATCTGGGTCTGGGCCTTTTGAGAAACTTCCAAAGAGCCCTCTAAACAAATTATTCCAATTGGTCTGTTATGCCCTTGAAGCTTTTTTTGCTTACCTTGCTCCCACTTATAATGCCCTAATGTAAAATCAGGGTGAGAATATAGTTCTGCACTAGAGCCCAGAACATCCTCTTTAAATTGAAAGTATTCTAAGCTATTTTTCTCAGGAGAAAACTCAATGACATCCATAGCTTTTTTAATATGTAGCTCTCTATTTCCTCTATTCCAATCCCATACCCGGTATGTAAGCCCAGAGCTTTGTTGAACTTCGGCCAGGTAAACTCCTCTACCTATAGCATGAATAGATCCGGCCGGAATAACAAAGAAATTACCCTTTTGAACTGGTATAAAATTCAAAAGCTTTGAGACGTCCTCTCCACTCTCTATAGACTTAGTTAACCTTGCTTTATCAACCCCAGGTCTCAAACCAAGATATATTCCAGCACCTGGTTCGGCATCAAGGATCAACCAACACTCTGTTTTACCTTTTTGATTTTCCACTCTAGCTGCATATTCATCTGTGGGGTGAACCTGAACTGATAGATTATCTGTTGTATCAATGTATTTAACTAAATAAGACAAATCCGAGCATATTTCACTGAGGGGGATTTCATTAAAAAGGCTAGGCCCTTGAGTTAGTGATGATATTTCCCACTTCTCCCCAATATCTTTACCAAATCTTTGACCTCCCCAAACCTTTGGAACAAGATGGGGAGTTAAGAGTAAAAGTCCTTCATTTTTTGAATAGTTGGACATCTAAAGATTCTCTCCTAAACAAAGTTTATTTACAATAGGGCACTAAACAACCGAATTATACGGAAGTCTCAAAGGAACTGGAGTAGAATAATAGGTTATAGAATGACAAAAAGTAAGTTGCACCTACCCATTCTGCCTCTACAAGACATAGTGTTTTTTCCGCACACTGTTATTCCTATAACGCTCGAAAATCCAGCAGCAATAAGAATCATTAAAGATTGTCTTGAGTTAAACACCCCTATTGCATTGCCTTACATGGATGGATACCCCATGTTTGAAGCTGGTAGTCCTAGACGTGTCGGATCAATAGGAATCCCTATAATTCTTGAAGAAGGCCGTGACTATCTTAGAGTGATTATTTCAGGGATCGGGAAAGTTAGACTCCTTAACCCGGTACAAGAAATTCCTTATGAAATATATGAAGCAGAAATTCTGCACGACCATGATGAAGAAAAGTATCCTGATTTAGAGGATGATTCCGCAAAACTAACGGTCATGTTAACAGACTGGATCCATGAAAACGTGATTGATATTTCTGAAAGAAACAGTTTTTTAGCTAATCTTAAAACAATCAATCAGACATTAGATTATATCTGCATGTTTCTTTTAAAAGATAATGACATAAAGCAACATATACTAGAAACTCAAAGCTTTAATGCTCGTATTAAACTCATTAAAATGCTCTTTTCTAACTATGACGCCAACTTACTCGATTATAAGGCCTTAGGAATCATAAAAGAGTACCAATCCATAGAACTTACTGCAAAAGTCTTTCACTAAAGGGTCCTATTTTGATATCACTACTCCCTGTATTTAAGCATTGCTGAGGGAGGAAAGGTTGGAATACCGATTTGGAGAAATTGAGACCAAGTGGCAAAAGTATTGGGAAGAAAATAAAACTTTTAAAGCAGAAGAAAATAGCACCAAAGAAAAATTCTATGCTCTAGATATGTTTCCCTTCCCATCGGGCTCTGGACTACATGTAGGTCACCCTGAAGGATATACGGCAACTGATATTGTTTCTCGTTACAAAAGAAACAAAGGGTTCAATGTCCTCCATCCCATGGGCTGGGATAGTTTTGGTCTGCCTGCTGAAAACTATGCTATTAAAACAGGAAAGCATCCTGATTCAATAACTAAAGAAAATATTAATACTTTTAGAAGACAGCTTAAATCTTTAGGCTTCAGCTATGACTGGGATCGTGAGGTGGCCACGTCTAACGTTGACTATTATAAATGGACTCAATGGATTTTTGTTCAACTATACAATAAAGGTCTTGCCTACGAAGATGAAATCCAAGTTAACTGGTGTCCTGAGTTAAAAACTGTTTTGGCCAATGAAGAAGTCATCGACGGTAAATCTGAAGTTGGTGGGCATCCTGTTATTAGAAAAAAAATGAAACAATGGATGCTCAGAATCACAGAGTATGCTGAAAAGCTACTTGAAGACCTTGATAGTTTGGATTGGCCAGAAAATATCAAAGAGATGCAAAAAAACTGGATTGGGAAATCTGAAGGAAGTACTGTTCATTTTCAAATTGATGGAACAGATCACTCTCTTGAAGTTTTCACGACAAGACCAGATACGCTATTTGGGGCGACCTATATGGTTATTGCTCCTGAGCATGGGCTCGTCCAACAAATTACAACTGATAAAAATAAAGACGAAGTCAATGCATACTTAAGTAAGTCGGCCTTAAAAAGTGATCTCGAAAGGACTGATTTAAACAAAGATAAAAGTGGTGTTTTCACTGGTACATATGCCATTAACCCGGTTAACAATAAAAAGATACCTATATGGGTAGCAGACTATGTTCTTATATCCTACGGAACAGGTGCCATCATGGCCGTTCCGGCCCATGATCAAAGAGATTATGAATTTGCTCAAAAATTTGAACTTGAAATCCTTCCTGTTCTTGAAGGTGGAGATCTTTCAAAAGAGGCCTTTACTGGAGATGGTAAACATATTAACTCTGAGTTTCTTGATGGCCTAGGAAAAAATGAGGCCATAAATAAGATGATTTCTTGGCTTGAAGAAAAGAAGTTGGGTCAGAAACAAATTAATTATAAACTTCGAGATTGGATTTTTAGCCGTCAAAGATACTGGGGAGAACCATTCCCTATTCTAAAGTTTGATGATGGTACAGTCAGATGCTTAGAAGCAGATGAACTACCAGTCGCCCTACCTGAAGTAGAAAAATATGAACCATCTGGAACAGGTGAATCACCTCTCGCGACTATTGATGATTGGCTTTATATCACTGATCCAAAAACAGGTAAAAAGGCCAAAAGAGAAACAAACACCATGCCTCAGTGGGCCGGATCATGTTGGTACTATTTAAGGTTTGTTGATCCAACAAATGAAAAAATGGCATGGGATAAAGAAAAAGAAAATTATTGGATGCCTGTTGATTTATATGTTGGTGGTGTTGAGCATGCCGTTCTGCATCTGCTTTATGCTCGCTTTTGGCATAAAGTTCTTTTTGACCTTGAACTTGTTTCAACTAAAGAACCATTTCAAAAGCTCGTTAATCAAGGTCTTATACTTGGTGCTGATGGCGAAAAAATGAGTAAATCGAGAGGTAATGTTGTTAATCCAGATAGTGTTGTTCAAGAATACGGTGCTGATAGCTTAAGACTTTATGAAATGTTCATGGGACCTCTTGAAAAGGTGAAGCCTTGGCAACAAAAAGGTGTGAAAGGTGTTTACAACTTTTTAAATAAGGCCTTTCGCTTTTTTGGTAATCTAGAAAACATAACCCAAGAGGAACAATCCTCTGAAATTACAAAAGAGCTTCATAAAACGATAAAGAAAGTTTCCTCTGATATTGAAAA
This sequence comes from Bacteriovoracaceae bacterium, assembly GCA_049415445.1. Lineage (GTDB taxonomy): Bacteria > Bdellovibrionota > Bacteriovoracia > Bacteriovoracales > Bacteriovoracaceae > JAURDE01. The sequence goes on along the minus strand of JBMSGH010000009.1, from coordinate 27,916 downwards.
CCTTCGATTTAATACTGCTATCTCACAAATGATGATCTTTCTGAATGTTTGTACAAAGGCTGGGAAGGTTGATACTGAAACGGCCAAAACTTTTTCAATCATTCTTTCTCCATTTGCCCCTCACGTCGGTGAAGAGTTATGGCAATTACACGGAGGAGAAAAGACATTGGCCTACGAACCATGGCCAATTTTTGATGAAGCTCTGGCCAAAGATGATCTTATTACTGTTGGTATTCAAGTTAATGGGAAAACAAGAGGAACCATCAGTGTTCCTGAGGGAATCTCAAAAGAAGAGTTTTTAAAAACGGCCAAAGAAAATGCGAGCGTTTCTAAATATCTTGAAGGCAAAACAATTGTTAAAGAAATCTATGTCCCCAAAAAGATATGTAATTTTGTTGTAAAGGGTTAATTTATGAAAGAGAATTTTTTTAATCATCTCACAAAAGAAATTGCCACTGTTAGAGAGGCTGGTCTCTACAAAAGTGAAAGAGTTATAAGTTCTCCTCAGGGAGCTCATATCATTTCTAACCATAAAGAAGTGATTAATCTCTGCTCGAATAACTATCTTGGGCTCTCCAATCATCCAGCACTTAAAGAAGCGGGACAAAAGGCCTTAAAAGATTATGGGTTCGGCCTTTCATCTGTTCGCTTTATTTGCGGTACTCAAAATATTCACAAAGACTTAGAAGAAAGCCTTTCCAATTTTCTTGGTACAGAAGATACAATTCTTTATAGTTCTTGCTTTGATGCCAACGGCGGACTTTTTGAGACATTATTTACAGCTGAAGATGCTATCATTAGCGATGCCCTTAACCACGCATCAATCATCGATGGTATCAGACTATGTAAGGCAAAAAGGTTTCGTTATGCCAATAATGATATGAATGACCTTGAGTCCAAGCTTAAAGAGGCCAAAAACGCCAGATTTAAAATTATTGTTACCGACGGTGTTTTTTCAATGGATGGGATCATAGCTGACCTTAAATCAATTTGTGATCTAGCAGATAAATATGGTGCCCTTGTTATGGTCGATGATTCCCATGCTGTTGGGTTTATGGGGAGAAACGGTAAAGGAACCCATGAAGAGTGTGGTGTTATCGATAGAGTCGATATCATAACCGGTACACTTGGAAAGGCCTTAGGCGGAGCAAGTGGAGGGTACACTTCAGGTAAAAAAGAGGTTATTGAGTGGCTAAGGCAACGTTCGAGACCCTATCTTTTTAGTAACTCTCTAGCACCAATTATAGCAAGTACCTCTATTGAGGTTTTAAAACTCATTCAAGAAGGCCATGAGCTTAGAGATAAACTAAAGTCTCACACTCAATACTTTAGAAAAGAAATGGAGAAGTTAGGATTTAAAATTATTCCAAGCACACACCCCATTGTTCCTGTTATGCTCGGGGACGCCCAGCTGGCCCAAAGTATGTCGGAAAAGCTTCTTCAAGAAGGAATATATGTTGTAGGATTTTCTTACCCTGTTGTGCCTCAAGGGCAGGCAAGAATTAGAGTTCAAATGTCGGCCGCGCTTTCAGAAGAAGACCTTAAAAAGGCCATTACTGCCTTTGCTAAAATAGGCCGTGAATTAAAAGTCATTGAATAAGGAGATGAAATGAAGGCCCTCGTTAAGAAAAAAGAAAGTGTTGGTTTATGGCTTGAAGATGTGCCTATTCCTGAAATCAGAGCCGATGAGATACTTATCAAAATTGAAAAAACTGCAATTTGTGGGACTGATCTCCATATTTATAATTGGGATGAGTGGGCACAAAAAAATATTCCTGTTCCCCTTGTTGTTGGTCATGAGTATTTCGGAAAAGTTCATAAGATCGGAGAAAATGTCACTCATTTTTCTATTGGTGATAGAGTATCTGGCGAAGGGCATATCGTTTGTGGATTTTGCAGAAATTGTAGGGCCGGTAGAAGACACCTATGTAATCACACCGAGGGTGTAGGTGTTAATAGGGCCGGTGCTTTTGCTGAGTATTTGGCCATTCCTGCAGGTAATGCTTTTCATATTCCTGATAATGTAGAAGAAGACATAGCTTCCATATTCGATCCTTACGGAAACGCCACCCATACAGCATTATCTTTTGACCTTGTAGGCGAAGATGTACTTATTACTGGCGCGGGACCTATTGGATGTATGGCCGCTGCCATTGCCAAACATGTTGGGGCCAGAAATGTAGTGATCACCGATATAAACGACTACAGGTTAAACTTGGCCGAAAAAATGGGTGCAACAAAAGTTGTTAGGGCCGATAAAGAAAACCTCAACCAAGTTATGGAAGAGCTTGGAATGATAGAAGGTTTTGATGTTGGACTCGAAATGAGTGGTAACGAAAGGGCCTTTAATGACATGCTTAATGTTATGAATAATGGTGGCCGAATTGCTCTCTTAGGAATATTTCCTCAAAAAGTTGCTATCGACTGGGATAATATTGTTTTTAAAGGTCTTCATATCAAAGGAATTTATGGACGAGAGATGTATGAGACCTGGTATAAAATGGCCTCAATGATTCAATCGGGATTAGATATTTCGCCTATTATTACTCATCAATTTAAAGCAGATGATTTTGAAGAAGCATTTAAACTTATGAATGAAGGAAAAACAGGAAAGGTTATCCTTAATTGGACTTAAGACGCCATTTTTTTTCAAACTCTAAGTAGGATTTTTCTAGAGCAAGAATCAATTTTCTTTTTAGCTCTTTACGAGCAAATGAATAATGTAAACTATTAAAATAAATCTGTTTAAGCTCATTATAGGTAATATCTGAGTTTTCAAGTGCTAACAAGCATTCTTGGGCCATATCAGTTTCAAAAATCCCCTCATCATCTGTCGAAAAAGTAATTGGAATGCTTATCCTATGAAATCTCAAAAAAGGATGTTTTTTAATCTCCGGCACGACACCTAAAAGTAAATTACTTTTTAAATTAATTTCTATACTCTTTTTTAAAAGGGCCATGGCCTCTAAAATTAAATGATCCTTTTGGGCCAAAATACCATGCCCTACTCGATCTACTCCCATGAGTAATGCATCTCTAACATTATTGGGATTACCCATTTCTCCAGCATGCATAGTTGCCGATAAAATCCCTTTTCTAATAATGGGACGGTAAATATTCCAATGATCTAGTGCTGTACTTGCATCTTCATTGGCCACAAGATCAATTCCTAATATAGGAAAAATATCATCTCTTTTCTTTGCTTTAAGTAATTGATCTCTTAGTTTAATATTATTTTCCTTATTATTATCTCTAATAAAGGCCACGTTCCACCTTAAGTGGACTCCCGTTTCTCTAGTGAGCCGCTTGGTTTTATTTCTCAGCTTAGTAAAGTCAATGGGATAATCAAAGACGTCAGTCAATTCAACATAAGTAACACCTAGCTTTCGAGCATGAATTAAAAAACTCTTAATAATTTGAAATTCATTTTTTTCAGTCTTAGGAATAAAATATCTTAACATTGAAAAAATTGATTGAAACCGAACAAAGGAAAAAGGTGCCTGTTCTAATTTAAAAAACATTAAATCGAGTAGCTTTTGTTTTTCTGCATCACTATAGCTTAAAAATTTCTTGGCCGGTAAATTTTGTAAAAAGTCGACCTCATTACTTCTTAGCTCTTTTCGAGGACCATCTGTCGCCAGTTTTAAAAGATCTTTAGGATTTACCATTATATTATGTTTTTGAATTAAGCTTTTAAGAAATGATCTTTTAACTAATCCTGTCGGATGTACATGCAGCATCCCACCTTTAGGGACTTGCTGACAAAACTTAGTGCGTTCTTTTTTATTCTGAATTATAGATTTAAAGCGTGGTCCCCTAACTCTAGGTAACGCCCACTTTTTTTGATGAACGAGTCTAAGTGCTTTTTTTTCTAAATAAGAAAAGGAATCATAAAATTGATGATTAACATGATCATCCCATTGGGCCCTTTCAGGAGCACCCGAATCCCAAGATGATGCCTTATTAAAATTAACTATGATTTTTTCAGAACTTGGTTTGTCATTAAGTTGAGCACAAGAAATTAAGACCAAAAAGAAAAAGTATTTCATTTTTAACGCCCAAATTTAAACTTCTTTACGGGGTTTCCTGTATCTTGAATTGGGGGAGGTAAACTATTTCCACTACAACCTTTAATAACAGTATCAAACTCTCTATTAACGTTTACCCTCTCAGGTAATTCAACCCAAGAACTTTTTCTTTCTTTTTTCTCAAAATTAAAATAGGCCATTTCAACTATATATTCACCAATCAAAGAAGAGCCACCATTAAAAACTGTTTTATAATCAAAAGGCTCAACTCTAACAGATAACCTTTCTTGAGCAGATCTAGAAACATTAAAGTTAACAACTTGTCCTCTATGAGGGCCTAATTTAACATCTTTAATTAAAAACGTATGATTAAAAGCAGGGCAACTTAGATTTTCAAATCTTGAAGAAAGAGCAGCTGCTGAATAATAAACAAAAAAGTAACCTTTCGTAAGTTGTTTGGCCCTAAAAGAACTATCCGTTTTTCCTTTTTTAATAATAAAAGGAACATAAAGGTGCCCTATCACACGACTACCTACGGTCCCTCGTCTTTTAAGCCTTAAAATATAAGAATCAACTTCAGTATTTCTAATAAGTTTTTTTAAATCAGCCATATCCAGTTTTGGTAAAGTAACCCCTATACGGATACCTTTTGAAACTCTCTGCCTTCTTAAAGGTCCTACTCTCCATTTATCAATCTCTGCATCTGAAATAAATACTTTCTTAGAACTCACTCTGTAATTACCAAATTTATCGATTGTTAAATCGGCTCTTTTTGAGCAACTAGTCATTATCAGTATAAAGAAAAAGATTTTTCCAATTTGCACTATTTCTCCTTACCACCCAAAAACTTTATACCCGCTAAAAAATTAAGACGATTAATACTAACTGATAAAGTCGTGAGGTTAATGAGTGGATCTATTTTAAGTGCGTCTACAGTAGAAAAGAAGTTTTTCAAAGGTATCTCAAACACCTTTGTAACAGAACTTAATATCTCCTTCTCATTTATTTCAGAAAGACTCTCCTGACCATGTAGATCAACAAGGAACCTCAAAAGATTTGACTTATAAAGCTCTAAGTTTTGTAAAAGAATATCCTGAAGTGAAAGCTCCCAATCTGTTAATGTATCAATACTATTGAGCTTTTTATTAAGCCAGTCAAAGTGAAAAATATCATTGATGGCCATACTGATCTTCATACTTCCAGAAACGTTTATTTTTTCTTCCTGGTTTAGATAAATGAGATCTGGTGCAGACTTAAGCATGTTAATTAATGCAATTAACTTTGCTATTTCCATTGAGTAGCCTTTCCCTTTCCAATAAGAGACCCCTAATGCCAACTCCTCACCATCTTGCTCAAATACGGCCTCAACATCTGATAATAAGTTTTTATATTCAGATATCATATCAAAGCTTAACGCCCCAGATATCTTAAGCATTTGCTGAACAATCAATTGAATTGTTTCTTCTACCTTAAGATAAGCCTCATACTTAGATTCTGCGCTCACATCAGGAGCATGCAGTATTTGACCTCTTAGTTTATCTCCACCAAAGATCTCGCATACTATCAAGTAACACTGAACAATCGTCTGATAATTTTTACCTGACTGTTGCTCGGTTCTATATAAAAAGCAAGAGCCTCCTTGATTGATCACTTTATTTGTTAAAACAGTTGTAATGATTTCTCTCTTTAGCGGATGAAGATGTAAATCTTCTCCAAATTTTTCACGTATACTTAAAGGGAAGTACTTAATAAACATATCATCAAAAAAGCTGTCATTAATGACATCTGAACTTAACAAGTAGTCATAGAAGCCCATTTTCACATAGGCCTGTATCACGGCAAGAATAGGTCTTGGCATACCAGCACCTGAGTGCTCAAGTGCCTCTAGCTCCTTACCAACAGGAATATTTTCACTTTTCGTATTTAAACCTTTTTGTTCAAGCTCACCTATAAGGTTTTTAAATACCTTAAATGACCTTAAAGACCTAATCTTATCCATACTGAGAAGTCTATGTTGTCCCCTATTATTAGCGAGGACAAGTTCACTTACTTCATCTGTGGCCTTTTCTAAAATACTATTTCGTTCATCTGTAGTTGAGATCTTACCATTATCCAAAAGCAACTGTAGAAGGATTTTAATATTAACCTCATAGTCACTCATATTAACACCCGCTGAATTGTCAACGGCATCAGTATTGAGGCGCATTCCTTTTTTATCTAGTTCAATTCTACCTAATTGAGTTAAACCAAGGTTAGCGCCCTCTCCAACAACCAAAGCTTGAATATCTGAAGTATTTACCCTTACTCCATCATTTGCCCTATCACCAACATCAACATTATTTTGAGAATCAGACTTTATATATGTTCCAATTCCTCCAAACCAAAAAAGCTCCGTCTTCATTTTAATAACATGCTGAATAACCTCTTCTCCATTAAGAACATCTTTATCAACACCCAGCATATCCTTTACTTCAGGGGATAGAGTAATGGCCTTCGCACTTCTATCAAAGACGCCTCCTCCCTTAGAAATAAGTTTAGGATTATAATCCTTCCAAGTAGATCTTGGTAAATCAAATAGACGTTTTCTTTCCTCCCAACTTAAAGAAGGTTCAGGATTTGGGTCAAGAAAGATATGGATATGGTTAAAGGCCGCCTTTAGTTGTATGCATTTTGAAAGAAGCATACCATTTCCAAAGACGTCACCACTCATATCTCCAATGGCCACGACTGAAGTTGTTTCTGTTTGAATGTCCTTACCGAGTTCATTGAAGTGTAGTTTTACACACTCCCAACCACCTCTGGCAGTAATCCCCTCTTTCTTATGGTCATAGCCGTTAGAACCACCCGAAGCAAATCCATCTCCTAACCAAAACCCATAATTTTGGGATATTTCATTAGCGGTATCTGAAAATGTTGCCGTTCCTTTATCTGCGGCAACAACCAAGTAAGGATCAAGGCCATCATAAGGAAGTACATAACTAGGATGACTTGCCTTTCTTGTAGAGTCCATATTATCTGTAATATCAAGTAGTCCAGATATAAACTTTCGATATTGCTTATTGGACTCTAATGCGCCTTGCTCTCTAGAGGTTATAGGTGTCTTTACGATGAAGCCACCTTTTGAGCCAACTGGTACAATTACTACATTTTTAGTTTGTTGAGTTTTTACAAGCCCTAAGACTTCCGTTCTAAAATCATCATGTCGATCAGACCACCTTAAACCACCTCTTGCGACGGCCCCAAAACGTAAGTGAGTTCCTTCTACTCCTACATCGTAAACAAACATTTCTCTATATGGTGTTGGAATAGGAATTTGCTCAATCTTAGAACTTTCAAGTTTAACGGAAATAAAAGTATCTCCATTATCTTTAGGTATATAAAAGTTAGTTCTTAATGTTGCCTCAACTAAGTTAAATAATCTTCTTAGAATTGTATCGTCGGCCACCTCATGTACATCATTAAGGGAGTCCGCAAATTGTGTAGATAGTTCCGGTAGTACTTTACTTGATCTATACTCAATATCTCCGTAACTATCATTAGGGTTAAACTTTAAATTAAAAAACTGATATATCGCACAGGAATGTCTAGGATATTTCAAAAGACATGAGTTTATCTTAGAAACTGAATATGGCGTTCTCATTTGTAAAAGAAGGTTTCTATATAACTGAAGAACATTAATCATTCTCCAATTCATCTTCGCAAAAAGAACAAGAGAATTAAGAGGATCATCAGCAGTTCTTTCATCAAATATTTCAACTAGCAAATCACCTAATATTTTTTTATAAGTATGGACATCGATTTTATCATGATCAAGTTTAGATACTCTAAAAGATTGTACATAACCAGCAGTAGTTCCAATCTTACCTATTCTTGTTGTAATTTGATCGTAAACATAAAGTCCCATATTCTTTAATACAGGCATAATCTTAATCAAATCTATTTTAGAGTGACTGTATACATGTATAAGAGAGACTCTATTATGCATGGCCGATCCAGCAGAAACAAAATCTTCTAAATCAAACTGTATCTTCTCACTATGAGCTAGTTTTTCTAAATGAAGAATATCTCTTACGGCATCTTTTGGCTCTACCCTTCCTCTGTAATGAGATGGCATCATAGGCAGATAGTACTGAGTAAGTTTTTGTGAATAGCTAGCCGAGTGACTTCTGGACAATATTTCTTTGATCTTGTCTTCCCAAGAGCGCGTAAGGTCCATAAGCTCTTGCTCTATCATATCCATGTCTGGTGACCACTCCGCTTCTCCTGGAATATCAAAATAAGCGTGAATTCTGCTCATGGTTGAATGGCCATGGATTTTAATAAAATCATGAGATGAATGTGGGACTTTTTTAAGTAGATAACTTTGAATTTTCTCTAAGTTTTCATAAGAAAAATTATAAGTAGGAATTGCTATAACGAGCCATACCTGTTTTTTCTTACCCTTTCTATAAAGAGAAAAACCTCTAATATTATGAAGTCCGTTTATTGATAAAAGTGATCTAATCATCCATAAGAGTTCTTCTGAAGATCTACGAAAAAGCTCAAATTTAGGTATAGAGTCAAAGATTCTAATCACTTCATTATAGCTAAAGCTTTCTGGTGCCATGAACTCCGCTTCAAAAATATCCTGCATATTAAGCCGAATAAGAGGAGTTTCAAGGTTTCTTGTTTGTAATGAGCTGTGCTTAATTAGTCCTAAAAAAACATAAAATTTATAGGGGCCACCTTTTTTGGAAGGCGTTTTAAAGGTAAAGCACATTAGATCTTCAAATCTATGTAAAGGACTTCTGACTTTAATTGTTTCAAAAGCAAAATGATTTTTATCAAATGAATGAACCCAAAGAAGATTCTCAATATGTTCTTTTAAGTTTTGCGTATCTACTTTGATGTAATCTTTATCAAGAATACCTTTGCGAGTTGCCTCTTCAAGTTGAATCTTAAGGTCACCATTAGATCCCTGACATTGATAAGAAGCAAAACCAGAGAAGTAAAAATTATTTGTAATCCAATCAATAAGCTCAATCCATTCCTCTATTGGTTCATCTTGCTTGATGCTTTCATTTTGCGCAATTTCTCTAACTTTACTAAGCTCTTGCAGAATGCTTGGTTGGTTAAGCCCTGCTGTTTTTACAGCAAGTATATGTTTAGCCATTCTTTCTTTTAACTGATCAAGAATTTCATCAGAGACAGGGTCAAACTCCATATAAAGACACGCAATCCGCTTATTTGTTGGATCTGGATGGGAAATTTTTTTAATTTCATTATTCTTACATTCAACTCCCATGACAGGGCTAAATCTAAGATGAATATTTATTTTATACTCTAGAAAAAGGGCCTCGATTGTAATCATCGCGTGAGTTACCCCTTCAAAAACCCATTCTAAAACATAGTGGTTACCATCCTTGTTTTGCTTGAAATAGTATTCCCCCTCGCAAACAGCATTAACTTTGAAAAAGTCATATCTTTCATTTAAAAACTTAACCCACTCTTTTGGACTCAAATCAAAAAGAGTTCTTTGTGAAATTTTTTCAAGATAGATTTCAACAAATGAAATTAAATTTTTATCCTCAGCGTCTAAACGATCAAAAATCGCCTTTTTATAACTATCTGTTGAGTTTATAGAATCTGAGTTGGTCTTTTTTTTAGCTTTGACCTTCGCCATAAAATACTCCGAGATATAGTAATATAATTCAATTACTTATCGTTTTTTGTTTAAAAAACTATAACAAAGTTTAAGGAGAATTAGAGGAAGCTAAAAACCTGATTAAAAATGTAGAGTCCTAATCCGCTAAAAACTGGAATAGCAAAGTTGTCATCAACTCGACCAGATAAAAGCTCCACAGTGGCCGACAGAATCGCTCCAATCAAAACCCAAGAAAGAAGATCAACTGTTTGCATCCCATAAAAAAGACCATGTCCAGTTGTTATAAATACTGCCGAAATAAAATTTCCAATAAATCCTTCTAGAGTTTTATTTTTATAAATTTTATTTTTACCAAACAAGTTTCCAACAATACTTGAAACCGGGTCGCAAAAGATAAGATATAGACAAGAAAGAAGAGCAATTGGAAAAGGAAAGAGAATAAGGCTAAGTCCTGTTCCAAAAGCGTAGAAAGGCAAACCTGTTACTGAATGGACCTCAGACTGTCTCATAAAAGGTTGATAGACTTTAAGAAGTTGCTTATTAATAGCAGGTTTTTTTAATCGGATCCAATCTAAGCTTAACCCTACGACCCCTATTAAAAGCAGCAGGACTCCAAAGTTTTGAGGAGGCAAAGAACTTCTAAATACAAAATAAAGCCCAATACACCCCGTTGAAGTATGCCAAAGTTTTCTCAGCAGGTGTAAATCTTTTTTTGTTCTTAGTTTAATAGTGTCCATATTGTGCATCGCTAAATATATATTTTATAAAAACCCTTACAAATCTATCAAATCCACCTATAATGTTATTAGAATCGCAGACGATAAAACAAGGAAACACGGATTGTCATCCTTATTCGCAAAAGAAAAGAACGAAGATACTTCTGCCATAAACCAAAACATTTATGAGAATATTGACACGCAGAAAAACTGCCAGGTCTGGGCCATAGGTGGTGGTAAGGGCGGTGTCGGAAAAAGCCTTGTAACGGCCAATATTTCTCTATGTTTAGCTTTGATGGGATACCGAGTTGTCGCCATAGACCTGGACTTGGGGGGAGCAAACCTACACACCTGCCTTGGTGTCCCTATCCCAGATAAAACACTGTCAGATTATTTATCAAAAAAGGTCCTAAGCCTAGAAGAGCTCAAAACCACAACAATGGTTAATAATCTCTCGGTTATTAGTGGGGCCCAAGATGATGTTGGTATTGCCAACCTCAAGCAACTGCATAAAACAAAAATACTTAATAAGCTTCATGAACTTAAGGCCGATTTTGTCCTCTTAGACCTGGGAGCTGGTACATCTTTTAATACGCTCGATTTCTTTATTAGCTCAGATAAAGGCATTCTTACGGCCTTGCCTGAACCCACTTCAATTGAAAATACTTATAGATTCATAAAGTCCTTCTTTTACAGAAAATTAAAGATGGCGGAAGACCTTCTTGAAATTGGTCCCCTCATCGATCAAGCGATGAACACAAAAATGGGTGAAGAGAATACTCCAGCAGAATTACTAAATAAGATTATGGAGATTAACCCAATTGCAGGTCAAAAGCTCAAAAGAGAAATTGATTCTCTTTGTCCAAACCTGATTCTCAATCAAGTTCGAACACAAGCAGATGTCGACATAGGGTTTTCAATGAAAATCATATGTAAAAAATATTTCGGCCTTAACATAGATTATGTCGGTTATTTAGATTACGACTCGGCCGTATGGCAAAGTGTAAAAAAGAGAAGACCTTTATTGATGGAGTTTCCAAATAGTCCTTTGGTTGGAAACTTTGATCGAATAGTACATCGTCTTCTTGATATTTCTTAACGGAGTATTTTCGTGGAAGCTAAAAGCAAAAACTATTATGAAATTCTAGAAGTTCCTATCGGGGCATCACATGACGAAATCCAAGAAGGTTATATAAAAACCAAAAATGCTTATTCAGAAAATAGTTTGGCCCTTTACTCAATTCTTTCTGAAAAAGAATGTAAAGATATGATTAGCCGCATCGAAGAAGCCTATAGTATCATCAGTGACCCTGTAAAAAGAAAGCAATACGATTCCGCAAGAGGCTTTGAAACCTGCGTTGAACAAGCTCCTTCCGCTGCTGTAGAGACCAGTCCAGCAACTGAGAAAAATGAAGCTAATAAAATAAGCCGTCTTGTTGCCTCCCAAAAATTTGCCCTCGATTTCGAACAAGACCTAGAGTTTGAAAATGAAATTGAAAAAGCAGATGAATTCTCTGGAGAATTTCTTCAAAAAATTAGAGAGTACAAAAAAGTTAACCTTAATCGATTGGCAGAAATGACTAAAGTTTCAAAGACTTACTTAAGTAAAATCGAAAATGAGGACACAACCAACCTTCCTGCCCTTGTCTATGTGCGAGGATTCGTCTATCAATATGCCAAATGCCTAAAACTGAATCCAGATTTAGTAGCAAATTCTTATATAAAGAGGCTAAAGACGAACCTTGAAGCAAACTGACTCTAACTCGGAAAATTTAACTGATGATGAAATCGAAATTGTTATCAGTGAAGAAGATAAGGAAAATTACAAACGCCTTGATCAACTTCTAAACGATAAAATTAAAGGCTATAGCCGCTCCTTTATTCAAAACTTATTTAAAAAAAATTTCATTGAGGCCACTAATCATCACAAAATTGAACTTAAAAAAGTTCCGCCCGTTGGAACAAGGGTTATTGTACAGATACCCCCTCCTCTACCAGCTTCGGCCAAGGCCGAAAATATAGATCTCGATATTATATATGAAGATGAACACCTCATTTTTGTCAATAAACCTGCTGGAATGGTCACCCATCCGGCCCCAGGAAATTACTCAGGAACACTCGTCAATGCTCTTCTTTACCATTGCCATGACCTCCAAGGCATTGGAGATCAAAAAAGACCTGGGATTGTTCACCGTTTAGATAAAGGAACCAGTGGTGTAATGGTTGTTGCCAAAACACAAAAATGTCATGAAGGTCTTGTGCTTCTTTTTTCTGAGCATAAAATTAATCGAATTTACGAAGCTTTATGTTGGGGTAATAGATTACCACTTAAAGGAGAAGTGACATCTCATATTGGTCGCTCAGCAAATGATAGAAAAAAAATGGCCTTAAATGTTAAGGGTGGAAAGTTTTCACATACTTATTATCAGGTTATTAAATACTATGAAGACTTTTGTCACGCTCAATGTAAGCTTGAAACTGGTCGTACTCATCAAATAAGAGTTCACCTCGCTCAAGGACAACACTCTCCCCTTCTGATGGATCCAACTTACGGAAATCCTTCAGACCAAATCAAAAAAATGAAAAATCAAAAAATTAAGGCACTACTCAAAGATTACCCTCACCCACTTTTACACGCCAAAACGTTAGGTTTAAAACATCCCATTACTGGAAAAGAAATCAATTTCGATGTAGAACCACCTCCTATCTTTAAAAAGGTCCTAGAGCTTGCAAAGTCATAACCTGTTTGAAAAAAAATTAAACCGTCACTTATTTACCGTTTTTTCAGATACACCTGAATTTAACTTTGTTGAATTAAACCAAGTTCACGGTATTCATTGTATCGAACCTAAAAACCTAGAAACGGCCGATGGGTTTATTTTTAAAGACACAGCTTCTGCGCTCTGTATTAAAACGGCCGATTGTCTTCCTATTGTCATTGAAGCCGATCAGGCCACTGCCTTTATCCATGCCGGTTGGAGAGGACTACACCAAGGAACTTTAAAGCAAACCTCTATACAATCCCTAACTAATAAAAAAGTTTTTATTGGGCCACATATCCGCTCATGTTGCTTTGAAGTTGGAGAAGAATTCCTTGATTATTTTAAGCAAGGTTTAAAAAGAGTAGAAACAAAACTGTATCTAGATTTAGAGCACACTGTTAAAGAAGACCTCGCAGATGCTCAGATAACATCATCTGAAATTTGCACTTGTTGTCATAAAGAGTTTAATTCCTATAGAAGAAACAAAACAACACAAAGAAATCATAACATTCTGCGCCCCATTAATTAGTGACCTCCTTAAAGGCCCATGTTAATATTCATTGAAAGGGAGAAAATATGAGTCAGCCTAAATCGTTTTACAAAGATGCCAACATTACACCACAAGCGTTATTTGGTTTATTTGCTCTTATTATGGGTGGAATATCAATCTATCTTACAGATCATTACTACTCCAATCTCTTCCCTATGACACTCGAAGGTGGTGCCCTTTGCGATATTAACTCCTTCTGGAATTGCGATCACACTGCAAACTCGCCAATCTCAAATGTATTTGGTGTCCCCATATCATTATTTGGATTATTGTTTAGTTGTTTCTTATTTCTAGGTTTCTTTATACCTAAGCCTGAGATTGAGGCCACAAACCATATCTTACTACGCTATAACCTTGTTGGATGTATCATATTATTTTTCTACTCGATCATTGCTCTAGGAGGAATTTGTCCTGGATGTATGGTCTATTATATTTTTTCTGCTCTTTCTGCGTGGGTATTTTTTAAAAACAGCAATATAAAACGTGTCGATGGAAAGGTTTTAGGTGGATACATTATTGCAGCACTTTGTGTTTCAGGATTAGCAATGGCCCATTTAGAGCATAAAAAGTCTAATAATGAAAAGTTGACCAAGGCCCTCATTCCTCAATTTGATAAGCTTCCAGATATAGGTGATCCTAACCCTTCTAACTCTTACTTCTATATAAAGGCGACTGAAAACTTTTCTGATGCGCCAATTCGAATTACGAAGTTTTCAGACTATGAATGTCCCGGTTGTCGATTAATGGCCAAAGCATTAGAAAAAGTGGCCAAGCGATTTGAAGGCTCAATTAATATTCAATATGTCTTTTTCCCTCTTGATATGAATTGTAACTCAACCATGAAAGGGCCTCTTCACCAAAATGCATGTAAAGCATCCTATCTTGCCTCTTGTGTCGGAGATAAATTTCCAGTGGTAACAGATACCTTCTTTGATCACCAAGAGCTTATCAATAATATCTGGCTTGATAATATGGCCGCCCGTTACGACGCCGTTGATTGTATGAATGATGAAGCAACAAAGAAAAAAGTTATAGAGCACATTGAAATTGGTAAGAAGTTTGAAATATCTGGAACTCCTACTTTAATCATCAATGGTAAAAAAATAACTCGTATGCTTCCAGCAGATCAACTTTATGTTCTTTTGGAGCATCTTAAAAATAAAAAATAAGGCATGCCAAAAAAAGACTTCAATCAAACTCTTAGAGAACTTAAGCTTATAAATGATAAAGGGGCCCTAAAGGCCCCTATAATAGAAACTCATTGTCATCTAGATAGTTTAAAGGCCCAGAGTACAGAAGAGTTGATTAACAAGGCCACGAAGCTAGGGATTGAAAAGATCGTTACAATTTGCGTTGGGCCAGAAAACTTTAGTGAAGTCCTTTCTTTGGCCGATCAATTTAAGTCCGTCTATACCACACAAGGAATTCACCCCCACGAGGCCCATTCGGCCAGAGAAGACCACTTCGAGCAAATAAGCAAAAATCTAGCACATACCAAAGTAGTGGCGGTTGGGGAAATTGGGCTCGATTATCACTACGACTTTTCTCCTCGTGATAAACAAATTGATTGTTTCGAAAAACAGTTACAGCTGGCCTGTGATCATGATCTCCCAGTTGTCATACACACTCGAAAGGCCGAAGAAGATACCAAAAGTATTATTCAAAACTTTGCTTCACAATTAAAAAGAAAAGGTGTTTTTCATAGTTATACCAGCAGTAAAGAGCTTGCCCAGGTTGCAATTGATTTGGATTTCTATATTGGATTTAATGGCATTATTACTTTTAAGAATGCTCAAGAGGTTCGAGAGGTTTTAGAAATGACTCCTCTAGATCGTATTGTTCTTGAAACAGATGCTCCTTATCTGACGCCCTCACCTCATCGTGGCACAGAGAATTCTCCGCTTTTTCTTCCCTTTATTGCGCAATGTGCATCTGATATAAAAAACCTAGATCCTGATACCGTGTGTCAAGCTATCTACGAAAATAGCAATAATCTATTCCGATTCAGCTAAAAAAGAGTTTCCAAAAATTAGCCTTTTAAACTAATATGTCCATGAAATGAGAAAGTTTTTACTAGCCTCTTTTATTTTACTTTGCTCTTCTAGGCTCATGGCCACTGACCTGATGAGGTTTCCTGTCTATGATATGGGGCCTTATCAAAACTTTGAGTTAATGTTTAGACTTTATACTGCGCCTCAGTTTGGTAACGTTATTCTAGACTGTCAGAGCTTTATGCACCAAATACAATTCGTTGACCCCAATAAAGAAGATGTTATCTTCAAATTCTACCTTGATCCGAATGAGTGTGAAGATATTTACGAATTTATTGAAAACTCTTTAGAAAAAAGTAGTCATATCTGTATTGAATTAAACTCTTATTCTGGAGAATACCAACTCAGCAGAGAATATAAAGACTGTTATTAATCTCGCTTAACTATATCGACAATTCTTTGACCAGCAACACGAAACTCTTCATAGGCCTTATCGGCCATTTCATTAAATTGTTCTTTATCACCTAATACATCTGAGATCTCTTGATATATTTTTTGTTGAATATCATTAGATTCATCCATTCCTCTATGGGAGCTAGGAACAAGCTCATTTATGACTTCAGTAAATTTTGTATCTCTGGCGATATTTGGGCCATCATTAAGAATAAGATCATTGCCACCAATGAAGTTCATATTCTTTCTTACATTATTAGGGATGATATCATTATTGAGACCGATAGAATCTAATGTTACTAATAAATCAACTTTTCTATATCCATACTCAATCGTATTGAGCTTATTTGAAATCTCAACTGCCGTATCTCCTCCAAGAGAATGACCAACTAAAACAACTGCTCGATGCTCTGGAGTTTTTTTAATAATCTCTAAAATTTCTTCTTTTTGTCCCCAATCAAATTCTTGGGCCTCTGGTACATGCTTTGCCATTTCCTCAAGCCCACCTTGGCGAGAACTTATTTGGGCCATGCCTAAACCAGTAATAAAAAATATGGCAGGTTTATCCTCAATCTCTGGCGCAGGTGGATCAACTTTTATTTCGCTTGTTTTCATCACAGGTATAGAAGGAATGCTATTGAATGCCACACTCTTAACGCCGGACAGTAAATCAACCGCCGCTCCAATAGGAATATTTCCGGTCTTCGATGCCAAATCTTGAACCTTTTCTCCGGCCTTCTTCACCTCTTTTTTAACTTCTTCTTTATCTACAGAGCTCAACTCAACTTTGTCATGAATCGGATCTTTTTTTAATGCGGCGTCTCCACCTGTTTTAGCGCTAAGATAATCATTTTTTGTAGGGTAATGTCGTACACCATCTTCAATCTTCATCAGTATTATTATACTTATTTTCTAATCATATCCCTTATGTAGGACAAATCGACCACTTTAACAGAGAAAACCCTATTCAACCCTTTGATAGTTATGGCATATTCGGCTGAGATTCATCTAATAATTGACGCTTTTAATCTTCTTGTTTTGGGGGGCACTATAATGGCAAAAATCAGAGTTGGTATAAATGGTATGGGTAGAATTGGACGATCAGTCCTCAGAATTTTAACTCAAACCCCTCACCCAAACCTTGAAGTCGTTGCAGTTAACAATCCAGGTGTAAAAGAAAGATATACCCATTTAGTTAAATATGACTCTTGTCATGGAATATTTCCCCTAGATGTTAAAGTTGAAGGAGATACACTCACAGTTGGTGACCAAAATATCCACTTCTTTGGCGATAGAGATCCTTCTGAAATTAATTGGTCTGAAAAAAATGTAGATATTGTTATCGATTCAACTGGTCGTTTTAAAGACAAAGAGGCCCTGGGCAGACATATGAAAGGAACCGTTAAAAAGGTAATCATGTGTGCTCCCGGAAAAGACCTTGATGGTACATTTGTAATGGGGATTAACTCTGAAAATTACGATCCTTCTTCCCATCACATTGTTTCCAACGCAAGCTGTACAACTAATTGCTTGGCCCCAGTTGCCAAGGTACTTAATGATAGTTTTGGTATCGAGTCAGGATTTATGACAACAGTCCACTCTTATACTCTAGACCAAAGAATTCTTGATGGTTCTCATGCTGACAAAAGAAGAAGCCGTACGGCCGCCGTCAGTATGATTCCAACAACAACAGGTGCGGCCAAGGCCGTTGGTATGGTTATTCCTTCCTTAAAAGGAAAGCTAGACGGATATGCTGTAAGAGTTCCAACTCCAAATGTTTCTCTTGTTGATCTCACAGTACGACTTAACAAAAGTGCAAACGCTACAGAGATTAACTCAGCTCTTAAGGCCGCAGCAGAATCCTCTTTAAAAGGTATTCTCGATTACACTGAAGAAGAACTTGTAAGTGTCGACTTTATGGGAAGAACTCACTCTTCAATTGTAGATGCTTCTTTAACTAACGTTATCGGCGATCATGTTAAAGTTGTTGCTTGGTACGATAACGAAGTCGGCTTTTCTAATCGTGTCGTAGACCTAACAAGCTTCGTTGGGAGTCAGCTGTAATGTCATTAAAGTTTGTAGATGATCCTAGCTTTGAAGCTACTGGTAAAAAAGTACTTGTTCGGTTTGATTACAACGTCCCTCTTGATAAGAATGATCCTACTATTATTACAGACACAACAAGAGTAGACCAAACCCTACCAACACTTAAATATATCCTTGATAAGAATCCTTCTAAAGTTATTATTATGAGCCATCTAGGACGACCTAAAGGTAAAGTTGTACCTGAATTTGGACTCGAGCCCGTCGCCAAATACCTGGCTAAGGCCCTTAATGAAGAAGTTGTTCTTACAGAAACGGCCAAGGATAGCGGTATTAAAACTCTACTAGGATTAAACTCTCCTAGAATAATTCTTCTACAAAATCTTAGGTACCACCCTGAAGAAGAAAAAAATGAGCATGAATTCTCCAAAAAAATGGCCAGTTACGGTGAGCTCTATGTAAATGATGCCTTTGGTGTTTGCCATAGAAAACATGCCTCAACTTATGGAGTTATGGCCTTTTTTAAGAAAAAGAGCTTCGGCGGTTTTCTCCTTAAAAAAGAAATAAAGGCACTTGATCAAATCGTTGAAAGCCCTAAAAAACCCTTTATGGCACTTTTAGGTGGGGCCAAAGTTAGTGATAAAATTAAAATAATTGAGAAGTTACTTCCCTGTGTTGATTCTCTTTTAATTGGTGGCGCAATGGCCTATCCTTTTTTAAAGGCCCAAGGTCATGATGTTGGAAAATCACTATGTTCAGATGAAGATGTATCTCTAGCTAAGTCTCTTCTGAATGATAAATATGCTGATCGAATTATGATTCCACATGATCATATTGTATCTGGCTCTCTTACTGGAGAACCTGAAACTATTTCAGAAAAAAGTATTCCTGATGATAAAATTGGACTCGATATTGGTCCAAAGACAATAGCTCTTTATACTGAGAAAATTAATCAGGCCCATACTATCCTTTGGAATGGGCCTATGGGCCTATTTGAAAATCAATCCTTTTCTCAAGGCACTTATACAATGGCCAAAACGCTGGCCAACTCAGGGGCCTTCACCCTTGTCGGTGGAGGAGATTCTGTGAGTGCACTAAGAAAGTCCGGCCAAGCCGATAAAATCTCCCACCTCTCTACCGGAGGTGGTGCAAGCTTAGAATATATAGAAAGTGGATCACTGCCTTGTATTCAAGGGTTAAAATTTGGCGTGGAGATGTAAATGAGAAGACCATATCTAATGGGCAATTGGAAAATGAATCAATTAAAAGAAGATATTGATGCTTTTTTTAATTCCATGCCTAAAACCCTTGATTGGAATAAAATCAAGTGTGCTCTTGCTCCACAGGCCATTCATATTGATTACCTTCAAAATAAATGTAAAGAAAGTGAAATTGAAGTTGGCTCTCAAAACTGTGCTGCCTTTGAAGACGGGGCCTATACTGGAGAACTTTCAGTTAATGCTCTTAAACAGGCCGGTGTTGATTTTTCCCTTATTGGTCACTCGGAGAGAAGAACACTTTTTAATGAAAGTGACGAACTTCTTAACCAAAAATTTGAACTATGCATGAAACATAATCATAAAGTCGTTTTCTGCGTAGGAGAAACTCTTCAAGACAGAGAGTCCAATAAGACTCACGAAGTACTAGAAAGACAGCTTCGAGAGGGACTTAAAGGTCTTAAGCAAGATCATATTCCCTACCTTGTTGTTGCCTATGAACCTGTCTGGGCCATTGGCACAGGTTTAACGGCCAAGCCCGAGCAGGCCAATGATGCTCACCAATTTATTAGATCCTTTCTCAGTGAGCATTTTCAAATTGATTCTCAAAAAGTGTGGATTCTTTATGGAGGCTCAGTAAAACCAGCAAATATTGAAGAGCTGTTGGCCAAAGAAGATATTGACGGTGCCTTAATCGGAGGGGCCTCTTTAAAAGGCGAAAGTTATTTTGAAATGGTTGAAAAAGCCATAAGTATTTGATAATTAACAATTTTTGGGTTCTTGATAATTTCTGACTCTCAGTGTATTTTAGGACCCAGAATTTAATCCCCAAGGATAGATATGTTTAGTACTTTGATGATTCTCCAATTAATAATTTCAGTTCTTCTGATCATTGTTGTTCTCCTTCAATTTGGTAAAGGAGCGGAGCAAGGTCTTATCTCAAGTGGATCTAGTGATAACGTATTCACAGGAGCTCAGAAAGGAAATATTCTATCTAAGATTACTGTTGTTCTTTCTATTCTTTTTCTAGGTGGCTCTTTAAACCTGGCCAGAATAAAAAGTAATCAATCCTCAAAATCTCTACTTGATTCTGAAAAGACCATGGCCATACCTCTATCTAATGAGGCGCCTGCAGCTGTTGAGAAAAAAGAAGAAAAGCAACCTGTTAAAGAAGAAGCGAAGTAATACTAAGAGGCCTTTTTGACTTTTCCATAGGTATTCTCTTTTTTGAAGAGATCATGACCTTGTTTTTTGGCCTTATCCTTAACGAACGGTAATTCATTTTGAGGCTGACAAGGATCAAAGCTATCTGGAAGGCTCATATGAATATTGCCTGTTCCAAAGTTATTAACAGTAGAAGAAAAAATATCAAAAATTTTAGGATCTAACTTTTTACCCTTTGTTCTATCCATCACGGTTAGTGCATCTGGGGTAGAGAGAACTTCGTGGTAACTTCTTTTCGTTGTAATAGCATCAAAGAAATCAGCGATGGCCACAATACGAGCAAGAATATGTATATCTTCACCAGCTATTTTATTGGGATACCCAGTCCCGTTATAATTCTCGTGATGCTCATAAACAACTCTTTTAATAATATTAAAATCAATACCTGGACAATCTGCATTTTGACACTCAATGAGCTCTTTTCCATGCCCTGGGTGGGATTGAATTATTTTAAACTCTTCATCATCTAATTTTCCTGCCTTATTAATAAGGTCCGTAGGTATTTTTAGTTTTCCAATATCATGAAGCATTCCTGAAAGACCTGCTAAAGTCATCTCATTTTTAGATGCATGAGGCATGAGTGCTTTAAAGATAATAATCGCATACATGGAAACGTTAACAGAGTGATCATAAGTATAAAAATCATGAAAGCTCAGACTTCCAATAAGAGATCTCAATTCATTAATATCGTAATCCTGAACAACATCAACCATATGCTCTACGGACTCTCGACACCCTTGTATGGCCTCTTCAAGAACTTCTGTTGTAAATTCTCTATCGGGGTCAAAAACCTTACCTAAGTAGGTAATGGCCATATCTTTGACGACTTCTGTTTTTTCTTCATCTGAAGCATTTTCATTTGCTACAAGTGACTTCGTATAAGCATCTCTTTGATCTTCATGGACATACAGCTGAAAGTACTTTTTCTTAAAATCCTGTAGGTCCTCTAAAGCTAAGGCCCCACCCTTTGGAAAAATACGTACATAATGGACTCTATTTTGTCTTGAAGATGAGTTAATCCACAAATCATATGTGATAGACTGGCCTGTCGTAATAAGCTCAATTGGTACAGAAAAATATCGACTTTCCTCTCGCGTAGTCATAATAATTTATCGGATTTTTTGTGATTTTTTTTAAAAAGGTTTTTTCTCAATAATTTTAATTTAGTAGCCACCGCCTCCATAGCCACCACTACCTTCATTTTCACCACCATAACCACTACTGCCACTTGGCCCATCATCCTTAGCACAGCCATAGTAAGTCAAACGACCACGGTTAATTTTACCAATAACTTTATTGTTTTTATTCTTTGCAAATGACGGAGATAGAATAGCAATTTCACCGTTCGTTCTATTTCCATACCTTCGAAACATTCCACCTCTTAAAGTAAATTTATAAGCTTTCATTCCGTTTTTAATAGTTACAATAAGCTCTTCCATCGGTCCTTGTCCCACATTATTGGCCAAAAGCTCTATATGGCCATTAACCCCTGTTTGGGCCGCAAATCCCATGGATATATTATCCCTGGAGTAACAGCCATATCTGTGCTTACTTGTTCCTAGCTTTACCTGAATATTAGATACTTTTCTATTGATATAATCCTCGAAATTTAAATCGAGCTTACCAAAACCAACCCTCTGGTTACTTTCAGCTGATTTCCTTAACTCTCTGGCCCTTTCAAGCTTTTGCTGGGAACTTTCTAAAAGATTACGAAAGACACCTTCAAGAGCTTGTCCTCTAACTTCATTTATTTGCGAATCTCTTTCCATTTGGTATTGATTTTCTCTCGCTTTTCTTTGATATTCATAAAAAGATCGTTTTTGCTGATCAGACCATCCCCTCATATCGATTCTCTCACCTTCATCATACTGAGCAAAAACGAGAGGACTAAATATGAAGTAAATAAATAATATTTTTGGCATTTTTTCTCCGAAAGTTATATTAACACATTTCGAAAGATCAGATTTTTTCTAAAAAAAAAGCCTCAATTAAGAGGCCTTTTTATTAAAAAATATCAATAAAGTTTATTGACTAAAAAGGGATATCATCTGCCGTAAAGTTAGCGTCTGAAGAAACATCAAAATCTTGTGACATAAGGTTTTGATTTTCAGCAGGATTAACATTTGTATCTTGATTCATTTCTCTAGAATTATCTTCTCTTACAGATCCTTGGGCACCGATAAACTGTACAGTTTTTGCGTTAACTTCAGTTGTATATCGCTTCATACCGTTTTTATCTTCCCAAGACCTTGTTTGTAAGGCCCCTTCTACATAAGCTTGTCTTCCTTTAGAAAGGTATTGATTACAAAGTTCGGCCAACTTTCCCCAAACAACAATTCTATGCCATTCAGTTCTTTCTTGTTTTTGGCCATTTTTATCTGTCCAGTTTTCACTTGTGGCCAGTGAGAAGTTACAAACGGCCACACCTGATGGTGTGTACTTCAATTCTGGGTTCTGTCCTAGTCTTCCTAATACAATTACTTTGTTAACACTCATAAAATCTCCTAACATTCTAATTAAGTCGTATCCACGGGGTTACAAATTATTCCCAAAATGGATATCAACGACTATTGAATTTTGCTACTTTTCTGGAAGACATAGATTAAAGTTTTAAAGAGAATGTGAAAACATATTTTACAAAAAAAGCAGTGCAACAGGCTTAAGTTACCTCTTCTTACTTACTTCGACGTAGTGCTCTGACCTTCTATACTTTGCCACGCAGCGCACACACCATTCTTACACTAAGCTGTATTTATTTTAATCCGTGAGACTTCAAAATTTTATCAAAGGACCCGTCATCAATGAGCATTTTTAAGCCTTTATTGAAGTCAGAGACTACCTGCTCATAATTAGGATATTTTAAAGAAATCATATTATATAAGGGTTGAGGAGAGGCCTCTGGCATAATAATTTCAAACTCATCTTTTCTATCAGGAAAATATTTATTAACAGCTTTTAACAGAACGTACTTTTCATCAATCACCAAATCAACTCTTTTATTCAATAACATAGATAAGTACTGTTTCGATCCTTCTACTTCTACTTTTTTTATTGAATTATTATTTTTAAATTCAGGGTAATAAACAAATCCTTTAATCGTTCCAATGCTATAGGGTAATAAGCTATCTAAACCTTTAAAGGTAATATCCCTTTTTTTTAATTTCATGAAATGAAGAGCATTTGGAAGGGCAAGATCAGTATATTTAAAAAACTTCGTTCTCTCCTTATTAAACCATGCTCCTAAAACAGCATCTGCAAACTTACCCTCTTTTGCCATTTTTACAGCACTATCCCAAAGAACAAAATCTACTGTTATTTTATAACCAACTTTTTCAAATGCCTTTTTAGTTATTTCAGTAAATGGTCCTTGGTTTTTTAAATTTTCGCTAAAGTAAGGTTCCCAATTTACTGTAACAAATCGAATTGTTTTGGGATCTCTTTTAACATCTGATACTTTTTCTTTAACTTTCTCAACTTTTTTTATCTCTTCTTTTTGACAAGAAGCTAAAAACACAAGCATTAGTGACCAGCAAATCGTTTTAAACATTTTTTTTCCCATTCCTATATTTATAGAAATTATACATTGATTTCAAAAAAAAAAATTATTCTTGTGAATTCGACTCTTCTACTTCGATCTCAGATAATTCAGCATTATTTTCAGGTGCAGGTTTTTTAGACTCCCAAAACTCTCTTACCTTTTGTCGAGCAACCTTAACATCCTTTTGATACCAAGTTGCATCGAACCCACAGTGAGGGCATGGGATTTCATTTTTAAATCTAACTCTAACAACAATTTCAAATATGGCCCAAAAACCAAAAAAAACAGGTAATGTTTTTATTCCAGCGTAGGGATAAAAAATCCAAACGACTAATGAAGTTAAGAATATCATCTGAAGAAAGTGAAGCTTAGAAAGCTTATGAGACACAGTAAAAGCTCTCTCAGTCCTACATAGTGGGCATATAAATTCCATGGCCGGGTCTCTAAGTTTATAGACTCTACTTTCCAAGGCATTTAAATTTTGAAAACTATCCACAACACTCCTCCTAGAAATATTCTATCAAATTAGAATACTTCATTTACGCTGTAGGAAAGGAACTCCGGATCCCCCTCGGGATCCGGAGAAAAGAACCGTACGTTGAAGTACGAACCACATTAAGGTGGGAAACTTGGAGGGAATGCCGAGTTCAACCCACGTTCAGCACCCTCTAGCTCGACAAACTAGGGGTACTTTATAGACTTCAAAGGTCGTACCAATTTAGTCCTTTAAATTTCAATGACCTATAACCGACTCCGATAGACCAGTATCAATCCGAACCGGCCATTGGTTAACGATAGTCACCGGCAAAAATTGCCACTTCGTCCCTTGGCCAGATAAAATAGTTCTCATAATGAATAAATCAAAAAATTGGTCATTAAAAAGTGAAAAAGGACAAATGAGTGTCTTTTTAGGCATATGTCTCATCATTATCCTTACTATGATGGCCATGGTGATAAATGTAGGTTTATTTGTAAAAGCAAAGATTAACCTGCAAAACGCTGTCGATGCCGCAGCTTGGTCAGGTGCTGCAACTCAAGCAAGACAACTCACAAATGTCGGCTACCTCAACTGGGAATTGAGAAATGTCTACAAAGAGTGGATGTTTAAATATTATGTCATCGGACAAAAAGCACTACCAAGAACTAACCTCAATGCTGCTAATAGTGCTTTTGAAAATGGCTCTGATTCAGAACTTGGTCAACCTAGTACTGGGATGAACTTTAGACTTCCTGTTTTCTTTAAACAAGGGGATCCTTCTTATAGTTCAAAAATCTATGATAAATTCAATATCCCTTCTATTTGCATCCACCAATCAAAAACATCAAACGTATGTGCAACATACTCTCTACCTGGATTGCCTCGATTTAAAACGGCAAACTTACCAGGGGTTGGAGATGCCCATGAAAAGTTTTTAAACTCCGTTGTTGCCACAAAAGCTAAAGACTGCTCGGTAAGAAGTGATCTCAATTTTGGGGTCGCCATGATCTGGGCATTTGGAACAAAGTCCTCTCCAATTCCCGTTGCTTCAAGTATCGCAGCAGACAGACTAGGCGCCTGGCCAAAGGCCCTTGAGTTGGCACTTCGTATGAGAAATCTAGAACTTATTATTAACCGTCCTGCAGTTGAACAACCAATATGCCTTGGTGGTGATGCTTGTATGACAGTTGATACTCTCGATAATCAGTATGCGGATGTACCTTTTAATGAAAGACCCATCAAGGCCTTTTGGTCAGCAATTAGAAATTTAGGTGGTGGTGATAGAAAAAGTAGTGATCCTCTTGTATCTGACTTTAGATTAACAGAAATCTCTCCTCAGTCTAAAGTCGTTAAAAATAATAGTTTAAGTGGATACCTTATTGAAAATAAAACTATAAATGGTTGGGGTAAAAGTTCTTTAACAAAAACATATCTCGATCTAGAAATTGTACCTCTCAACCTTGTAACCTTCTATACAACTTTCGTTACCAATACAGGAAGTTTTGAGGGAACTACAAAAATGGAAGGTAATTGCCCAAGCTCTAAAACAGCGATCCCAGTTCCTGCCTATATCTTTGGTTTTATGAAAAACCCAAGAATGCTGACGTATTATGCGGTGAAGGGCCAATCTAAGTATTTAGGTCTCTTTTACCCATTTGATGAATCTGGTGGTATTGGCATTAGGGCCTACGCGGCCGCAAAGCCCTTTGGTGCAAGAATTGGCCCACGTCTTTTTGGTACTTCTGGAGAGAGCACCATCACACCTCGACAAGATCAAAACAATAGATCAGCGGCCTACTTATCAGGTATCGACGTAAAAAGTATATCAGCTTGGAAGGCCGGTGACCCTATTCCACATGACACAAGCTTTTGGGTTGTCGATGATAAGACTCCAATCGGAGGTCCACCAGGCAGTGCTGCTAATACAACTTTTGCTATTCCTAACCTACTCTATACATTTCCTAAGGGTAATTTATCCAGTATTGGAGACGCCGCCGGTGGGGCCAAAATTATAGAATCCCTTGCCGATCCAGGTGGAGAACCTGCTTCAAAAGTTGCTGTCGAAACACTAGGTCTTTATAATAAAGATCAATTTATTTCCTTTGCGGCCAACCTTCAAAAAAGCCCAGGTGATACACAAATGACAGCGGAGCAGATTAATGACTCTATCATCAGTGCTAAAAAACCTACACCTTATGAAGCTATGAACTATCTTATACCTACAGTGTCTGATCCAAATGATAACTTCGCTTCACAATTCAGTATTAATATAGATTCTAATGGTGGTTATTCCCTATATGCCCCGCTTTTTTCCGACAACCTAATGTACACCGACCCTACTAGTGTTGAGAATATCGTGAACCAGTATATTAATGATAATAAATCCTCAATTGATGCCTTTACAGATGCACTTGATTCGGTCGCAACAGCAATTCAAAATTCAGCAAGTAAAGGTGGTGGTTCCTATAAGGCCGCCGCTGATACCATCCATAATGGAAATCTAGACCTAGACTGTGACAATCAGGCCCTTGCTGCAAAGTTTAATCATTTCTTTTTAGGTACTGGAGAAAAATGCGATATTAAGCCACTAAGGCTTAACGTAAGAGAGTGGCTTGATGGTGAAATAAAAGACAGTCCAGGTTTTAAAAACTACGCTTACTTTGAATATGAGGTTCCACCAGAGTCGGAAATAACTAAGTCTGATATACACACAGCATTTATGCCAGGACTGCGCAGGGGTGCAGATGATGCGGGGATGATTGAGCATCCATTTGGTCTTACCGGGCCAATTAATGGCAAAAGAAACTTTTATTCAACTAAATTTATCGCTATTGAAAAAGTTCTTGCAGGTGGTCAATACAATTATAACGAAAGAGGCCTTTATTACGAAAGCCCTAATTATGGTACTGCCCCTTCTGATTTAAGATCTCTTGTAGATGGAACTTTTGACAATATGTTACGGCCTAGTGCAATTGGCGAGTGGCGTGGTCGAACAGACTATTGACAAAAATCTAATATCTTCCTACAGATGAGAGTTGAGCAAAGTACACTAGTATGAGTATAATTTTGGCTATAGATATTTTCTAAACGAAGGGACAAACGTGGCAAAAAAGAAGAAAAAAGTAACAAAAAAGAAAGCAACCAAGAAAAAGGCCACTAAGAAAAAAGTGACTAAGAAAAAGGCGACTAAGAAAAAGGCGGCCAAGAAAAAGGCGACTAAGAAAAAGGCGGCTAAGAAAAAAGCGGCCAAGAAAAAAGATCGGAAGAGCGTC
>JBMSGH010000008.1:0-106010 GCA_049415445.1 Bacteriovoracaceae bacterium | reverse complement strand
TGAAGCGCCTGCAGGTACATCACTGATTACAACTTCAAGAGTTTCTGATCCATCAATATCAGTTGTGGCACTTGATATGTCTAGTGCAATAGCATTGTCTTCTCTACCACTAGCATCACTTAATGTTAATGTGGGTGTATCTGCTACTGAATTTATATCTACGAATAAATTTCCGGATACTGAGGCAGTATCTCCATTTTCTTCAGTTGCGGTGGCCGTAACAGTCAGATTAAAATCAACATCACTGTCTTGTGGTGGTGTTATTGATAAGTTATTTAGATCTTCTTTTGTTAGCGTCCAAGTACCATCGCCGTTATCGACACCAGCGCTTAACGAAGCGCCTTCAGGCACATCACTAATAATAATACTTAAAGATTCAGACCCATCAAGGTCCGTAAGAGCACTAGTAATATCTAGGCCGATGCTCGTATCTTCATCTCCACTTGAGTCATTAAGAACAAGCATTGGCATATCTGCAACCGCATTAGTATCCACAAATAAAAGTCCAGATGTTGATTCAGTATCACCATTAGAATCAGTTGCAGTGGCGGTTACATTTAATGAAAAATCAACATCGCTATCAGTTGGTGGAGTGATAGTCAGTCCTTCAAGTTGATCTTGAGTGAGTGTATATGTTCCATCGCCGTTATCAACACCCGCGCTTAACGAAGCGCCTTCTGGTATATTACTAATAACAATACTTAAAGATTCAGACCCATCAAGGTCCGTAAGTAGACTTGTTATGTTGATATCTATCGCGCTATCTTCATCTCCAGAACTATTTTGTATATCTAGCGTTGGGGCATCTGCAATAGCTGTTAAATCAACATCTATTTCAGAAATACCTTCTCTACTTATACCAAGTTTATCCTGTCCTGTTATATTTACTTCTAGGGTGAAGTCTTCATCACTATTTTCTTTAGGGGTTAATTGCAGATTATTTAAGTCCGCAAGAGATAAAGTGTATGAGCCGTCCCCATTGTCTATACCAGCACTTAAGCTTGCACCATCTGGTAGTCCTGAAATTATAATTTCAACTGTTGATTCTATGATGTTCTCTAAATTTGGAGTTATTTGAAGGTCAAAAACTTCATCTTCACCGGCCTGTATTAACTGGTTTTCCTCAACAGCAATACTACCAGGTAGAGCTTGTTCAGTATCAGCAGATAAATCAATTTCTAATTGCTCTGCCTCTTCTTCTACTGGTAACTCTTCTGTTAGTACGTCTTCTGTTGATGCGGCTGACTCCTGTGATGATTGCTTTATATTACTTTCAAGAGGCTGTGTTTCAATAGAAGTAACTTGTCCTTCTTCATCAATGTCGACTAATGTAGATGAGTTACTTTCTTCTACAGCTTCTTCAATTTGCTCTTCTGTTGATATATCACTTCCTGAAGCTATGCTGTCTTGTTCGTTTGTTTTTAAAATCGTGCTTGATGCATCACCTGAGGATTGATCTGTACTTTCTTCGCGAGTTGTTGTTTCAGTTCCAATACTGTCAAGGTTTAGAGATTCATCGGATGTACCAATGAGCTCTTCGGATATATCCCCTGAGTCAGGTTTTGCATTTGAACCAATATTAATAGAACTCATAGAAGATGAGTCCTCACCGGTACCGGCTTCATTTAGTGCCTTATCAAGCTTGCTATCAGTTTTAGTTTTGGAGCCACTACTATCCGACTCTTCTTCTAGAAAAGAAGACTTTTTGTCAGTTGCAAGAAAATCAGAACTGGATGCTTCCTGTTCTTGAACTTCTTCTTGATTTTCCTTTTTTAGTTCATCTGCCAATTTAATATCACCTAGTTAAACAAGGTTTACACCTCTATTGGTATTGATTTTAATACCCTTTAAGGTAATCCGTTCACTCATCGGCTAATTAATTGATATTATTGAAATGTTAATAAAAATTTAAAACTTGTAAATTATTGATAATTCAATTTTGGCAAGATAATTTGGCAGGTTTTTGGCTAATCCCAGTAACTATCAGTACTTGTGTTTAAAACAATTGCTGTGACTCTATTTCCGACCTTATTGAATTCTATTTTATCAAAACTAATTTTATTGGCTAATGCTATTCCACGCCCATAACCTCTTAATGCGTTAGAAGGGTCAAGTTCAAGGTATTTTCTCCAGTTAAAACCTTTACCTTGGTCTTCAATTGTTAGTTTGATCTCTTCCTTATTTTTTAATATTGAAATGTTTACCTTTTTATTTTTATTTTCGGGAAGGTGTTCTTTTTTTAATACTTCCTTTTCCCACTCCGTTTGGTTAACTTCGTCATTTTTTTTCTTGTACTGGACTTCAAGATTGCCGTGCTCAATGGCATTCGTAAGTAAGGCCTTTATACCATCCTTTACTCTTCCAGGGTCGGGGTAAAAATGACTTAAAAATAAGGATAGACTATTGATTTGCCCAACCTTCGAAAGAGTTAATTGTGCCGTTTTTGTTAGTGTGAAACCGGCAATCATTTCAGTTGTACTTCTGGCCAGCTCTCTTCTTTCTCTTACTTGATCAGTAACTGAGTTAACTACAGATTCTAATAAATTCTTTTTGATTGGCTTAGGTAAATAATGAAGAACACCAGCTGATATTCCTTCGCTAACTGAATCAGGATCTGACTTTGCTGTTAGCATAACGATAGGGGAGTTTGTATAACGGGGGTCAGTTTTAATTGCTTTCGTAAATTCGATGCCATTCATGTCAGGCATCATATAGTCTACAAAAAGAAGGTCATATATTTTCTCAGCAGTATTTAATTCATTAAGAGCACTGGTAGGATCGTTGAAGATGGAAATATTAAATTGATACTTTTTAAGATAAAGGTTAATAATATTTGTTATGTCTATATCATCATCAAGTATTAAAATATTGAGTTGCTCTTCACCCTCATCATGGTCATTTACTTTTTTTGCTTCGCTCATAAAATCACCGTTCTCCAAAACTAGACTCAAGTGCCTTATGAATTGGTTTTAGGAAATAGGCCATAACCGTTTTTGATCCTGAAAGTATATCACCAGTAATCAACATACCAGATTGTAAGCGGTTTCCTTTATCTCCCACATAATACTTTGAGAGCCTTACGATTCCCTTATAATAGGCGGTATTAGGGTCTCTTTCATCAACAATAGTCGATGGACTTATTGTTTTTAGTTTTCCATCTAGAGAGCCATAACGAGAAAAATCAAAGGCCGTTACTTTTATATTAACGCTCATTCCAGGCTTAATAAAACCAATATCATTTGGGTTTATTTTAATCTCAGCAACAAGAGTCTCACGGTCTGGATAGATCTCCATCATGGGTTTACCAACAGGAATATTAGTTCCAACTGTGTTTGCTGTTAAGTTTTGAATGATTCCACTAACCGGGGAGTAGATTTCAAGTTCTTTGAGCTGTGCCTTGAGTCGGTCTTTTTGCTGTATTGTATCTAATATATTTTGTTGAACTTGGCTTAACGATTGGAGAACTCTGTCTTTGAATTTACTATCTATTGATGCAATTTTTGATTTGAACTCTTCGATTACTATCTTGTTTTGGCTTATTTCATCTTTGATTTTTGAGTACTCTGTCCACTGGAATACTCTTTCTTGATTAGCATTTAATACTTGCGTATTAGATGATAAACCAGCTTTATTAAGTCTTTTTTGTAGAAGCCACTGCTCTTTTGAGATTCGATATGATTTAAGGCCAAGTTTCTTTTTTCTATTTAAAATTTCTTGGTTTTCTAGTTTTTGATTTAGCTGCTCTTTTATTACATTTAATTCCTCTATTAATGACTTTTGCATTCCATAATAGACATTGAGCTCATTATTTTTCATCTTTTCTGATGCTTCTATTTTTGTGAAATCAGGGATCCTATTTTCTGTGAATGCTTTCATTCTCTCTTCTTGGAGACTGAAAAGTAGAATTCTGTTGTCGACTCTTGCTATGTCTGTTTCTATTATTGAGCCATCAAGTACAAGTAAAAGGTCTCCTTTTTTAACTAAGTCGCCTTCTTTTACGTAAACTGTTTGAATTTTTCCGCTATCCTTATGGCTGATTACTTTTATGTCTCCCGACGGAATAATTCTACCATTAAATTTAACAGTCTCTTTTACTTCAAAAATTAAGGCCCATATAACAAACGTTAAAAAGAAGAAAGATATTACTAGTATAGTAGTTTTAACAGTAAATGGAATGCTCCCTTCCTCAAGAGCAGTTGACTTACTTAATAGCTTGACTTGATCATATTTCTCTTTTTTCCTTTTAATTTCTTTAAAAGGCATTAAGAGCTGATCGCTAACTCTCTTAAATATACTTTTTATCTTATCTTTTTTTATGTGTCCTTCCTTTTAAATTGCATTTTTATAAGTTTCATCAAGCGCCTTTAAAAGTTTATCTGGTTGCCCTGTAAATATTTGGTTACCACCTAATTGAAGTATGAGAAGATCAGATGAGGCTATGATATCCTTATCTTTTGTGGCCAATATAATGGTTTTGTCTCTCATACTTTTTCTAAATTTTTTTATAAATCTAACCCTATGAATACTATTAATGATAGAGTTTGGTATATTTTCGATGATGTTAATAGGAGTGTTTTTTAATATCGCTCTTGTCAAACTAAATTTGAACATAAACTCTAAGCTTAATGATTTATTAAAGTTATTATCCATCTCTTGATGAACCCCGTTTTCCATACCGGCTATATGACTATAGAGTTCTGACTCTTTCAGTGCTTCGATTACTTTTTCTTCACTTGCAGTATAATCGGCAAGCCTTAAATTATCAAGAATAGTACCGTTTATAATTAAGGGAAAAGTGTTTATCGTAGAAATAAGCTTTCTTAAAGATAGAGAATCCATTTGTCTTAAGTCTATTCCGTTTATTCGTACGCTACCCATTTGAGGAAAGTAAAACCCTCCTAAAAGTTTCAAAAGAACTCTTTTTCCACTTCCCGCTGGCCCTGCTAAAGTGACAAAATCCCCATGTTTAATATCTAGCGATAAACCACTTATTACTGAAGTAGACATCTTTGCAAACTTAATACCTACAGTTTCTAGGGAGAGATTTCCTTCTTTTTTTAATTGATATAAGTTCTCTCTCGTTAAATGGATTTTTTCAGAATCAATTGATAAAAATCTATGAATGCCTTCGATTACTGCTTTAAATTGTTTAAACCTAGATATAGATAAGCAGATAAGCTGCAGGGGAGAAATGATTTTCCAAATGATCATCATTGTTGCTACTAAAGCACCAATACTAAGTTTTTCCTCCCATACAAGGTAAATACCTGTTAATAGCGTAACTAATCCAGATACGGTAGTTAAGAAATAACTAGCTGTTTCTATTTTACCGAGTAGTATTGATGTTTTAAAGTTTTCAATTGCTTCATTACCGCTTTCATTTTTAAATCTATTTTCCCATACATTTAAATTTGTTAGCTTTTTTAAGTCTTCTAGTTTGTCGATTGTGTCATGAACTATTTCTTGCTTTAAGCCTTTTAGGGTCTCTGACTTTTCTTTTCTAACTTCTAATAGGTTTAAGATGTAAAATGCATATATAGTATACAAACCCATAGCAATTATAGGTACAAGACCAAGGATAGGGCTGAAATATAAGATCACGACCAAATATAATAAAATAAAAGGAAACTCTAGTAACATCGTACATGATGGGCTATTCATGAAGTCTTTAACAGGATTAAAAGATTTTACTTTTGAGTAAAGTCCAGAAAGACTAATTTGATCGGTGTGAAAGAGTGATAAATCTAATAGTTTTCTATATAATGCGGTCTTGATAATAAAGTTCATTCTTGAGCTGAGCCAACTAATATTTTTGGCCCTAAACCTTCTAAGAGTCACATCTAAACTTAGTACTAAAATTGCGGCAGTAAATAATACTATTAGAGTTTCAGGGTCCCTTCCACCAATAACTTTATCGTACACGGTCATTACATAAAGAGGGGAGAGAAGACCAATTATATTTATGAAAAATGAAGTCAAAAAGAAATGTATAAAGAGCTTTTTAAACCTACTTAAAATTGATAAGAACCAATAAATTGGTTCACCTGAAGAAGGATTGACGTAGCTATCTTTTAGTCCTGTGAGGTTTTCATTTTTTGTGAAATAAATTAGCTTTAAGGTCTTGTCAAAGTCTTCAGACTCTTCGAGTTTTTCATTTTGAGGGTCGTAATAAGTAATAATATTATCTTGGATCTGTAAAATGATGACAGGATACTTTTTTATACCATTCCCTAAGCAAGGTAGGACTCTATTATCTATATTTCTTGAAATTACCTTTTTTTCGTGCCCAACATATCCTAATAAGGATAAAATATTTAAAAGATCAACGGAATCAATCGGTTTGTTATAATTAGGAAGAGAATCTATAATCTTATTGATATCTTGTTGCCAGTTTAATCCAGCCAGGATTGCAGGAAGACATTTATAATAATCAGAGTGTATATTTTCACCATAAAAATCTTCACACATTTCAAATGTGAAATTGATTTCTTGAAGATTTTTAAGAAACTCTTCTTTAAACTGCATTCTTCTTTCCTAAACGTAAATCTATATTACTTAAACCTTCTTTAAGATTTGTTAACTCTAAACTTCCATTTTTAATTTTATAAAAATTATCAGCAAGACTTAGTAAGTTTCTGTCTTCTGAATAGATAACCATTGCTGTTTTATGTTTTAGCTTTCCTAGGAGGGAGTACAAATAATTATATTCTCTTCGGTCTAAAGTTGCATCGGCATTGTCGTAAAGTATAATCCTTGGTTTTTTTGCAATTGCCCTAGCGATCGCTATTCTCTGTTTTAGACCTTCAGATATAACATCATCATATTTACCTGTTAATTGAGTATGATAACCTTCGGGCAATTTCACCACATCTTCATCTATACCAAGTTTAACAGCAGCTTTTTTTACATCCTCTTCATCGGTTGAATCGAAAAAAGATAAGTTATCCCAGATACTCCCCTTAAAAACTTGTCCTTTTTGAGGTAGATAAGCTATCAATTCTGGTAGTTTTTCTTGCGGAATATGATCTATAAAAATATTATCTATATAAATTCGTCCTTTAAATGGTGATACAACGCCTAATATAAACTCAAATAATGATTTTTTCGTGAGGTTATTTGGCGGGGTAAACGCAATTGATTCCCCTCTTTTTATTGACAGAGACAAATCATTAAAAATGGCCGATTGTCCACCATCAGCTAATAAATTCGTAAGGTTTTCAATTCTTATAAGACCAACATTTTTAAATTTAATATTAAAGTTTTCAGTAGATTTACTTTGCATTGAGTATAATTTATTTAAATAACTCTTAGAAACAAGAAACTCTTGAAACTTTGAATAGAGGGTTAGTGCTTTTTGAATAGGAAGCATTATTCTATTTGATAAAATAGAGCATGCAGCTAGACTACCGATACCTATTTCTCCGTTAACAGCTTTTAATGCGCCAAACGAAACGATAGAAATAGTCATTATTTGAGAGAAAATATAAAAGGTGTCATTTACCTTCATGTTGTCATAATTTAATTTAAAATCCGCTTGATCGTAATTGTACTCCTGACTTTCAAAGCTTCTTAAAAATTTTTTCTCTAGTCCTAGGGCCTTAATTCCTTTTATGTTTTTTAACGTGTCTCTTGTAAAAGCGGATGAATCATCCTCAATAGACTCTTTTTCTGTTATTTTTTCTTTTAACTTGTTCCCATTGTAATAACTAATGATAAAAAAGATTGTAATAAGGACTATAGGAACTAGGGCAATTTCTTTTCCAATATAATAAATTAGGAAAAGAAATAAAGCACTAAATGGTAAATCTACAAGTGAAATTATACTGTTACCTGAATAGAACTGTGTTAACTTTTTTATAGAATCAATTTTTTTAAGGTATTCAGATCTTCTTCTTGACTCAAAATCACTAAATCGTGACCTTAGAATGATCTTAATTGCCTCAGTTGTTTTATTATGATCAAATGTAACAGATGACCAATTAGTTACATAATTCCGGGCCCTTTTTAATAAAATTTCAAAAAGTAAAAACACAGAAACACCTATGATCATTATAGATAAAGTCTCTGTAGCATTGTTAGGTAATATACGGTCGTATGTTTGTAGAATTATCAATGGTGTAGCAAGCGCGAGAAAATTAATAACAAGACTAGATATTGCTATATAGAAAAATGCTTTCTTGGTTTCTTTGTTTTGAGAAAGGACGTTTTTAAGCTCATTTACGGCCTTTTTTAAAACTTTTAATTTTTCTTTTAACTTAAGCATAAATTGTCTTAATACCTTATCTATTTATTAAATTACTTTTATCTATTCGGAATTTACTAAGTAATATTTAAATTTTGTTTAGTGGACTAGAAGGCTTGGTTAAGGGGCGGTAGGCGAAAGTGGTTTTTCATTAGGTAAAACCAAAAATTAGTATGAAAAAACAATAACTTAGCAGTTTTTTTGTCATAACAAAATTACCATCTTTATAGAAAAGCATTTATTTCAATGGTATAGATCTTCGTCTACTTATTTTATTTATAAAAGCAGGTAAAGGTGAGTTTTATGGCCTTTGAAGGTTCTGAGAAGAAGATTGAAATTATAGTAAATGAAAGCATTAATCTTAGAGTGCTTGGGGACAAATTTTGGAAAGATATGGTGGCCAAATGTGAAGCTACTATATTGTCGAAGATTTCTAATAATAGTTGTGATGCTTATTTACTTTCAGAATCGAGCCTATTTGTTTGGGATCATAAGTTTTTGATGATTACTTGTGGTAGAACCATCTTAGCAAACTCTGTTTTGCGCTTTTTTGAAGACTTTGGGGCGGAATCAGTAGATGGCCTTTTTTTTCAACGTAAAAATGAATATTTTGAAAGATTACAACCTTCAAGTTTTTTTGATGATGTGGATAAGATTGGTAAGTTAATTTCAGGAAAGGCACTTCGTTTCGGCCATTTGGACACCCACCATACGCACCTTTTCCACTCTGAAGTAATGAAAAATATTCAACCTGAAGATAAAACAACTGAGCTTCTTATGTACCACCTAACAGGTAGAGGTGCAGAAGTTTTTAGAACTGAAAATCAAAATATTGAAGCGATAAGAGGTTTTTTTGATTATGATAATTTGTTTCCTGGTTTTGAGATAGATGATTTTCTTTTTGAGCCGTTTGGCTTTTCATTAAATGGTATCAAAGAAGATAAATACATTACAATACATATTACTCCAGAGCAATCGACGAGCTACATTAGTTTTGAGACTAATCTTGATATTGAAAAAGAAGCACCGAGATTATTAGATAAGATCTTAGAGCTGTTTTCACCTGAAGCCTTTGATATTATAAATTTTAATTCTGAGGTCGCACCAAGGTTAGAAGATAACAATTTACAATGTATTAAAAAATATAAGCATAGTATAGATCGTAATTTAGATATAAATTATTACGAGTTTCATAAAATCCAAACAGAGATGAATAAAGCTATAGAGGTGAAAAGATGAGTGAATTTTGGACTACTGAAGTACATAGAGATATCTATGAAATGAAATACAAATCCCTTAAAAAATTATACTCTCAAAAAAGTGAATATCAGCAAGTTGATGTTGTAGAGACTAAGGGCTATGGGAAAATGTTATTGAATGATGGTTTAGTAATGGTCACTGAAAGAGATGAGTTTGTTTATCATGATATGATTGCTCACCCCGCTCTTTTCGTACATCCAAACCCAAAAAAGGTCCTTGTTATTGGCGGTGGTGATGGAGGTACTGCAAGAGAAGTTTTGAGACACAAGGGTGTTGAAAAATGTGTTATGGTCGAAATAGATGAACTCGTTGTTAATGCATGTAAGGAATTTATTCCTCAAACTTCGTGTGTGTTTGATAACCCAAGGTTAGAGCTTATTATAGGGGACGGGGTTGAATATGTAGCAAATACTAAAGAAAAGTTTGATGTTATTCTTGTTGATTCAACAGACCCTATAGGTCCAGCGACTCCATTATTTGGTGTCGACTTTTATAAAAATATAAATCTTATTTTAAATGATGATGGAATTGTCATATCTCAAGCAGAGTCACCTTATTATGAAGTAGAGGCGCAAACGAGTCTTTTAAAGGTCCTTAATCAGGTTTTTCAGAACCTTTTTATTTATAACTTTAGTAACCTTACCTATCCAGGGGGGTTGTGGAGCTTTTCTTTCGCTACTAAAAAGTATCATCCAATAGAAGACTTTAATGAAGCTCGGGTTAAGGATTCAGAGCTTAGTTTTCAATATTATAATCCAAGAATACACCGCTCTTCCTTTTCGTTGCCTCAGTTCATGTTAAATAACTGTAAAGGGTTAATTAAAAACTAGGCTAAAACATGGCATATTGGCTTTTCAAAACAGAACCTGATGTTTTTTCGATTGATGACCTGAAAAATAGACCAAAACAGGTTGAACATTGGGATGGGGTTCGTAATTATCAAGCTAGAAATTTTATGAGAGATGAAATTAAGCTTGGAGATCTCGTATTGATTTATCATTCTAATGCTAAACCACTAGGAGTAGCAGGGGTCGCAGAGGTTGTTAAAGAAGCTTATCCAGATCATACGCAGTTTGATAAAAGTTCTCAATATTATGACCCAAAGTCAACGGAAGAAAAACCAAGGTGGTATATGGTTGATGTTAAATTTGTTGAAAAATTTAAAAACTTTATATCACTTGAAAACTTAAAATCTCATAAAGAACTTAATGATCTAATTATTCTACGTAAGGGTAATCGACTTTCAATTACACCTGTTGAGAAAAAGCATTTTAATTATATAAAAAAAATTGGACGAAAGTCCGTTTAGAGTGTTAGCAAGATTTCACGAACTACTTTAGTAGCAAAAACGTCACTATTACCTGAACTATCTAAAGGTGGGGATAGCTCGACAACATCTGCTCCAACGAGATTCTTTTCTTGTAGAATTTTAATAAGAGAGATAAAAGAATGAAAATCTTCACCACCGGCCTCAGGAGTTCCAGTGCCTGGCAAAAAAGACGGGTCAAAATAGTCTAGGTCTAAAGTTAGATAAATTGGTCTTTTGGAGTCGAGACTTTTAATAGAGTCTAAAAAATCATTTCGTGAAGTTTTCAGAGTACTGTTTTCCTTCATCCATTTATATTCTTCTTTTGTTCCACTTCTTATTCCATATTGAATAAGCTTATGTTTCTCGCCAAAATGATCCATGGCCCTTCTGATAACACTGGCATGGGAGTAATGATAACCCTCATAACCATCTCGTAAGTCTGCATGGGCATCAAGATGTATGAGTACTAAATCCTCAAAAGTTTCTAGGTATAACGATATAGGGGCATAGGATATTGAATGCTCACCTCCAATGGTAAGAACTTTTGCTCCATCTTTTAAGTGACTTTGATTAAAGTTATCAAAAAATGCTTTTGTTCCAACTTGCCAATTATGCTCTTGGTTTTCTGTCTCACCCACAGGAAGATTACCGCAGTCATAGAACTCAACTTCTTCTAGCTCTTTATCTAGGTATGGTGAATAGGACTCAATTCCATCGCTGGCTTCTCTAATGGCATCAGGGCCTAATTTAGTTCCTTTTCTAAAGCAAGCTGTTCCATCAAACCCAAAACCAACAAGGTAAATTCCCTTTTTAACTTGGTTAAAGTCTTTAGACTGGTAGTATGGCGTTTTGCTTTTAATAAATGAGTTCACTTCTATTCGTCCCAAATAAGGTTTTCTATATGAGTTTTAAGAGTTCCAGCGTCTTTAAACTTTTTCGATATTTGTGTCTTTTTAAGACCTAATATTATTTGCTTGATCGGCTTTGGAAGACTTTGATATCTACTCTTCCCACCAAGGCTATCATAGAAACATCTAATCATATCAATTACATCTTCTTTTTTATTGATGGCCTTTGGAGTACCCCAGTTAAATAGATCTATTAGCTTGAGATCAAACCCTAAACCATATTTTCTAACAATTATATTTTCTGTATGGATATCCCCATGGTATTCGTTATGGTGATGAATTTCTTCAACTCCCTTACTTAATGAGTGGAGTAGGTGAAGTGCCTGGAAAGGGGCCAGTCTCTTTCCTTTTTGGTTTTTTAGGAACTCATTTAAGGGAACACCATCAACGTATTCCGATATGAGAAATGTTATATTATGACCCTTATAGAATATGTTCTCTTGAGTTACATATTGTATAAGTATGTTACAGTGTTTAAGTTTGTGTAGTTTTTGAGCACTAATTTTAGCCGTTTTATTTTTGATATTACGATGTGGTAGAAAAAACTTTGCAGTTCTTTCAATCCCTGTCCTCATTTCCTTAACAAAGTACACCTCACTTTCCCATCCACCGCCAAGCTTGTGGATTATTTCGTACTTATCATTGAGGATAAAACCAGGTTTAAAATTAAATGATTCTAGTCGTGAAATGACCATAACACCTCTTGTAAATAAAGGACCATTATCTACTTTAATAGATTAAGGTCAATAGGTTTTTACATATTTTCATCTTGGTTTATAATCAATTCATGCTTAATGAAAATGAGGCCGAAATGGCCTTAAATTTGGCCAAAAATGCTCTTAAAAACCATCTCGATGGAGGCCCAGCTGAATTGGCACCTCCAGAGGTTTCACCTGATAGCGAACTTCTTAGATTATTAGGGTGCTTTGTGACGTTAAAAATTAACGGAAATTTAAGGGGTTGCATTGGATCTATAACTTCTGAAAAGCCTCTTTATATTAATATTGCTGAAAATGCTCTAAATGCAGCTCTTCGTGACCCTCGCTTTTCACCAGTCACTCTTGAAGAGTATGACTCTCTAGATTGGGAAATCTCAGTTATGGGGCCCCTAGAAAAATGTACAGACCTTGAGCTTATAGAGGTAGGTGTACATGGCCTCTTGATCGAATCAAAGCATCATAGGGGGCTTTTATTACCTCAGGTACCAATAGAATGGGGTTGGGATAGGACAACATTTTTAGAGCATCTTTGTTTGAAAGCAGGTCTTCCCAAAAATGAATATCTGGCAGGTAATGCTCAAATCTACACCTTTAGAGCTGATATTTACTCATAGAAAGAAGAAATAGAACTAGGAGCTAAAATAGCTCATAGCCTAGGCCCACCCCAAACCTTGAAATTTTTAGTTCGGTTGACCCATCCATAATATGCTTTTTATAAAACATATGTAGAGATGCTTTTTCTGTTAGGGAAAAATCAAAGTGAAAAATGTACTTAAACCCCGAAAAGTCTTTATCTGATAGTGCACTTTTTTTACTAGAGCTAGAGTATACAGAATAGGATAGTCCAATTTTTGCAAAGAAATTAACTTGGTCAACTCGAAAGGCCTTAGAAGCGCCAATAGTTGCGTAACTAATATTATGTTGTCGAAACTCGAGGGGGGAATTAGTGAGAACTGCTTCATCTGAGTTATAAGTTGAAAAGTTCTCGACATCGATACCAGCAAATGGAGAAACATACCAGTTTTCAATATTTCTATTATAGTGAATATTTAGTCCCCATTCTGGAGGTGGATTAAGCTTTTGGTTTAATGTCGTTTCTCCGCTAGTGAGTTGTGCATAATAAAAGTTCCAAGAATAAAAATAGAGACTACTGTTTCTAGGGTGTATTGCCCCGGAAAGACCTAGAGTTAATAGAGAGTTTTGTGAAGAGTTGAGAGTTGTTCCATTTTGTTTGATGACCTCTTTAAAATTGCTTTTTGAGATCGTATAAAGAATAGATAGAGGGAAATCATACCCTTCATTTGACTTTGCAGAAAGTAAACACGGAAAAAGTAGAAATAAAAATAATTTTTTCATATTATTGCGTAACTTCCATATCCAACAACTCTAGTCTTGTCTCCAGCTGTATCTCCGGAGTTTTTCATCTCGAGGGTCTTACATGCTAATCCTAGCTCTTTAGCATACATTAATAATCCTCTAAGTGGGTAATATCCACAAGCATCTTTATGATCGAGGTGGTCAAAATCTAGTGATTCTAGCTTTAGCTTTGTTATATCATCAAGCTCTTTGGCCTTTTCATAGGTGTGAAAGTGGCTAAGGTCACTACTTATAATTATAAAAACATCGTTTTTAATAAGAAAATCGATGACCTCTTTTACTTCTAGAGGGCCACATTGTCCTACAATTAAAGGAACTAGTGAAAAGTCATTTAACCAGTATTGTAGAAAAGGAAGATGTACTTCAAGAGCATGCTCTTTTTCAAAGGCTTCCGGAATACACTCGACTTGATTGATCTTTTTTAAATCTGAGATTATGGCCTGATTGATGTTTATATCTCCAAGGGGAGTTTTAAAGTACGAAGCTGGATGATATGCAATTTTGTCTAATTGGTAATAATGAGTTGGTGAGAGTATGGCCACCTTTGTCGTTTCTTTAGGTATACACCTATAAGCTTCGATGGCGACAGATGCCGAATAGATATAGCCTGCATGAGGTGCAATAACGGCCTTGGGAGTAAAAGATACTTCTGAAGTATTAGATAAAAATAATTTATCTAAAAATCCATATAACTCCTTAGAATCTTGTGGGTAGAATAGCCCTGCCACATTTGGGTTTTTAATATTATTCATATGAATACATTATAATATAAATATTAAAACTCTGTTAGAATAGAGCGATGAGCTCAGCAAAAAAAACCAAATATTGGCATATAAAGCCTGATGGAAGAATCCAATGTGATTTATGTCCTCGAAATTGTACTTTAAAAAATGGCCAAAGGGGCCTGTGCTATATACGGGGAGCTGAAAATAACGAGATTGTTTTTTATAGCTATGGTAAATCGAGCGGCTTTTGTGTCGATCCAATAGAGAAAAAGCCACTAAACCACTTTTACCCAGGGAGCTCAGTATTTTCTTTCGGTACGGCCGGCTGCAATCTTGCGTGTAAGTTCTGTCAAAATTGGGATATTTCAAAATCGAGAGAGATGGATACCCTCAATGACTATGCTTCTCCAACAGACATAGTAAATACGGCACTTCTGCATCAATGTAAAAGTATTGCCTTTACTTATAATGATCCCGTTATTTTTCTAGAATATGCTAAGGATGTGTCTGAACTGGCCCATAAAAACGATATTAAAACAGTTGCTGTTACTGCGGGTTATATAAACCCAAGAGCAAGGGAAGACTTTTTCTCTTTTATAGACGCTGCTAACGTCGACCTTAAAGCTTTTAGTGAAAACTTTTATAGTAAGATTTGTGGCGCCCATCTTGGGCCAGTTTTAGAGACGTTGATTTATTTACGTAAGGAAACGAATGTATGGTTTGAAATTACGACACTACTTATTCCAGATGAGAATGATTCAGACAAAGAACTTAATGAAATGACGGAATGGATAGTGGAAAGCTTAGGTACGAATATACCTCTACATTTCACAGCTTTTCATCCTGATTACAAGATGACAGATAAAGGTCACACTTCACATGAGAGCTTAATAAGGGCACAAAATATTGCCAGGAGCAAAGGAATAAAGTTTGTTTATTTAGGCAATATTCATGACTCTTCAAGGTCGAGTACGTTTTGTCATAATTGTGGTGAAGTTCTCATCCAAAGAGATTGGTATCTATTAGGTAAATGGGGGCTTAATGATCAAGGAGGCTGTGCCAAATGCGGGGTAAATGTACCAGGACATTTTGAAAAATCACCTGGTAATTGGGGAAGAAAAAGAGAACCTGTTTATATTCATCGGATTAAATAA
The DNA here is from genome assembly GCA_049415445.1 of Bacteriovoracaceae bacterium. Taxonomy (GTDB): domain Bacteria; phylum Bdellovibrionota; class Bacteriovoracia; order Bacteriovoracales; family Bacteriovoracaceae; genus JAURDE01. The sequence continues at coordinate 90,316 of JBMSGH010000008.1, read as the reverse complement.
AATTTCTATCGGAAAATTAATATTCTCATCTTTTATAACTCAGTTATAATAAATATATGAAATATATAATCTTTATCTTACTTACTTTGTATTCTTCTCAGGCCCTCTCCTTCTTTGCCAAGGAAGATCCTATTTGGTTTCCCTCTTACATATCCCTATCTACAAAGGGACATACTCTTGAGGAAATCGATAGTGGATTTACTATACCCGCCTTGAACATAAGAGGTACAAATTATACAGGACATGATTTCAATGATCAGAACTCTTTGGCACCAATTGTAGGAGGGGACCTAACCATGGGGTCAAAAGTTATCATAAGCCTCGAAGGGACGTCAGTAATTGGAGAAAATGGAGAACTATTACTTGATAAAGGTTCTAAGGGATACTTGGTTATCGAAAAAAGTGCTTTTCACCTTACTCTGGGTGCAGAACTAGGACAGTCACTAGGCTCAACTCTTGGGGTCTCAATTGGATTGGCAGGAAGCTTTGGTAAAGAGCTCGTCACTCGACGATTTGTGAAAGATAAAAATAAGCTAAAGAGAATGTTTATTCCTAAGATTCCAACAAATAAAAAGATGTTAACACCGATGTCGATTGGTGATAGCTACTCTTATACAACCCATGGTGGTGTTTCTGTGAGTTCTAATATAGGAGCTTTTAGTGCTGGAGCTGGTGGGGGCTTAAGTATTCAAGGAATATGGAATGTCGAAGTTCAAAAGTCTGGTATTAATAAGGCCATTGCGGTTATTACAAAACAGAGAATCACTAACGTAAAAGCATCAGCGGGAGTTCCTTTAACTTCATTATCAGTTGCAAAAATTAAAAAATCTATAAAAAACTATATTTATGAGTTCGATTTGTCTGGTGCTAAGGGCGAAGAGCTATATAAGAGTTTTTTAAAAGGAAATATCAAAAAGGTTCAAGATGAACTGAAGAATAATACTGAATTAAAAACTGTGGCCAAGCCCCTTATTGATACTAAAGGTAATTTTTTCAGTAGTCAGTTAAGTGCAAATATTACTATCCCACTTGGTGTTTTAGGGCTTGGTGTAACTGGTGATAAAATTACTTCTTTTTTAACTACAAAGGTCTTGGATAAAGATCTTATTATTAACTCATATGTTGGTATCTATAAAAGAAACTCATTTTTTAATACTAATCTCATGAAATTTCTTAGCAAATTTAAGAGATCAACTGTCGCTAATTTTGATACTAAAAAGATTTTTATGGGACATGTTAAGGAGTTTATTGGCCTTAAAAATAGAACCAATAAACAACTAGATACTTGGGGGGCCAATTTAAATGTTCAAGTTAGTGGGGACTCTTTTACCAAAAAGGGTTTTAAATATGCAGCTAGAAAGATGACCACTTGGACCGGGTTCGACGATGTTTTTTTAAAAATAGAGTCTCCACAAGAACGTTTGGGTTACGTTGAATTAAACTTAGATGTTTCTTTTTCTAATAAAGCAATTGAAGAGTTAATTTATTTTGCGGACTTTGCTGGGAGTTTAGACAAGTTTAGTGAATATGCTACGATAGCAGTTGAAAATTACGCAGATAAAACTGACGATCCATTTAACTATTGTTCAGGTAAAGTAACAATAGGTCGTTTTCCTAGAACTTGTAAGAATAGGATATTAGTACTGACTAAAGCATACATGAAAGAAGCTTATAATAGTCTGATTAAGATGAAAGGTTTATTGGCCCAAAAAAAATATAAGAAACTTAGTAAGGAACTGTCTCATCTAGGTAAAGGTATGACATATAATCATTTCACTCTAAAAACACTCTGGTGGATGATGAAAAACAAACCAATAGAGGCAAAGATCGTTATTCAAGGGGAAGGGGTTAAACGTTATGAAAAAGTTTTAAGAACTTTTTCAGGGCAAAAAATAAAAATGGAGTCTTTTGCTAAGGACTCTGCTCAAAAAATGTGGGATTGAATAAGTTTATCTTTTTGGTCCCACATTTCATTTAAGAAATTTTGCATATTCTGTTTATATTCTAAATCTTTTTGATAATCGCCAATAAGTTCTTTATTGATATCTATTGCCTTAATATAAATTGATACTGTCTCAATTTTACCGAGCATAAAGTTTAAAAATGAAAACTTATTACCTTTATATATTATAGTCACATCTAGAATTTGGTCTAAATATGGCCCCAATGCTCCTAGAACAAAACCTAGACCTCCGGCCTTAGGTGTAAGAAGCTTTTTATAGGGTGATTTTTTCTTGAGATGTTTTTCTTTAGTAAATCGAGTTCCTTCTGCAAAGTTAACTACTGAAATTGGGATATTTTTAAATTTTTCACAAAATCTACGTGTAGTTTCTAAGTCTTTTCCTGCTAATGATGGGTCCTTTGCTACTTCCTCTTTGCTATATCTTTTCATAAAGGGAAAATCGAGGGCCTGCCAGCAAAGACCAAGGATGGGTACCCAAATGAGTTCTTGTTTAAGAAAAAAGCGAAGAAAGGGAACTCGCTTCAAGAAAATCATTTGAAGAAAAAAGATATCAACCCAGGATTGGTGATTACTGGTTATGAGATAGGATTTATTTTGAGATAAATCGACTTTATCAAGACCAAAGATTTGAATATCAGACCTAATAAATATTTTGAAAATGAGGACATTTACATGAATCCAACTTTTAGCAAAAATAAGAATTAAGGTTTTTATAAAAGGAAGTGCCTTAAATGGTGTTAAGAGTATTACTAGAATACCCCAGAACGTTACATTAAGAGTGAAAAGAAAAAAAGCAATCAAACCACAGATAATTGAAAACATGAGAGTTTATAACGCAAAACTCAGTTAAAATCTAGTGGCAGTCACCCGGTAATGATTCAATCCACTTTCCAACTAAGTCTACACCTTCTTTATGAGTGAGGTCTCGGCCTATTTCAGGCATCATAATCGCCAGTTTTCGGGATCTTACCCTAAATGTAAGGATAGACTCCTTAGGTTTGCCAGGAAAGATGGCAAATGGTCTGCCACCACTACCAATCCCTGGAGCAACAGGTGTTTTACAAAAGCCTCTTTTTCTAGAGTTCTTTCTTTTGTACTCTAAATAGAGCCCTGTGTTTGCAGCTGGCCCATCTGGTGAATGACAGTGTGCACAGTTAGTGTGAAGATAGGCCTTTGCCCTCGCCTCAAGGTCTCCCGTTTGAGGCTCATTCCAAATAGGAAAGGCCTCTGTAGGCGGGTTTATATTTTCGGCCATTAATCCAAGCTTTTTGAAGCGAATAATTTGATTTTTAAAATTAAAGTTAAGTATTGAGCTAGGTCCAAGTGGCTTAATGATTTTATCAAAATCTTTAAAGCTTACATGGCAAGACATGCACTGGTTTTTATCGGGAATAAAATATGAAAATTCCTCTTCTTTGTATTTAAGCTCTTTTTTATTGCCATAAGGCCAATAATAAGCAGAGCGTGTATTCATATCCCATTGATATACAAAAGGAGTCCATCCATCATTTCCTTTTTGAAGAATTCTTGTCTCTATGAGATATTTTTGCTTTCCCCAAGGCCCATCAATACCTTCTTCTTTACCTATTTGATCGGGATCATAGTAAAATGTTTTTGAAATGATAGTGCCTACTGGAAAAATGAATTCTTTTTTAAAAACCTGTATTTTCTTTCCTTGTGGAATGTGGATTGTACGAATTTTTTGAGCGTAGTCACTAAACAAAGGAGTGTTAAGCTTATAAATATGATGAGTTTTAGTAATTTTGAAAACACCTTCGTCATTTGAAAATACCCCCCAAGAATCTAAGTCTTTAGGGGGCGAGGCGATAGCAGCAATACTATAAAAAAAGATTAAAAAAATATATTTCATGGAATTGAAATCTCCGGTAATTTCTCTAACTCACAGTCAAATGGTTTGAGGTCAGTTGATGGCCTACTATCATTTGAAAAAGCATCAAGGTTTATAAATGTCGCTTTATCTTTGATACATATTCTAAGGTGCTTTGGAACACGGCCATCTTCCAATGTGTCAGTATTTATAGATCCATCATAAATAATGTCTGGAAATGGTAAAGGTAGAGATTCTCTTAAAACTTCAATCAGGTCTTGGCTCATTTCACTGCTACCCCCTTCAGGATCATATCCACCTTCATTATATTTATTATTGTAAATATAAATACCTTCTGGAAAAGGGTTGTAATCTTCATCATCGATATCTCTCCCTGTAATCATGTAACTTACAAGAACAATATGAGATGTTTTGTTTTGATAAAAATCATTTTCAAAGGCTTCCACGTAACGATTAGCGGTAACCATTAAACCAGTTCCTGCTGGTACATCACCCACGATATTGGTTGGAGGAGCAAAGTTAGATAAATTATTATGATGTATTTTATTTTTATAAACACGAGATGATTCACCATAGATAGTAAGATCAGGCATATCAAAAACTAATATACCCCCTGTATTATCGTGAACGTAATTATTATAAACATCTGCAGCAATTGAATTTTCTACCTCAATTCCCGCTACATTATGAAATACTTCGTTATTTCTAATAATAATATTTCTTGATTGACCGACGTAAATACCTGCATCACTAGCACCACTAACGACACTGTTCTCAATCAGGACATCTTTACACATCACAGGATAAAGTCCGTACGCGCCATTATTGACATCTGGGCCATTTGTCCATTCAACTCTCATTCTTCTGATGGTCACACCTTTTGAGCGTGTTATTTTGATCCCATCTCCTTTCATATCTTGAACAGTAAAGTCTTCAAAAGTTATGTTATTTGCTGTTACCGAAAAACCTTCGGCCCCTTGCTTTTGGTTTTTAAAAGAAAGGATCGACTTATCAATACCTTGTCCTTTGATTGTGACACCATTAACCATAAGGTTAAGTTGTCTATTAATTTCATAATTTCCTTCAGGTATCTCAATGACTTGCCCTGGCTTGGCCTCTATGAGAAGTTTTTGCAACTGGTCTTGAAAGTCTTGTGCTTGAGCTACTGTTACAATGAGCATTAAGAGAAATAGTAATTTCATAGAATCCGCCTTTATCTTATTTTGATAATTATGATTAAATATATTTAGGCTTGTTGGGAAGTACTTGGGTGAGGCTAATGTCCCGAAATTATTTAATCGGGATATCTTTAAAAATCGAATAATATCATGTAGAAAGATGCAAGTATGAGAATTATTTCTTATTTTATTTTCTGTATTGTTGTTTTAGTCACTTATGATGTGAAGGCAACTCAATGCTCAATGAATAATTATTCTTTAGGGAGTGTTGTTGAAAATAAGCATTATCCTCTACCTTTCACTCTAGGAAATGAAGTTGTGCCATTTGAAATATCAAATAATTTTTCTTCGTTAGAAAAAGGGAAAATATTTGGAAAGGTACGGTTTAAATTACCACCTAAAGTGAATATTCAGGCGCCTTCAGCAGGACGTATACAGTTTCTTCCATCTCAAAGAAAAATTAAAATTATTTCTTCCGCACGGTCTTCCTCATACGTATGGACATTATACCCAATTTCACCAGAGAGTATGGGGGGGCGTTTTATAGAAAGTGGTGACTTTGTTGAACCTGGAGATATTGTTGGTGCCTTGGATTACTCTTATGAGAATGTAGCACCTCTAACAAAATCGTGTCCTCTTAAGAGTACTGAAAAATGGGTTTCTGCCTTTTTGGATGTTGAAGTTGAGCATAAGTACGCTTCTGGACTGGAGTTATTACGTAACCCAAGAAGTACTTGGAGTCTTCCAGACTATATTCGCCCTAAAGTTAAAAAAATTCATATTTTTAGAAACGGAACGGGAGAGCCATTTCTAAACTCTGATAACTTCTTCAATAAGCCAGTCGTCAGAGGGCATGTCCAAGTTGGAATATCGGCCTATGATCGATCACCACTATTTTTTAAAAAAGGTCATAAGATTTATTCTAGGGGAAAAAGTTCAAGTATGCTTGGGATTAATAGAGTTAGGCTTGAGATACATAGTATTTTGAGTAGGCGTTCTATATATACAAGAGATTTTTATTTATTTAGACAGCTTAAAAGAGAAGAGAAAGAAAATAATAAATTCTTCATTTATCATAAATATACAAAAAAACCTTATATTCTTTTAACTAGAAAAGAGATTAAACACAGTTCTGCAGACTTTTGGAATACTCTAGCTTATCCCAACGGTATTTATGAAATAAAAGTAAGGGTTTGGGATAAAGAAGGGAACTGGGTTATAAAAAAGCAGGAAGTTCTAGTTAATAATTAATTTCTTTTTTCATTGATTAAAATTCCAATTACACAGAGAATAAAGTAATGATGCGCTTTATAAAGATGCTCGTTTTTGTTTTTTTATTTTCTTGTGCTGGTGAAAAGCCTCCTCCTAGTGGAACTATCGAAGAACTTAATAAAGTTAATGCTTTGGTAAAGGCCTTTGAAGAAAGGTTAGCAATAGATATCCAGCATGATGACGTTCTTGTTGGTTTTAAGGATGGAAGTATCCATATTTTTCTAAGAACAAGTAGTAGTGGAGATTATTATAAATATATAAAATTAAGTGATTTCGAATTTATTGAAGATGAGTTTGGAGTGGTCATTAGAGATTTTATTATTGATAACACTTTTCCTTCCTTTCGCTATAAACTCATTATGGATACGACATTATTTGGTGTCGTTTATGATTATGAAGAATATGCAAGTAGTGTGGAATCAGGGACTTTATTTGAAATATATCAAGTTACACCAAAAGACCTAGAAAAAGTTGGGGCCGTACTAGAGGCCAATAAAAGAAATAGGGTAAAAAAAGGTCTTGTTTTAAAATATGGACTTAGTGCAGAAAGTAGCGAAAGTATTAGTACGCTTTTATTTCATTTTCAAAAGATTCAGAGCAGAAGATCTCTTACCAAAAGAGAACTTGATCACTTTTCAAAAAAGCTACTAGGAGTCGACGTAAAAGACTTTCGAGAGGCAAGTTTAGATTCAGAGCTTTCAAGTGATTTAATTGAAAAAGTTAGCCAAGTTCATCAAACAACACCAGAAGTTATTGTTGATATTCTTTTTGAGTTGTCTTTATATTGATTTGTCAGCCATTAAATAGCTCTGTATGATATTTCGATGAAGAACTCACTTCTGTTATTCTTGGTATTAAGCCTTTTTTCTACTGTTAACTCATCTGTTCTTATTGAAGATTGGTCTGACGTTGATTTTACTGAACAAGAACATCTTTTTGATGGCATCAAAAACGGAGTTAGTGATGCTATCTTTAATGCAATATCTTCAGAGATTGGATATTCAAGACTGGTTGCCAAAGATAGACTGAATGTAGGCTTCAATATTAAACGAAGAATCTTTTCTAATAGAGATGCACAAGAAAGCTATACTGTCATAGATTATTTTGGCCTTCCAATGAGTAGTCCATTTAACTTTACTGTCTTTAGTAATCCCAATGTTTCATTAAACTTAGGCGTTCAATTAAATACACAGTTTATTAATATAAGAAAGGTTCAGCCCGTAGATCTTGATTTAGTTACTTCTGTTGATGAATTAGAAAGAGAAGGAAAAGATATCCTTACGCAAATCAGAGGTTTTCCTAAATTTGTAAAAACTAAAGATGTTGAAGATGATATAAGTAGCGCAGAAAGAGTATCGCCTAATAGTAGACATTTTTCACACGATCCTGAAATGAGAGCAAGGTATTCTAAAATCTGGAATATGTTGGTCAATCCATTTAGACTTCCTCTTACCGAAAGAGCTGCAAGAAAAATGGATATTGGTGAAATATCGAGTTATGATCTTTCTGGTTATCTTCAGTTTGGTATGGGAGTCGGATTCGGGCTTGCTCCTGTTGATCCACTGTATATTGGAAACTCTTTTAACCCTTTAAATATTAATGCTTCATTAACGTCCTATATAAAAGGGAACTTTCGAGTATCTGTAATGAAAGAGTCCGAAAATAAAGTTCTCGTAAAAGTTTCTAAATTACGTGGTGCTGGTTTGAATGGAAATGTTAGGCTTGGAACAGGTTCATTTAAACCTTTGTCAGGGATTGTGGTCATTGAAGGATTACTTGATCTATCCGTGGTTCCTTTTAATATTTCTGTTTCCAAAGGTTGGGAAAAGAGATTTGATGTTGGTTACCGATTTGACTTAGATGATCCTGATGCAGTCGAAGCCTATCTTAAAGCAGTTATGGGTCGTATGAAATTGGCAGAGGAGCTTTCACTTAAAAAAGAAGGTGTAGAAAAAGTTTTTAACAAAGTTGAGACATCAGATAGCTTCTCCTTTGGTCACAATATATCAGTTTCCTATTTATTTAACTCCACGAGGTCTGTTTATTCTCGATTTTCTGAAGCAGAAATAATGTTACCTTCTGGTGAAAGAAAAGTTTTTAAGGCCTATAATTCCGTTAGTAAAAGTTACGGTGGATGGGTAATGAGTGAAAATCATTCACAGAGTTTTTCTGTAACGTATGATGATCCTAATAATACTAATGAAGATGAGTTGCTCACGTTAAGAATTAACGGGACTTGGAATGATTCCAGAACGGTAGGGTCGGAGCTGGCCTTATATGTAAATAATATTAAAAATTTGATGGGAGATGCTTTTACAATACCAAACTTTCCCTTATTTTCTCCAACTAAAAAATGTGCACGCTATAGACGTTTTGAAAGACGAACAAGAAGAGATGCCGCCCGACGTGCTACAGATATTATTAATGGGGGCTTTTTAGATCGTAGGTCTGGAGATGATGACTTAAGAGATAATAAAATTCAAAACCTATGTAAAAAGGTAAAGTCTAAGATCAATTACCGTTCGTCTCATTTTTCTATCAGGCTAGGCTTTAACAAACAACAAGTTGATAAATTTATTAATTTTCCTGAAGAAGAGATGTGGCCTATTTTAGAAAAAGCTTTTTCTGTAAAAGAGGGGAGATGGAGCTCACGCAAAGAACGTATTAAAGATGGATTTAGGAATGTTTTTCAATCTTTCTTTTCACTACCAGTATTTATCTTCAGTGGTGAAGTCCTTCAGCATGGTACACGTCTAGTATCGGCCAAAGCTTTTTTAGAACAATGGAAAGAGCTTAAACATGAAGAGAATAATAAAGATTTGACTAAAAGGTTTAGAAAACTTTTTCAAACGGCCTTTCATGGCTATGAAAGAATGCGTATTATCGTAGAAGCAATGAAGTACCTCCGTGAACCATATCTGGTACATATGAACGCCGTAAATAATGATACTTTTGGAAATATTAATATTTTTGATGATGATTTTCTTGCTCATGACCCTATTGATGACGAAATAAACCGTGAGCTTAACTTTGATTATCTTGGAAGTAGGGACTATATTGATGAGTTGGCCGTTTTTGAAAATATTAGAGTTGGTCGAAAAGGAAAGAATAAAGTTTATATAATATTTAAATTACATCAAAAACCTAAATTTATGTATATAAAGGTAGACCGTGATATTCCTCTAAGAACCAAACGTAATTATTTAAAAATGGTTATCAATAACCGTAACGATATCTTGAAAGTCGGTGAAAATGTCATCTTAGTTACTCCTGATTCAAAAGATGGAATAGCCGGGCGTTTAGCTCCCTTTTTATTTTCAAAAGAGAGACTATCACTCGGTTTCTCTATAAGTAACAACGGCAAACAATGGGGTGTGCTTACTCATAAAAGGCTAAAAAAACTTAAATAGCTGAGTCTAGCAGTAAGAAAATAAATATCTTTTTTAAGTAAATTTCCTTCCTCGCGATAAGTCATATGAATGTCTTTTATCGGAGGAAATATGGCCGTATATTCGAAGATTCTTTTTATCTTCCTATTTTGTTACTCAGCTTTTGCAAATAAACTAGATAAATACTTAATAGAAATAAATGATCTACAGCAAAGCCTTACTAAAGCACACCATCATTCTATTGAAACTGATAATTTTAACTTGAACTTAGAACAAATGGTTCAGGTTAATAATTGTGAAGTTGAATTGAAAACATATATGGATAGAGGGCTTATACAAAGAGATGTTTATAATCTATCAAAACTTCGTCCTTTAAAAGGGGTTATAAAGAAAAAGGGTGCTTATGCTCTTTACTTCGGGTTGAAGTCGAAGTCTTTTAGACGTGGTCATTTATATTATCAAAATTTAGATGAGAGAAATCAAGATTATAAAAATTTCAAAAAATTATATCGTTTATGTTCAAAATATACAGTTAAAAAGTACCATAAAAAAAATCGCCCAATACCAGAAGAAGATATTCCTTCATTTGTTGGCAGAATCCCGCTAAGTGAAGGTGAAACAAGTGGGGATGTTTACACTGATGAGAGTTTACTCTTTAGCATAATGGAAGGAGAAACAAGTCTCTATCAACGTATCAAGGCCATAAAAAGTGCCAAAGAAAGTGTGTACCACCAAAGCTTGGACTTTCGCGCCGATAAGGTTGGTCAGTATTTGAGCTCTTTATTGATACAAAAAAAAGAAGAGGGACTTGATGTAAAAGTTCTCGTTGACGGTTTGGCCAATCAAATAAAAACATTTTCTCGTGTTGAAAAAGAAAATAACTTTATTATGTATCAAAATATGATGGCCGCAGGTATCAGGGTTTTTGGTTATAGCTGTGGGGGAAAAACAGTAAGAAATGAGCTAAGAGGCTTTGATTTAGGAAAACTTTTTAGAAGAAATCATGAAAAGATTCTCTTACTTGATTCGGCCCACTTAGGTGAAATAGAGTCTTCTAAGGCCATCGTTGGTGGAGCGAATGTTTCTCATAATTATTATCGAATGGCGGGTCAACATGCAACAAGCTGGAGAGACTTTGACTTGATTGTTAAAGGTGAGATCATGCAAGAGATTGAAGATGTTTTTCTAAGAAACTATGCCGAAAGAGGTCTTAGATATAAAACTTTTAAGTATGATAATCAATGTCTAAATCCTTATGATCCAATAAGAGAAGCTGATAAATACTATCAGTTCAAGGTTGCTCATACTAAAAACTACAAAGTAGATAGGCATGCTCCTGATGTTGAAGTTAGTGCTCTTTTGGAGAAAAACCTAAAAGCTCTTCTCGACGGTGAAACACCAAATTTTGATGTTAACTTAAACCCAGAACCAATACAGGTTGATGGTGCCAGGTTTATTAATAATAGACCTGAGGAATCAGAGGATTATATTGTTGAAGCTTATTTGGATTTAATCAATTCTGCTCAAAAAGAAATTTTTATAGCAAATCAATTCGTCTTAGTTGATGAACCAGTAAAAAATGCATTAAGAAATGCTGCTGATCGCGGTGTTAAGATTACGATTCTAACCAATAGTGAAAAAACTAATGAAGAAATAGAATTGATAACGATCGTAGGACGTTATTATTATATTGATTTAGTTTATGCTAATCACCCTTGGTTAGAATCAAATCTTTCATGGGATCCTTCTAACGTTAATATTTATGAATGGTATGGACAAAAAGAAGGTGAGAAGCAGGTAATGGGACGCTACCATGCAAAGGTTATGACAGTAGATGGTAAAATTAGTGTTGTGGGGTCTCACAATTTAGATAATTCAAGTAAAAAGAACTCGGAGTCTCTGGTTATCGTTGAGAGTGAGCAGATGACTAAGCAGCTTAACGACTGGTTAAATAAAGACTTAGATTACGCAAAAAAAATTACGTATGATGAGATGCTTTATTTTAAAAAACCAAGAGGTGGTTATAAAATAAAACTTGGATTTGGACGTCTTATTGAAGATCATCTATAAAAAAAAGTAAGGACCCGAGGGTCCTTACATTACTCTCTTTTAAAATAAAATCCCAAAATGCCTAAAATAAAACTTATGAAAAAAGAGGACGCTTGATCTTCCTCCGTGGTCTCACCACAGTGCCCATCATCAGAAGGCGGGGTTGGTTCTTCTGGAGCTGGTTCAATAGGGTCTATTTCAGGTGGGTCCTCTCTATCTAAAGAAGAAAGAACTTTGTAAGCATCCAAAAGGCCGCTACCACATTTGTTTGATTGGTAACAACTTGATTTGGAGTCAAATTCTCTAGAATTATTGATAAGGGCCTCTTTTACTTGTTGGGGTGATAACGTTTGATTAAAAGCAATAACCAAACCGGCCACCCCAGCAACATGAGGAGTGGCCATGGATGTGCCCATTTGAAAAGTATAGGCATCATCTTGAGCAGTTGTAGTTCCTGAGTTTGAAGTGGAAAGAATTCGATAATCATTTTCTCCTCCTGGTGCTAGGATATCAATCCTTTGGCCGTAATTTGAATAACCGGCCCTATTTCCATCATAGTTAGCAGCACCAACTGTCAGTACATTCTTACAATTTGCCGGAGAGAAGCTGACTTCATCCATATTTTGATTACTGTTCCCGGCGGCAACAACAATAAGAGAACCATTTTCAGTAGCGGAATCAATCGCATCTTGAATATAACGGCCACATTCCCCTCTGCCACCGAGGCTTAGGTTAATTACTTTTGCAGGGTTGGGATTAATTGGTAGACCTTCGACTTCAAGTCCAGAGGCCCAACGGATTCCATCAGCAATATCAGAAGTATAGCCACCACACTTACCTAATACTCTAACGGGTAAAATTTTAGAGCTCCACATAACCCCCGCTACGCCGGTTTCATTAGCTGTATTAGCGCCAATAGTACCTGCCACGTGAGTTCCATGCCAACTACTTGATGAACTAAATCCACAACGATCATCTTGAGTAACAAAGTCACCAGGGTCTGTAGCATCGCTATCTCGACCGTCACCATCGTTAGCGATGAATAAATCACTAATCATATCTTGGCCGGGCAAAATTCGTCCCTCAAGATCAATATGAGGGAGTATTCCAGTATCTAGAACAGCGATAATAGTTTCATCACTGCCAATAGTAATATCCCAGGCGGCCTCAAGGTTGGCGGCACCTGGTGCTGTTCTGTAGTGCCATTGTTTAGAGTAGTACTTGTCTGTAACTCCCTCAGTGTCTCCTGGTATACGATAGGCCTTAAGGATAATATCTTCTTCGATGTATTCAATAGATTGATCTTTTTTAAGCTCCTCAAGAGATCTTTCTTTTAGGCCTTTTATAAGAACCCGATTAGCATTACGAGATGTCGTTTTGAGAACTCCTTTTTTATACTTGATAATGAACCTTTTTTTAGGAGCAGACCAAAGTGGATAACATGTTAACAGGATAAAAAAAACGGAGAAAATTCTGACCATAAATCTTCCTTGATAATGGGTTGAACAATTTCCTGGTTTCTCTCTCTTCCATAAAGAATTACCAGTAGTAATTAAAAGGCAAAATGAAGGCCAAAGTTAACTAGCTGAATTTTGATAAAATCTAAGTAGCAAAACGTAACTGAAAACAACACTCAGTTTAATTTTGTCCCTGTTGTTTAATGAAATTATCAATACCATTAAGATAAAGTAAGGGAAGTAGATTATTGGGATGAGCTTTCTTTACGGCAAGAAACTCTAATAATTCATCATCAGAAAAATCTTTATATAAGATATGAAAAGTTTCAATGATGTTTTCATGGGCCTCCTGATGTAGAGAATGACCAATAGACTCAATATCGGATAGATTTAACTCTTCAGGTACTTCAGGAAGGATTTTTTTACCCACACTATTAAGTAAGTCTTTATATAAAAATAGCAGGATTTTTGTTGAGATAACAGAAGTCTTTGTGGAGTGATCTAGTTGAGAAAGTATTAGTCTTCGTTGTTGCCTAAGAGGGTAGGTTTCAAGAGTTTTTGACCAACTATAATCATCCATAAGAAGAACCTTTTCAATATCCATTGCTTGCTCGTTAATTTTTTTGATAACAGGGGGATGGGTTTGGTTATTGAGTTCAACGAGTTGATTATCTGAAAGAGTAGTATGAAACTCTTTTTTTAAGAAAGATTTTAGTTTTTCTTTATTGAGGTTTTCTTTAATTGTTTTGATTAGCTGAGAAGACTCGGAGTTACTGATGTATTCCAAGCTAGAAAAATATTGTAGTTTCTTTTCTATAATACTTTCTAATAATGTTAAGTGTTCCTCTAAGGCAGATTCTGCAAAAATCTCTTCTACAATTTGAGTGCGTTGGAATTCATTTAACTTACTTACTTTTTGAATTCCTCGTTTGGGCACGGCCTCTTTTTTTTGAACAGAATCTTCAAATTGAGGTGCATATTCAATCGGGCCAAGAAGTGGCCTTCGATAAATTGAGCTTAGACTTTTCTCTTTTGAAAAATAGAATACCGACCCTAAGATTGTAAGGGTCGATATTATAATGAATGCCTTACGCATTTTATTGAGGTTTATCCATTTGTTGAGTTTCAAGAATACTTCTTTCTTGAACAAGATTTCTTAAATTAGCTTTTTCTTCAGAAAACTTTTCACCGTATCTGGCCTTTAGCTTTTCTATGTTTTTTTCCATGACCGATTCAAACTCAAATCCAAGCTCATCGGCAATGATAGCAATATACCAAAACAGATCACCAACTTCTTCGGCCATATTCACTTTATCTAAATTTTTTCCATAAAATATATGCTTTTTTAAAGCATCTAGTAGTTCACCAGCTTCAGTGGAAATACCAATGCCAGCATGAAGAAGTCTTTTTAGGCCATCATCTTGTAGCCTTTCATCCATGGCCTTAAAGTCTGTTGATTCAGTGCGGGTAGCGTTATTGATATATTCTTTTGAGTTCATCAGTTCTCCTTTTTTATAGGGAGAATTGAAGTCTTTTGGTTAGAGTTTGTCAAAGAGAGATAGGAAAAAAATTAAAAGCTTAGCATTAGATCAATTGCAGCATCTTTTACTTCTTGATCACTTGCCCCATCTTTTACTTTATTAAGAATTTCTTTCACTTCTTCTTTAAAGTATTTTGAGTTTTGCGCAACCACATTAAGTGCTCTTATCTTAAGCCTTTTGTCACTTTCTTTTTCATATAAGTTTTTTGCCATGTTTAATTTGGAGCGGCTTGGTGGCCATCGACCAACAACATCATAGGCACTACTTCGAACATCATAATCTTTTTCTAAGTTAAAAACTTTTTTTATGATTGCTCTACTATGTTTAACTTCTACATTATCAAGAGTACCAACAGCACCCATTCTGATTGTAGAGTCTTTTGATTCTAAGTATGGCCCAATCTTTTCAATAACGAGCTCACTTCCAGTATTTCCTAATGAAGAAAGGGTTGTCATTATAGACTTACTATTTTCGAGACGCTCTAGAAGATATTGGGCCGTTAGATTTTGAAGTTTATCATTATCATCGGCTTTTGCTTTATACCCAAGTCCACCAAGAGACAATGAGGCCAAACTTTCAATCTCAGGATTAATAGGTCTCTCTAGAAGCTCAGTAAGAAAGCTCTTTCCTAATTGGTTGGGAGATTCTAAATCTCCAAATGCAGCGAAGGCCTGCTCCATAAGAGGTATATTTTGAATATTATTTTGAATATAATCCATCAATGGGCCTTGAGCATCTTTGGCGTTCATTGATGAAATTGCTCCAAATGCGATAGAGACAAAGTCGGAATAATTTTTTTCCTGCGGGTCAAGGTTTTCAACTTCTTTTAAAACATTATCAATTTCTTTAGGGTTGATTTGTAATAGAGCACTAAGGATCCTAAAAAGCTCGTATGCTCTTGGGCCATTAGTAGCAAAATTTAAATCTCTGATTTCTTTTAGGACATCGTCAAGTTGATACCCTTTAGTTCTTTTTTTCAGGAGTTCTTTTTCTTTTTTTGGGGATGTCTTTCCTCCTTGAATCCCAGACTTAAAGTATTCAACTGAGTTAAGCTTTGCCAGAGTCATTTTTAAACTAGAATCATTGGTAACAGAGCTTAGTTCTAGGTTGATTTGAAGATTGTTATTTATTTTCATTCCAAATGATTGGATTCGGTTTTCTTCTTTATATGTCACTTTGTTGATCAGTCCATTTTGTCTGTCAACGAGGTATTGGGCCATTGACCCTGGAACGACCTCTATGTCAGCTGATTCATCGAGGTTACCTTCTTCATCAATACCATAACGGATAATTTTTTTCTCTATTTCAAATTGGTCACTTTGAACCTTTTTAAGATCATAATGAGACTCATAACGTCCACTCATATTTACTTCAAAGCTTTGCTTTGTGTAGGTGTTTTCGTCTTGAGTTTCATTAAGAATGAGCTGAGTTGAAAGAAAAACATTTTTAATAAAGTTTGAGGCCTCAATATTTTCTTCATTGATGAAATAAAACTGCTTAACTTTTCGAGAAGGATGAATTTCAATGAATATTTCCTTTTCGAAGGCCTTAAGTAAGCCTTTATAGCGAGGGTCATCATTTATATCAAAGTTTGAGTTAAAATTAACATTAATTAATTTTGCACCAAGCAGGATATGTGCTTTAGCCACTTCATAAACTTTTTCTACATACTGACCTGTAAATTGAATCGTTTGTAGGCTTTCTTGATTGTTTTGTGTTTTAAACTGAATATTTAATATTTCTTCTAAATCATAGGTCCTTATATCACCTTGGTTGTAGGTATATTTAAACTCGAATGGATCTTTTGTTCCAAAACCTTGGTTACTCAGGCCAAGAATAATTGAGACCAAAATGAATACAGAAAAGAAAATAAAAATAATAGTTTGTTTTTTCATAAAAAAAAAGGCCCTAAAAAGGGCCCATCTTCAAAAAAGAATTAGATATTAACAGTAAAGTTTTTATCAACAAGTGTCCAGGTCTTAGAGAAACCAGTCCAGCTAAGAATTGTCTTAGACCATTTTCTCCATCCACCAAATAGCTTTCTAACTTTAGCATAAACACTTATTTTTCCATCAAGAGCTCTTAACTCATTTTCAACTTTAAGTTTAAAGTTAAGATTCTTTTTAGTAGGATTATATCCAAGCGTTACCTCAGAAGGAAGTGAATCTTTTACGATTCTTAATTTCCCTTCAATACCTGCTCTGGCCAACCATACATCTATTGCTGCGTCAGCTTCACCATAGCTATCGATATAAGGATTAGCAGTTCCTTTGATTGAATGAAAGTCTGGAGAGTAAAGATTTAGGTTAAACCCAACCTGTCCACCAACAGCTCCACCAACTGAAACAGGTAAAGGACCAAGCCAAAATCTTTGTCTCTTACTAGCTTCTCTTGTTATGCTATAGTTCTTTGAAGGGTTTTTCGCACTTGATTCCCACTTTGTAGAACCAAGAACTTTAATTCTTGAATAACCTGTGTTGGTCGTGTTTTTTCTTTCAACTTTTGAGTAGAAGTCAATTAGACTGATAGTTTTAGAGAAAACATATCCACCTGCTTTAAAGAATGCATGGGCCTGTCTTTTTTGTCTGGCACCATAAGTGTTGAAACCAGTATCAAGAAAGGCAGCAAATTTAGATTTTGATCCCCATGTATTAGAGTAACCTACATTTTTAGAGTATGGTTTAGCTTCATGACCTGGTGTAGGGTTTATTATGATTGGCCTTAAAATTGGTTTAACAGGAATTGCTATAAGTCTGATATCCTGTTGTACCATATCTTGAGAAACTTCAAAGTCTTGTGGGATTTCAAAAGTCTCAATATTTTGATTTAGCTCTCTATCAAATTCTTTTCTTTTTACAACTGCTGTTTTAATTTTTCTTGTGTTTAATCTTCTTCTCGCATCAGGTTTTAGCCTACTAGTTGCTCTAGAGAATTCACTCGTGTTTGAGCTAGTGTACTTATCGAAATCATCTTGGATTTGCTTCGCAGTCATTACTTTAGAACCTGCAACATCACCATTATCGTCGTATAGACCGACGGTAACACGTGTGTTTGGCCCAAGTTTGCTAGCAGCAACTGGCTTAAGCCTTTCTCTAACAGGTACTTTAACTTTTGGTTTTACAATCTTAGATTTAAGAAGATCCCCTCTGAGCACAACACCTGGTGTTGGTAGAGTAGGTCTATTTAATACAGGTCGATTTAATACGGTTCGCTCTACTTGAGCTTGCGCAGCAGTGCTAAGGACGACTAGACTTAGCAGTGCCAATTTAGACTTTAGTTTCACAGTTCTCCTCCATTTTATATTCAACTGTTTCTTTTGATGAAAGTTTGCAACTTACTTGCCAATTTATTTATGCGTATTGCTATAATGGTTCTCTTTTAAAGTCAAAGGCTTATCCATCATTTTCATACATATGAGGTGGTGTCGAAGTCACTAGATTATGGATCAATTAGCACCTTGCAGAGAGTCGTAATCTGTTTGATATGTCAAACTTAAATACTTGAAATCATGAAGTTTTCCATTGAAAATTAAGCTGTATTTTTATAATTTGGAAAAAATTCTAAAATAGAGGGATATATCGTATGGAAATCAAAAAACTCACAAGAAGAAATTTTTTTAAAGTATCGGCCCTTTTTGCTGGTACAGTTGTTACTGTTTCAAATAAACCAGGCCTACTCAGTACTGCTTTAGCTGCTAATCCAGATGATACTATCACAAAACAAAACTATATCAGTGATGTTAGTAAGGGTGAATTTAAGGATGAGAAAAAAGATAAAAAGAAATTTGAAAAACATGAGAAAAAAATATCTAAAGCATTAAAAAAAGCGGCCAAAAAAGAAAAATCAACAGTTGAAGAGTTATTTCCTAAAGCTTCTGAAATCAAACCTATGTGTCTGTATTGTACTCACTATAAAAATCCAGAAGGTGGTTATGGTGAATGTGCAATGGTAGGTGCAAAAGGTGATGTCAAAGTTTCTGAAAAAGGCTGGTGTAAAGTTTGGGCCATTCAAAAGTCTAAGGTTACAGAGGCCGCAAAAGGATAATCTCTATTTTAAATATCACGGCCTCGTCTTTGAGGCCGTTTTGATTTTCTTATCTTGAAAATCATCGAAACACCCAGACCAATTAAATAATTTAAAAAATATAAGAGATAGCTAGCTGAAGGAATTGCAGTGGAGGCCTCTGCGCAGTTTTGTAGAGGGCCAGAAATAGGGGCAACGTTCTTCTTTTGACTTTTGGCCTCAAAGCCATTTTCCTGCTCTTTTTCTTCAAGTGGAGGCAATACAGGTGGAGGAGTAGGGGCCACAGGAGTAGGTAATTGGTAATTAGGATCGATATATTCAAAATCAATAGTATTACTAAACTTTTCTCTATCATTTCTTATAATGACTTTTACTAACCCCTTAGCATGGGACGGTGTCGTACAAGTGATTTCGTCTAGATCATTGTCTATAAATAAGGTTATCTTACATTTTGAAGTTCCTATAAACACCTCTGAGCCAGCGTAAAAACCAAGACCCAGAATTGTTAAGGCCTCGCCACCAGAAATATTACCAGAAGATCTATTAATATATAAAATGGTAGGTATTGGAGGAGGGTTGTCTTGGGTGTATTCATAGACATCAATAAGTGCGGCACTTTTATCATCAATGTTTTTTAGCTCAAGATCAACGATACCAAAATCGTTGGCGCCAGTTAGGCATGTGATAACAGAGTCTTGAACAGTTTGGACTACACAATTGGCATTACCTAAGGATACTAAAACTCCATCTCTAAATCCTGTACCATTAATTTGAACAAGTGTATTACCACTTTCGCTGCCCATATTAGGACTTATGGAATCAATAGTGGGTGCGGGGAAATCAAATTCAATATAGTTGTATCCATTAATGAGGGTTGAGTTTTGAGAGTCGGTATTAACGACCTTAACATCAAAAAACCCAGGGCCAGATACTCCAGTAACGCAAGTAATTTGAGATGAACTTATAAAAACGACTTGTAAACAATTAACATCACCAATTGTAACTATTGGGTTAGGTTTAAATCCTGAACCTATAATTGTGAGAAAAGTTCCCCCACGTTCAGTACCTGAAGATGGGTTTAGAAAAGAGAGTATGGGTGGTAAACTTGTTACATTATCAACAAGGTAAGTAAATCCACCATTAACAGTTGTTGTTAAACCGAGATCGTTTTTAATAATGACATTATTTACACCGGGTAAATGTTGAGTTGTTGTACAGGTGAGCTGATCTTCAGCGGCTACAGCAACATTTAAACAATAACTACCTCCGATATCGACCGATATACCTAAAGGGTTAAGTCCAAAGTCAAATAATGAACTTACTTCTTCATTTGATAGTCCTCTACTTATAAAAGCAAACTCATCAATATAACCTTTAAATTCCTCCCAAAAATCATTAGGGCCATCTCCTATTAAAAGTGATTGATTCGCTAGTGACCAGCTTGAAGAAACTGTTGTATTAATATCCAATTTGCCATCCACAAAAACTTTTATTGCACTACCACCTGTTTTTCCAAGTACGAAGGCCAAATGATGCCACTTCTCATCTGAGATAATATCTCTTGCTCCTATAAAGGAGTCCTGATCAATATTTAAGTTGATACGGCCGTCATCAGGGGAAACACTAATAACAAATATATTATCATTACTAGAAAATAAAACAGCATTACCATTAGCACTGCCATTATCAGAACCATCACCGCTCCAACTACCATCACCTTTAACCCAAAAAGAAAGGGATATTTCGCTCGAGTCAAAAGCGCTCGGGTCAGAGGCCACGGAAAGTCTTGAGTCTGGTGTCCCAGGAAAATAAACTGAACTATTTCCTGCCAAGCTTTCGGAGTTAAAAGTGGGGCCATTATTAACAGTCGCCGGATGTTGTTGTTGGCGGTCACTATAATCATTTTCAAAACTTAAAAAAAATGTAAGGTTAGGTAGTGAATTATAGGGATCTACATCAGCTCCTAGTTGAAAATTACTTCCGTATATTGAGACATTTGTTCCACCTAACTCTGAGCCTTTATCAGGGGTTATAAGAGTTACAGTAGGTTCCATAGATGCATAAGCTGCAAGAGATAAGCTTAAGAAATAAACTTTAAGTAGGAAATTAAAAATGAGTTTTGTTTTAACCATCTCTAAAATTATAGCCCTAGGGCATTTCTAAGTTCTTGATATAACAATTACTTGATCGGCATAATTGGTTATAAGGATAAGTTATAAAATGAAGGTGTTAAGTCTTTAAAATTTAATGCGTTATGGGCCTGTAAAATGAGACGAATTATATCTATGGAAACAATAAAATTTATTGAATTAATAAAGTGCCATTTAGTTTTGCAAAAATAAACTTTTTAGAAAACTCCAATACTCATTTCTTCAACAGAGCTGACTTTTCCTCTAAACATACCACCGGAGTTAAAGTTAAGTTCTATTTCACCATTTTTATCAATGGCGACTAGCCCTCCATGGCCACCAAGATTCTTTAGCTTCTCTAGTACGATATCGGCGGCCTCTTTTAGAGTCTTTTTACTATAAAGTGTTAAAGCATAAAAATCATAGCAAGTGACGTTTCTAATAAAATAGTCCCCGGTGCCTGTACCAGATATGGCACAAGAATTATTATGAGCAAAGTTTCCAGCGCCAATGATACTTGTGTCACTAGCTCTTCCGTAAGCTTTATTAGTAAGTCCTCCAGTTGAGGTGCCTGCCGCTAAATTTCCATTGATATCCATAGCAACAGCACCAACGGTTTGAGTTTGTCCTTCGTGATCAAGTACAAGTTGACCTTTTATTCGAGCGTCTTGAAGCTGTTTCCATCTTTTTTCTGTGTAGAAATATTCACTGGGTTTGAGCTTAAGTCCACGTTGTTGCGCAAAAAGTTCGGCACCATCGCCTACTAACAAAGAGTGTGGGCTGCCTTCCATGATTTCTCTAGCGAGAACAATAGGATGTTGAACTCTTTTGACACAAGAGACACCTCCGACCTTTGTTGTTAGTCCATCCATAATAGAAGCATCCATTTCTATGAGACCTGTATTACCAATAACGGAACCTCTTCCGGCATTAAACAAAGGCGATTCCTCTAAAATCTTTACTGAAGAGATAACAGCATCAATGGCAGTTAAACCATTTTTAAGCGCAGATTTTCCCTCCTCGAGAGCATGTTTGAGTGTATCCTCATAATTTTTAATCTCTGTTGAGGAAAACATATCTTTTTTTAATATTCCTGCTCCGCCATGTATGGCCAGGGCCCATTCACATTTTCTCATATTTATGCTTTGATCCTTTTAATGAATATTAAAAGTAAATTAGAGAAAGTATTAAATGTAAAGGTGTTAAATTTTTACGAAGAGGCCGGAGGTAGTGTAGGCCGTTCTTGTAAATTAGAGACAAATCAAGGCAGCTTTTTTTTAAAGTATGCTCCTCCTAACGAAAGGGCCCTTATTTGTGAGGCAAATGGACTCGAAGAGTTAAGGAAGGCCAAGGTTATTAATATTCCAAAGGTTTTTTATGTCGATAAGGACTGCTTAGTTCTAGAATATATAAATCGTTCTCGTGGCGAGGAAAAAGACTATTTACGTTTTGGTGAACAGTTGGCACAGCTTAATCAGTTTGAGGGGGAAAGCTTTGGCTTTTACGAAGATAATTTTATAGGACTAAGAGAACAAAGAAATACTAGAGGGCCTTTGGGGTGGAGTGAGTGGTTTTATAAACATAGAATAGGTCTGCAAATTGAATTCTGTAAAAAAGAAAATAAACTAACTTCCGAGTTAGATGACCTTATTAAATCTCTTGAAGTAAGTATAAAAAATATTTTACCGGATAATACACCAGCTCATCTGATTCATGGAGACCTATGGTCTGGCAATTTTATTATTGATAAAAGCGGTGAGGCCTGGCTTTTTGATCCGGCCGTATTTTATGGGCACTCAGAATACGAATTTGGTATATTAAATCTTTTTGGAGGCTTCCCCGAAGCTTTTTATAAGGGTTATCAGAAGGTATTACCATTTCAAATAGGATTTGAGCATCGAGTAGATTTCTACCAAATTTATCATCTTTTGAATCACTATAATATTTTTGGAGGTAGCTATTATGATCAAGCTATCTCTAAGATCAAAAGATATGTATAATTAGATTATGAAAAAGAAAATCTTATTTTTAGTGTCCTCAAAAAAACTTCTTAATCACTTCACTCAAGAGTTAAGTGATTTGGAGTTCATTGATCTTAGTTTCGAAACTGATGGTTATAAAGCTCTAGGTCGTGCCATTAATGAGAGTTTTGACTTGTACGTATTTATGGCCAGTAGTCCAAGTATAAATGGTACGGATTTGGCTACAATTATAAAGATTTTGGAGTCTGATAAAAGCATTCCCACTGCCCTTATTTACGGGGAGAGTGAACCTAGTTATGAGGGCGCCGCTGACTTTGTTTTAAGAAATAAGAAATCACTCATCAGGGACCTACAGGCATTGATTATTAAGGTCTTTAAAGATCAAGCCTGTACATTTGGTCCCCCTCCAATACCGAAATCTTAGTCTTCAGCTTCCTCACCACTTATATAGGTTGTTTTAGGGGCAGACTCTGCTTCAGATGTACTTGCAGATTTGTCTCCCGTTCCTCCACAACCCAATGCTTGGTTACAAAGAAAAAGTGCAAACAAAAAGAGAGTAAATGTTTTCATAAAACCTCCACGTAGAGGAATTATAACACAGTTAAAAGGGACAAAAATTTAAGCAAGCTTTTGTCTAGAACGGTTCGCCAAAGAAGTCATCCCAATCAAGCTCATCTTCATCATCGTCGTCATTTGAGGGATTTACGGGTGTTTCAATAGGGTCGATTCTAGGGGTAGACGGGGTAGGAAGCTCAAAGCCTGGTACGAGTTCTGGAATGTTCGTAACTCTAACGACTTCTTCACCCATACAGTCACCACCATTTTCTTCACATATTCTTGGGCGATCACATTCAATATCTTCATCCATAACATAGTCCTGCTCACCTCGAACAAGAACTCCTTCGACTTCAAGTGTTTGAGCATTGAAAACGGGGCCACCAGAATTGCCTGAAAATGTGTCCAAATTAGTTTTGAAAAAATAAGGGTTTTGATTATCTAGTACCTTACCGACGGAAATCATTTGAGCAAGGCCAGAAGGGTGACCAATAACGAATAGGTTTTGATCATCTTTGATCTTTTTACCTTTTCTAAACTTTAGAGGAGTTCTGTTTGTAACAACTTCGTTTAGTCTAATTAAGGCATAGTCATTTTGAGTTTCGTAATCATATTCTCTATGTATGATTTCATCACATTTGTAGATATTTGCTTTCGGGAAAATAACGTTTTCTTCATTAATTTCTTTGAGAAGAGATTTCTTGAATTCAAAAAGGATCCTTTTATTCTCACAATCTGTAGGGCCTTTAATACAATGACCAGCAGTTAGGAATAGATCAGGACCTACAAGAAATCCAGTACATTTAACAGTTGTAAAATCTTTAGAAAACCTCTCATCTTCACAAACATAATGTGAATCAACTAAACGTTCGCCCCAAATTTTTACGTTTTTACCTTCTTCTTCGATTCTATTTTGGTGGATAATTGCTCCGACTGATTTTGAGAGCTCTTGTATGGCCTTGGAGTTATAATCTTCAATATAAACACGGTCATCATCACCGTAAATGGCCTCATCAACAAGCTGAGCGTATGTGGTTAAGGAGGATATAAAAAGTAGTGATAACAATAGCCTTTTCATCATGGGCATTATATATCTCTTTGGCACTTCCAATTCAAGGTTAAATTGGAACTTTGCAAAATAACTATAGTATTATGAAAATAAACACCAAACATAAGTACTTTCAGCTAGTTAAAGATGCTAAAAAAGGGATAGAGAGAGAGTTCTTAAGAGTAAGGCCTGATGGTTCTATTTCACTTAAGCCTCATCCAAAGCAGCTTGGTTCTGCTCTTACACATCCTTTTATCAAAACAGACTTTTCAGAAAGTCAGCTCGAGCTTATTACTCCTCCGCTAAATGGTGTTGATGAACCATATGAGCACCTTGAAAAAACTCATATATTTGTGGCCCAAAGAATTGATGATGAACTTTTATGGCCTGCAAGTATGCCTTGTGTGATAGGTGATCAGCAGAAAATCCCTTTGGCCCAATATGGAAAGTCTAATATTGGGAAAATGAAGACAATCTATCGTAACGGCTTAAAGAATAGATATGGTTCAACAATGCAAACTATATCAGGGATTCATTATAACTTTTCCTTTTCTGATTCTTTTTGGAAAGAGTTTCACAAAGAGCATGGACAAGAGGTTACGTTAAAAGAATTTAAAAACCAAAGGTATATGGATATTATTCGTAATTATCACGAAATGGGCTGGATAGTTAGCTACCTTTATGGGGCCTCACCTGCTGTTTGCAAATCATTTCTTGATGTACAAAACTTGGATTACAAAAACTTCGGTCTCATAAATAAAGATGGTCTAAACACTCTTTTTGGGCAAAACGCGACTTCCTTACGAATGAGTGGACTGGGCTATCAAAACAAGAGTGGTCAAAAAGAACTAGAGGTTTGTTATAATACTTTGGAGAGTTATTTATCTTGTATTGAAAAAGCAATGACAACGAAAGATCCTAGTTGGTCAAAGTTAGGAGTAAAAGACTCTCAAGGAAATTATGTACAATTATCTGAAAATATCCTTCAAATTGAAAATGAGTATTATGGTATTATAAGGCCTAAAAATGCCAGCCTTGGAAGGCCTAGCAAAGTATTAAGAAAAGAGGGGATTGAGTACGTAGAGGTAAGAAACCTCGATATAAATCCATTCTCACCGCTAGGTATATCCAAAGATCAGATTAGATTTCTGGATGTTTTACTCTCTTATTGTTTTTTCAAAAAATCTGAATACTTTGATAAAGATGATGTTTTTAGAAATAGAGACAATCTCCAACAAGTCGTTACCAATGGACGTGACGAGAACTGTCTTTTACAAAATAGAGATGGTCAAATCTCTCTCAAGCAGTGGAGTTTAGAAATTCTTGATGATTGTTTAGAGATTGCTAAGTTTTGGGGGGATGATTATGTCGCGACAATAAATGATTTAAAAACATCTCATCTATTTTCTCAAAAAGTTATAAAAGAGTTAGAAAAATCAAAGCAGGGCCTTATTCCGTACAATTTAGATTTAGCAAAAAAATATACTGAGTCTCTTAAAGCTAAAAAGCTAGATCAAAAGAGTGAAGAAAGTCTCGAGAATTTAAGACTTCAATCACTAGAAGAACAAAAAGAAATTGAAGACTCTGATGATCAAGATCTTGACGACTTTATTAAATCCTATCTTGAGGCTGAGTAGGTCTTCTTCTTTTCAAATGATCCCACTTAATGAGGCCGTTAAATAGTTCATCTACAGTTTGGGAGATATATGGAATACTTTCAAGTTCTCCTGTTTTCAAATCATAATTAGAATCTAGAAAGATCAAGTTCGTATATGAATCCATAGTTTTATAAGGTCTAATAAACGCCGTCTCTTCCATTTCATTTTCGAGGTCTAAAATAATAACAAAAAAGCTTGAGCTGCCTCTTCGAACAGGGGTCCTTGGTACCACATAAGAAAGAAGCTCTATTTTTTCCTTAAGAACCTTGGCCCTCTCTAAATCATCAATTGGAAGCTGACTTTGTGTTTGAATATAAAAAACAAACTCAAGGCCAAATCTTTTTTGATCTACCGGGTTGATAGCATAAAGAGCTCCGGCCTCTTCAGGGTCTGTTAATAAGAGTTTTTTAGTATGTGCATCTTTTATTGGTAAAAAGAGACTATTATCAAACTCATAAGTATTTCCCTCTTTTTTATAAGGGTTAATAATTAGTGGAGTTGGAAGCTTCTCTTTCTCAAACAGCTCAATAAGCTCTCCCACCATGATAGGTTTATATTTGAGATGAGGTGGAATATAATTTATCTGAGGGTCGAGCATATTTGCTATTTTAGATATATCTGTGAAGATAACAGGAACTTTTAACTTTTCGCTTAGTTGAAGCTTTAAGACACTCCCATCCTCTTGGTAAACTATGTAAACGATATCATAAAAAGAAGGGGTCTCCTTTTTTCTATGAGTGATGCTCTTTAATTCTTTCCAATACTCATCAATTTTTTTATTCATACTTACCTCAAGGGGTGAGTCTACATAAGCTTTAGAAAAAGGCAAAGGGGCATGGCTTATCTTGGGCCTAAAATATTGATGCCTTTGATTGTTGAGTGTTTAATGTAGCGCGAAAGGTAATCCTGGAGAGGTGTATCAATAACTTTCTTAGGGCCAACAGTTGTTGAGTGACGGTAAAAAAGCTTATTGCCTTTGCGCACTGCTATTCCCTGGTGGGAGATAATCAATGAAGTACCAATACTAGCTGATAGGTCGAAGCCTTCTCTGACGATATTAATAATAGAGCCAGAAGGAATAAGTTCAAGGTGTTTGAGAACTAAAGCAATGGGGACATAATCTAAAGAGGTCAGTTGAGGCGTAAAATTTTTACCTAAACTACGTAATTGATTTAATAACTGAGGCCCTGGTCTATTAAGGCCTTGAATTTGGCCGATTTTCATTTTGAAATACCAATTGGGTTTATTTATGAGAGCTTGGCTAACTTTTGTTCCATGAGTAAAAAGCGATCGGGTGATATCCTGGATAAAACCGGCCGATTGATTATTGGGAATCCAATCAAGGCTTATAAAGTGGTTTCTAGTAGAAAAAGAAATAACCCCGTTTTTATACCGTATCAGATTGATATTTTTCTCAAATTCTGCGAAATCTAAAGAGTGGCTTAGTGCTAGGACAGTTTCAACAAAAGTAGTGCAGTCGAACCCATCGAATCGATATAATGGGTCTTTATCAAATTTACCTGTGCGCCCCTCTCCTAAAGGGGACTCAAGAGTAGGCTTTCCTTTAAAAAAGGAGCTAAATATTTCAACTCTTTCTTCAATGGGTAGCCCTGATGATTGAACAATTAGAGAATTGATCTTTGAGCCCAGTGCCAATTGAGAAAAAGAAATTAAAAATAGGGCCAATAGGAGCTTTTTCATACTTTCTAATATAGTTAAAAACATTCACAGTTCAATGAAATTAATATTACATTAAAGATAGAACATAGGTGCAATTTGGCACTAGTTTTAGTAAAAATTTCAATATGACCAAGACAAGAGGCTGATTTCTTGTGATAGGCCTCTTCTAATGCTAGGAAATATTCATGAAGAATCTATTAATTATACTAGGAATCCTTTTAAGTTTAGCTGGGTGTTCAAAGCCGAATCAATTACTTAACTTAAGGTTGAAATCAAAGCTCACGACACTAGATCCGGCCAGGGCATTTGATAAATCATCATTAGAGGTACTTGGCTCTGTTTATGAGCCTCTTTATCAATATCATTATCTAATTCGTCCCCATAAAGTAATTCCCCTTTTGGCCGTCGGTCAGCCCGAAGTGAGTAGTGATGGGCTGGTTTATAGAATAAAAATTAAAAAGGGTATAAAGTATCATGATCACCCGGCCTTTAATGGGAAAGCGAGGTATGTACAGGCCCAAGACTTTGTAACTCAGCTAAAAAGAATTGCTTACTTACCTTTAAAGAGTCCTGGGCATGGTATGTTAAGAGGTCTTTTAAAAGGCTTTGACCAATACTCAAAGTTAGTCGGACAGGATTTCTCAAAATTATTAAAAACATCATTTGAAGGTGCTGTAGCAATTGATGATCATACCCTTGAACTTAGATTACAGAAAAAGGTTTCTAATCTTGTTCATCTTCTTACCCTGAGCTTTTTTGTACCAATACCTGTTGAAATATTAGGCAATGTTAATTTAGAGAATTCCTCATTAGGAACAGGTCCCTATGTATTACATGACATAAATGCAAAGAGGTACCATCTTAAAAAATTTCAAGATTATAGGAAAGCACTGTATCCGAGTATCGGAGATAGAAATGCGCATGGGGCAAAATTACTTGCCGATGCTCATAAAAAGATACCTTTTTTAGATAATGTTTACTACAGAGTTATTGAGTCTGATTTAGAGGCTTGGAAAGAGTTTACTGATAAAAATATTGATTTTATGGAAGTACCTAAGTCGAGAATGGATGAGATTATTGATTATAGGGGCAAAATAAAAAAAGAGTATGCAAAACAAGATGTCGAACTAAGTATTTACCCGGCCATGATTAATAGGTGGCTCTCATTTAACTTCAATGACCCTTTAGTTGGTAAAAACAAAAAAATTAGAGAAGCTATATCTTTAGCGATTGATAGAAACCTTTATAATATTAAAATAAAGCAATCAACAGCACATGTTGCAAACTCAATCTTTACTCCAGGGATAGAGGGCTATGATACTAACCGTAGTTTAAATAATGTAATCGATATAGAGCATGCTAAAAAATTATTAAAAGATTTAGGTTATGACAAAAGTAACCCTTTAACACTCAAATACTCAACAAGAACCAAGGGAGTCGACGGTATTGAAGAGGCCAGTTTTTTAAAAAAATCCCTTGAGCAAATTGGAGTAAATCTCGAAGTTGAGTTTTTAGACTTTTCTGAGTTTTTGAGAAAAGGAAGAAGTGGACAGCTACAGTTTTTTACAGATAATTGGATTTATGACTATCCTGATCCACTAAATATGCTACAACTACTTCATTCTAAAAACCACCCGGGTATAAATAAATCAGCTTTTAATAGTCAGAAATTTGATAAGCTTTATAAACAACTTGAACAAACAATCGATCCAATTAAGAGAAAGGCTTTATTTTATAAAATAGAAAATGAAGTTATATCTAATGTAGCTTGGATAATGCTATGTTATGAAAGAGATGTTATGGTGACTCATAAAAGAGTGCGTAACCTTCGTAAATCAAGCTTTATCCGTAATTATATTAAATATATTCGTACGCATTAATAGACTTTTAGGAATGACCAACTCTTTTTTTGTTGTTAACCTTTAATTAATATTAAATATTTTAAGGGGTAGCTATGAAAAAGATCGGTATCATTGGTGGAGCAAGAATTCCATTTGCTCGCTCAAACTCTGCTTATAAATTTTCAAGCAACAAGGAAATGATGACGGCCGCCATGAAGGCCTTAGTTCAAAAGTATAACCTAGAAGGAAAAGCTCTAGGCCTGGCCAGTGTTGGGGCCGTAGCAAAGAGTTCTCATGACTTTAGTATGGCAAGAGAATGTTTAATTGATGCTGGGCTTTCCTACGATACACCGGCCTGTGATATTCAAATGGCCTGTGGAACTAGTTTAGAAACGGCCAATCATGTTGGAAACCAAATCGCGATGGGACAAATTCAAGCAGGGATTGCTGGTGGGGTAGACTCAAGTTCGGTTGTTCCCATTGAACTTAAGCAAAAGCTATCTAATCGATTGGTTCAACTTTCAAGGGCCAGAAATATATCAGAAAAGTTTAAATTATTATCCTCATTTAAGCCAGGAGAGCTCATACCAAACTTCCCAGCTATTAAAGAGCCTAGAACAGGACTATCAATGGGTGAGCATTGTGAGCTTATGGTTCAAGAATGGAATATTTCTAGAGAGGAGCAAGATCAACTGGCCCTAAAAAGTCATCAAAATACAGTAGCTGCCTATGAAAGTGGTTTTTATAATGATCTTGTTTTTCCTTTTGCTAATTTAGATAAAGACAATAATGCTAGACCTGATTCAAGTTTAGAGAAACTTGGTAAGTTAAGGGCCGCATTTGATAAATCAAAAGGAACTTTAACTGCCGGAAATTCTAGCCCTATGACGGATGGTGCGTCCTGTGTACTACTTGCAAATGAAGAGTATGCTTCTAAAAACAATTATGACATTGATGCCTTTTTAACACATTATCAGTCTGCTGCTGTAGATTATAAAAATAAAGAAGGTCTATTGATGGCACCTGCATACGCTATTCCAAAATTATTGGCCCAGGCAGGAATCACACTACAAGATTTTGACTTTTATGAAATTCATGAAGCGTTTGCAGGACAAGTTCTTTGCACACTTAAGGCCTTAAATGATAAGAACTTTTGTCAGCAAAGATTAGGTTTAGACAAAACACTTGGTGAAATTGATATGAGTAAGCTCAACGTAAAAGGTGGTAGTGTGGCAATTGGGCATCCTTTCGCCGCAACGGGTACACGAATCATTGCTTCTTTGGCCAAAACTCTTAAAGAGAAGGGAAGTGGACGAGGACTAGTTTCTATCTGTGCTGCTGGTGGAATGGGTGTAACCGCTATTATAGAGCGTTAATATAAAATATTTCGACGCTTTTTAATCTTTCCTTGCATGGTCTGCTTAATCTTACTAAGCAGGCCTTCTTTAGTGACAGGCTTTACAATATAGTTATTAACTCCTAGTTCAATGGCCTTTTTTACATGCTCGGGATCAGAGTCTGCAGTAACCATAATAAAAGGAAGCTCTTTTAAATCGATATTAGAACGAATCCTTTTGAGAAAATCTAACCCAGTTACTTTAGGCATGTTCCAGTCGACTAGTACGAGGTCAATCTCCATTTGGTTGGCAAGATTTCTAACTAACATTTGTTGGCCCTTTATAGCATCTAGGGCGGTATAAATCGTTGCAAAGCCTAACGACTTAAGGAAGTTAGAAATTAAATCTAAGGACTCTTGGCTGTCATCAACAACAAGGATTCTAATATTGAGAAGCTGCCCATCTAAATTTTCATCATTCATATACTAATGATAAAAGAAATTTTGAAGGGAATAAACTATTTTAAGCTTATTTTTACCTTTTTGTAGAAACCATCTCCAAGTGATGACGTCTTTACTTGATTGTTGGTGTCCAGATATTGGTGAATAATAAAGCGATCAGATGGCGGTAGCGGCGCTGTAATAACGCTATCACTTTTCTTTAGAGCTAATTTAACGAGTTTATCGGCCATTAGCTTAAGCTTAGACTCTTTCGTATTCTGAAAGTCTCCACAGTTAACAATAACTTTAAAGTTTTTGGGAATAGGTGTTAGATTGTGGATATACTTTCTTACGAGATACTCAATACCATCAAGGGCCTCGGCATCATTATTAAGAAGTACCTCTTCATCAGGCCCATTAAGATCAATAATTAACTTCTCTTTTTGTTCTTTAATTTTAAAGTTGAGTTCAAAAGGTGAGTTTTGGAAAAATTCATATAAGAATTCATTTGCGAGACCAACAAAGTTAGTTTTTACAAAGACTTCATATTTACTTTTTCTTGGGCCTAGACCAAATAGAGTTCTCTTGCCCTTTTCTACTATTTTTGCTTCTAGTAATGAGGTATTAGTGAAGGGAAAGTCTTTGATACAGTTAATGATCGCTTTTTGTGTACTCGTTGCCTCAGTATTACTTTTTTTGAAATTCTTTATTTTTTCTTTATGAACTCTTTCTGTTTTAGCAATTACTTTTTTCTCTGGTCTTTTTTTATTTTTTGGAACCTTTTTAATTTGCTTTGGGCGATTTCTATTGTTGTCAGAAGCTTTTTGTCGAGGTTGTCTTTTGTTTGTTACATTTTTTGTCGTTTCCATTTTTGGCCTTACTCCTACATCTACGGAAAAATGATCTTCTGTTAAATTTTCAAGTGATAGTTTCTGATCGATATACTGTTCAATTGGTTCTAGAAATTCACAATCATTATGGCCACAAAAACTGATGGCCTTACCTTTTTGTCCAGCACGACCAGTTCTGCCTATCCTATGAACATAGCTAGCAGGGTCTTGGGGAAGATCATAATTTATTACAAGGTTGACACCTTTTATATCGAGTCCTCTAGCTGCAACATCTGTACATACTAGAATATTTATATTTTTTTCTCTAAAGTCTTTTAGAACAGATGTCCTTTTGTTCTGTGGAAGATCACCACTAATTGCTAATGCTTTAAAACCTAGGTTTTGTAACCATTTGGCCACTATACTTGTTTCTGATTTGGTATTACAAAATACCAGACAGTGTCCATCTTCTTGTTCTTTAAACAAACCAACAAGAAGAGGAATCTTCTCTCCATCTCCAACGTGAGCTAGAGTGTGAGTTACATTTTTTGAAAGTATTTCATCATTACTTAGATTGACCTCAACAGGAGTGGCCTTCATTTGGTAGGCCATTTTGGATAGGTCGAGACCAGATGTTGCTGAAAACATCATTAGTTGGCGTTCTCGAGGCATTTTTCTTACTAGATAATAAATGTCTTCTTTAAATCCCATATCGATGAGTCTATCGGCTTCATCAAGAACAGTGCCACGACAATTATTAAAATTAATGATCCTTTTTTGTTGAAGATCTTTTAATCTTCCTGGTGTTGCCGTAAGGACATGAACACCTTTTTGCAGTTGATCAAGCTGAGGTTGGTAGTTCTCACCACCGACAATAATGGCACTTTTGATACCTAGGTCGGTGCCAAAGTCGACAAAGTACTTATCAATTTGGGCGGCCAATTCTCTTGTCGGAGTAATGATGATGAAAAGGGGAGCACTCACTTTATCAATAAAGAGGGCAGCATCCTTTAAATTGACTAACTTTTGAAGAATAGGAAAAACAAAAGCGCCAGTTTTGCCACTGCCTGTTTCTGCTTGTACGATAATATCCTTATTCTCAAGTAGATGAGGTATTACTTTTTCTTGTACCTGAGTTGGTTGAGAAAAGTTTTGTTGGCCTAGGGCCTTTAAAATATCGTTTTCGAGGTTAAGTTCTTCAAACTTCATGTTTGTCCAGTTTTATTAAAATACTTCGAGGTTGTAGCTAAGATATGGCATGTGGTCAAGTAAACTTCACTTATGCGCTCTATGTCAACGGGTATTCCTCTGTCCACACCTGGTTTTCCCAATCGTAGTACTCATGAGGCCTAAAACTACTTTTATAGGACATAGAAGCATTTTTTTGAATGAAATAGCCTAGGTAGTAATATTTGAGCTTGAGATGTCTTGCAAGCTCTATCTCTTTAAGGGCACCAAATATACCTAGAGACCTCTTTGAAAACTCTGGATCATATATGAAATAAACACTATTGAGCCCCTCTAAAGAAGCATCTAAAAAACCAACAGCAACGAGTCTATTTTTCAAATGGTATTCCATTTGAAAGCTCGTTGTAGAATTATAAAAATGAGTAATATTAAACTCATCTTTAGAAACTTCCTGATTAAACTTTATTTCTGAATGCTTTTTATAAATTGAGAAGATTTCTTCACGATACTCAGGTCTTTTGATTGTAACATCTAAGTCTTGATTCTTTTTAAAAACCTTTCTTTGACCCTTAGATGGTAAAAATTCATCAATGGGAACTCGGATAGGTGTGCATAGTTTACAATTAGGACATTTAACTTTGAAATAAGTTGGTCCAAATTTTCTCCAACCTTTATTGAGTAATTCTTCCAACTCATTAGGTGAAACTTTTCTCGCTAAGAAGTAAAGGTTAGAAGATTTAAAACCCGGAATATAGGGGCAATCCTCAACAGCTGTTTTTTGTTGAGGTATTAGTATTTCCATGGACTTTATTATAGTGTGGTTATTGCGCTTTGATAAGAGCTTTATGAAATTCGTTAATAAGCTTTTTCATTTTAAATTTAAACTGTAAGCTTAGTTCATCAACCACATTTAGGTCAGTAGATGTCATGAGCTTTTTAAAAGTTTTTTCAAGTGACTCAAGCTCTTCTGTAGAAATTGATATAATATCAACGAGTAAGTTTATTTTCTCTTGGTTTTCTTCAATTTCTTCTACAAAGGTATTAAGAATTTTTAAATATTGAATCATTTTTTCTTGGGCCGCTTCTACTTCTTTAACAAACTCATATTCAACCTTGTCTAGTTTTTGAAGTTTAGCCTGTCCATTTTCTACTTCACGTACAAACTCGGAGGAAACCTTTTTAAACCATTTAAGTTGATCTTGAGACAGTTCTATTTCTTTAACACTTTGTTTGTTGATTTTGTTAGCTTCAGTGATAAGTTCTTGGTCGTGCTCTATTTCTCTAACAAATTGTTTCTCAATTTCTGACTCATTAGATAACTTTAAAATGAGCTCAACGAGTTCTTTTTTAGAAAGACGCTCTAATATGACCTTTTTTGTAATTTTCTTTTTTGTCATGTGTACTTAACGGACAAAAAATGTCTGAAATTTAATTTATTTAACTAGTAGCTTTTTCGTACTTATCATCTGAATAAGCGACTACAAACTCTCTAAATTTCAATATTTCTTCAATATCGATTAAATGAGTGTTATTGATATTTTGAGGGACATACTCTTGAAGGATATTGTTAAAAGAGTTGAGAATGGTTTGCATTGAAAGAAAAAGCTTTTTAAAGAAATCTAAGTCTCCTGTCTCCCAGAAGTAGATGAGCTCTTGAAGGTCCTTATGGTTTTCACAATGAGAGCAACCTTCACAATTTCCAAACCTTTGAACGTAGTTGGCATGACAATAAGTTTGTTCTGCAAGGTCTTGTTCATGTTTATCTAAATCGTCCTGATATTTTTCAATAATTGGAATTGTAAGGGCAGGGGCCTCTTTGATAGCAAGAAGAACTTGCTCAATATAGGTACAGGATAGAGAGCAATAAATGATATCTTCTAATATATAGTAGGCCATTTCCTCGTTATTTCTTGACCCATTTTCAATTTCATTAAGTGAATTCCAAGCAATAATAGATGGGGCTTGCTCATTTTTTTCTAAGTTTAGAAAATAACCTCTTAAATATACATGAAATGGTATATTTTTTTGCCCTTTAAATAGTCCCATAAACTTATCCTTTTGTAATCATTGTACTTTGTTTTTTATAAAGATTAATGGAGGAAAAATAATCATTATCTAAGAAAGTTGACTTAAATAGTTTAAAAATCTAAAGACCTATATATGAATCAAGAAATAAGGCACGAAATAATATCTAACTTAAAAGAAGCTCCAGAAGAGTTCAGAAGGGTATTTTTTGGACGAGGTAGAGGACTGAACTTCAATATAGATAAATTTGACCAGGAAACCCTTTTAATTACTTGTTTTGAAGAAATGGACTTAACTTTATTTTCCTTTTTAAGCTATCCCAACTTAATAGTTCAAAAAAGACATAAAAAGCCAATTGAAACATATGTTTTAAAAGGAGAGGCCAAAGAAAGCTATATTGTGAAAGAAAACGGCGCCTCATTTAAAATTTTTTTAGATGGAAATCAAAATATCGGGCTATTTCCAGAAATGAGGTTGTTAAAGAAGTTTTTGAAGCAAGAAAGTGAAGGAAAAAAAGTTCTTAATATGTTCTCATATACTTGCTCCCTATCTGTCTTCTGCGCCTTGGGAGGAGCTGCACAAATTCATAACATTGATATGATGAAGTCGGCCTTAGAAAGAGGGCGAGAAAATCATCGTTTGAACTCTATTGATCTGAATAAGGTTTATTTTCATAACCATAATATTAAAAAGTCATGGGGGTTATTAAAAAGAAAAGGTCCTTATGACCTTATAATTTTTGATCCGCCTTCATCCCAGGGAAAAAGCTTCACTGCGCAAAGCGATTATGAGAGAATGTTATCTCGTTTACCCGGACTGACTTCACCTGGAGGTAAGGTTATTATATGCCTGAATTCGCCGCATATCTCCCATGAGCAGCTTCACCTTTGGGCAAGCAACTCTCTTTGTGGTATGAGTTTGGAGGGTAGAATTAAGGTTGGTCCAGAGTGTCAAGATTATGGACCTCATGAAAGTGTTAAAATTCAAATTTGGAATAAGAATGTCTGAACTAATTTACGATATCCATATGGCCGAGAATCCTAAGGCCATTATTTGCATGCCTCACTCTGGAATGAACTTACCTGAAGAATTTAAGGATTTAGTAGTATCTGATTCTAAAGTACTCGGATGCGATGTGGATTTTAGAGTATTTGATCTTATCGATAAAAAGAAACTTCTCTCACGTGGAATCTGTTTGATTATTGCCAAAAACATTAGAACGAGTGTTGATTTAAATAGGCCAAGAAGCACGGCCTTATTAAATTGGGATACAAACACCATGGGAGAACAAGTCGTCTCAAAAAGGCCAGAATCAGAGCTGAGTGAAGAGCTTCTTAAAAAATATTATGATCCTTACTTTAATAAAGTAAAAGAAATTATTAAGGATAATCAAATAGATCAAGGAATAGACCTTCATAGTATGCCTTCTCGGCCAACAAATTATCACCTAAAAAAGAATCCAAATCAAAAACTTGAAAGACCAGATTTTTGTCTATCTGATTTAGAGGGTAAAAGTTGTCCAAAGGCTTGGATGAATGATGCTATTAAATATTTTGAAAATAAAAACTACAAAGTAGGGTATAATGACCCATATAAAGGTGGTCAAGGAACAGTATTTCTACATGAACAAGGTCTAAAGGCCATGCAGATCGAAATTAAAAGAGAGATCTATATGGAAGAGACAAGTCAGACACTTGTTGATTCGATGGCCTTAGACTTAAAAGAAAAGCTGACAAGCACCTTGCTAGAAATATTTGATTTAAATTAGGAGTTCCAAATGAAAGCGTTAATTGGGTTGATGACCTTATGTTTAATGTTGGGGATGTCTAAACCAAGCATTAAGTCTTCAGCGGAGCTAGGTAAACCTGCCCCAGACTTTACCCTTATAAATGCAGAATCAAAAAAAATAAGCCTCTCTGACTTTAAAGGTAAGTTGGTTGTTCTTGAATGGTTCAATTATGGCTGCCCATTTGTTCGAAAGCATTATGATAGTCAAAATATGCAAAAGCTACAAAAGAGGTATCGTAGTAAAGATGTTATTTGGCTTTCTATTGTTTCATCAGGTGAAGGTAAACAGGGATACCTCACCCCCTCTCAGGCGAAGACTAAAATAAGAGAGGAAGGCTCAGATATAAATGAAATCCTTATAGATCCCACTGGTGAAGTTGGAAAATTGTATGGGGCGATAGTCACACCTCATATGTATATAATTAACAAACAAGGAGTCCTCGTTTATAATGGCGCAATCGACTCGATTCCATCTTATGATTTAAGTGATATTCCAAGTGCAAAAAACTATATTAGTATGGCATTAGATAATCTATTGGCAGGCAAAGAAGTTATGATGAAAAAAACTAGACCTTATGGATGTTCTGTAAAATACCCTTAAATGAAAAACCTTAAAATATTTATTTATCTTTCGATTTTATATATTGGTTATGTTTTATATTTGGCCAAGTATAAAAGTCCAAATGTTTCTCAGACTAAAGAAAACCAGATAACTCATCAAAAATCGCTAACGGGGCCATCAACGTTAAAGAAAGTGATACCTTTAAAAAATAAAATTAAACCTGTAGAGAAAAAGCTTGAGATAAAAAAGAGAACTAGCTCTCAAGTTGAAAGTAAAAAAAATACTTCTGAGATTCGCCTCATGAAATTAACAGAAGAGTTTGCTCCAATGACAGAAAAGGGAGATCTTACTTTTTCACATGTCTTTGTTGATGGGCAGAATGTAATGGTTCATGGTGATATTCTTATTGCTGATTTAGATACGTTTTATGATAAGAGAATGGATGAAGGACCTTTTGTTTTACCTAAGCCTCGCTTATGGCCTAATGGGATTATTCCTTATGAGTTGGCCACTGATCTTAATGCACGAGAAGCAGTTATTCTCGCAATTGAATACTTTAATAAGAATACACCTATTAAATTTGTGAAAAGAAAAAGTGAAGAAGATTATCTCTATTTCAAAAATGGGATAAATAACTGTTATTCATATTTAGGTTTCCAGGGTAAGAAACAAGAAATTGTTCTGAATAAGTTTTGTCGGAAGTCGGATGTCCTTCATGAAATTATGCATACCTTAGGCTTTTATCATGAACAAAATAGGGTATCTAGAGATAAATACCTTGAAGTGAATTGGAAAAATATCGATGAAAAACATCATTTGAATTTTAAAAAAATACACCCCAAAGGGATGATAGATCCCGAAGAAGAGTTTGATTTTGACTCAATCCTTTTATATGGGCCCTACTCTTTTGCGTTAGTGGATGGTGAACACACGATGATCAAACCTAATGGTGAGCTCTATGAAGTCAATAGAAGGGGAGTTCTTAGTGCGGGAGATTTAAAAAGAATTAAAAAATATTATAAACCTTCTCAAAAGATTGAGTAAGCTCCTCAAACAATCCTTTATTTACATAGCGCTTCTAGAATCTTAAAATTTTATTAACAGGAGTTGCATGTGGTAGATAATTTTTTTCCAACGAAAAAGGTGGCCGAAATTTTTGGTGGTCAGCACCTCAAACCAAAGATAGAAGAGCTAGAAACTAAGGAATTAATTCCTCACTCATCTAAAAAACGTTATGGGGCGCTTCCTAAGTCTGGATGGACCTTGGAGCAACTCCCACTGATAGGAGAGCAAATAGGCTTTTTTCCTAAGTTTGATAAACCAGTGGCCTTCTCAGTATTTACAACGAAGGGGGGGGTTCTTAAAAGTACTCTGGCCCTAAACCTTGCAAGAGTGGCCGCTCTTCATAATCATAAGACCTGTGTCGTAGGATTAGATATTCAAGGAGATATTACCAATGCTCTAGGCTTTGAAAGTGAGTTCGATGATGATGAAGGCCTAGAGATGCTTATTGAAAAAGTAAATGCAACCAAAGGTCTATCTGATTATTTTAATGGAAATGTTCGACTTCAGGACACTATTGTTGAAACAAACCTTCCGACTCTTCATCTCATTCCTGAAACACCAGAGCTTGTTGCGATGAATGATTCATTGGCCAATATCAATAGAAGAGAATACTGGATTAGAGAGAAAGTCATTGCTCCTTTGAAAGAAAATTATGATCTTATAATTATGGACTGCTCTCCAAATTGGAATAAATTAACCACAAACGCTCTTGTTGCATGTGATGTTTTATTGTCACCGCTAGAATGTAAAATTAATAACTTTAGAAACTTTAAAGTCTTTAGGCAGTTCCTAAACGAGTTTAAGAGTGAAATGCATCTAGATTTTGAGAATATTTTTGTACCAACACGCTACTCTCTAAATCGTAAGTTAAGCTTGGAAATTAAGAAATGGTATGAGGGCAATTTAAGTGGATGTAGCCCAATAGGCATCAGAGAAAGTGTCATGGGTGAAGAGTCTACTGCTCTGTATAAATCAATTGTTGAGCATGTTCCTGGTAAAAATCTTGGCAAAGAAATGGCCAATTTGCTAGAAGAGGTACATTCTAGGACTTCTGAATTTTTAAGTAAGCAGATACAGGCCCCAAATTGGAATAATACAGTATCGCCGGAACTACATGAAGTAAGGGTTTAATAAATGGCCATCTCACTAAACGATATAAAAAAATCTAAAAACAATATTAAAGAAAACAAAAAAGAATTCATAAAAGAAAAAGAAGAAAGTAAAAGCTTACGCCCTTGGGAAGGCTATGAACACTTAGGTCTAAGAACGCGTACTGTTATGGCCCAGGAGGCAGTGAAAAAAGCACAGAGTATTGTGGAGAGTAATAAAAAAATGGTTGAAGAGCTTCAACGTAACTACCATTTATCAAAGTTTAACTTCGATGAGACTTCTTCTTCTACTCAAAGCGCAGAGAAAAAGGCGCCTATTAATATGCCTCCACCGCGCAATAGGTCTGGAATTTTAGGTCTAATTAGAGATATCCTAGAGCTTTAAAATCAGAGGTTGACGCACCATGAATAGAAATCAAGTTAAAAAGGCCAAAAAGAATAAGAAAAGAGAAAAAAGAGTATCTCAGCGTAAAGATAAAGCTCTTAAGACAGTAATTACTAAGGATGATCGAAAGTTTGGAAAGTTACAGATAATTACCCTATTTATTTTCGTTTTGGCCTTTTTAGGTTTTATAATATCTAAAATTAAATAATAATTATTTAAATCTCAAAGAGTAAGATAAAATAACCGACAAAGTGACCATGAAGTATTTATTCATGTTTACTTTATTAATTACTACCCAACTTCAGGCCCAGCTTGGAGAAAATCAGCAAGTAACCCCAAGACCTAAAAACATTCTTGAATTTAGCTTAGGTGAGTCCTTTCTTGATCTTACCGAGACCCTCACGACGATAGAAGATATAATATTTAGTGCTTTTGATGGCCGCTTTTCATATAAGGTTCCCTTTAGAGAGCCGGTAATTAATCACAGATGGAAGTCAATCGGTGGAGAGTTTAAGGATATTGCTGTTGGTGAATCAGGTGAACTTTTTGCAATTGATGAGAAGAATCTTCTTTATAAATTATCTGAAGGCAGTTGGCAGTATCAAGGAATAAAAGGAAAAAGCTTATCTGGCGGAATCGGAAAAAGGCTTTGTCTTATAGGAGAGAGTGATGGAGCTTATTTTTTAAAAGATAATAAATGGGTAAAAGTGAAGGGTAAACTTGATAATTTTTTAAGCTTGGGAAATGGAAAGTTTCTTGGGGTTGAAAAAGATGGACAGGGCCGACCATCTTTATATGAAGATGGTCGCTGGTCAGATTTGCCAGGTATAAACCTTAAGGAAATGAGTGCTCTTTCTGTTAATGATATATATGGCCTAAGAGAAGATTACTCTGTTTGGCATTTTGATGGGGTAGGTTGGAAAAAGTTAGTTGGAAAAATGAAGAGCATAACTGTAGTAAATGAGGATTTACTGTTGGGAATTGGTATTAACAATGGTGTTTACCAGTACTTAGATGGTGCTTGGGTGGCCATGAGAGGTAACTCTCTTTTTAAAATTGTTGCTTTAGATGATTATCAGTTTTATGCCATTTCATTAAGTGGAGAGGTTTGGAAAAGTTTTCTACCACAAACACCTTTATAATAAATCGAGTAATATAGACTCATGAGAAGATTACTATTCTTATCTTGTTTATTGGCGATATTTTCAGGTGTTTATTTTTTTTATAAAGTTCAGGAATCTAAAAAAAGAGTACCAGCTAATAAATATCATACTGATAGTGAGTTACCTAAGACTCATGGGCCTTCAGAGCTCATGGTTGATTGATGCCAATATCTTTTATTCGTCAAAATTCCATGAGATAGGTTTATATTGTAGGCTTGAACCTGTTTAATACCCATCGCCTTCATAAATCCTTTTATAAGAATAAGGTTTGAAACATCAGTCTGAGCATATTTTCCGCCAACTTCTCGGTCTGTTTTATATTTAAGCTTTTTAATGGCATTTTCAATTTCAAGAATTGTATATGGTTTATCCATGTTTTTTCTACCTAAGCTTTTTTTGAGACTCCAGTAGTGTATACCTCCGATGCCCGCTACTATTGAAGTTGGTGCTTTATTGATGATGGGCTTCGGTAGGAATTCCTTGGCATAAAACTCTGCAAAGCGCTCGGCATAAACAGCATTAACTTTCCCTATTGGGTTTGGTGTTTTAATTGTATTTGTGTTTTGACCTTTTAAAACGTGTGTGATCATTCTTTTAAAAGTTTCGCTTCCAAGTTGAGCACCACCAATAATATATTGGTAATCTTCCCCCAGGGAGGTTAATTGGGCACTTCCTCCTCCATGATCCCAAACGATAACTTTCTGACCATCTGTTTTTAATTTGTGAAGGGCACTTAAATAGCCAATTATTGCTTCGGACTCCTGGTTTAGTATATAAAGAGGTATGGAAAGAGTGGTAGAGAGTTGAGAGATAAACTCTTGTCCGTTGATGGCCTGCCTAAAGGCTTCAGTAGCGACACCTACAACTTGTGAAGGATTATGAACCAAGGCCTTTTTGATTAAGTCTTTAATTTTCTTTAATGTTAATTTATAAAATTGTTCACTAAATCTTTTATCAGTAGAAGCATCCAGCTGGGATTTAAAAAATATTGGTGTTTGATCTTCAAAAAGAGTTTTCTCGATACGATTGCTGCAACTATTAACTTGAGCAACTGTGATACGTGTGGCCCCACTGCCAATATCTAGTGCTGCATATACTCTTTCACAGTCTTGACTGGAATAGGATTGAGAAGAAAATAACAGAAAAAATGCTAGTAAAAAATATTTAGGATACAAATTAATTACCTTTTATAAAAATTGACGATGATGATCATTAAACCTTAAAATTTCCTTATATAGAAACTAAATTAAAAGGAGTTAATATGTCTATATTTAACCTACTGTTTTCGTCTACAAAATCTAATTCTAATAGCACTAACATAGGGTTACTTATTTTAAGGGTTAGTGCCGGACTGGCGATGGCCTTTGGTCATGGTCTTGGTAAATTGCCACCCTCTGATGGTTTTATTGGAATGATTCAAAGTAAAATGGGATTACCTCTACCTACTGTCATGGCATGGTTAGCAGGACTTGGTGAGTTTTTAGGTGGTCTTTTTATGGCCTTAGGAATTATGACAAGACCAAGTGCTCTTTTTATGGCCGCGGTTATGTTTATGGCCACCTTTAATTTCCATTTATCAGACCCATTTGCCGCAAAAGAGAAGGCCTTACTTTTTCTTATTATTGGTCTAACTGTTGTTTTCACAGGACCTGGTAAGTATAGCCTTGATGAAATTATTTCTAATAAAAAATAATTTAAGAATCTAAAATCAAAGATAGAGAGAGAGGGTCTTTCAAAGGAATATCCTCTCTTTTTGCAAGACTAAAATCTTGAAAATCAAAACCAGGTGCAACAGTCGCTCCCACCAGTGTGAAATCACCATTTGAAAAGGCACCAAACCAATGATCTGCAGGAATATTGATAAAGAGAGACTCACCATTTTTAATATTTGGGCCAAGTGATAATTTTTCGAGTTTATTTTCTTTTATA
Organism: Bacteriovoracaceae bacterium; assembly: GCA_049415445.1. GTDB lineage: Bacteria > Bdellovibrionota > Bacteriovoracia > Bacteriovoracales > Bacteriovoracaceae > JAURDE01. The sequence continues at coordinate 46,881 of JBMSGH010000008.1, read as the reverse complement.
ATACAAATGGTAAGAGGAGCTCCCGCATAGAAGTGCCATTGCTCATCGGATTTAATTTTATGCCAATGCGATTTTTGTCCTTTCTCTAAAAGAAAATAGATCGAAGTTAAAAGGCTTCTTTTTCCTGCTATAAATTCTTTTTCTGTATCTGATCGATAGATTTCTTTAAAGTATCCACCTTCAGGATGAGGGGATAGATCAAGATGTTTAATATACTCTTTAGCTTTCATCATTTTTTATTAAAAAGGTTTAGAATTATTGTAATTATTATTGAAATGATAATACTCGATACAATGGGAAAGTAAAAACTTATGTTTTTTGTTTTAATACTAATATCCCCAGGTAACTTACCAAATGGTAGAAACTTTCCAGCAAACTGCCATATAAGACCGACTAAAATTAAGCAAGTACCTATAATTATACAAATTTTAGGGCCCTGGGAGTAAAAAGAATCCTTCATGTTAATACCTTGTTGAGATAAGATAAAATAATGAAACTCATAACACTTTTGCTCATTCTTATTCAAGTCTTTGGATGCTCTCACAAGCAGGAAGTTGTTGAGAAAAAAGATATAACTTCGGTTAGTTATGATCCTTTGATTATAAATTGTGAAAAAGGTAATGCTGATAGTTGTATTGAAGTAGGTTTGAAAAAAGATGATGCATTGATAGCAGCGGATTTTTTTAAAAAGGCCTGTGAACTAAAGAGTGAAGTAGGATGCGGTATTATAATATTTTATTTGGACCCTAAATCACATTCCTCAAAAGATCTATTTGCTCGTTCTTGTTATATTAAAAAAAATAAAATTGGTTGCCACTTTTTAGGTTTACTTTATCTAAAGCAAAAACAGTGGGTTTTGGCAAAAGGTTTACTTAAAAAAAGTTGTGAGATGGGATTTGTTAATTCTTGCAGTGAGCTTCTTAGACAGGCAATAAGTAATAAAGATAAAAAAGATGTGATATCATTCACAGAAAAAACATGTTTATTAGGTAAGCATGGCATTTGCTTTTTACTGGCCCAATATAATTACTCAATAGGTAATATTAAAAAGGCCTTGAAATTTACTAAATTTTCATGTGAATCTAAAAACTCAGAATCATGTTATTTTGCTGGTTTATTAGAACAAGCATCGGGGAGTTTAAATAAATCATTGAGTTTTTTTAAGCAATCATGTGTGTTAAAAAATGCAAAAGGCTGTTATTACCTAGGTAAAACGTCGTTGTTAGTAGATAAACAAACTCAAGGGATACATTATCTAAGTGTATCATGTGATCTGAATTTTTCCCAAGCGTGTTTAGAATTGGCCAATCATTATCAAGAAAAAAACCTAAAAAATGATGCCATAATATTTTTTGTGAAATCCTGTAGAAAAACTGAGGTCAATAGCTATGAAAGAGTTTTTAATTGCTTAATGAGTGCTCAATATATGTCTCAGTTTTTTGACAGGAAAAGTTCCTTAGAGTTTTTTAGGATGGCCTGTAAAAGTGATGTACCCAAAAAACAAAATACCTTAGATTTACAAAACGATGCTTGTACAAGATTGGCCTTATATAGTAATGACAATTCTTTATTGGGAAAAGGAATTAAATACTCTAAGTTAAGGTGCGAAAAAGGTAAATCAAAAAAAGATAGGGCCTATAATTGTTATTCTTTAGCTTGCGTATACAGTCTAAAAAATGATTTTAATAATTCATTAATATATTTAGAAAAGGCCATCCAGGAAAAGGTTTTTAAACGTAAAAGCTTGGAAGAGGATTTTGAACTGACAAATATTAAAAATCACTCAGAATTTAAAGAGCTTTTAAATAGTTACTACTGAGGCGCGTTACCGCTTTAAAAACTTATTAAGGTCATTTTCGGAAAAACACTTAAGGATTCCTTCTCCAAACTCTTGCTCTAGTTCTTGCTTTTTTCTGCCTACGATCATTTTCTCAAGGGCCTTTTGGCAGCTTTGAACACTATGTTGAAGGTCATAGTTTAAACAACTACTTTTAAACTTTTTACTCTCTAAAGGAAATCCTTTATAGGTTTTATAGGCAAGGTCCTGGCAAGATTCCATTGATATATCACCTTTTACGCACGACATAATAAGGAGTAGGATAAAGGCCATTTTCATTAGTTCGATCCTTGTTATTTGAGGGCTAAAAAAGTAAAACTGCATGATAAAGGATATCTAACAATGGGAAAAAAGTTAAACTTTTACTTTGATTTTCTTTCACCTTATTCTTATCTGGCATGGAATAAAATTAGAAATTATTCTTATGAGGTAGATTGTTATCCAGTTCCATTAAGTAAAATAATCAAATCCTATGACACCAAAGGACCAGCTGAGATAGGTCCTAAAAGAAATTTTCTCATGAAGGATTTATTAAGAAAATGCAATCAAGGCAATATCCCTTTTATCCCTCCTAAGGCTCTTCCTTTTAATTCTCTCTATGCTTTAAGGTTTTGTCTTAAAGGCGTTAGTGGGAAAGAGCAAAAAAAGCTTATTGATATATTTTTTGAGGCCAGTTGGGGTAGAGGAGAAAATATTGATTCAGAAGAATCGATAAAACTTCTTTTTAAAAATAAAAATCTAACTAATTTTGAGCAATTGCTTGAAAAATCATCTACACGTGAAGCAAGGCTGGAGATAAAAAATAATATCCAATCAGCGCTAGATTTAGGCGTTTTTGGAGTTCCTAGTATCACTGTAAATGATGAATTATTTTGGGGAGTAGAGTCCCTTGAACATCTTGAATTATACCTTCAAGATAAAGACCCGTTACCGGTAAATAAATATAAAGAATTTTTAGAATGTTATCAAAACTAAGGATATATTATGAAGTACTTTGCACTTATTTTCTTTTTTTCTTTTAACTTATTGGCCAACACAAAAGTTGTATTTGAAACGACGGCCGGCGAAATACACGTCCAATTAGCGGACAAAAAAGCTCCTATAACAGTTAAAAACTTTCTTAAGTATGTTGAAAATGGACATTACAAGGGAACAGTTTTTCATAGGGTGATTGATAACTTTATGATTCAGGGGGGAGGTTTTGATAAAGATATGCAAACTAAAAAGACTTTATCTCCTATAAAAAATGAAGCAGATAATGGGCTATCAAATAATACAGGCACAATTGCTATGGCCAGAACAGGTGTAGTTGATAGTGCAACATCACAGTTTTTCATAAATGTTTCTGATAATGACTTTTTAAATCATAAATCTAAATCAGATAGAGGTTATGGATATGCTGTATTTGGTAAAGTTGTTAAAGGGATGAGTGTCGTAAATAAAATTAAAAAATCAAAAACTCAGTCACTAGGTATGCATAAAAACGTACCAGTTGATCCCATTATAATAAAAAACATAAGAAAGCTTTAGTAAAATGAAGCATTTTGTCATAGAATAAGACAAAGGGTTTAATTATGAAAATAGTTAAAGAGACAGTTGTTACTATTTCTTACAATTTACGAGATGGTGAAGGTAACCTTAGAGATACTACTGAGGGAAAGGATCCTTTATGCTATATTCATGGAGCAGGTCATCTTATACCAGGTGTGGAAAAACAATTAGATGATAAGCAGGCCGGAGACAATGTTAAGTTTACGGTTAAGCCTGATGAAGCCTATGGTTTTCGCAATGAAGAGCTTATTCATGATATTCCATTTGATCAATTTGAAGAACCACATGATTTAAAAGTAGGCATGGAATTTGAGGCGCAGACGGAATATGGGCCTATAATTGTTCAAATCATATCTATTGACGAAAAATTTGTAACAGTTGATGGTAACCATCCTCTGGCAGGAGAGGAGTTAGAGTTTGATATAAAGGTTATCGATGTTAGGCCTGCGACAGCATCTGAGTTGGCCTCAGGGGAAGTAGATCTACCCACAGGCATGACTCAATAAAGTATTACTTCAAGGATTCATAAAGATAATAGTGTTCACCATTCATTCCTAATTTTTCATATGCAGAAATGGCGGTTTTATTTCTTTTATCAACGTAGAGGCGGACCCCTGAGAACTCCTCATTTTCATGAACTATATTTTGTAAGTACTGATACATTTTTTTAAAGATTCCTTGTCTTCTATGCTCCATTTTCACATAGGCCGAGTGTATCCAGATAACCTTTTTACACCTCCAATCACTCCATTCATAAAGTACCATAAGACAGGCAATATTATTTCCATCTTGTTGGTAAACAAGATAGTGACCCCAATCGGGTTTATTAATAATTGTTGAAACACCGTTTCGTACAGTTGCAAGATCAAGCTCCATGCCTTCACTTTCTTTGGCCATATTTATTTGCATACCTGCAATAGCTTCAACATCCTTAAGTGTGGCCTTTGTGATCATAGTAATGACTCCTCAATAATTTTTTGTTGAATGAGAAGGTCTTTGTTAAAGTTTTCCCAATACATATCTTCCTCAAAGTGAGGAAAGTTTATTTTAAATGAGGGATCGCTCCACCTTCTAGCAATCCAACCTGTCATATGAATATATCTTAGGGCACGTAAAAGCTCGATCAGAGGTTTTTGGTCATTTTTGATAATATTAACTTGCTCATACCCATCCCAAAAGTGTTGCTTTGACTCTTGTTCGTGAGCAGGAAGAAAAAGCCATAGATCCTGTACGATTGGCCCCATAAATGAATCATCAAAATCTAAAAAAACAAAATCTTTACCATCATGGATAATATTTCCTAAGTGAAGATCGCCATGAACTCTTTGTTTCTCGGCATTGGCCAAATAAGGGTGTCCCTTTTGGCAAATACTTTCAACACTTTTTTCAATAGATGAGCAAAGGTGGAGCGGGATGAAGTTTTTTTGAAGTAAAAAGGCAATATTAGACTGCCCATAAAGTTGAGTCGATATTTCATTTCTATGTTGGAATTTACTTTTCTTTCCTATTTGATGGATTTTTGCAGTTAAATAACCCAATCGTGTAAAGTCTTCTAAAGATAACTCTTGGGGACTACGACCTGGGACCTTATCATAGACAGAATAATGAATATCTAATGAAGGAATTTCAAAGAGAGTCTCACCTTCAATTTCCAAAGGAGCAATAACTGAGATATTATTCCGTTTAAGATCGAGAAGAAATTGGTGTTCTTCTAAAATTTGTTCCTTACTCCAGCGTTGAGGACGATAAAACTTTGCTATTTTAAATCGGTCATGTGGATAGATGATCTTATTTAAGTTTTTGGGAAGCTCAATCTCAAGCTCAAAAACTCTATTTTCCATACTGTTGAGTTGAAGATAGCGACCTGTTGTTTTAAATCCACAAGCATCAACTGCATCCATGATCTGATTAGGGTCCAGATTATAAAAATGATGTGTTTGGGAGTTACCCCACATTGATGAGTTCAATTCTTCACGACACTCCACACAGAATCAACAAAATACTTATTAGAGTCATAAAGATTATCCATAATTTTAAAGCCAGTATCATCGGCCAAGCCTTGAATATCTTTTGGTAAGTATTTATAGCTATATTCTAGGTGAATAGGCTCAAAGGCCTTAAAGCTAAATGACTTTTTAAGTGCATCGATTTCCACACTTTGATCTTCTAAACTTATTAAATAACTTTCCATAGCTCCTTTAAGAGCATTATATGTTCCAAAATGTTGGAAATTATCTAAATTGAAATTTGCTCCAAGATCTCGGTTTAGCCTTTTTAGTAAATTAATATTAAATTCAGAAGTTAGTCCTTCTCTATCATTATAGGCCCAAAGAAGTTTGTTAATATCTTTTTTAAGATCAAACCCAATAAGGACAAGGTCACCATCGTTGAGGCAGCTCCATAAAGTTCTTAAAAAGACTCTTGCCTGAGGTAGGTCAAAGTTACCAATATTTGAGCCTAGAAAAAATATGAAGTTTCTTCCATGCTTATTATTATTAATCCAATTTAGAGATGGGAAGTATTGGCCTACAACGCCGTGAACACTAAGCTTTGGCAATTCATCATTAAGGCTATCAGTAAGATCCACAATGGCCTGCTCCGAAATATCAATGGGATGATAATCAAAGCTTCTATTTTGCTCTAAAAAATATCGAAGAAGAACTTTTGTTTTTTTACCATCTCCAGCGCCAAGCTCGATGATGTTAATATCGTCTTGATCTTGAAAAAAACTGGAGATTCTTTCTTTGTGATTTTCTAAAATTTCAAACTCAGATCGAGTAGGGTAATAATCTTCACATTCCATTATTTTTGAGAAAATCTTAGAGCCTTTGTCATCATAGAAATATTTAGAGTTGAGTCTTTTTTCATTTTGTGAAAAACCAATAAGTACATCAAGGGCCATCTCTTGAATAAGGGACTTTTGGTCACTATGTTTAATGGAGTCCAAGATTGTATAACTCATAATTGCTTTCTTCCTTTTACTGAAGGGCGGCTTAGGATGAAAAGAATAACCGACATCCCTATAAACGCTACGATGGTCTTTATATTTTGACTTACATCGACATAATTAATTGTTAAGCTAAAGATAACAATGATCATAAAACATGACAAAACTTTTGCTTTGACTGATATGATACCGTGCTGTTCCCATTCTTTTATCATTGGCCCAAAGTAGGGACGTGTTATAATCCACTGATGGAGTTTTTTGGATCCTTTAGAGAAAAAATAAGCAGCTAAAATGATGAATGGTGTTGTAGGTAATAGTGGAAGAAACGCACCTATAACTCCCAATAGTAAGGAAATCCAGCCAAGTATAATAAAAAATGTACGGCCAAAGAATTTAATCATCGCCTACCTTTTTTTCTGGCCTTTAAACAAAAGCGTTTGGGTGCGGGATACCCTTCGATGGTTTTACTCGGATTATTTGGGTCAAGAAAATCTTTATAACTTTGATGTCCTGATGGGCACCAATGAGTTGTTCTTTGCTCATTAGAATGACCCCACTCTGTGGAAATGATCTCTATATCTACAAACTTGGTTCTCTGAAGCCAATTTATTAAGCAGTTTAATGTAGGAACAAACCAAACATTTCTCATTTTAGCATATCTATCTTCGGGAAATAAGGCGACGGATTCTTCACCTTCGATACCAATGGTTTCAATAATTAATTCCCCATTTGGTTTAAGCGCCTTATGGATATGTCTAAGCTGCTGGATAGGGTTTCTATGGTGATAGATGATTCCCATATGAAAAATATTGTCGAAGACTTCATTAAATAGTTCGACTTCATCCATCCCAAATAACTCAAAGTAGATAGGGACATTGGGAATAAAGTTTTTTATAAATTTATATTGGTAATAACATCTTGCAACGGGGTCAATACCAAGAATAAGTTTAGGGTCTTGCTCAAGGGCCCGAAACATAAAGTATCCATTGTTACAGCCAATATCGAGTACTGTCTTATTTTTCAGATTTAGTTTGTCCTTGAGACGATCCCACTTTAGATCACTCCTCCACTCAGAATCAATTAAAGTGTTATTCAAACAAAAGGGGCCCTTTTTCCATGGTATAAGTTCTTTAGCAATACCTTCTATATCGACCATAGGATCGGTTTGGATTTTAAGGTCTTTTTCAGAGGGATCAAAAGTCACGTTTTTATAATCAGGAAGATTATCAAGCATACGAAGAATGTTTTCATCTCTAAGAAGAGTCTCCATTCTTTGCTCTTTAATATTTAGGAGTTTATTAATATCAATTCGGTCTTGGAATTGTGAAAGATAAGAAAGTTCAGTCATTTTAAGCAAAGGTAACATGCAAAGTTATACCAGCGAAAAACCATCTCAGCGCTTTTAAAGCCCGCATTTTTAAGGAGAACGATTTGTTCTTCAGGTGGCGTTGGTATCATAACTTCTTCAAGGGCCTCTCTTTTTTGTGAGATTTCAAGCTCTGAGTAACCATTTCTTCTTTTAAAGTCATAGTAAAGATCTGTTGTAAGCTCTTCAATTTCTAAATCATTAGTTCTTATTTTTTCGGCCAGAATAAAAACACCACCTGGTTCAACTATGTTATAAATATCGCCAAGCAGCTTTTCTCTTTTTTCAGGTGGTATAAATTGCAAGGTATAATTCATTACGACCATTTTTGATTTTATTGAAGGCAATTCCGGTAAACTTATCTGGTGGAGTTGTGCATTAAGAAGTTGATGCTCAATAAATTTTTCTTCGCAGATTTTTAACATGGAATCGGAGTTATCAACTCCTACAAAATTTATTTTTGGAGAGTTACGACGTGATTTAAGAAATTGGTGAACTAATGTAATTGTTGTACCTGTGGAGCACCCCAAATCTAAAAATGTCTCATCATCATTTTGTAAATATCTTGGAACTAAATCGCATATGATTTTATGTATTTCATCGTAAAATGGTACCGACCTTTGCACCATATCATCAAAGACTTTGGCCACTTTTTCATCAAACTTGAAGTTTGAGATAAAGTTAAGCTTTTCGGAAAAAATTTGGTCAACTTGGTTCATAGGAACAGGTCATACAATAGTATGACGCAAGAGTCGACAACTTTTTATCTTAAGGCTTTGATAAAGAGGGTATAAATAGTTAGAATTTCAAGCATTGGAGGCGACCTGAAGAAATCTATTGTTTGGATATTAGACACAGATACGTCTGTATACCTGAAGTATGAAACAATCCTTTCAAGGTATTATAATCTGGTTTTTATACAATCCATTCAAGATTTTTTCTCTTTACTCGCTGAGAATAATCCCGACCTTCTTATAACCGAGCTAGTGTTAAAGGATGGAAATATCCTTGATAATATCGATACTTTAAAAAATGATCGAACACTAAAGCTAGCTTTCCCAGTCATTATTGCTACGAACTCTGATGATTTAACAATAATGAGAGAATGCTATGAAAAAGGTGTTTCTGAGTATTTTATCAAGCCTTTTAAGACTAATGAGCTTCTCATTAAATTAGAAAAGTCCTTACTCTTAACACCGGCACTAAAAAACTCACTCACAACTAAAGAGCTTCAAATTCTTTCATTATTTATGACTTCAATAGATGGGAAAGTAAGCAAAGAAAAGATTCTACAAGCAGTGTGGGGTGCTAATCAAGTACACCCTAAAGCTGTAGATGTTCACTTATATAATTTGCGAAGAAAAGTAATTCATCAAGGTCTTATCATTAGGTCTATTGGTTCAGGATTGTGGATATTAGTTAAGCAAGATAGGCTAGAGTATAAAACTATTTAAAACTCATATTACCATACGTGTTATGGAAATATAAATAATAATGAGGTGCAGTAGCAGTTGCTAAGTTACGGTATAAGCTTAAAAAAACCTACCTAATTGATTAGATAGGGATTATAATGTCACACAAATTATTCATTATGTTAAAGAGGAAATAGCTATGAGCGATACTAAAAAGACACTAACTGTTGGTCCTAAGAATTATTCTTTTTTCAGCTTAAACGAAGCGAAAAATAAAGGTCTGACAAATATAGATAAACTACCAAAGTCGTTAAAGGTCCTTTTAGAGAATATTCTTAGAAAACAATCTGATCCAAACGTTTCATGGGATGATGCTTTAGCTGTTAATGAATGGGCCAATGATCAAAAAAGTGATAAAGAAATAAACTACTTTCCTGCTAGAGTTGTTATGCAAGATTTTACAGGGGTCCCCGCAGTTGTAGATTTGGCTGCTTGTAGAGAAGGGATGGTTAAACTTGGTGGTAAAGTAGAAAATATTAATCCACTAGTACCTGTAGACCTTGTTATCGACCACTCTTTAAATATTGAAAAGTATGGGACTAAAGAAGCCTTTAAAGAAAATGTTGAAATTGAATATGAAAGAAACAAAGAAAGATATCAGTTCCTAAAATGGGGACAAAAAGCTTTTAAAGATTTTAGAGTTGTTCCTCCAGGAACAGGAATTATTCACCAAGTAAACCTAGAGTATTTAGCTGAGTGTGTTTGGACAAAAGAAGAAGGTAATGAAGTCTTTGCTTACCCAGATACTTGTGTAGGAACAGATAGCCATACAACAATGATTAATGGTCTTGCCGTTTTAGGTTGGGGTGTAGGTGGTATTGAAGCTGAGGCCGCAATGCTTGGGCAGCCTGTAACAATGCTTATCCCTGATGTTGTAGGCTTTAAGCTTACAGGAAAGTTAAAAGAAGGTGTTACGGCCACTGACCTTGTTTTATATGTTGTAGAAATTCTCAGAAAGCATGGTGTTGTTGGTAAGTTTGTTGAATTCTTTGGTCCAGGTATGAGAGATCTGTCTCTAGCTGATAGGGCCACGCTAGCAAATATGGCGCCTGAGTACGGTGCTACTTGTGGATTTTTTCCAATAGATGAAAAAACTGTTGAGTACCTTAAGTTCTCAGGTAGAAGTGATGAAACAGTTGCCCTTGTTGAAGCTTATGCAAAAGAGCAGGGAATGTGGGCAGGTGAAGGTGATGCTGATCCGGTCTTCTCTTCAGTTGTTGAACTAGATATGAGTACAGTAGAGCCTTGTATTGCTGGGCCAAAAAGGCCTCAAGATAAAATTGCTCTTAGTGCTTCAGCTTCTTCGTTTATGAAAGAACTTTCTACTCAAGGGATAGAAGCTGCGGAGACAAATAAATCTCAACAAGTAGAAGGAAGAGACTTTTCAATCGAACATGGTGATATTGTTATTGCTGGTATTACTTCTTGTACTAATACTTCTAATCCTTCAGTTATGATTGGAGCAGGGATACTTGCGAAAAAAGCAAATGAACTTGGTTTAAAACCTAAGCCTTGGGTTAAAACTTCACTGGCCCCGGGGTCTAAAGTTGTTACTGATTATCTTGTTGAGTCAGGCCTTCAAACCCATCTTGATGATATGGGATATAACCTTGTTGGGTACGGTTGCGCTACTTGTATTGGTAACTCAGGACCTATTCATCCCGAGTTTAGTAAGGCAATAAGTGATGGAAAGATTTTTGCTTGTTCTGTTTTATCGGGAAATAGAAACTTTGAAGGTAGAGTTTCTCCAGATTGTCGTGCCAACTATTTGATGTCACCTCCTCTTGTTATTGCCTATGCGATAGCAGGAAATATGAAAGTTGATTTATCTAAAGATCCTATTGGAAAAGGAAAAGATGGTCAGGATGTATATCTAAAAGATATTTGGCCAAGTAACGATGAAATTAATGAAGTCTTAAGCTCAAAGCTTACTTCTGAGATGTTTAAAAGTAGATATGCTAATGTTTTTGAAGGTGATGAGCATTGGCAAAATATTAAAACAAGTGGTGGGGAACTATATGAATGGGACAATAATAGTACCTATATTCAAAACCCTCCATTCTTTGACAACATCAATGACGGAGTTAAAACAAGTTTTGAGGTTAAGAACGCAAGAGTACTTGCTCTTCTTGGTGATTCAGTAACAACAGATCATATCTCTCCGGCCGGTGTTATTAAGCAAGATAGTCCTGGTGGGAAATATTTAACTGATAATGGTGTGAAGCCATTTGATTTTAATTCTTATGGATCTCGTAGAGGTAACCATGAAGTTATGATGAGAGGAACATTTGCTAATATTAGAATTAGAAATGAAATGGTTCCAGGTGTTGAAGGTGGATACACGAAACATATTCCATCTGGTGAACAGATGAGTATCTATGACGCTGCTATGAGATATGTTGGTGAGAAAAAAGACCTCGTTGTTGTTGCCGGTAAAGAATACGGTACTGGTTCTTCAAGAGACTGGGCCGCCAAAGGTACTTACCTTCAAGGAGTTAAGGCCGTTGTTACAGAAAGCTTTGAGAGAATTCACCGCTCGAACCTAATTGGTATGGGTGTGATGCCTCTAGAATTTAAAGGTGGAGCAACAAGAAAAACTCTAAATCTTGATGGTAGTGAAGAGATTTCTTTAAGCTTAGTAGGAGAGCTTAAACCTAAAATGACTGTATCAATGACGATACATAGAAATGATGGAAGTACAGAAAATGCGGAACTCAATTGTCGTATTGATACGGCAGGAGAGATGGAGTATTTTAAAAATGGTGGAATTCTTCAATACGTATTGAGAAATATAAAAAGTAATGGTTAATGGCCAAGTTAAAAGAAGACTTAAAGATACTTATTGTTGACGATAGTATCGAAACAGTAAATGTGATGAGGCTCTTTCTTAAAAATAAGGGCCTCAAAAATGTTCTTCACTGTGAAGATGGTGAGACTGCTCTGTCTATTGTTGAGAGGGAATATAACGATCTCAAACCAGTTCAACTTATTTTTTTAGATTTGAATATGCCAAAAATGTCAGGGGAGGAGTTCTTAGAGAAAGTTCGCTCTAACTCTAACTATGATAATATGTTGATCATTGTATCGACGGCAGAAGGTGATAAAGAAAGAGTTAGTGAGGTCGTTAAAAATAAGGTCGATGGTTATATTCTTAAACCTTTAACCGCCGATAAGGTTTTTACCAAGATTGTGGATAGTGTTAAAAAAGTTAGACGTCTTGCCTAAAGGAAAATGAATGAAAAATAAAAATGTTCTCGTGGCAGGAGGAGCAGGATATATTGGCTCTCATGTCGCCAAGGCCCTTCGTAATTCAGGCTATAACCCAATTGTGTATGATAATTTAAGCACAGGGCATCGTGAGGCGGTTAAATATGGTGAACTGGTTATAGGGGATCTTAGTGACTCTTCTAAATTAGATTGGACCTTTAAAAATTATAATATTATGGCGGTTCTCAATTTTGCAGGCTCCATAATCGTTCCTGAATCAGTCAGTGAGCCAATAAAATATTATGAAAACAACACGGCCAATGCTCTAAATCTAATTAAGGCCTGTACGAGAAACAACATTGAGTATTTTATCTTTTCTTCAACTGCGGCCGTTTATGGAATGGGACAGGGAAGGGCATTGACTGAAAATGATCTTACTTCACCGATTAATCCCTATGGACGTTCTAAGCTAATGACGGAATGGATTTTAGAAGATACATCAAAAGCTAATGAAAATTTCCACCATATTTGTCTTCGATATTTCAATGTTGCTGGTGCAGACCCTGAAGGAGAACTCGGACAAACTTCAAAAGTCAGTACTCATTTGATTAAACTTGCCTGTTTAAGTTCCCTAGGAAAAAGAGATAAGCTTTTTCTTTATGGAACAGATTACGATACGACAGATGGTACATGTATTAGGGATTATATACATGTTAGTGACTTGGCCACGGCCCACGTTAATGCCTTAGATTATCTAATCGAAAATAAAACTTCTCAAACTTTAAACTGTGGCTATGGTAAAGGAAGTAGTGTTAAAGAGGTTATCTCTGTTGTTAAAGAGATTAGTGGAGTTGATTTTAAAGTGGAAGTAACAGGAAGAAGAGATGGCGACAGTGATTTACTTGTGGCCGATTCCTCAAAGCTAAAAAAGCTCACAGGTTGGAAACCACAGTATCAAAGTCTTGATATTATTGTTAGTTCGGCCCTAAATTGGGAGAAACAACTCACTCAAAGTGAGAACTTAACTCACTGTTGACTTGTAGTGTCACAAGATGTAAATACTCTTCATGATTTACCTCGATTATGCGTCCACATCTCCTCTTACTTCAAAAGTTCTTCAAGAGCTTAACATAAGCTTAAATCAAGACTTCGCTAACCCAAGTAGCTCACACAAGCTCGGCAGAGGTCTTGCAAAAAGAATAGAGAAAATCGAAAAGGAGCTTCTTAGCTGCTTTGATTCTAAAGCAAGCTTGATTTTTACCAGTGGGGCCACTGAGTCTAATAATATGGTTATTAAAGGACTTGAATTTAAAGAGAATGAACATATTCTTTATCACCGCGCAGATCATCCAAGTATCGTAAATGTTGTGGAGTCATCTCCAACTTCAGCAGCTACATTTGATGATACAAACCTATTTGATAAAGTTAATGAGAACTCAAGACTACTTATCTTGACACATATTCATAATTTATCAGGAGTCATTTCGCCATACCTTGATAAAGTAAAAGAGCTTAAGAAAAAGTTTCCTCGACTTCATGTTCATATTGATGGTGCACAGGCCTTTGGGAAATATCCTATCCATTCTATCGGTGCTGACTCTTATTGTTTTTCTGGTCATAAATTTGGTGCGCCTAAAGGTATTGGGGGCCTATTTTTAAAAGATGGTGTTAAGTTATCTGCTCTTATCCATGGAGGAGGTCAACAAAAAGGTCTAAGGTCTGGAACTTTAAGTTACCCTTTTATTCAAGCACTATTATTGGCCTATAAGGAAGAACACAATACGAACAAGGTGCTAGCGCTTAAAGAAAGTTTAAAAAATGAGTGTAAAGATTTATTTAAGTTTCCATTTGAGCAATTAAATACTTCAGCTTATATCCTATTGGCACAAGTGGATAAGGTGTCAAGTGATATTATATTACGACTTTTAGAATCCAAAGATATATATATTTCAAGCTCTTCAGCATGTTCTTCTAAAATCAAAGCCCAAAATCCTACGTTTAGTGCTATGGGTATTGAAGAAAAATTTCACAAAAATATTCTCAGAATTTCATTTTCTTCTCAGACTAACGAAGATGAAATAGAAAAGTTCTGTATAGAGATTAAAGAAGTGTTTAATGAGATTAAACATTTAATGAGGAAATAAATGGCCAATTATAAAACACTCGTATTAAGCGTTGATGAGCTTTGGCTCAAAGGTAAAAATAGAAAATACTATTTTAAAGGCTTTAAAAATCATGTGAAGGCCATAATTAAGCGCTTACATAATGATTCTACAATATGTAGAAATGAGAGTCAGAAATTAGTTGTTGAGTCTGAAACTGCTTTTAGTCAGGAGCTTATCGAGGCCTTAAGTTGGTTACCAGGTCTTCAATCATTAAGGCCGTCTATCGAAATTGAGTCCACATATGAAAAAATAGTAGAAGCTTCTATGGAGTTAGTCCAAAGAGTTGAACCTGTTGAAAAAACTTTTAAAGTTATATGTAAAAGAAAAGATAAATCCTTTCCGGTAAAAAGCGTTGAAATTAATCAAAACTTAGGTCATCTTATTCCTGAAAAATTTCCACATTTGAAAGTAGATGTTATAGACCCGGATTTAATTTTAGAAATAAAAATCTATTCAGGTAAAACATATATTTCTTTTGAGACCTACCAGGGTATAGGAGGACTTCCTTCAGGAATGACAGGGCACCTTTTAACTCTTATTTCGGGCGGCTTTGACTCACCAATTGCAAGTTACCTAATGTCTAAAAGAGGTTGTTCTCAAGATTTTATCTTTTTTTATGCCTATCCATATGTGGGTGAGGAAGTAAAAGATAAAATATTATTGATGATGGAAAAACTTAAACGTTTTCATTTTAAATGTCGTCTTTATGTTATTCCTTTTGGGGATATCCAAAATAAAATTGCTAAAAGTTGTCATATTGAATACAGAACTTTGTTATTTAGAAAGTATATGTTGGAGTGCGCTAGTAGACTTGCAAAAGATATCAAGGCACAGGCCTTAGTAACAGGTGACAATCTTGGTCAAGTCTCATCTCAAACCCTAGAAAATATGACTGCTTTGGATCAGGCCACATCATTATCCATTTTTAGACCTTTATTAGGTCTGAATAAAAAAGAAATAATAAAAATGGCACGTGACATTGAAACACATGATATTTCTGTCATTCCTCATGATGATGCATGTAGTTTATTTGCTCCTGAAAGCCCTATACTAAGACCAGATCAAGGATATCTTGAACAATATTTTAAAAAAAATGATTTTACTCAAGATATAGCTCAGGCAATCTCAGATGCCGAAATTTATCGTTTTGATAGCAAAAGGGATTATATTTAACCCTTTCGCCTTTCTTCAAATCGGAATATTATCAAAGATAAGTTCTTTGGAGAAAAAGCATGAAATTAGTTGTCCTTATCGTTCTGCTATTATCGTTTGACACCCAAGCATTTACCCAACAAAAAAGGGATAGACTTCTTGGGAATTTAATTAAAAAAGCACTTGAGAATTATCACTATCGTAGATTAATGATAGATGACTCTATCTCTAATATTGCTTTTAAGGAATACCTTAAGCGTCTGGACCCAGGGAAACAATTCTTGCTTGTCGATGATATTAAAAAACTTGAAAAACATAAAAGTAAAATGGATGACCAAATGGTCTCAGGTAACTTTTCAATTATAATTGCGAGCTCAGAACTTTTAGATAAAAGAATCGCGAAAGTTGAAAGTTGGAGAAAGGACTTTTTTTCTAAAAACTTTAACTTTGATATAAAAGAAGAGTTAGAACTTGATCCAGATAAGAGAGTATTTCAGAAAAAAGAAAGAGATCTTAAAGATCTTTGGCGAAAGGTCTTTAAGCAGGCAACATTATCACGCTATATGACTTTGATAGAAGAGCAGAAAGAAGCGAAAGACAAAGAGAAAGATAAGAATAAAAAGGAAAAAAAGAAAGTTAATGAAAAAAAACTAAGTGATAAAGAGCTTAGGGAAAAGGCAAGAAAATCAATTTCTGATAAATATAAGAAATTCTTTAAACGTCTATCGAATGAAACACATGATGATAATTTAGAAAAATTCTTTAATGCTATTGCTAATGTTTATGATCCTCATACAAACTATCTCCCTCCTCGCAGAAAAGAAGACTTTGATATTGATATCTCAGGAAGTTTAGAAGGAATCGGGGCCGTTCTACAAGAAGATGGCTCTTATATTAAAGTCGTTAGTATCGTTCCCGGTGGAGCGGCCTGGAGGCAAAAGGACCTTGAGGTTGATGATGTTATATTAAGAGTAAAGCAAGAAAAAACAGGTGAAGAAGTCGATCTGGTTGATATGCAGGTTGATGATGCTGTTAGATATATTCGTGGCCCAAAAGGGACGACTGTCGTCTTAACGGTTAAAAAGTTAGATGGTACAAGAAAAGTCATACCTATTATTAGAGACGTAGTCGAAATCTCTGCTTCATTCGCTAAATCATCCGTTATTTCTCATAAAGATTATGATCTTAAGTTGGGTTATATAACAGTCCCTAAATTTTATAGAGACTTTGATGGTAAAGGAAGAAATTGTACAGATGATGTTAGAAGAGAACTTAAAAGGTTGAAAAAAAGTAAAGTTGATGGAGTAATATTAGATTTGAGAAATAATGGTGGCGGCGCTTTAGAAGATGCTAGACAAATGTCTGGATTATTTATTGAGAAAGGGCCTATTGTTCAAATTCGAGATCATAGGGGTAAGGTCGATGTTCTACAGGATGATAATCCTAATATTACCTATAATGGACCTTTAATTGTTATGGTTAACCGATTTAGTGCTTCTGCTTCTGAAATTTTGGCCGCGGCCCTACAAGACTATGGACGGGCAGTTATAGTAGGTAATGACTTTACTCATGGAAAAGGTACCGTACAAGCAATTGTTAACCTTAATCAAGGCCCTATACCAAAGTTGATGGGGGGAGATATGGGTGCCCTTAAAGTCACAATACAAAAATTCTACAGAATTATAGGTTCATCAACTCAAATTAAGGGCGTTGTTTCAGATGTAATTCTACCAGACCGGTTTGCGAACTCTAAATCAAGAGAAGCTGATATAGATAACTCTCTTCCTTGGGATAGAATTTCTCCACGGCCATTTTCACCTTGGGCAGGAAAAAGAGTGGATATAAAGAAATTAAGGCAAAGAAGTCAGAAAAGAGTTAAGAAAAATCCTCGCTTTTCTAAAATCTTTAAGATGAATGATTATATTAAAAAAAGAAATGAAGATACGAAAGCATCTTTGAATTTAAAGACTGTCGTTCGAGAAGATAAAGAAAATAAAGATATGATTGAAAAGTTAAAGATTCAAAAAGAGCAAGAGAAGCTAGTCGTTACCCAGTTTGAGGAAAGTATAAAAGAAATAGAAAAGATAAAACCTAGTGAAGAAAAGCAATGGAGAGATGATTTCAAACAAAGAAAAGAAGAATGGGTTAAAAACATTAGGTTAGATGTTGAGCTAGAAGAAGCCTTTTATATTATGAATGATATGTATAACCTTAAAAATAATAAAAAACTAAGTGGGATTGAGTAAATTATGACAGAAAAAAAAGATGACTGGGAATTCTCTATAGAAGAAGAGAAGATCGAAGAGATCAAGGAAGAGTCAAAGGGCACTCCTGCTCTTAAAAAAGCGCGGAACAAGCAATCTAAAAAATTAAAATTAGAAAAATCTGATAATACTAAGTTTGGTCAAGGTCGACTTAGCTCATCAAAAGAATTAGAAGAAAATAGAGCTATAAAATATAATCCTTCAAGTGTAGAGGATCGTTTTCAGGCCCTAGTCTTTGATCTTATTTTACCTTCTTTAGGCGCCTACTTTATTCCGGAACACTTACCTGAAGTAAATTCTCTAGTGGCCCCTTATTTAGGTGTAGATTCAGCTGACCCCAATTATATCTATCAACAGACAAACCTTTTTGTAAGAGCTGGTCTGTTTATTCTCATTTATCTAATTACAACAGTCCCACCTTTAGCAAAAGGGGCAACTTTAGGTTTAAAGATTAAAAAGTTAAGTTTAAATCATATCGATGGAGGAACTTTAACTTTTATACAGTCACTGTTGAGGCAAACAATAGGAGTTGTTGTAAATGTAATTTCAGTGATTGGTCTTTTAATGCCTTTATTTCATAAACAAAAAAGAACTCTTCACGATTTAATGTTTAAAACTATTTGTGAGAAAGAGGATTAATCTTTTCCTTCAGCGATTAATCGTTGCATAAATTCAGTTTGATTTGTAATAGCACTAAGTACTTCCTCTTTGGAAATAATACCATTATCAAAAAGTTCAACGAGATGTTGATCAAATGTTTGCCCTCCAGTTCCTCCCTGTTCTTTTTGGTTTGAAATAACTGTAGGTATTTTACCGAGAGGTTCTTCGCCAAGAATACATTCTTGTATACCAGGGTTATTTAGCATAACCTCCATGGCCACGGTTACCCCTCCATCTTTTTTATTAAGCATTCTTTGTGAAATTGTTGCCTTAAGATTAATGGCCAATCTCTTACGAATATTATCTTGCTCTTGAGGGGGAAAAAGAGAAATGATTCTCCCAATGGTGGATAAAGCGTCAGTTGTATGTAGTGTTGAAAAGACACAATGACCGGTCTCAGATGCTTTCAGGGCTATATCGACAGTTTCTTTATCTCTCATTTCCCCAATAAGAATGACATCAGGGTCTTGTCTAAGACTTGCTTTTAAGGCATTGGCAAAACTTGTTGTATCTCGACCAATTTCTCTTTGAGATATTCGTGATTTTTTTTGAGGGTGAATATATTCTATCGGGTCTTCGATTGTTACGATATGATATGATTTATTTTCATTAATTTCATTGATCATTGAAGCAAGGGTAGTACTTTTACCACTACCCGTAGCTCCTGTCACAAGAACAAGTCCATTATTAAACTGAGAAACTTTTTTTACAACTGGAAGAAAGCCAAGTGAATCAATAGATGGAATTTCATTTTTTATAATACGTAAGATGAGACCATAATTATCGTTATACCTAAAAAAATTAAATCGAATTCTACATATTCCTTCTATCTCAAAAGCGCCATCAGTTTCTTGCATGCTCTTTAATTCATTTAAATCCATTTTCTTATTCATAAGGATTTCAGAAATATCTTTAATGTCATCTAAGGAAAAACTCTTCGCTTGAACGGGTAGTAACTTTCCTTTAACTCTAAGACAAGGGGCCTCATTTGAGCGTAAGTGGATATCACTAGCATTATGTTTAGTGGCAAGGTCGGCCAAGCTTTTTAAGTTGTCTATTGTAAACGGCATTATAAATCCTTATATAATTGAGTTAACTCCAATAAATGGAGTGGATATTCGATGCTTAATAAGCCAGTTTTCGGTTAGACAAGCATGCCCACCTAATCCCCAGCCCTCTGACCAGCTATTTGCTACAATAAAGCAGACTCTTCCTTCATTAAGTGTAGGAGGTAAGTTTATATATCCTACAAAGGTCACAGCGTGTCCTTTTGAATGCTCATCTTTTTTGTAATTTGTATCTTTCAAGGACCTTACGATGCCTCTATTTTTGTAAAAATGATCACTCAAAGTAATCGCTCCTATCGCTGGTCGTGAGCTTTCTAAAAATAAAATGAGTTCATCTAAAGTTTGCAGCTTTTGATAGCTTCCGACTTTAATTGCTCCGGAAAAACAACTTTGAGGTAGTGGGGCCTGTGTTTGGTTCTTCTCTTGATTAATCGGCCTGTAAGGACATTCCTCTTCTGTAGGAATTCCTTTTTTCTTTAATGCATTTAATCCTTTAATGACCCAGCTTCCTCTTTTACTACATGGTCGGCAACTGGGTTTACTTGCATAATAAAAGTACTGCTCAGAAAGGTCACTGTTATCATCAGCGAGAATTTCGAGAGCTCTTACTCCAGCGAAGGCCGCACAAGTAGGTCGTCCTTTTTGATCTCGAATGTTTTTTTCAAGGGCATTTTTTACAACGAAATGCTGATGTTTAGTTTGTCTGCTTATTCTTTCTCGAATAGATTTTAGATTTTTAATCTCTAGTTCGCTTGCAAGGTTGAAACTTGATTCTTTGTATTGAGAAAGTTGTTTTAAAAAAATATTTCTTTGATTTAACCAAGAGTTAATCATGGCCTGGTTTGTTTTATTCCATGATTTGTGTGTTTGATGCACTTTATCTGCGTACTCTTCTAAAAAGCTTTTTTTTGGTTCATCTGATCTTGATTTTAGTAGGAGTCGATTTTTTCTTTTAATTTCTTCAATTTTTTTTTGACCGGGAGTGAGTTCGAGCTCTTGCTGAATACCTAATTGATGCTTCATAGCACCAATTATAACCTCAGTTTTGTTTCCATAAGCATGGGATAAAGGTAAAATAACTAAAAAGAAGACGAGGTATGGCATCTCTTTCTCCAATATCTGTTGAATAGAGTATCAATCTTTTATAAACTCGGCTAAATAAAAATGAAGATACTAATTATCCGCTTTTCTAGTTTTGGTGATATTGCTCAATGCATGGGTGCGTTACCAGTAATTAAAAAATTGTATCCTAATGCCGAAATTCACTGGGCCACTAAGGCCCAATTTGCTCCTCTGGTGGAGTCGTCCAAACTTGTTTCAAAGGTATGGGCATTACCTTCAAAAGCAGGGACAGTTGAGTTGATAAGGTTTGGTAAAGAGCTTAAAGAACAAGGTTATAATCTCGTTTATGATGCTCATGTTAATACACGCTCATTGGTTTTAAATTTGATTCTATGGGGAATCCCTAAAATTAAAAGAAGTAAAAATAGATTCAAACGATTTTTATTATTTAAGTTTCGAATAAATAAGTTTCCAAACCCCTTTAAGGGAATGATCTCTTATATTGGCCCTATTGATATTAGTGCGGCCCCAAGCACTCAAGAACTTTACTTTAATAAAGTTAATAAGCAAAAGGTTGCAGATCTGTTAAATGATAGTCTCTCTTCTTATATTGTATTGGCCCCTTCTGCTGCATGGGAGATGAAGAGATGGCCAGTTCAAAAGTGGAAAGGACTTATTGATAGGCTAAATGAGCAAAAGTTTATATTAATTGGAGGAGCTGAAGATAAGTACTTTAGTGAATTAGAAGGGGATAGAGTTGTTAACTTGGCAGGAAAAGTTTCTTTTCTTGAAAGTGCTTACATTATATCTCTTTCAAAAGGTCTTATCTCTGCTGATACTGGGGCCCTTCATTTAGCAGACCTCATGGGTGTGCCATCATTGGCCTTAATTGGACCAACCGCCTTTGGTTATCCTTCTAATCCACAGTCAAAAGTCATAGAAAAAGAATTTGATTGTCGACCATGTACTAAGGATGGGCGAGGTCATTGTTCACGGGAAATTTATCAAGAATGTATGGTGGCAATTAGCGAAGATGAAGTAGCTGAAGCATCACGTTCTCATTTTTGAGATTTAATCATTTCATAAGCTTTTTGGATGATAGCAAAGTTGGCCGAGAGTTTTTTTTCAATTTCTGAGCTTAAACCTTTAGCGGCCATGACATCTGGGTGTCTGGTTTTCACAATGGCCTTATAGGCCTGTTTAACTTCTTCTTTTTTGGCATTTTCATTTATTCCTAAAACTTTATATGCATCTTTGATATTTTTGACTTCAGGAAGTGGTGAAAGTCCTTTTATGAGCTCTGCTTGTTTAACGACTTCTTTAAGAAAGAAATCAACTCCCAAATACCCTTGTCCATCGGGTAAAGGCAGTTTCTTATCAATAAGCTCTGATATTTGAAGGTCAGAATATTTTTTTAAAAATGAAGGATCTCCACCAATTTTTAAAACTCTTTCAAGGAGGTTACTTGTAGCTTCACCATTAAATGTTAAAAATAAGTAGTGAGTTGCAATAATGATATCTTTTTCAGAGCTTTTGCTCTTATTTTTCAAAAAATGAATGATAGGGCCTTGTGCAGAAATTGTCTCTTGAAAGAGTTTAG
The DNA here is from genome assembly GCA_049415445.1 of Bacteriovoracaceae bacterium. Classification (GTDB taxonomy): domain Bacteria; phylum Bdellovibrionota; class Bacteriovoracia; order Bacteriovoracales; family Bacteriovoracaceae; genus JAURDE01. The sequence goes on along the minus strand of JBMSGH010000008.1, from coordinate 24,531 downwards.
TTAAGATTAACTTAGATAAAATGGCCTTTTCAATTTGTTTAAAACCTGGGAGTTCTTTGTTGGTTTGAATAAAATAGTTATCTCTTAGAAACTTGGTGATGACTTGAGAAAGTAGTAAAATATCTTGTTCACAGCCTGATTTTAATTTGGCATTTTGTAGAAAACTCTTATATAGATCCCCCTGTCCCCATTTAGCATTGTCAAAAAGGCTTAGAACCTGATCGAGACCTTCAATTAATTGATTTTTATCTTTAGCTTTTAAGTAAAGTTCTTCGGTCTCACTAAAATACTTCTTTCCAGTACTTTTTGTTTGAGTTGGTGTACTTACTTTTCCATACTTCATTCTTGAGCGTAGGATACGCTCTTGTTCTTTGATCATTTCGTCTAAGTCTCTAGTTTTTTGATTACCTCTGCCAATAGTGTTTTCCCAAAATGCTTTGATGAGAATAGAAATGATACGACCACCAAAAAAGACGGCAAATATAGAAAGGGCGAGGAGGTAGATAAGATTATTATCAATATTCACACCTTGATTATAATAAATAATACAAATAACCGATATATAATTAATGAGTATTGATACTTAATAGAACTAATCAAGTTAAGTAGTCTTAAGTTGAAATTAGTTTCAGTTGAATTAGAATAGAAATATGAAAAAAATAATAATTACTTCGCTTCTATTTTCTTCGTGTGCTGGTGCTATTAGGCATACGAATACTCCAGATAAAATAAAACCTAAAATAGTTCAAATAAAACCAATAAATCACAAAAAAGAAGTAATAAAGACGAAAAAAAATAGATTCAAAAAACCTAAAGTAAAAAATAAAGTAAAAACAGTAAATTCCAATCTCGATCTAAAATATCCGCAAAAACTTTTTGATTTTTGGGTCCACTACTTTACTAAAAGAGATAAGAAGAGGTTTCAGAGGCATCTAAATAATGCTTTTATGTATAAGGACGAAGTTCAAAAAATACTTCGCGAAATGAATGTTCCTGAAGACCTTTTTTATGTTGGGCTAATTGAGAGTGGCTACAATATGAAAATTAGAAGCCGTGCAGATGCGGTTGGACCTTGGCAATTTATAAAAGGGACAGGAAAAAGGTATGGGCTTAGAATAGACCGTTATGTAGATGAAAGAAAGAACTTACATAAAGCGACGAGAGCAGCGGCCAGGTACTTTAGAGATCTCTATAATATATTTGGATCTTGGAACCTTGCACTTTGTGCCTATAATGCTGGTGAATACGGGATTATACGGACCATAAGAAAAGGTAAAACAAGAGATTATCTTAAATTAGTTAAGAAAAAACTTCTGCCAAAAGAAACGATTTATTATGTACCTAAGTTAGCAGCAGCAAAATATTTATTAAACAATTATAAAAAATATGGATATAAAAGACCTAAGAAAAAAATAAATACTAGAGTAGCACTAAATTTAAAAAGAAGTTTTAATGTAAGTTCTCTAGCAAAAGCATTAAAAACTACAACGACTCATCTTAAAAAGTTAAACCCAGATTTTAAACGTGATTATATTCGTGTATACAGAAAAGGTCATAAAGTTTACCTTGATGAAAAATTACATAAAAGATCGGCTTCAGTTTCAAAACTTACTCTTTCGCCTGTTAGAAAGGTGGCAACGAGGAAAAGAACAAAAACAATAAAAAGAAATAAAGCGAAGTTTCACCGTGTAAAAAGAGGTGAGTCTTTGTGGAGTATTTCAAAAAAATATGGTCTAAGCATCAAGGGACTTATTTCATTAAATAAGCTCAAGAAAAAAAGAATTTATGTAAATCAAAAACTTAAGGTCGGAACAAGTAGGGTCTATATCGTTAAAAAAGGTGACAATCTACATAAAATATCTGAAAAGTTTGATGTTACCATTGCTGAAATTCTCAGATATAACGCCCTTAAATCAAAAGTCATTTTTCCTCGCCAACAAATCTTTATTCCGATATAAAAAATCATGCGTATAGGATATGATGCAAAACGGGCCTTTCATAATTTAAGAGGCCTTGGAAATTACAGTAGAGAACTAATAAGGGGTGTATCCCGTTGTGAAAATGATTGGGACATCTTCCTTTTCAGCCCCGGACTGAGAGAAAAATCCACTTCTAGCTGGATAAATGACTTATCAAATATTCATAGTGTTTTTGGGCCTAAAAGTAATCCTATGTCCTCAATTTGGCGCTCTTATACATCAGCATCCTTGGCCAATAAAAAAAATCTAGATGTTTATCATGGCCTTAGTCATGAGTTACCAATAGGCCTTAAGTCTAAACAAGTATTAACAGTACATGATTTGCTTTGGTATAAGATTCCTAAAAACTTCTCTTTCATAGATAGGTTTACCTATAAAAAGAAATTATCTTATTCATTAGATCGGGCCGATAAAGTTTTGGCCATATCCGAAAGTACTAAAAATGACTTAATTGAAATCATGAGAGTGAATGAGGATAAAATTGAAGTTCATTATCAGTCTTGTCATGAAGAGTTTCTTACGCCTCATACACCTGAGGCCCTTAACTCTTTTAAAAAACAACTTCAAGCTCCTGATCAGTTTATACTTAGTATTGGCGCTATTGAACCAAATAAAAATACTCTTTATACTTTAAAAGTTTTTCAGAGAATAAAAAATCAGTTTCCAGATCTTAAATTAGTTATTGTTGGAGATGGTGGGCCTTATAAACGAGAGCTATTTGATTACGTTGATAAAAATAAATTAAGCTCAGATATAGTTTATTTTCCTTATTTAGATACACCCTCTTTAAAGGCACTTTATCAACTCTGTGATTTATTCTTATTTCCCTCCCACTATGAAGGTTTTGGTCTTCCCGTTATTGAAGCTTTATTTTTGAAAGCCCCTGTTGTTGCCGCAAAGCAGTCTAATATTATGGAAGCAGGGGGTCACGGCTGTTTCTATATCGACCAAAATAATATTGATGAAGGTGTTGCTGCTTCGCAAAAAGTGTTGAATAATGCTAAATATGCTGAAAAGCGCATTGAAATTGGTTATAAGCATGTTCAGCAGTTTCACTGGCTTGAAACATCGCGCAAATTAACTCAGATTTATAAAAACATTATGCAATAAACCTACAGCTTTCTGTATCCAAACCTACTAAAATTGTATAGTTTCCCCTCTTATGAAAAATTTATTTTTTGTGTTTTTATTATGTGCTTCAAAGCTTTACGCAGGCCCAAGTGATTATATGCTCCAAGAGGGTGTTAACTCCTTTATGGCCCGGGCCAACGCGGCCACTGATGGTAAAGTGTATGCCAGTAAAACTAACCCCGCGGGTCTAGCTCTTCATCAAAAAAACCAATTAGGTTTTAATCTTAACCTAACGAGCTATAAGCTTGAGGATGCGACGAGAGATCCAAGTGCAACTATAAGCTCAGGAATTAGTCGCGATAATTACCAAGCGTCTAAGGCCAAAAGTGTTTCTCAATACTCTCTAGGGCTGACTCTCGCGTTATCAAATAATTTAGTTTTTGGTCTTAGTGCCTTTATACCAGCAGAAAAATTAATAAGTATCTATACTCAAACATCAAATGAGTCTAACTATCTTCACTTCAATGATAGAACGCAAAGACCAGAAATATATCTCGCTGGTGGTTATGAGTTAACAGATAACTTCTCATTTGGGGCAGGGCTTTATTTGTCAATGAAGGCCAACGGACTAATTCAGATAGGGATCTCAGAAAATGATGCTGAGTCCAGATCCTTGATTGATGCTAAGCCAGTCTTAATTCCCTACATAGGTTCACTTTATAAAAATAACGATTACCTCATAGGGCTTAGTTACCGTTTTGTTAATGATCCTAAAACGATACTTGGTTTTCAGCTATCACAAAATCTTTCTGGAAATATTAGTGTTCCAATAAACACTGATTCAAATCTCGTGCCTATTTATGATCCGGCACAAATAACACTTGGTTTTGGGTTACAAAAAGAAAATTATGAATCTTATTTTTCTCTTGAGCGTGTTTTTTGGGAAAACTATAAAGCACCAATCATAGAGTTAAGCGGCGATATTGAAGATCTTACGGGCGATGGTATACCAGAAAAAAGCATTAGCTTTGAAGATACTTGGGCGCTAAGGCTTGGTCATAATTTTAAAAATCTTTTTGAGCTATTTAACGGACAGTATTCACACCTTATTGGTTTTGAATATCATCAAGGTGCGACCAAAGATTCTCCAGAGTCGATAGCAATACTAGATACAGATAAATGGGTTGTCTCGACTGGATTTGAATTATCTCTACCTTCTTTAGGAAGCTTTAGCTCAGGCCCCGTTCATTTAAACTTTGGTGTTCAGTACTTAACTCTTATTAAAAAAACATACAGAGCTGAAAGTAAAAGTAACGTATTGCAAACGGTCCAGGTGGGAGGAAATGTATTAGGAGTTGCTGGAGGGATAAAGATTGAAATTTAGTTTTATCCTACCTCTACTATTTTTACTTGTTTCTTGCGGCCAAGAGGTTCAGCCTCTATATGATGATACTCATGAAATTAAAACTATTGAGGCCTTAAATGCCTGTAAAGAAATCCGTATACCTCAGGGTATTGATTTCACTCCTGAATTTATTTATCACTTCCCTCAATGTATCTCTAATAAAGATGAAAATGGATTAGAGACACTTACGCACTCGATTACTCTAATGAAAAAATTAGGGATCAGTGGTCTAACGGATTTAGTTAATCTTATAAAATTAGATCCTACAAGTACTGGGAATTATCCACTTGTTAGTACCATTTTTTATTTGATGGAAAGAGGGGTCTTTAACTCTTCCAGCGAATTAGATCAAGACAGTTACAATAAAAGGTTCGGAGTTCTTCAGTCATTTCAAGAAAAGATGAACCCTTATTGGTTAACAAACCTTATTTTTGAAATGGGTAAAAAAGACTATTTAAAAGATTTACTTCAAGTAAGTGGTAAATTTTTTGATGAAGTTAATATACGACCCTTTATGGCATTGTTTCGTGCTCAATTAGAAGATCCTAAGTTTCAACAGACGATGATTAAATCGATTCAAGTGATTCTTGAAGATCAAATCTATTACAACTCACTTAGTAACCTACTGACAATAGAACAGGCTTATGAGGTTAAAACCAGTGAAAAGAATCAGTGTATAAAAGACTGGCTTGATCCAAAGCTTATTGGAACTCCTTCTCAATGTCGATTTCAGGAGCATCGAAGAAATCGAGATGGAGAAAAAGTAGTAAGTAGAGGAGACCTGAAATACAAAAATTTTGTTGAAAAGTTAACTGACTCTCAAATGGATGTTTTAGTTAACCTTACGGGTGGAGTCGTTAAAAGATTTATCAATATAGATTCCTCTGAAAGAAGCGGGATATTACAAAGATATTTAATAGGATTAAAGGACTCCGTTCAAAACCAAGCGGAGCCTTTCAAAAATGCTTTGGCCTTATTGGATTACTTTTTTGGAAGAGAAAACGGACAATTTAAGACGAAAGCAAAAGATCTTTCTCAAGTTGTAAACTCAATTGAAATGTCGCTTAAGAACGGTGGCCCAATTATTATGGCCCCTGTTTATAAAAAAATTACTTCGGCCAAACTTCATCAATTAATAGAAGATAAGATTATAGAAGGTGGAGAGGTTAAAAGTTGTCCAGGCCTAAGCCTTGCACCCGCTTATAGACTATTTGAAAAAAATCAACAGATAAGCATGGTTTTTGAATCTCTAAATAAATACTTTGTTCCTACCCCAAAGTGTAGAGATAACCTAGCACCGGTAGCAGCTTATATTTTAGAAATACTAAGTGAAGAGCTTGAACTAAATGACCAATGTAGAATAGATCGAAATGGCTATGGAGAAGATAAGCCTTGTCTGATTGATGAGGTTGTTACAAAAGCATCGGAAAGATTGAGAGAGATTGACTGGTCAAGCTCAGTTCAGGAAGAAGAATCTATACCAGGGCTTAATAAAGACTTTGTCCTAAACTCACTGAAAGAGTTAAGAGTTGAAATACAGGATGATGAGCTTTACCTACATTGGCTTAACCTAGCTCCAGGTAAAGTGAGTATAGAAAAAATTGATATACTGATAGAAGAAGTATCAAAGCTCAATGAGGCCACACCAGAGGTCCTCGCCTATATGGATGCTATTTTATCCTCAGAAACAGAATATAGGGATGAGTTTGGTGAATATATAGATGAAGCAAAATTTGAAGAAATCAATAATACTTTTAAGGAGATTTTTAAATCCAACTTCCTAGAAAAATATTTAGGTCTTAAAATTGGTTGGTTGGATTATAGGTTAGAGCAATTCAATGATCTTTTTTCTAGAGATGATGCTAGTAATGAAAAAATGCTTAGAATCCTGGCAGGGGTTTATCCTGGCGGCCCCTATGAACAAAGAATTCAAGAATTATTCACTTTTGATAAGGTTAAGGAAAAATTAGGCGATATACCCGTAAATGAGCTTAAGTTAAAGGAGATCCTATCAAGGTTGAGACTTGAAGGTGTGTTATTTCATAATCAAGGCCTAGATTCAGCAGACATCAAACTTCCTCCCAAATACCTCGGTGACCCTAATAAAAATGTAACGGCTGAGTTTGTGGGAGGAGCTGATCGTAATTATAGGTATCAAGGTTTGGCCTATTCTTCGGATCCATACGGCCGAGAAGATATTTTTTCTGATAGCTTTCTTAGATTGACCAAAATGCTAAAAGAGAATGATCTTTTTTTCGGTGCCAATATAGATGGGGAGCAATCGGATGATTTCGTTTCATGGATGAGGAAAAGCTTTTTTAGAGATTATATCGATTCTTTAGATACATTTGCTTTATCTTCGCATGAATTAAAATCAACGCCTCTTAAATATATCGATTCAACAGATTATGGCCCAGATGATGTGAGGCAATTTGTTTTATTTGATGGCCTTCATTTTCTCTATGCTCCCGCCGAATTACCTAAGAGTAAGGAGACATATGAGTTTGAGTGGGAAAGAAAAAAAAGAAGGTCCTTAGTATCTCAAAGTTTTATGTCTTTTATCGAAACAAGAGAGAATAGGTGGACTCACTTTCTCAATCTATTTCCAGAGTCTCTTGAATATAAGGGTCCAAATCAAGAGTTTCTTTCTGATATCTATTCGCGTTTGGTTTTACCATTTAAGACAACAAATTATGATTCTATTCCATGGGGTAAGCTTCCTTCAAATGTTACAGGACAGCGAGATCTAAGGGTAAGAGAGTTTACACCTAATCAGTTAGAGATTCTTAAAAGCTTGACCACAGTCAATTTGATGACAATAAATGTGAGAAGAAAGTTCATGCCTCTTATTGGTGTTCAAAAGGAATGTTCTAATAATTCTCGATCAAATAATAAATGTCCTATTAACTTTATTGACTCTAAAGATGAAAACGGTGAGGTTTTGGTAGAGGCCTTTGATCACTATAAAAGCTTTCTTGTGTCTCATTATCATGCCTACTTTTGTTCAAGCTTTATTACTGGCCCATACTCAGATGAACTTAAGAAAAACCTAATGGAGCAGGCCAAAATTGAGTTTGATAGTACTCTTGCTGAAAAGTGTAAAGATTATAAAAATCTTTTTGATAACCATAAAGGTCAAATAAATAATGATTTAAGAGAGTTTTCTATAAAAGAGGTCTTCAGACTTGGAAAAAACCCAAAACTTAAACCTCAAGTTAGAAACCTAAGCTCCAAAATTGCCTATGAAAGATTGAAAAGACGCTTTCAGGATAAACCGAAACTTTTTATGAGAGAGTTTCTTAACTCGAAAGGCTTTTTCCCCGCTAAAGCATTTTTGGAAACGACTAAGAGGCTAACAGATCATCGTGGTTATTTAACCCACTTCCCTGGAATTATTAATATTTATACAAACTACTTTTTCTCACTGTTGAAAAAAACTTCAAAAAGTGAGCCTCACCTTGTTTCGATTGGTGCCCCTAATATTGAATTATCTACTATTTGGTATGGGGCCAATATAAAGTCCGATACCCCTTTAAAAAATGGTGTTGTCCAAAGAGTACTTGAAGATAAACTTATTAAGCCATTTAGAGAGTTTGACTCTGAAAAACCTCTTGCAGAGTTTCTTGTTAAAGTTTTAAAACAACTTTCGGGACAAGAATTAAAGTATCTTCTTAGTACTGCATCGTATCCGAGCGATATAGAGGCCCTTACTAATTTTAATGAAACAATGCCTTTATTAGTTAAGTTTCTTTTTGAGATCGATCCAAGACAAGATTTTTGGGAGACACCAGGGGCCAAGATTTTTAAAATTCTATTAAGAAGAGAAAATGTAAAAACTATTATTGATATTATGACCCCGTTTAATGATAGAGAAATCATAGATGCACTTCTTGCGATTAGAGAAGAAGTCCTTTTAAGTGGTAGTACAAGTGATCAGGTTGAGCTACTAGGACGTTTTACCGAGTATCTTGTTAACATTATCTTTAGGGTAAACACACAAACAGAGATGCCAATTGCAAATAAAGTTGAAGATTCATTGTTGTATATTATTAAAGACTCTTACTTACCCGAAGACATTAATAGAATTAATACTGTATTAGACTTTTACGGTAAATCGGACCTAAAAGATTTTGAAAACAATGTGGCGATGCCATTAACGGATCAGCTTAAGCCAATTATTAAATATATAATTAAAGACGCTTATAAAGGATTTTCTCTTTATCAAAACTATTTTAAAAATGAGAGTTCGCAATACGCTGATACCGCTTATCTAAAAAGAATTATTTCTGGCCTAATAAGACCTTTTGATCTGATGAAGGGGCCTCAAAGATTAGAAGCAACCTCTGAAATTAGTCAGATACTGCAATCACCTATTTTAGGAAGCTGGGATAAAGTCTATAAGAAAGTCCTATTTGACCCACAATTTAATCCGTATCTTTTGAAATCAATCAATGTCCTTGAGGGAGTGGACAATAAAGTCTTACTGGATGCTATGGATGAGAGTAATAAGATACTTCCAGATTCACATAATTTAATGAAATTTGTGTGGAAAAATATTCAATGGGAAAGTGATACCTCGGTTGATACAAAATATGCTTTTGGCTCCTTTTTTAGATTAAGTGGAGCACCCAAAGAGCTTATGGAAAAAAATGTTGATCTTATGAAAATTTGGCTTTTCAGACCTGAGAAGGAATGAAAAGCTTAACTAATAAAAGGAGTTTTTATGAAAAAACTAATGATTGCCTTTTTGGCACTTTACTCTACTTTAGCTGTTGCTTTAGAGGAACCAAAGGTACTTCCTTCTGTACCAGAAGCTTGCTTTGATGAAGAAATCTTTTGTCATGATTGGACGGTATTAAGTCGACGTAACGATGATAATCCACATGGTAAAAGAGTGACGAGAATTCGGTTTTTTGCGAAATTAGATTCTTATGAATTTGAGTCTCACCACGATATCGTTGCAAGATTTAAGGATGCACCAGCTTGGATGCGTTACACAGATTACACGAATGTAGTTAATATCTATAAATCTGTAATGCATAATTCTACTGTTGATGAGCAGGGAAGAATCGTTGATATCCATGAGGCGCATTATGATCTTAAAGGCCCTAGTATCATTGGTGGAAAAGTTTCTGTTAGAGAACAAGCACTTTATACAATCATTGATCCAGTTCCAGGTGCTTTAGTCAGTGTTATGATAAGACACGACCCAAATTACTCTGCTAAAGGTGTTAAGCATAAGACAGGTGAGATTCACTTAACTTATGATGATTATGATGAAACATATGGAATTTATATTATTCTTGATATCGTTCCTGAGATCAATATTCTTCCAAAAGTTGGAGCTCCATACATTGAAGCAGGTCTTGTGGCCATCTTCAAAGGTATGTTCAATCTCTATTAATGACTATTTAAAGGCCCTCTTATGAGGGCCTTATTTTTTAGGCAAAGAAATAATAAACTCGGTTCCTTTATCTAACTCACTAGATACCTTGATACTTCCTTTATGTTTGTTCACAATATGCTTAACAATAGCTAATCCAAGACCAGTTCCACCTAATTCACGACTTCTGCTTGCATCCGCTCTATAAAAACGTTCAAAAAGTCTAGGTAGATGATCTTCAGCAATTCCTGGGCCGTTATCAGAAACAATAAGAATAGAGTCATTATTTTTAGTGCTCCAAGAGATACTTACTTCAGTGGAGCTTGATCCATATTTAAATGCATTATCTATTAAATTGGTTAAAATTTGTTCAATCCAAAGAGGGTGGGCATAAACTTGTTTGGCCTCAAAAATCGTTTTTATATGTATATCTTTTTTAGGATAGTTTTGCCGTATATTAGAAATGACTAGGGAGGTGAGTGTTTCAGTGTCAACAAGGCTTTTATCGATATTGGTCTTTGACTCAATAACACTTAGATTCAAAATATCACTAAACAAGTTTCCTAGTCGCTCAATATTACGATCAATCTTATCAAAAATTTCATGAGACTCAGTCGGCATGGACTTTAATTGTCCTCTTAGGAGTTGGAAATACCCTTTCATGGCCGTCAGGGGTGTTTTAACTTCATGTCCAACGTTTGTGACAAACTCTTCTCTTATCTGAGCGTTCTTTTTCGTATCAGTGATATCCCTAAAGACTCCAACGGCTCCCACAATTTCTTTTTGAGGTCCTTTTAGTGGAGTAACTGTTAGATCAAAGTAAAGAGTTTCATTATCTTTAATTGGTTTGGCAATAACAGATTCACTTCGAATTGTTTTACCAACCTCTAGAGATTTTTCAAAGACTTCTTCTCCATCTAAGGCACGAAGGACTTCAATTAATTTACTTCCTTGGACTTCATCTTGATTCGTTTGTCTAAAAGTTTTTTTAAAAGGATTATTTGCAAATAGAATTCTTTGTTCTTCATTGATGGCAACGATAGGGTCTGAAATAGACCTTAGCACTTTGTTTAGTTTTTCATTTTCTAAATATATTTCATCAGTGTAGTTTTTAATTCTTTGTTCTGTTTGCACTAATGTATTTTCTAATAGAGACCAGTCGTTCGTGTCACCAACAACAGGCTCAAATTGCTCAATATGGGCATATTTTTTAATTCGATTTAATCTTTGAAGAATTGACTTTAATGGAAAGTTTGTTTTGATCGAGAAGTAAATGATAATGAGTGAAAACAGTATAAAGATAGGTGTGAAAATAGATATGATAACAGTATCAATACGTGCAAGTGCCTTATTAAGGCCGGCAAGCGCAATGCTTAGTCTTAGGAAATAAAATTCGTTCTCATACGAAATTCTTTTTGCTTGGTATATGAGTTCTTCATTTAGAGTCTGACTGTAACGGATGGAGCTTCCTTCTCCGTTTAAAAGGGCCTCTTGAATCTCAGGCCGGTCCTTATGTGAGTGCATATTATCGGTTTGTTTTTTATTATCACAAAGGACTGTTCCATTTTGTTGAATGAGAGTAACCCTATACTTTGATCTTTTAAAAAAGGAGGACTGGCATACCTCAATAGGGGATTTGGTACTATCGATGAGATAGTCTTCTATTAGCTTAAGGTGATTTTTGGTGTCTATAATGACACTTTTTTTCATTTCCTTACTGGCGAAAATGGAAATGGTATATAAGAGAATGAGAGAAATTATAATTTGAACTGAAGCAATCTTTTTAAAATATTGCTTTGGAAATGAGGTTACTTTTTGCTCAATATGGTCAGATTTGTTTTGGTGTGACACGATAACCGATCCCTCTAACAGTCTCAATAAGACTGCTATATGAACCAAGCTTTTTCCTTAAACCAAAGACATGAGTATCAATAGTTCTATCTGTTACAGCAATTGGTCCGTCTTGAATATATTCAACTAATTGGTTTCGTGTGTATACTTTTCCAGGGTTTTTCATAAAGGCCATTAATAACTTAAATTCACTAACAGTCAGTTCTATTTCGCTGTTATCACACCAGGCCTTAAACTGTTCTGTATCGATTTTTATTCCCTTTATTGAAAAGATTGTGTCTTCTTTTATATCTTTCGACTTTTCTCTAAACTCAGAGCTTCTTCTGAGTAAGGCCTTTACCCTCGCTAATAAAATATTTATATCAAATGGTTTGGTTACGTAATCATCAGCTCCTGCTTCAAGCCCTTCAATAATATTTTCGGGTTTTGTCATGGCAGTAAGCATGAGTATTGGTACAGATTTTGTACTTTTATACATCCTTAGAAAACGGCAAACCTCTAACCCATTACTTCCTGGGATCATTCTATCAAGTATATAAAGAGAGACTTCTTGTTCGTTATCTTGGATATATTCAATAACCTTATTACCGTCTTCAAAGGTTACGGTTTCTATATCAAGTGGTTTTAGGGCCATGCAAATGACATCTGCGATATCTTTTTCATCTTCAACAAGAATTACTTTATGGGCCATAAAACCTCCTACTTATTTTGATCAAATATCTCGTGGTTTGAACCATGCCTTATGTCTTTTCCGATATCGATAAAGATTATATCCTCAGCGATATTTTTTGCATGGTCTCCAACTCTTTCAAAGTTCTTTGAGATTTGAATAACATTGTAAGCCTCATCAAAGTCAATGTTGTTTTCTTTCATCAACTTGATATAGCTTTTTATAATTGAGCGGTGAAGGTTATTAATTGTTTCATCTGTTTTAATAACATCAACGGAAAGCATTGTATTTGTTTGAACCAGAGCATCGATAGCACTATGGATCATGTGCTGGACCTCTTCCTGCAGAGTCGATAGAAGAGGATGCATATTTCTTAAATAACTAGCTGTCCTTTTGATATTAACAGATTGGTCTCCAACTCTTTCTAAGTCAGAGTTTATTTTCATTATACTAATGACTTCTCTTAGATCTCTGGCCATCGGTTGTTGAAGAGCAATGAACTTATAGCATTCATCATCAATCAGCTTATGGAATGAGTTGATTTCATTTTCGAGGTTTCTATGTTCGGCAATACTAACCTCTTCATTGGTACAGTAATTAAGGGATTTCTCCGTTAATGAAGCCATTTTTAATAGATTTTCTCGTATGTCCTCTAGTTTTATACTCATTATTTCTCCTAACCGAATTTACCTCTTACATAGTCTTCGGTTTGCTTTTCTTTTGGGTTTGTAAAAATGTCTTCGCTTACACCATGTTCAATGAGGTCGCCTAAAACAAAGAAGCTAGTATAGTCTGCTATACGTGCAGCCTGTTGCATATTGTGTGTAACGATAACGACAGTATATTGCTTTTTAAGCTCAGAAATGAGCTCTTCAATTTTTGCTGTAGCAATAGGATCAAGGGCCGAAGTAGGTTCATCCATTAAAAGAACGGGAGGATTAACGGCCAGCGCACGAGCAATACAAAGTCTTTGTTGTTGACCACCTGATAAACCAGAAGCGTCTTGATGTAGTTTATCTTTAACTTCATTCCATAGGGCCGCTTTTTCTAAACAAGACTTGGCCACTTCCATGAGCTCACTCTTTTTTGACTTTCCCTGTAGCTTAAGACCAATAACAGTATTTTCGAAAATACTCATATTAGGGAATGGGTTTGGCTTTTGGAAAACCATTCCTATGTTTTTTCTTAAATCAACAACGTCTTTTGTTTTATCATAGATATTAGTCCCTAGAAGGTTAACTTCACCTTCAACACGTGCACCAGGAACTTCTTCGTGAATACGGTTAAGGCATCGTATATAAGTTGATTTACCACAACCTGATGGCCCAATAATAGCTGTTACTGATTTTTCTGGGTAATCAACAGAGATCCCTTTTACGGCATGAAAATCACCAAACCATGCATTTAAATTTTTTACACTTAAGACTGTCATTTCTGACCCTTTTTCCTTTTAAATACTTGAAGAACTTCATTTTTATTTAAATAAAACCGGACTCCAAGATTTACACCTAGAACGATAATGATGAGTAGGAAACTTCCTGCCCAAGCTTGTCTTTGCCAATCAGCATAAGGTGAGATGGCGTAGTTATAAATTTGTACGGGTAATGAGGCCATAGGTTCCATTGGACTACTAGAAAAATACATACTACCAAATGCTGTAAAAAGTAGTGGTGCTGTTTCTCCAGCTGCCCTAGATATGGCCAGTATAACACCTGTTATAATCCCTGATCTGCTACCTTTAAGAAGTACATAAACAATAACCTTCCAACGAGGAAGGCCTAGGGCCAAGCCCGCTTCTCTAATATGGTTTGGAATAAGTTTGAGAATCTCCTCAGTACTTCTTGTTACAATGGGAAGGATAATTATTGCTAATGCAACTCCACCGGCCAAGGCAGAAAACGTTTTGAGAGGGACAACCAAAATTAAGTAAGCAAAAATACCAACTACAATAGATGGAACACCTGTCATCATATCGATACTATAACGTAATAGGCTTGAAAGTGTGCCTTTTGAAAACTCTGATAGATAAATTCCGCAAATAATTCCTAATGGAATTGCAATAAGACCACCTATACCAACCATATAAAAGGTTCCTAAGATCGCATGCGCCATACCACCACCTGTTTCACCAACGGGTTTAGGAAGAGCAGTAAAAAAGTCCCAATTTAAAGAAGAGGCACCTTTAATAAATACAAACTGAGTTACTAAAAATAGAGGAGATAGAACTGTTAGCGCACATATTAATAAAAATGTGAGAAATAAGAAGTTTTTAAATTTTCTATAACGAAACATTTTTACTTCCCCCTCGCTTTCTCAAATTTCCAAACAATAAACCTTGAAGCACCGTTTACAACAAGAGTTATGAGAAAAAGAATAAGCCCAACATATATCATGGAAGCTAAGTGTAGATCTGAGTCGGCTTCCGCATATTCATTTGCAATAATAGAGGCCATAGTTGCCCCTGGGGAGAAAAGAGAAAGACTTATTTTTGCTGAGTTTCCTATAACCATGGCCACGGCCATAGTTTCTCCAAGTGCTCTACCAAGGCCTAGAACAATGGCACCCATAAGCCCTGAAAAACTTGGTTTTAAAATGGCCAACTTCATCATTTCAAATCGAGTGGCCCCTAAGGCAAGAGCAGCTTCTTTTTGAATTGTAGGAACAGCTCGAAATACTTCACGAGAGATGGAAGCAATTGTTGGAATAATCATAACAGAGAGGATTAAAGACGCTGTTAGTATGCCAATGCCAAAGCTTGGGCCTTTAAAAAAAGGTAGAAAACCAAGATATTCTTTGAGAATAGGAGAGACATCATCTTTAATAAAAGGAGCTAAATAAAATAGCGCCCATAAACCAAAAACAATACTTGGAACGGCCGCAATCATTTCAACAAAAATAGATAGGAACTTTCCCCATCTTTCAGAACAGATCTCATTAATAAATAATGCCACACCTACACTTAGTGGGGCGGCTATAAGAACTGCTAAAAATGAAGTTATGGAAGTACCATAAATAAAGGCAAGGGCCCCAAATTTATCCTGAACAGGATTCCACTTTTTACTTGTTATAAAGTTAAGTCCAAATTCTTCAATCGCAGGAAATGAGTGCATAACCATTAAAACAATAAATAACGTCAATGAAGCTATTGTTAAAACGGCAACAGTCTTCATGAAAAGGATAAACCAAATATCCTTTTTGCCGTGAGAGCTGAGACCTAAAAAAGAGAAAAGGGGATTAAGATTAATCCCCTGATATTGTTTTCTTTTTTCCATAGCTTTAGAGAGCATAACTCTACTCTTCTAATTTTGTAAGCATTGCTTTTGCAAGACCTTTTGGAAGAGGAGCATAGTTAAGCTCTTTTACCCCGTTTTGACCTTTTGTTAAGGCCCAGTTTAAAAATTTTCTAACGTGAGTAAGATTGGACTTTTCTTTTGTTTTAGGCAAGAGGATAAATGTAAAAGCTGAGATTGGGTATGCCTCTTTACCTGGAGCATCAGTTATTGAAATTCTCATATCACCACTGAAGTCAGTTATGTGAGCAGCTGCAGCAGAAACACTTGCTACAGTTGGAGAAACATAATGACCCGCTTTATTTTTAAGCATGATAGTAGAAATATTATTGCTTAGAGCATATTCAAGACTAATGTAACCGATGGCACCGCTTGTTTGTTTAATCATAGCAGTAACACCTTCATTACCTTTTGCCCCAATCCCTGTTGGCCATTGTAATGACTTACCTTTACCAACTTCATCTTTCCATTGAGAGCTTAGTTTTGATAGGTATTCAGAGAATACAGATGTTGTTCCTGAACCATCTGCTCTGTGAACAATAAGAATGTCAGTATTAGGAAGTTTTATACCTTTATTAAGTGAAGCAATGGCCGGGTCATTCCACTTAGTTATATTACCTAGGAAAATATTTGCTAAGGTTGCTCCATCTAGCTTTAGGTTACTACCAAGCCCTTCAACATTGTGAGCAACTGAAACAGCACCTAAAACTGTAGGGATATGTAGAATTGGCCATGCAGCCTTTTTTAACTCTTTATCTTTCATTGGAGCGTCAGAGGCACCAAAGTCTACTGTTTGCTTTAAAAGTTGTCTGATACCGCCACCTGAACCAATAGACTGGTAATTTATTTGTATATCAGGGTTTTCGGTTTTATAGTTTGATATCCATTTTGAATAGACTGGATAAGGGAATGATGCTCCTGCTCCATTTATTTTAACTGCTGCAAAAGAGCTATGGGCCATCAAAAATAGTAGTGTAATTAATAATTTCAATCTTTCCTCCGGTGTTTTATTTGGTTCTTTTATAAGGCATTAAAGGCTTAATTTGTGTTAGGTTTTTATTAGGATATATTCAGGATATCGCTTATTTGTGCGCAGAGTCATTCTCTGTGACTTGATTTGCTAGTTTTCTAGAGTATAAAGACAAGATGAAAACACTATTATTATTAATCATTTCAATTACTTCGCCTGCTTTTTCGGCAGAAACAGATCAGTTCATGTCTATGGATATTGAGCTAAAGGATATGAAACGAGAAGTTAATGAGGTTATTAACCGTTTATATCGTCAGCACCTTCAAGTGCTTAAAATTTCTAAAAATGCCTCATGTGAAAAAGTTACACTTAAATTAGGCAAAAGCTTTTTAGGCCTTAACTATAACCCCCTTAAGGATGAGCTTCTAGATCATAAGTCCCTTGTCATGTACCCAAAAGGTATCAAGTCTATGAAAAAGCTTGAAACATATAAAGACACTATTTATGAATCCGCATCTCGAAAATATCCTTACTTTAGGATGGTACCCCTAGATCCTGTTGTTAATATAAATGGAATCTATCTCAGCCTTGATAAATTTGTTCACTTTCAAGGAAGTGGATATGTTTATTTTAAAAAGTATTTGAAGGCCTTAAAAAAAGGGGCCTCACATAACAAGGCCATGGAAAAAGGAATTAAATGGGGACTTTCGATGGAAAAGGGGATTTTAGGGCTCAAAGGAAGTGGTGTTCTTTCTTACGCAGATTTAGAAGCAAACTTTCAAGGCATGGTAATGTACAGGGAGTTTTGTGGGCCTAACCCATATATAAAAAAGAACTCAAACGGAAAATGG
Source organism: Bacteriovoracaceae bacterium (assembly GCA_049415445.1). GTDB lineage: Bacteria > Bdellovibrionota > Bacteriovoracia > Bacteriovoracales > Bacteriovoracaceae > JAURDE01. Next base: position 7,061 of record JBMSGH010000008.1, on the reverse strand, counting down.
TTTATGGCCAAAGAGATTGATATCTCCCGTTACCTCACCCCAAATATGGATGAAGTCTTTAATCCCTCTTATCACACACCGAGACGTTGGAAAAAATATATTAAAAAAGATATGGCCAAGAATTGTTATAAGCTCAATAGTAAAGTCTATAATAGTAGAAGGGCCTTCTACCGAAGCTTTAACAATAGCTATAATCACACGTTTATTCATTCTCTTAGAGTTAAAAAGGAAGTACCAAATAACTTAGAGCATTCGCTAAATGGAGTTTGCTACTGACGATCGAAGTGGGCCATATATAATCTGAAAGATTTATCTTTACCTCTTCTAATCATACATTGACCGGTGTTTTTCTTTTCGATGAGATAATCATAGAAGTCTGGTAGTGTATCTGAGACTTCAAGTATTGACTTTCCTTCATGGTCGCCAAAATCAATATATACCTTACACTCTTCAATGATTCCCGTTAATGGGCTGATTTCGCCAGACATTTATCCCTCCTTAGATTAGTATTTGGCCTTTAGATTTTCGCAATCCTTTGCAAAAAAAATGATGATATGAGTCTATTGTGCGACACAGTTTTTGAAATGAAAAGGATAAAAATAAAAATTTAGCCTTTAAAGAAGTTCTTAAAATAATTAACGATGGTTTTAAACTCTTGAGGGTATTTGTCCGAGATTTGATTTTTTGTAAGCTCTAGTGCTTCAAAGATATTACAAGGCTCACAGTAAGGCCTTCCGGTAATCATAGCTGCGATAATATCCATTATTCTAATAAGATGTGTTTCGACTCCAAAAAGAGCAACTCCTTTTTCATCAGTGCTATGTTCATCTTGTTCATGGTGGCGTTCTATAATTTTCAGATAAGATGGGCCCAAAGGAATTCTTCCTGCAAGTATATTACTTGAAAGGTAAGGGTGAGTAGATAGAAGTTCTTTATCCTTTCTCGCAAGCTCTTTTTTATTATACTTCTCTTCACTCAAAGCACTCATACCAATATCTTTAAAAAGTGATGTTATAAAAAGAGTTTCAATCTCTTTATTACTAAATCTGTGGCTATATTTTAGAATTCCAATGAGGAATAAGGAGCTAACGATTGGTTGGGCATAAATATAGTGATGATTGGATTTAATATATTCTGTGAAAAGTTTGGGTAAAATATCCTGGTTTTCTATGAGAAATGATGAGAGGTTTTTAGAAGCTTGATATTGCAGGTTCAGAACTTCATCACTCGTAGGATCTTGATATAGGTACATCATGTTTAATGTCATGAGGTTAAGTTGCTTACGGCCTCTACTTAAAGGTTCTCCAATGGAAAGAGAACGCGATACTTTTCTGAGGTTATCCTGTTGCATGGCCCTGAGTTTTACGTGATTATCTATATGAATGTAGAGGGCCAAATCTTTTTTTTCTAAAAGCCCTTTTAACAACTCTTTCGTTACAGGTGTATGTGGGTGAAGAACTACATGAAAAAGATCTTCTTTTAGAGAGTAAAGGGGAAAAGGGACTTGTTCGAGATAAAAAAGTTCTCTTGTGTGTATCTTTGATAACTTAAAATGAAGATAAGTTTTTTCTAGTAAATCTATAGCTGTCATTACAAGTCTTTTCGAAACAAGTGAGGGAACTATTTAATAAAAGTATTAACTCAGGTAAATCTTTCCTATCGACCTTTGAGTTTAGGATCTAAGGCATCTCTGAGACCATCACCAAAGAGGTTAAAGCCCAGTACAAGAGCTAGAATACAAAGACCTGGAAGGGTCACCATCCAAGGGGCACTTTCTATATAGGCCCTGGCATCTGAGAGCATAATTCCCCACTCAGGTAATGGGGGCTGGGCACCTAGGCCTAGAAAACCGAGGGCCGCAGTATTGAGTATGCCATCACTAAAGCAAAGCGTGGCCTGAACAATAAGTGGGGCCATACAGTTAGGTAGGATCTCTTTAAAAAGAATTCTAAAGTCTTTTGCTCCAAATGAAATGGCCGCTTGTACGTAATCTTTATTTTTTTCTACAAGTACACTTGATCGGACTATTCTTGTAAAACTAGGAATACTGACAACACTCACTGCTAGAATAGCATTTGTAATTCCTGGCCCAAGAACGGCCACAACAATAATCGCCAATAAAATACTAGGAAAAGACATAATGATATCAACAACACCCATGATCAGTTTGTCTACCTTACCTTCAAAGTATCCAGATATGAGGCCAAGGAAGGTTCCAATAGTCATAGAAACAAGAACAACAAAAAAACCAATCATTAATGAAACTCGAGCACCATAAACCAAACGTGCTAAAAGGTCTCTACCAACATCATCAGTACCTAGAAGAAATTTGGTATTACCATTTTCCATCCAAGCAGGAGGGAGTCTGAGAGCATCCTCAAAAATGACTTTTGGATCATGTTGAATAAAAAAAGGCATGATAAAGGCCATAATAAGGAAGAAAAAAATCACCAGTAGTCCAATAGCGGCACTTTTATTGTTTTTCAAGGCCCTCATCATTTTCTCATCCTTGGGTTTAGTATTGAATAAAGGGCATCGACTCCTTGATTAACAAAGATCACTAGAAACCCAATATAAAGGATGCCACCTTGGATAACAGGATAATCTCTTTGGTTTACGCTTTGGACGATCCATTTACCAATGCCTGGCCAGCTAAATATAGTTTCCGTGAGAATGGCACCAGTAATGATACTTCCGAACATAAGCCCGATAACGGTGACAATAGGAATAAGGGCATTTCTAAAGGCGTGTTTGGCGACAACAAAAAAGGGTGATAACCCCTTGGCCTTTGCTGTTCTTATATAGTCCTCACTTAAAACTTCAAGCATACTTGATCTTGTCATTCGTGCTGTTACTGCTAAGGGAATGGTTCCCATAACAATTCCGGGTAAGAGCAAATGTTCAAGGGCCGAGTAAAAAGGAGCAAGTCCTTCTTCTAAACGAACATTTTCTCTTAAGGTATCAATAAGAAGAAAGCCACTCCACATATCAATGTCGTACATCACACTTATTCTACCGGCCACAGGAGTAATTCCGAGTTGAACGGATAGAATAAGAATTAAAATGAGTCCCCACCAAAAAATAGGCATTGAATAGCCTAGTAGAGATCCTCCCATGAGAAAATAGTCTATGATAGAGTTTCTTTTAGCGGCGGCCACAATTCCAAGAGGAATACCTACGACTATTGCAAAAAGCATTGAAAAAATACCAAGCTCAAGAGTCGCAGGAAACCTTGACCAAAATTCGCTATGAACACTTTGCTTACTGATGATAGATGTTCCCATGTCACCAGAAAAAATACCTTTTATAAAATTAAAATACTGCTCGTACCAAGGTAAGTGTAAGCCAAGCTTTTCTTGCATTTCACGGTAGGTTACAGGGTCTGCACCTCTCTCACCAAGAAGTAACATGACAGGGTCACCGGGTATAAATCTAATAAGAAAAAAACTTAGTAGTGAAATCCCTAGAAGGGTTGGCAAGGATTTCACTAATCTTTTTAAAATTCTAATAATCATTTCTTAGAAATTTCTACCCATTTAAAGATATCACCACCAAGAGGGTCAATCTTATATCCTTTAATATTCTTTCTCATTCCTCGATAAATAATAGAGTGAGCTATGGGTGCCCAAGGCACTTGTTTATTAAATATGAGTTGTGCTTTCTCATAAAGGGAAGTTCTTTTGGTTATATCAGTTGTTCTTTTGGCCTTATCGATAAGCTTATCAAATTTCTTATCACACCATCTGGCCAGATTCGATCCTGTCTCAACAGAGGTACAGCCTAGAAGAACATTAAGAAAATTATCGGGATCTCCATTATCTCCAGTCCAGCCCATCTGAATCATTTGATGTTCACCTTGGCGGCTTTTGGAAAGATAGGTAGGCCAATCAAATGTCACAAGTTTTACTTTAATACCTATCTTTAACAAATCGGCCTGAATCATTTCCCCCATTTTTTTACCATTAGGGTTGTAAGGCCTTGTTACAGGAAGAGTCCATATTTCAGTTTCAAAGCCATTGGGGTAACCCGCTTTAGCAAGAAGGTCTTTCGCCTTTTTTAAGTTATAATCATAGTCTTTTGTTTTTTTATTATAAGACCAAATGGTTGGAGGAAGAGGGTTTTTGGCCTTAACGGCATTACCTAGATAAATGGCCTTGATATAAGCATCTTTATTAAGAGCATAGTTAATGGCCTGTCTTACCTTAACATTATCAAAAGGCTTTTTCTGCGTATTAAAGGCCAAGTAACCAACGTTAAGTCCTGGAGACTTAAGCACAGTTAGCTTTTTATTTTTAGTCATATTCGCTATATCAGAGGGAGCTGGTTCGATAATAAGATGGCATTCTTTTGTTTTAAGCTTTTGATACCTAACACTAGCATCAGGAGTGATACTAAAGACAAGGTTTTTAACTTTGGGAGAGTCGCCCCAATAAGTTTTATTTCTTTTATATCGGATAAGGGTATCCTTAATATATTTTGAAAATACAAAAGGTCCTGTCCCCACAGGTTTATGATCAATATCTTCCATTTTTTCTTTGGCCATAAGTTGCTCGCCGTACTCTGCTGAAAGAATAGACATAAAGCTCATGGCCAGATTGGAAAGAAAAGGTGCCTCTACCTTACTCAAAGTAATTTTTATGGTGTGGTCATCTACTTTTTCGATATCTTTAATGAGTTCATTCATTTCCATGGCCTGGAAGTATTCGTAAAGACCGCCACCAGTTTTGTGGTAAGGATGTTCTTTATCTCTTTGCCTTTGAAACGAAAATAAAACGTCATCGGCATTAAAGTCTCGAGTTGGTGTAAAGTATTTGGTTTTATGAAACTTAACACCTTTTCTTAACTTAAAGGTGTACACCTTTTTATCTTTGGATACGCTCCATTCTGTTGCAAGGCCTGGAATAATTTTAGTAGAACCATACTTAAAGTCGACAAGCCTTTCGTAAATAGTATGGGCCGAGGCATTGTTAGAGGTTCCATCAGTTGTGACTTGAGGGTTAAATGCAGATGGACTACCTTCAGAGCAGTAAACAAACGTTTGAGTGAAGGCCTGGGTAGAGCAAAGTGATAAAAGAATAATTATGGTACGAAGCATTGTATCTCCTTAAAAAGTAGAGCTATTTTGTCTAAATAAGAGAGGAATGACAAGAAATGGCTAGAGCTTAATTGCTAGCTTATCCTTTAAAGTGATGCTGCTTTTATTTAGTGCGCAACGATAGGCCAAAATCATAACACCTTTGTCTTTGGCCTGGATAAGGAGTTTTGCATACTCTGGGTCGATTTCATGAGCAGGGGAGAAGCTGTCGACATCTTCTCTTTGGACGATGAAGAGCATTGCAGCTTGATGACCTTTATCAACGAGATCCATAAGCTCTTTTAAATGCTTTTGACCTCTTTCACTAACACCATCAGGAAAAAGAGCAAGTGTACCTTCTCCTTTAAGCGTTACATTTTTAACTTCTACAAAACATGATTTTTCAGGTGATTTGAGTTCACCATTATAAAGTAATAAGTCTATTCGACTATTTCCTACTTTAAATTCTGGTTTTATGGACTGATAGCCTTGAAGCTCTTTCACAACACTACTTTCAATAGCTTCTTTAGCAATATGGTTTGGCCGTGAGGTATTGACTCCAATCCAGCTTTGCCCATTATGAGTCATTTCTAATGTATATTTGAGCTTTCTTTTGGGGTTATCATTGTGAGTGATAAAGGCCTTCCACCCAGGTTCCCAGCAGGTTTTCATTGAGCCTGTATTAGGGGTATGAGCTGTGACGATTTCACCAGATTCAAGTTCGATATCGGCAAAAAACCTTTTGTATCTTTTAAGGATTTTGCCTTCATGTGTTGGATATTCAAAATTCATTTTTATTTTTTAATAAAAAAATAGCGTAAAGCCAAGGAAAGTGTCGTTTTGCACTTCATTTTTAAATAGTTATAATTTGGAATTATAAGGAGTTTTTATGGATGAAAAAAAGGCACTTCACTTATTAGAAGAAAATTTAATAACTCTTAATTCAACTGTAACAGGGCGAAGGGCCTTTCTTACAGCATTACCTATTTTAATGACTGGCTGTGCAACTATGACGGCCGATAGAAATAGAGAAGGCGATAATACTGGTCAGTACACAAGTATGACTGTGGCAGATGAGCAAAGAATGACTCAAGAAGTTTTGCCTAAAATGAGAAAAGATTATCCGGCCCACAGAAGCTCATATGCTCAATCCTATATTGAAAACTTAGGTCAGAAAATTGTTCAGGCAAATAATCTTAATGGTAACCCTTATCGATATAACTTTACTGTTGTTGATGTGAAAAATGTGAATGCTTTTGCTCTACCAGCAGGAACTGTTTTTGTTACGGCGCCTTTAATTAAAATGGCCGATTCTGAAGCAGAGTTGGCCGGTGTTATAGGTCATGAAATTGGTCATATTCAGGCCAGGCACACAGCTGAGAGAATGGAGGTGGCAAAGAAAGAGCAGAAGAAGTCTTGGATGTATGGTCTTGGTGGCGCTATTTTAGGTGGAGCGGCAGGTTTTGGTTTAGGGAAACTTCTTTGTTCTAAACAAGATAGGGAGTGTCTTAAAAGGGCCATGATGTATGGTGGTATGGCCGGAGTAGGTGGTGGTTTACTTATTCAAAAGTATGGTTTTATGGCCAACTCTCGTGAAGATGAGATGGAAGCAGATAGAATTGGATTTAAAACATCTCTTAAAGCAGGTTATCACAAAGATCATATAGGTCTTTTTTATTCAAAGCTTCTGACAATGGAGCAGCAGTACAAGAAAAATCAAAACTCACTTCTTGCACCACTGGCAGATGCCATGAGTACTCATCCACCTAGCCAACAAAGAGTTAATCAAATGAATGCAATGGCCAACTCCACATCAGCAGGTGGAACAAAGGTAACAAGTCGATCATTTGAAAAATTGAAGAAACTTTTATAGAAAAAAAAAGGCCCTCATCTGAGGGCCGAATTTTAACTTTTATTGAGATAAATCAGAACTATTTAGAGACGGTCAAAGATGTTTGGTGCTCTTCTCGATGGAATTAGAGGGTAA